>JBAVPE010000058.1:0-51509 GCA_049692775.1 Anaerocolumna sp. | reverse complement strand
TGATATTTGAGCCAGGGCAAGGCGGAGGAATGAGGCGTAGCGGTTCCTACGCCGATTGATGACAACACAGCACTGGTGTAAATAGCAGGTGCTGAATTAAGTGTTATTTATGCAAGGTAGTACTAGTGATAATATTTGTACAAATAGGATTATATGAAAGGGTCTGTCCTTAATTGAAAGTATTAACTTTCGGTTTAGGCAGGCCTTTTTTATCAAATTTTATAAATATTAACCGAATTCAAAAAATATTTTAACGAAATAAAAGAATAGGATAAAAAAAGATACATTTTGTATTTGTTGACATATATATAGTGTTGGAATATAATGAAACATACAATATATAGTGCTTGGGCATTGCGACCTGCATATACCATGTGTTAAGTTAACTTCCGTATGGGGCTGTAAAAACAAGAGTATTTTACATTATATATATTCATAATAGGGTAGGAAGTATTTTTTGGATTGAATCGGAGGAATAAGTATGGCAGGCATATTATCAGAACAATTTTTAAACAAATATAAAAATCAAAACACACCATTGAGCCCAATCGGGGAATTTGTATATCTCAGGACATATTCCAGGTATTTAGAGGATAAGAAAAGAAGGGAAAACTGGTTTGAAACTGTTCTTCGGACGACAGAATACAATATCTGGTTAGGTTTGGATTATAAGAAAAAGCAGGGTATTCTGAAAGACATGGGGGAAGAGGAAAAGGAAGCAGAACTGTTATTTGACAACCTTTTTAATTTAAGGACATTCACCTCCGGAAGGACCTTATATATGGGGGGAACCGAAATCGTAAAGAAATATCCTTTATCAAATTACAATTGCTGCTTTACCATGATTGAAAAACCCCATGATTTTGTAGATGTATTTTATCTGCTTATGTTAGGCTGCGGTGTAGGCGTACGGATTGACCGCAAATTAATCGATCAGATACCTAAAGTCAGAAGAGTTGAACTGGAGGGGAGATATGACGGTAGTATACGTAGACGAACCCCTAAAGAACTAATGGAAGATACGGATTTAAGCATAGATGAAAAGAATAAAACCGCACTGGTTAAGGTGGGCGACAGCAAAGAGGGCTGGTGTGCTGCCTTGGAGTTGTATTTTAGATTAATTACAGATAAGGGATATACAGATATAGATAAAATAGCTTTTGATTACAGCTATGTAAGGCCGGAGGGCGAGAGGCTGCGCAGGTTCGGCGGAAGGGCCTCGGGACATCAGTCTCTAAAAAGAATGTTTGAAAAGATAACCAGGGTAATTAATAATAATGAAAGCGGAAAGCTGCAGTCTGTCGATATTCTTGATATAGCAACTATAATCAGTGAAAATGTGGTATCCGGCGGAGTCCGGCGCAGTGCAATGATGATTATCTGTGATGAAGGGGACGAAGCAGTTATTAATGCGAAAAAAAATATATATACAATTAATGAGGGAAACTGGAAGGAAGATCAGAAAATATCCCATCGGAAAATGAGCAATAATTCGGTACTGTACGCCACGAAACCTTCTTTAGAAAGGATTAAGGAAATGCTTTATTCCATCCGCATAAACGGAGAGCCGGGGTTTATCAATGAAGCAGAAGCTATACGCAGAAAAGGTACCTTTGAAGGACTGAATCCGTGCGGAGAAATCCTTTTAAGGCCAAAGCAATGCTGCAATTTATCCACTAATAACGTACTTTCTTTCGTAAATGAAAGAGACAAACTGGACATCGGGAGGTTGGAGGAAGTCCTTAAGCTTTCAACAAGAGTTGCCATCCGGATGACGTTAGTTGACGTAGAACTGCCGGATTGGAATCAGATTATGAAGGAAGACAGGATCGTGGGTATATCCTTAACCGGTATCATGGATATGGTCAATAAGACTAATATGAGTTATGCAGAACTGGGTATACTTTTTAGACATTTAAGGGAAGTGGTTCATGCAGAAGGAATACGGTATTGCAATGAACTTAATATTTCAGTACCGGAACTTATGACGACAATAAAACCCGAGGGGACCTTATCAACCCTGCCCTGTATCAGCAGCGGTATTCATTATGCCCACTCCAATTATTACCTCAGAAGAATCCGTATTGCTATTTCGGATCCTTTGTTTAAAATGATAGAAAAACAAGATTGCTATCCAATTTATAATGAAGTAGGCCAGACCGATGAAAATTGCACTATTAAAGTTATTGAATTTCCGGTTAAAGCACCGGAAGGAAAAACGAAGTATGATGTGGGAGCAATAGAACAGCTTGAATTGTATAAAATGTCCATGATAAACTGGACGGATCACAATACTTCTATTACAGTACATGTAAAGGATAATGAATGGGATGATGTTGCAGAATGGCTGTATCATAATTTTGATTACGTGGTAGGTATTACTTTCCTGCCCTTATATGAAGAAACCTATCCACTGCTCCCTTTTGAGCGTACCACCAAAGAAGATTATGAAAGAAGGCTAAGCAGGATTAAGCCAATCAACTATGATTTATTGTCACAGTTTGATGTGGACCAAACGCAGGACCTTATAGAGGGGGATTGTAATAATGGGTTATGCCCGGTCCGGTAAATAAGGCCTGCTTTCGGCTGGATTATGTTTTGGAACCCGTAATGGTGATTTTGATTCCGAGGGACTCCAGCTTAGTTTTTGAAGGTTCGTCCATTTTATCGATGATGATTTGATTTATTTCAGACATTTCACATAAATGGCAAAATACCTGTTTTCCAAATTTACTATAGTCTGTAACCAGAATCACTTCCTCACTGGAACGGATCATTTCACGTTTTACTGATACTTCTTCTATTGTCCGATTGGTAATGCCATATTCAATAGTAAAGGCATCACAACCAAGATAAGTCTTGTTAGCCCGAAAACCTTTAAAAAAATTAGCGGTATTTTCGCCGACCAATGTAAAGACACCGTTGTTAAGGATACCTCCTGCAACCAGGAGGTGTGAGCGGCCTTTTTCGGCAATATTCATGGCTATCCTTAAATCATTAGTTAGTACAGTAACATTCTCTTGTGTTATATGATTGGCAACTTCATAAGTAGTAGAGCCGGTATCGATAATTACAATATCGTGATCTCTGATTAAGGAAGCAGCAACAAGACCGATTCTTTCCTTTGCGCTGCTGTGGAGGTCGACTTTTTGGGCATAAGGGATTTCATGGCTCATGGCACTGCCGATGGACATTGCACCGCCATGGGTTTTAAGGATTAGCTTTTTTTCAGCCAGCATGATTAAATCCCGGCGTATTGTGACTTTAGAAACATTAAAAGCTTCGCTGAGATCTTCGATACTGGCTTTTTTATTTTTGTCAATATATTCAATTAACAACTGCTGGCGTTCGATTTGAAACATACGTTATCAGTCCTTTCTGTATGAATATGGTTATATATGTATAAACGTGGCCATATGTGATTATTTTAGCACATTAATAACAATGTTTCAATCATAGTGGTAAAAATTTCAATTATAGGTATTAATAGAAGCATGTAAATTAAAAAAATAAGGTAATTTTAATATGCGCGATCAATACAAATCATAAAAAAAATAAAAAAATCATAATAAATCATAAAAAATCTTGACTTTTCACTTTGAGGTGGTTATAATATGATCATAAGTTGATTTAGGAAACAACAAATATAAAAAGATGCAATTTCAAGGGCGAAATAAATATACTTGAAATGCATCTTTTTTTGTAACTTATTATGGAGTTTCTGAAATTAACGTTTATGATTAAATACAGTAAAAGTGCAGGTTATGCCTCTTTCGCGAAAGAAAAACTGTAAAGGTAAGCTGATTAGATTGTTTATAATTTTATAAACTGTCAAATAATTTATTACGAAACCATGCTATGATCTAAGCTGTCAAAAATTGAAAGGAGATATTTATGAAGAAAAAAGTATTATCGGTATTATTAATTGGCATCATGGTAATCATGTCATTTACTGCATGTAAAGGCAATAAAACGGCGGAGAATGAAGAAACTGTTTCCGAGCCTACATCAACTGCAACATCTGAAACCGGATCTGATTCTACATCAGAAACAACTGTACCTAACGAATTTTCCACTAGCCCAGAACAAGCGGAAGCTTATAGTGCTTATGCAGAAACATTGAAGGAGAAATATGAAGGAGAAACTTTAAATGTGGTTTCTGTTTCGGATCCATGGGTTGAATCTATGATGGAAGTTGCTACCGAATTTGAAGATCTAACAGGTGCAACCATTAATTTTTCTACATTAGGGTATGATGCAGCTTATTCTAAAGAAACCTTGATCGGAAGTCAGTCTTCCGATGAAGCAGATTTGTTTGTTTATGATATTCCCTGGATCGGTGCCCTAGGGGATTATCTGCTACCGATAGACGATTTTATTAATAAAAATGCGGCGATGATGGATTATGAAGATTTTTTCTCAGCAGCACGGGAAGCATCCGCATGGAATGATCAGGTACTGGGGGTTCCTTTTGCACCTTATTATATTATGCTGACCTACAATACAAAGATGTTCAAGGAAGCAGGAGTTGAAGTACCTACTGACTTTGATGAATTAAAATCGGCGGCAGCAGTACTAACAACAGATTCTGTTGCAGGTATTGCACTTAATAATCAATCAGGTACCTGTGTAGGACAAGCTTATTTTGAATACATTTACAATATGGGCGGAAAGCCTTTTGAAAGTGTTTACCCTGGATCTGAGGATTATTATGCTGATATGACGCCATTAATTAATTCAAAAGAGTCTTTGGAAGTTGTAAAATTTTTTAAAGATATGCTTCAGTATGAAGGAGATGGTGCGCTTAACATGGCATGGAATGAACGTTTCTCATCCTTTGCATCTGGGAAGGCAGCTATTATGATTCCATGGATTACGGATATTACGCCGTTAGATGACCCTGAACAATCGTTAATTACAGATTCTTATGCAACTGCGCCAACTGTTATGGCAGAAGGTATAGAGCAGCATACGCCAATCGGCGGATATTCGCTTGGAGTGAGTAAGTTTTCAAAGAATCAAGACCTTGCGAAAGACTTTTTAGCTTGGTTTACCACACCGCAGACATCTTATAAATTTGCAACAACAGGTGGCCTTCCTGCCAGATATTCCTTGATTAATGACGAAGCATTAGCGGCTGAATATCCTTACTATATGACTATGCAGCAAATTGTTGATACAGCTTTTGTGGCATTTAGGCCCCAAATACCGGAATCATTTGAAATCATGGATACAGTGGGCTCTTATATAGGAAAATATCTGGATGGTTCCATGGAATTAGGGGATGCAATGAATACTGCTAACAGTGAAGTTACCAAGATATTAGAAGCGGCGGGTTATAACGTTAAAGAATAATTTTTCCTGCTGAGAAGTAAGACAGGACATAAGGTCTGATGAAGGAGGTAAGGTAATGGCTATGCACGCAGCAAAATCATTAAAAGGTGCAAATAATTTTACTAGAATTACGATGCTTATGCCGATGATGATATTTTTAATTATTATATCAGTTTTTCCGGGTGTCTATCTTCTGTGGATAAGTTTTACGGATTTACAGGTCAACAATATGGCAGAAGAAAAATTCGTGGGTATAAGCAACTACATACAAATATTTACGGGGGAATCCCTATTTCCAAGTGCATTAGCTAAAACAATGATTTTCTGCGTTGCAGCATTACCAATCCAGTTTATCCTTGGCTATATCATTGCAAAGATTTTTATGAGTGCGACCTTACTTAAGGTAAAGGGAATTGGAATTTTACGTACCATATATTTATTTCCATTGATGATAACCCCCTTATCAGTCGGTTTGTTCTGGAACTATCTTTTAAACCCTGGGGTTGGTGCTGTAAATTTCCTGTTCCATTCCCTGCATCTGCCGCTGCAGGAATGGCTTTCCAATTCCGTTACTGCGTTTCCTTGTATTATAGGTATTTATTTATGGCAATGGACGCCGTATACGGCTATGCTGATTTTGGCAGGTCTTTTATCCATCGGACCTGAAATATATGAAAGTGCGGATGTTGACGGGGCCGGATTATTGCGGAAGGTCATCAGTATTGATTTACCACTCGTTAAAAAGGTAATCGGGATCGCAGTAATTTTATCTTTGGTTCAGATTGTCCAAACGTTTGAATTAATCCTGGCAACAACTAACGGCGGTCCGGGAACAAGTACCATTGTAAGCGGATATGCAATTTATCGGGAGTCGTTTAAATACTTTTCAAATGGTAAGGCGGCTGCAATGTCCATTGTAATTGTAGTTATTAGTACAATCATAAGTCAATTATTTGCAAAAATAATGCTAAAGGAGGATGAGTAAGATGAATAGAACACGTAAAAAAGGTGTGCTGTTGATTGTCTGCTTTTTAATTAGTATGGTAAGTATCCTGCCAATTATATGGGCAATTCTTACTTCATTTAAAACTTATATTGAGACACAGGCGTTTCCACTTAATATTTTTGCAAAGAGCCCTAATTTCAACAATTACATCAAACTGTTCACAAGTCATACTTCTGTTTTAAAACCTTTGATGAACTCATTTTTTGTTTCTATGATGACGACAATTATGGTACTTGTATTGGCTATTCCGGCAGCATACAGCTTAGCCCGGTTTAAAACAAAAAGCACGCAGAAAATTCAAATGTGGATTATCGGCCTTAGGATGACGCCCCTTATTTCTGTACTGCTCCCATATTACATACTTTTTAGTAAAATAGGGCTTACGAATAACCGATGGGGTTTAATTATACTTTATGTTATGAGTAATGTTACTTTTGCTGTTTGGTTGTTGACTGTCTTTTTTGAGGGTTTGCCTGTTGAAGTGGAAGAGGCTGCGCGGGTAGATGGTTTAAGTTATTTTAGTGTATTAAGAAAAATGGTTATACCGTTAGCAGCAAACAGTATTTTAATTATAGCAGCATTTGTATTTATCTTTAGCTGGAATGAATTGATTTTTGCTATGAATTTAACGGGAACGGAAACTCAGACATTGCCGGTTATTTTATCTACCTATGCAAGCGATGTATCGGTACAGTATCAGATGATGACGGCTACACAGATTATACAAATTATCCCTGTTGCGGTCATCACGCTTCTAATACAGAAAAACATTTTGACAGGCCTGTCATTTGGTGCTGTAAAAGGTTAATGGAGGTAATAATATGAAAACAATTTTAATCACTGGAGGGAACAGTGAAAGAGGAATCGGTTTAGGAACAGCAAAAAGATTTGCAAAAGAAGGATGGAGAGTTGTTATCCTGGACTTGGCGAAGGAACCCGGTGAGGGATGCAGGAAAGTGATTGAGAACAGTAACGGAGCTTATTATTCCTGCGATGTATCAAATAAAGCTCAGGTGGACAGTGTGATGGGCGATCTATTCAAAAAAATCGGTTTTGTAGATGTTTTGTTTAATAATGCAGGTATATTACAATGGGTTCCCTTTGTAGATGTTACAGAGGAACAATATGACAGGGAAATGAATGTAAACTTGAAATCAATGTATTTAGTCGGACAGCCAATTGCCAGGAAGATGATGGAAGAGAAACGGGGCGTGATTATAAATAGCGGTTCTATGGGTGGAAAAGATGGTGCGGCATTTCAATCTGTTTATGCAGCAAGCAAAGGAGCCGTTATTCAGCTGACGAAGATTATGGCAAAAGAATTAGGACCCTATGGCATTCGGGTTAACAGTATATGTCCCGGAATTATTCAAACAGATATTGGTGCAGGGGCACCTGATCCCATCGTACCATGGATAGAACGTACACCTCTTGGACGGCTGGGGGACATAGACGATGTAGCAGGTGTTGTGTGGTTTTTGGCAAATGAAGACTCAAAATATTTAACAGCCCAGGCCATTAATATTACCGGAGGAATGATGACCTTCTAGTGTGTGCCGCATATTTTTGGATAGGAGGAGTTGTATGGAAGTATTAATTGGTATAGATATAGGAACTTATTCTGTAAAAGCTACTGCCATTACATCAAAAGGAGAATGGCTGGGAAGCACCTCTTCCCGGCATGAGATCAGTATACCAGCACCCGGATATGCAGAACAGGATGCCGAAGGTGTCTGGTGGAATGGTTTGGTAAAAGTCATTCATGAATTAGTGGGTAAAGGTGTATTTAAAACTACGGATGTTAAAGGAATCGGTGTGAGTACCCTGTCTCCGTGTGTTTTACCTTTAGATGAAAATAATCAGCCATTGCGCCCGGCAATTTTATATGGAATTGATGTGAGGGCAGGCAAACAAATCGTACGTTTTAACAGAGAACTGGGTGACAATGTTGTCTTACAAAGATATGGACAAAGAATGTCTTCACAAACCGCCGGACCTAAAATTTTGTGGATTAAAGAAAACCAGCCGGATATATTCCAAAAGGCCAGGCGGTTTGTTCCTGCAACAACATATGTGATTTACAGACTGACAGGCAGATGGACACTGGACCAATATGTTGCTCCAAGTTATGCTCCTTTTTTCCGTATGGATACCATGGATTGGGATCAGGAAATGATTAACCGTTATATTGGAAAAGAAGATGCGCTTTGCTGGCCTGAAATATTATGGCCTGTTGATGCGGCAGGAGGGTTAAAGGAAGAAGCGGCCCGGGTTTTGCGGCTTCCTGTAGGTATTCCAGTGATAACGGGTTCTGCAGATGCCCTTTCAGAAGCTGTTTCAGGTGCTGCAATCCAGAATGGAAATTTGTTTATTATGTACGGAAGTTCTATTATTTTCATTGCTACAACAAAAGAGACTGTAAAGCAATCAGAAATGTTCTGGCCATCTCCGGGAATGGTCGAGGGGGAATGGGCTTTAGCAGGGGGGATGTCTACTGCAGGCTCATTAGTTCGATGGGTAATGGATGAATTCTATCCGGAAGGAGTAACCTATGAAGACTTTTTTAACAAGGCAAGAACAAGTCCTCCCGGGAGTAACGGTCTGGTAATGCTGCCCTATTTCAGCGGAGAGAGAACACCTGTCTCTGACCCGGACGCAAGAGGTATCATCATTGGGTTAAGCCTAAAACATAATCTGGCTGATATAAGCAGGGCTGCGCTGGAAGGCGTTGCATATGGCATCAGGCATAATGTGGAAGAATTCGAAAAGATCTTAGGTGAGTTGAAACTGGCCGGTGCAGGCGGCGGCGTCACGGATACCTTATGGACTCAGATAATCAGTGATGTATGCAAAAAAGAACAAAAGATAATGTTAAATACAAATGCGGCGATAGGTGATGCTTTAATGGCAGGAATGGGTACAGGGCTTTTTAGCAGGGAAGATATGAATGAATTAGCGATAAGCATTGGAAAGTCCAAGGTAATATTACCGAATCATAAAAATTTTAAAATATATGATAATCAGTATCAGATTTATAAATCATTATATGGGACAACAAAAGAATTATCACATAAATTGGCAGAAATTTGGGATGGGAGATAAATATGGCATTACTAATCTTTGATATTGACGGGGTTTTGGTGGATTCCTCACAACAAACCGTTGAAGTCATAAAAAATTTATTAGCTCCGTTTCCTCAATTGAAAGAGATAACTCAACAGCAGATTAACCATACTTTTGGTATGTCAGAAGAAGATATGTGGGCTTTTCTGATGCCTGGATTCCCTTTTGAAAAAAGAAAAGAAATCAGTCGAAGTTATGATGAGGAAATCGTAAAAGCATTAAAGGAATGTGATGTCCTGCTGCCTCATGTAAAATCAATATTAGCTGCATTTAGAAAAGCGGGATATATTCTGACAACAGCCAGTAATTGTGGTATTCCATATCTTAATGCAATACTGGATACACAGGGAATCCGAAAATATTTTGAAGATCCTCAATGTTTAGAATCCGTTAAAGGCAAGAAAAAGGCAGATATAATCGCCTATCATAGTAAGAAGTATCCAAAGGAGAAGCTTTATATGATAGGTGACAGAAAAACCGACATAGAAGCTGCGGAAGAATTAAAAATACCTGCAATCGGATGTAAAAGTCAATTTACCAGGGATGGAGAACTGGAAGGAGCCTGCTATAAGATCAATAATATCTCGGAAATCCTTGATCTTATCACAATATTGCAATAAAAAGGAGAAGAATTATGAATTGGTTAATGGAATTAACAAAAACAGATAAAGCAGTTATAGCAATGTGTCATTTGCAAGCACTGCCCGGTGACCCCTATTTTGATAAAGATAAGGGTATGAATTATGTCCTTCAAAAGGCAAGGGAAGATTTAAACGCCTTACAGGACGGCGGCGTTGATGCCATTATGTTTTCTAACGAGTTCAGCCTTCCGTATCTTACGGATGTGAAACCTGTTACAGTTGCAGCCATGGCGAATATTATCGGTGAACTTAAGCCTGAAATTAAAATTCCATACGGGGTAAATGTACTCTGGGATGCAAAGAAATCGATTGATCTGGCGATAGCTACCGGTGCAAAATTTGTACGGGAAATCTTTACCGGTGTGTATGGAAGTGATTTTGGCTTGTGGAATACTGATGTCGGTGAAACCATAAGACATCAAAGGGCTGTAAATGCTGAAAATGTAAAGCTTTTATTTAACATTGTTCCTGAGTCCGCAAAATATATTGTTGACCGGGACGTATGTCAAATTGCAAAGTCAACAGTATTTGTAGGCCGGCCGGATGCTCTTTGCGTATCTGGATTGACAGCTGGAACACCAACAGATTTTGCAGCCTTAAAAAGAGTAAAAGAAACGGTACCGGATACAGTTGTTTTAGCAAATACAGGAGTTAATAAGGATAACTATAAAGAACAGTTATCTATAGCAGATGGTGCAGTGATAGGGACAGCGTTTAAGTTCGATGGCAAATTTGAAAACATGGTAGATATCGACCGGGTGAAAGAACTTATGAATAAGATTAAAGAGTTTCGCACATCGATATGAGGAGGTGAAAGCGGTGAGAGATATGGATATGAAAGAAACACTTGATATACTGAAAAAATATACCGGAATACCTTCACCCAGTGGGAATGAAATGGGGCTGGCAAGGGAAGTTTATAAACAGATGAAGACTCTTTGCAAGGAAGTAGAAGTGGATAATTTGGGAAATGTCATGGGATGTATAACCGGACGTAAGCCAGGCGCAAAGAGAGTTCTTCTTTCCGCACACATGGATGAGGTTTCGTTCATGGTACATAAAATTCAACCGGATGGCTTTATTAAAATAACACGTAATGGAGGAATACCCGAAAAAAATCTATTGGGACTGATCGTGGAATTAATGACGGATCAAGGCTCCTTATTGGGATTAATTGGGACGCGTTCCCATCACTTAACGGGAGTGGATCAAAAATATGTGGTGGTACCCATGGAGGATTTATATATTGATGCAGGATTTACCAGTGCGGAAGAAGCAGCCGGAGCAGGTGTGAGAGTTGGAACCCCTGTAGTCTATAAAAGAACTTTTTTTATAAACGGAAGCCGGATTTTTTCCAACGCATTGGATGACCGTATAGGACTTACTTCAATGATTCAAGCTGGGAAATTAATGGCTGAAATGGATATTCCGGCTGAGATATGGATTGCCGGAAGTGTCCAGGAAGAATGGAGCTTAAGAGGAATATTGCCTATCGTAAGATACTTACAGCCGGATGCCCATTTATGCTGCGATATGTATCCTGCAACAGATACACCTGATTTACTGGGAAAGGCGGATTTAGCTCTTGGAAAAGGACCGGTCGTCAGCGAATACAATTTTCATGGCAGGGGTACATTAATGGGATTAATACCTGATCCTGTCCTGAGGGATTCAGCAATTGAAGCGGCTGCCCATTTAGGCTTTCCCATTCAAAGAGGTGTATTAATCGGGGTGTTAACGGATGCATCCTATGTTCAGACGGAGGGGCGCGGTGTTGCTACACTGGATATAGCTATTCCGGCAAGATATTCCCACTCCGGGATTGAAAGCAGCGATGTGAATGATTTAGCCCAATATATTCAGCTTATTGCAAAAACTGTAGAGGTTTGGATTCAAAAACCCGTTCAAAACAGAAAAGACCTGATTATGCAATAAGCGATGAAACTAAGATTAATCTGCCCAATCAACTGAGAAAACTATATAGTTATGCAATTACCTATAATATTTTGAACTATATACGAGGAGTGATAATTATGACTTATTTTCCGGCTAAGTTTACCTTTGCCTGGTTAAAGAAATGCTATGAATCCGGTGAAGTGACACCAATTATGGTAGCAGAAGAAATAATTAGAAGAGCAAAGCAGTATAAAGACTACAATATCTGGATTGTGGAACCGAACATGAGCTTGCTGGAAAAATATATAGCTGCGCTTCCTGCCGTACCGGATAGTAATCATCCGCTGTGGGGGATTCCATTTGCGATAAAAGATAATATTGATCTGGAAAAAGTACCAACAACTGCCGCATGTAAAGCTTATGAATACATACCGGAAAAAAGCGCCACCGTTGTGGCTAAGCTAATCGCATTAGGTGCTATTCCAGTAGGTAAGTCCAATTTAGACCAATTTGCTACAGGGCTGGTAGGAACCAGAAGTCCATATGGAGAAGTGCATAATGCTTTGCAGCCGGAATTAATCAGTGGCGGTTCGAGTTCTGGTTCGGCAGTAGCAGTAGCACTTGGGATGGCAGCTTTTTCCTTAGGGACTGATACCGCCGGTTCTGGCCGGGTTCCGGCTGCGCTTAATGGACTGGTGGGTTATAAACCGGCCCTGGGGGCCTGGTCTGTTAAAGGCGTCATACCTGCTTGTGCAAGTCTTGATAGTGTAACGGTTTTTGCCAATAACCTGGAGGATGTGCAGAAAGTCAATCTGTTGGCCAGAGGCTTTGATGAAGATGACTGTTGGTCTAGAAAGTATGCGCTTCCAATAGAGAAATTTCCCCAAAAAATCTGCTTACCAAAGGACAGCGTAAAATTTTACGGATCTTTTGCTGAAATATATAAACAAAAATGGTATCGGGCGTTAGATAGAATCAAGAACATAGGAATAGAGATTGAATATATCGATTATACTATATTTCAAAAAGCTGCTGCCATTTTATATGATGGTCCCTGGGTAGCAGAGAGATGGGAAGGATTAGGTGGTTTTGTAGAAGAAAACCGCGAAAAGGTATTACCGGTTACGGAAAAAATTCTCCTTTCAGGAAAAAATTCTGAGTATACAGCTGCTAAATTATTTAAAGCCATGCATGAAATACAGGAATACCGTGCTTTGGCAAAGAAAATACTGAAAGATGCCGTTCTGGTTATGCCAACAGCCGGTGGAACCTTTACAAGAAAACAGGTCAGGGAGAATCCGATAGAGACTAACAGCCAGATGGGATTATACACGAATCATTGTAACCTCCTTGATTTGTGTGCTATTGCAGTTCCTACGGAAAGCAGATGTAATCAAATTCCTTTTGGTGTTACGATTTTTGGTCTGGCGGATTCAGAAAGTCTGATATTAGGTATGGCAAGGATTTTTCTAAAAAAGGAAGCCATGAAAATTGCGGTTTGCGGTTTGCATAAAAAGGGATATCCGTTAGAGAGCCAATTAGTAGAACTTGGAGCTGTTTATTTAGAGAGTACAAGAACAGCTGCATGTTATAAGCTGTATGAATTAGATACCATACCGGTGAAGCCCGGCATGGTTAAGAGTACGGAAGGGGGAGAATGTATTGCTGTCGATATTTATGAAATGCCAATAGAGAATTTCGGGCAGCTAATGCTTCAGATATCTGCACCATTATGCTTGGGAATGGTAGAGCTGAGCAACGGTGAAAATGTAACAGGATTCCTATGTGAGGGTTATCAGGTGATAAAAGCAAAAGATATTACGGCACATAAATCATTTACATTGTAAGGCTATTTAATGAGTATGATAATTTTATTTCATCTGTAAGGTATACATATAGTTGATATTTCAGCAGATACTTTACGGAAACAGGTGCTGGTATCAAGTTCTGGAAGGAACTTTACTTTGCAATTAAAGATTAAACATATCAAAAACCCCCGCGGTCATTGCAAATTTTAAAGCAATGGCTTTTTTAATCCTTTAAGAAGAACCAGTTCCCGAAACATTTTTGTTTCATAAAAAATATCAAATGGGACATAATCATTTGTGGTACACTAACACATTATTATAAATAAATCATATAGTAGCCATCGATTTAAATTTAACCCTTGACAATATTTTAAATTTAAAGTATAATCAGTAAGCGCGATTTTATATTGCGTCAATATTTATGTGTATATAATGCAGACAAACAAGAGGCAACCCAAGTAATTCTAATAATCATCAGGAGGTGAAAATTAATGCCTACATTTAATCAATTAGTTAGAAAAGGTAGAAAGACAGTAGAGAAGAAATCTACTTCCCCAGCTCTTCAAAAGGGATTTAACTCCTTGAATAAGAGATCTACGGATAGTTCAGCACCACAAAAAAGAGGTGTTTGTACAGCAGTTAGAACAGCTACTCCTAAGAAGCCTAATTCTGCTCTTAGAAAAATTGCCAGAGTTCGTCTTTCTAACGGAATCGAAGTAACAAGCTATATCCCGGGTGAAGGTCATAACCTTCAGGAGCATAGTGTTGTTCTGATCAGAGGTGGCCGGGTAAAGGATTTACCCGGTACCCGTTATCACATTGTCAGAGGAACATTAGATACAGCAGGTGTTGCTAAGAGAAGACAGGCTCGTTCCAAGTACGGAGCAAAGAGACCGAAAGCAGGTAAATAATCATTCAGTTTTTTCACTAATCATTAAGTGCCGGGTTAATTTTTAATTTCAGATTTCAGATAAAATTTCTGGGTTGCGTTTTATCACCGACGTTTAGAAACTCGTTTTCTGACAGAGGGAATAGATTTGAAAAAGAGTTAAACTGTGCGCGAACACAATGAAAGTATGGGTTAAATCCTGTACTGCCCCATGTAGGTTGGGGATATGTGAGTACCGATGATTTAAGAAGATCTTATTGGACTTCAATAAGGATTATTAAGGAGGGAAGAAACGTGCCACGTAAAGGACATATACAAAAAAGAGATGTATTAGCAGACCCTATTTATAACAGCAAAATTGTTACTAAACTTATCAATAACATTATGTTAGACGGTAAGAAAGGTACTGCACAAAAGATTGTATACGGAGCATTTGACAAAGTAGCAGCTAAGACTGGCAAGGAAGCAATTGAAATATTTGAAGAAGCTATGAACAATATCATGCCAGTATTGGAAGTTAAAGCAAGACGTATCGGCGGTGCAACATACCAGGTACCAATCGAAGTCAGACCG
Source organism: Anaerocolumna sp. (assembly GCA_049692775.1). Lineage (GTDB taxonomy): Bacteria > Bacillota > Clostridia > Lachnospirales > Lachnospiraceae > Anaerocolumna. The sequence continues at coordinate 36,239 of JBAVPE010000058.1, read as the reverse complement.
GACAGAAGACAGGCATTAGCTCTTCGTTGGCTTACACTTTATTCTCGTAAAAGAGGAGAAAAGACAATGGAAGAAAAATTAGCGAATGAGCTTATGGATGCAGCTAACAATACTGGATCCGCTGTTAAGAAAAAAGAAGATATGCATAAGATGGCAGATGCAAATAAGGCATTTGCTCATTACCGCTGGTAAGAAGCAGGAATAAAAGGAAGGCTTTGGCAGTGATGATACTTTGGGTATAATTACTGCCGTTAGAGGTATATTATAGGAACAGGATATAAGTTTCCATAATAGATGCTGCGGTAAAACACTGTTATTTATTAAAAGATAAAAGCATCTTCCCCAGGCCGTGTCATCAAAGGCAGCAGTCTTATATATATTTTACAATGTAATTATTGATATAATCCATTATCGATTATGATCGAATGGGTGAACCACTTGAATTAAGGAGGAATTTCCTTGGCTGGAAGAGAATATCCGTTAGACAGAACTAGGAATATCGGTATAATGGCCCATATAGATGCTGGTAAGACAACACTTACCGAGCGTGTCTTGTACTATACCGGTGTAAACTATAAAATCGGTGATACTCATGAAGGAACTGCAACCATGGACTGGATGGAGCAGGAACAGGAAAGAGGTATCACTATAACTTCAGCCGCTACAACTTGTCACTGGACACAGGAATTTGAACATAAGAAAATTCCAGGTGCCCTGGAACACCGTATTAATATTATTGATACACCGGGACACGTTGATTTTACAGTTGAAGTAGAGCGTTCATTGCGTGTACTTGATAGTGCAGTTGGTGTATTCTGCGCTAAGGGCGGTGTTGAACCTCAATCAGAGACAGTATGGCGTCAGGCTGATAAATATAATGTACCGAGAATGGCATTTGTAAATAAAATGGACATTTCCGGCGCTGATTACTATAATGTAATTAGCATGATTAAAACAAGATTAGGTAAAACTCCTGTGCCGATTCAATTACCAATCGGTAAAGAAGACAGCTTTATCGGCTTAATCGATTTGTTTGAAATGAAAGCCTATTATTATAATGATGATAAGGGCGAAGATATTTCAATTAAAGAGATTCCGGATGATATGAAGGATCAGGCTGATAAATACAGGGCAGGGATGATTGAACTAATCTGTGAAACAGACGATGATTTAATAGAAAAATTCTTAGAGGGTGAAGAACCTTCAACTGCAGAATTAAAAGCAGCTCTTAGAAGAGCAACAATAGATGTTAAACTTATTCCTGTTACCTGCGGTTCCGCGTATAAGAATAAGGGCGTTCAGAAATTGTTAGATGCTGTTATTGAATATATGCCTTCACCTACTGACGTTCCTGATATCAAAGGTGTTGATGAAGAAGGTAATGAAATGCATAGAAGATCTTCTGATGATGAACCTTTTTCAGCACTGGCATTTAAAATTATGGCCGATCCTTTCGTAGGAAAGCTTGCTTTCTTCAGAGTTTACTCTGGTACTTTAAACGCAGGTTCCTACGTACTTAATTCAACAAAAGGAAAGAAAGAACGTGTTGGCCGTATTCTTCAGATGCATGCGAATAAGAGAGAAGATCTTGAAAAAGTATATGCAGGAGATATTGCAGCGGCAGTTGGTTTTAAAACTACTACTACGGGTGATACAATCTGTGATGAAAAATTCCCTGTTATACTTGAATCCATGGAATTCCCTGAACCGGTTATTGAGGTTTCAATCGAACCTAAAACAAAAGCAGGCCAGGATAAAATGGGTGAAGCCCTTGCAAAACTTGCAGAAGAAGATCCTACTTTCAGATGTTACACGAATGAAGAAACAGGTCAGACAATCATTGCCGGAATGGGTGAGCTTCACCTTGAAATTATCGTAGACAGACTTTTAAGGGAATACAAAGTGGAAGCGAATGTAGGTGCACCTCAGGTTGCTTACAAAGAAACCTTTACAAAAGCAGTTGATGTTGACAGTAAATATGCAAAACAATCCGGTGGTCGTGGACAATACGGACACTGTAAAGTTAAATTTGAGCCAATGGATGCCAATGCTGAGAAAACATTCGAGTTCGTTTCAACCGTTGTTGGTGGTGCTATTCCAAGGGAATACATTCCAGCAGTTGGTGCCGGTATCGAAGAAGCAACTAAAGCCGGTATTCTTGGCGGATATCCTGTTCTTGGTATTAGGGCTACCGTTTATGATGGTTCTTACCATGAAGTCGATTCCAATGAAATGGCATTTAAGATTGCCGGTTCCATGGCATTTAAAGATGCCATGCACAAAGCAGGTGCGGTTCTTCTTGAGCCTATCATGAGAGTTGAAGTTACTGTTCCGGATGATTATATGGGTGATGTTATCGGTGATATCAGTGCACGTCGTGGACGTATCGAAGGATCCGAAGATGTTAACGGAACTAAATTAATCAGGGGATTTGTTCCTTTGTCTGAAATGTTTGGATATTCAACTTCCCTGCGTTCCAGAACACAGGGTCGTGGTGCTTACTCCATGTTCTTCTCAAATTATGAACCGGTTCCTAAGAATGTACAGGAAAAAGTACTTGCAGCAAAAGGAAAAAATTAATAATAATTTTAATATTTGTTTAAAATGGATTATGCACAAAAAATTTGCGCGATTCATTAATTTAGCTTGAAAATATTTCTAAATTGAAATATAATTAGGCGTATAAGACAAACCCAATAGCCCAAAATGGGCAGTGTAGATAAGTATATACTTATCATAAGCTCATGCTTATTAAGAAGCATTTAATTAAAGGAGGACTTTATAAAATGGCTAAAGCTAAGTTCGAAAGAAACAAACCACATTGTAATATCGGAACCATTGGTCATGTAGATCATGGTAAAACTACATTAACAGCAGCGATTACTAAGACTCTTCACGAAAGATTAGGAACTGGTGAATCAATAGCATTCGATCAGATCGATAAGGCTCCAGAAGAAAGAGAAAGAGGTATTACTATCTCTACAGCTCACGTTGAGTATGAATCAAAGAACAGACATTATGCTCACGTTGACTGCCCAGGACATGCTGACTATGTTAAGAACATGATTACAGGAGCCGCTCAGATGGATGGAGCTATCCTTGTTGTTGCTGCTACAGACGGTGTTATGGCTCAGACAAAAGAGCATATCTTATTATCCCGTCAGGTAGGTGTTCCTTATATCGTAGTATTCATGAACAAATGTGATATGGTTGATGATCCTGAACTTCTTGAATTAGTAGAGATGGAAATCAGGGAATTATTAAGTGATTATGAATTCCCTGGTGATGATACTCCAATTATCCAGGGTTCTGCTCTCAAAGCACTTGAAGATCCTTCAAGTGAATGGGGCGATAAAATTATTGAATTATTTGATGCTGTTGATAGTTGGATTCCTGATCCTCAGAGGGAAACAGATAAACCTTTCTTAATGCCAATTGAAGACGTTTTTTCTATCACAGGACGTGGTACTGTTGCTACAGGCCGTGTTGAACGTGGAATTCTTAAGGTATCTGAAGAAGTTGAAATTGTTGGTATTAAAGAAGAAACCCGTAAAGTTGTCGTAACCGGTATTGAAATGTTTAGAAAGCTTCTTGATGAAGCGCGTGCTGGTGATAACATCGGTGCACTTCTTCGTGGTGTTCAAAGAAATGAAATCGAAAGAGGTCAGGTTCTTTGCAAACCAGGCACAATCAAATGCCACAAGAAATTTACAGCACAGGTATACGTCTTAACTAAAGATGAAGGTGGACGTCATACTCCTTTCTTCAACAACTACAGACCACAGTTCTATTTCAGGACAACGGACGTAACTGGTGTTTGTAATCTGCCAGAAGGTGTAGAAATGTGTATGCCTGGCGACAATATCGAAATGAGTATCGAATTAATCCATCCTATCGCTATGGAACAAGGTTTAGGCTTTGCTATCCGTGAAGGTGGTAGAACAGTTGGTTCAGGTAAGGTCGCTACAATCATTGCTTAATTAACAATAATAAAATCCTCTGCTTTTGCAGGGGATTTTTTAAATTCTCTTTACTTCTTATGTATTGATTCTATAATTTCTTAATTCTTTCTTAAATATGGTGCAAAATAGCATTTTTTAAAAATTTCCTTTGAAATATTCCAAAAATATGTATATAATATAACCATATATGTTTAATTGACAGCGTATTGGAAAAAATTAGATTATACAATACAGGGTATAGGCTGGAAATGCTGTTAAAACCGGCATTTGAACAAATGAATAGAATACAAAGCCTGCAAGCAACTCATGGTGGAACAAGCCTGCAGACAGAATATAAGTAGGAAGCGAAAGGAGATCATTATGTTAGGCAGTGATATTGGAATTGATTTAGGGACAGCAAGTGTTTTGGTTTATATAAAGGGAAAAGGTGTAGTGTTAAAGGAGCCATCGGTTGTTGCCTTTGATAGAGATACAAATAAAATAAAAGCCATTGGGGAAGAAGCAAGATTGATGCTCGGAAGAACACCGGGTAATATTGTAGCGGTGCGTCCGTTAAGGCAGGGTGTAATATCTGATTATACCGTAACGGAGAAAATGCTTAAGTATTTTATACAAAAAGCAGTCGGTAAACAACGTTTCCGCAAACCAAGAATCAGTGTGTGTGTACCTAGCGGTGTTACAGAAGTTGAGAAGAAGGCCGTTGAAGATGCAACTTATCAGGCAGGTGCCAGAGAAGTTGCTATTATAGAAGAACCTATTGCAGCAGCAATTGGTGCAGGCATTGATATTTCCAGACCCTGTGGTAATATGATTGTAGATATAGGCGGGGGGACCTCTGACATTGCCGTAATTTCATTAGGAGGTACTGTAGTAAGTACTTCTATTAAAATTGCCGGTGATGATTTTGATGAAGCTATTGTCAGATATATGCGTAAGAAACATAATCTGTTAATTGGTGAAAGAACAGCAGAAGATATTAAAATAAAGATAGGTTCGGCATTTAAAAGACCGGAAGTAGTAACAATGGATGTCAGAGGACGTAATTTAGTTACCGGTCTTCCTAAAACGATTACTGTTACTTCTGATGAAACAGAAGAAGCCTTAAAGGAGACCACATCCCAAATCGTTGAAGCAGTACACAGCGTACTGGAGAAAACACCTCCGGAATTAGCTGCAGACATCGCAGATCGTGGTATTGTATTAACAGGCGGCGGTTGTTTACTTTATGGATTGGAAGAATTAATCGAATCCAAAACTGGAATTAATACAATGACGGCAGAAGACCCGATGACAGCTGTAGCAATTGGAACAGGAAAATTCGTAGAGTTCTTAAGTGGAAAGAGAGATTAGCCGATATATAGATAGATGACATAAATCAGGACAACTTTTTTATGCCCGGAAAAGGCGGGAAGATAGGAGTAAATATGGTAAGAGGTCTATATACGGCATGGACAGGCATGGCGAATGAACAAAAGAGATTAGATATTATATCTAATAACTTAGCTAATGCAGCAACAATAGGATATAAAAAAGACAATGTTACCAATCAATCTTTTGATAATTTGTTAACCATTAAAATCAAGGATGCATCAGAACAATATAACGACAGACCGATTGGCACTATGAGCCTCGGAGTTAAATTAGGGGAAGTTTATACCGATTATGGACAAGGGTCATTAAGGAAAACCAGTAATCCGTTTGATTTAGCAATCGAAGGAAAAGGATTTTTTAAGGTTTCGACGAAAGATGAAAATGGTAATGAAATAATGAAATATACCAGGGATGGTTCTTTTACAATGAATCAGGATGGTAAAATTGTGGATGCCGATGGGAATTCTTTAATGGGTGAGGGCGGAGAGATTACCATACCGGTTGATGCAGCTAATATCGCTGTTGACACAGATGGTTCTATCTATGCAGATGAAGTTTATATTGATAAAGTTCAGACTACTGATTTTGCAGATTATAATTATCTTAAAAAACAGGGCGACAGTATGTATTTAGCTTTAGATGGTGCTGGTGAGGAAACGGGAACGGCAGCAATCAGACAGGGGTATACCGAGCAATCGAATGTGAATGTCATCTCGGAGATGGTAGACATGATTTCAGTTACCAGGGCATATGAAGCAAACCAAAAGGTAATTCAGACAGTAGATGGTACCCTGGATCTTGCAGCTAATTCAGTAGGTAAGATTTAATAATAATACAGTAATTACAAAAGAAAGGATGTAAGCCTATGATGCGTTCATTATGGACAGCAGCTTCCGGTATGATATCACAGCAAACCAATGTAGATACTATTTCAAATAATTTGGCCAATATTAATACAACCGGATTTAAAAAAGAAACTGTGCAATTCAAATCATTATTATATCAAACAATACAGGAAAAATCCACGAATACTGACGGAACTGACAAACCGCTGGGAATACAGACCGGCCTTGGAGTTAAGAATTCCGCTATTCTATCTCAATATTCACAGGGGAATATACAAGAAACCGGTAATGATTTTGATTTTGCCATTCAAGGTAACGGATTTTTCAGAGTACAGACAAGTGATGGAAGTATAGGTTATACAAGAAATGGTTCTTTTGGCATGTCTATGGGTACGAATGGTCTGACTCTTGCCACAACGGAAGGGTACCCTGTTTTAGATACATCGGGTGCACCTATTGTATTAGACGCTAATATAGATACGGCATCTTTAGAAGTTGATGATAATGGCAATCTTCAATATCCGGATACGAATGGTGATTTACAGCCTATTGGAATCCAAATCAGCCTCGCTCAATTTAATAATCCTGCCGGACTTGAAAAAACATCTGACAGCATATTAAAAGAAACGGCAGCTTCCGGAACTGCAAGATTAGAATCCGAGGATGCTAATTTGAAAAAGAGTGTTATTAAAAAAGGAAATTTGGAAGGCTCTAATGTACAGGCAGTGAATGAAATGGTAGATCTTATCGTAGCACAAAGAGCCTATGAAATGAACTCAAAAACGATTACAGCAGCAGATGAAATGTTGCAGCAAGCTAATAATTTACGAAGATAATAAGGAGGTAGCCCTATGAGTATAGCTATTGGTAATGATTCATTAATTAGTGTTGCAGGAACGGCATTGGATACCTCTAATAATACAAATAAACTGGAATCAAAACTTAAGGATAATTTAGACAACTCCTCTGATAAGGAATTAATGGATGTCTGTAAAAGCTTTGAATCATATTTCGTTGAACAGATGTTTAAAGAAATGAAAAAAACGGTTCCTGATAGTGAAGAGGGAAATAATCAATATCTGAATTATTTTGGAGATATGCTGAATCAGAAATATGCTGATGACGTTACGGAAAAAGGAGATATAGGTATTGCACAAATGCTCTATGAATCTATGAAAAGAAATAAATAAGATTACATATATAAGCCCCATAACTTAAGATTTAATTGCGCCTAGAAATATGACTAACCCAAATCTCTGATTTTTAATTTATGACAATAGACCGCTCCCAATTTGGGATCTATGGTCGTAATGGAGGTGGGTTCAGGCACTCATTCTAGGCGTTATTGTTACTGTTAAAAGTTTTGGGACATTACCTTTATAATCGGAGTTTCCGAGAATGTTCTTTAAGGTACTACCGGAAACTAATAGTAGCAATTGAAGATATTTTAGATACTGAATATAATCTGAGAACATTTTCTGTCTATCATATGTATGTTTTTACTTGCCTTTCCTTCGCTATGCTCAGACGGTCTGCGTAAAAACATACATATGACATCACGAAAATGGAGGTAAAATTGCCAGCTTCTAAAATAACAGTAAATACAGGCTGTGAGAGTTTCCGAGGGTACTCTCTTTAGTAAAAGGAGGTGGGAATAAATTGTCTGAAATTTTGGAAGGATATGTAGATAAAATAGTGTTTCGTAACACAGAAAATGGTTATACAGTTTTAACCCTGGTCAATGATAAGGTTGAAATGACATGTGTTGGATCATTTACTTTTATCAGTGAAGGAGAATTTATTCGTGCCACCGGAAATTATATTGCCCATCAATTATATGGGGAGCAATTTCAGATTCAAAACTATGAGTTTATGGAACCGGAAGATTTACAGTCAATTGAGAAATATTTAGGTTCAGGAGCAATTAAAGGTGTTGGAAATGCATTGGCTTCACGTATAGTCAGAAGGTTTAAAAAGGATACCTTCCGTATTATTGAAGAAGAACCTGAACGATTGGCCGAAGTAAAAGGCATCAGTGAAAATATGGCTAAGGAGATTGCCAAACAATTTGATGATAAAAAAGATATGCGGGGAGCAATGCTGTTTCTCCAGCAATTTGGTATTACGACAGCGTTAGCTGTTAAAATATATAAAGAATATGGTGCTAAGATGTATCAGATTATAAAAGAAAATCCTTATAAGTTAGCTGAGGACATTACCGGAATTGGATTTAAACTGGCAGATGAAATTGCATCTAAGCTTGGTATTGGAACAGATTCCGATTATAGGATGAAAGCGGGTATTTTATATGCTTTGCTGCAGGCAAGTGCGGGAGGACATGTTTATTTGCCGGAAGATGTGTTAGCCGCCAGAACGGCAGAACTTCTGGGTGCGGATGTAAGCGGGATAGAACATTTCATCATGGACCTGGCCATGGACAAAAAAATTATGATCCGTGAAAACGAAGGCGTTAAGCAGATTTACGGTGCCAGTTTATTTTATCTGGAACTAAATTCCGCAAAGATGCTTTGCGACTTAAATATAAAGTATGATTTATCTTTAACAGAAATTGATTATAGATTGGCCACTGTTGAAAAACAGTTTCAAATAGAACTAGATGAAATGCAGCGTACTGCGGTAGTTGAAGCTGCAAGAAACGGATTACTTGTTATTACAGGAGGACCAGGAACCGGTAAAACAACTACGATTAATGCAATTATCCGATTTTTTGAAGCAGAAGGAATGGATCTTTTATTAGCGGCTCCGACCGGGAGGGCTGCAAAAAGAATGACGGAAACTACCGGATATGAGGCAAGGACCATACACAGATTATTAGAGATATCTAAAATGTCCGGTGATATCGAAAACAGATTAGTATTCGAGCGAAATGAAGGAAATCCATTAGAAACGGATGTTATCATTATCGATGAGATGTCCATGGTTGATATAGGCTTAATACATGCTTTATTGCGTGCTGTTACTGTAGGTACCAGATTAATTCTGGTAGGTGATGTAAATCAGCTTCCCTCAGTGGGACCTGGTAATGTACTAAAGGATATTTTAAACTCCCATAACTTTAATGTAGTCAAATTAACTAAGATATTCAGACAGGCTACGGAAAGCGATATTATTGTCAATGCCCATAAAATCAATGCCGGTGAACAGATTAATTTAGATAATAAGAGTAAAGATTTCTTTCTGCTCAAGAGGGATGATGTAACGGTTATTATTCAGGTTATAGTCGCTTTGGTGCGTGATAAGATGCCAAAATATGTAAATGCAACTACCTTTGATATTCAGGTATTGACGCCTATGAGAAAAGGGGAATTAGGTGTTGAACGGTTAAATCAGGTATTACAGCAGTTTTTAAACCCTCCCTCCAATGAAAAAAGAGAAAAAGAATTTCATAATTGTATATTCAGGGAAGGTGATAAGGTTATGCAGATAAAGAATAACTATCAGCTTATCTGGGAAATTAAAAGCCGATATGGAATTACCACAGAGAATGGAACCGGAATTTTTAATGGTGATACAGGAATTATTAAGGAAATTAACCTGTTTGCTGAACAGGTCACCGTAGAATTTGATGAAGGAAGAATGGTCGAATATACCTTCAGCCAATTAGAAGAACTGGAATTGGCTTATGCGATTACCATTCATAAATCACAGGGCAGTGAGTATCCGGCGGTAGTTATGCCGCTATTAACAGGTCCCAGGATGCTGTTAAACAGGAATCTGCTTTATACGGCTGTTACCAGGGCTAAAAGTTGCGTTACTATTGTGGGAAGTCAGAATATCGTTCAAATGATGATTGATAATGAAAGTGAACAGCGAAGATATTCCGGACTGTCGGAACGGATCAAGGAATTATACTTAAAATAAAGGCAAATTACTTGGTGCAAAATTTGGAAATCTGGGGTATAATATATATAATGATAGTTAATCAGATAATAGCTTATGAAATGATAAGCAGAATAACAGCGATAGATTAAAATTAAGTATAAAGGTTTATTTTAATCGTACAAAAGATAGAATATAATAATGAAATTAAGAATATAGAAGGTCGGGAAACGAAAGGAGATATTATGAAAAAAACAACATTAGTAATAATGGCGGCCGGACTGGGAAGCAGATATGGCGGAATCAAACAATTGGAGCCGGTGGGTCCAAGCGGAGAAATTATAATGGATTATTCTATTTATGATGCGATAGCAGCAGGCTTTAATAAAGTAATTTTTATTATAAGAAAGGATCTGGAACAGGATTTTAAAGAAATAATTGGAAACCGTATATCAAAAATCGTTGATGTGGATTATGTTTTTCAGGAACTTGATAAACTGCCTGCCGGTTACAGTGTACCGGCGGACAGAACTAAACCATGGGGTACCGGACAAGCGGTACTATGCTGTCTTGATGCAATAAATGAACCTTTTGCCGTAATTAATGCGGATGATTATTATGGTAAAGAAGCATTTGTCAAGGTTCATGATTATTTGGCAGATATTAAATCAGAAGCTGAGAACGATTACTGTATGGCTGGATTTATTTTGGGAAATACCTTAAGTGATAATGGTACGGTTACCAGGGGGGTATGCCAGGTTGATAAAAATGGATTATTGGCGAATATAGTCGAAACCAGGGAGATAGAAAAAAAAGGTGATTCTGCCGTAGCATCTGACGGAAAGGGTGGGGAGATTACAATCGATTTAAATTGTGCTGTTTCCATGAATATGTGGGGTTTCACAACCGGTCTTTTAACAGAGCTTCAATCGGGTTTCATCACTTTTCTGGATGAGCAGGGAAGTGAATTAAAGTCAGAATATTTACTTCCGGAAGAAGTAGGAAGACTTGTGAAGGAAGGCAAAGCATTGGTTCATGTACTTTCTTCTAAGGATAAATGGTTTGGTGTTACTTATAAAGAAGATAAGCAATCGGTTGAGGAATCTTTCCGTGCATTAATTAACCAAGGGGTATATCCTGAAAAATTATTCTAAAATACACGCTTTCATAATTAAAAAGAAAGAAATTATGTATTAAGTAATGAGGGAGGGATTTTATAACACCAGGATACAGGTATAAATAACAGCAGGGGGAGAAATTTGTTTAAGGCAATCATCGATATTTTATATCCAAGAAGATGTCCAATTTGCGGTGATATAGTAAAACCCAGGGGAAAATTGGTATGTCCTCCTTGTAAATTAAAATTAAAACCAATAGAAGAACCTAGATGTAAAAAGTGCGGTAAACCGATAGAATCAGATGAAAAGGAATATTGCCATGATTGTGAGACAAAAAAACATCATTATATAAAGGGTTATGCGTTATGGACATATGACCCGATTATGAAGAAATCCATAGCAGATTTTAAATTTCATGGAAGAAAAGAATATAGTGACTTTTATATTGATGAGATAATCAAAAGGTTTGGTTTGGATATTAAAAAAATCACACCTGATGTATTGGTTCCCATACCCATTCATAAAAGTAAACAAATGCAACGAGGTTATAATCAGGCGGATATCTTAGCAAAAGGTATTGGCACAAAGCTGAATATTGCAGTATTATCCCATCTCTTGCAAAGAGATAAAAAAACATTGCCTCAGAAATTGTTAAATGATAAAGAACGGTTAAAAAATTTAGAAAAAGCATTCACTTATTCGGAAGGGGAAAGCAGCAGATTCCAAGGTACGATCCATAAGGTAATGCTAATAGACGATATTTATACCACAGGCAGCACGATTGAAGCCTGCACAAATATATTATTGCAAAATGGTATTGATGAAGTTTATTTTCTAAGTGTTTGTATTGGTAAAGGATTCTAAGGAGGATGAAGATATGGATGTACGAAATTGTAAAAATTGCGGGAAATTATATAATTATATCAACGGATTGCCTCCCTTGTGTAATGCTTGTTTAAAGGTATTGGAGGATAAATTTGCAGTAGTAAAAGAATATATTTACAACCATCCTGGAGCAGGTATGCAGGAAGTAGCGGAGGAAAATGATGTGACCACCATACAGATCCAAAAGTGGATAAGGGAAGAGAGACTGGCGTTTTCACCAGATTCTATGGTAGGCATTGAATGCGAAAACTGTGGGGCAATGATTAAGACAGGAAGGTTTTGCAAGACATGTAAGGATAAATTGGTTAATAATTTAGGAAATCTTTACAAGGATGAAGATTTACCGCAAAAAAGAAATAATCCGAAGGATAATCAAAATCCTAAAATGAGGTTTTTAGACAACTAAATTGAAATAAAATAAATTGTTAAAATAACTAATACAATAATATGGACTGTTGCAAAAATACCTTAAAAACCCTAATAAAAGGATTGGGTATATTTATTCCCAATCCTTTCAAATAAGTAAAGCAGCTGTTTCGTAACAGTCCCATTTTGTTGTTGGAGTTTTTATTGTTATTATGCAGCAACCTATTTTTATACAGTCTGTAATTGATAAAAATAACCAAGCTTAAAAATTATTGGGTTTTTATCTCGGTGATACCGGTATCAGATATGGTGATACGGCTTTCCTTCATGAGTCTTCCAATTGCACGTTTAAATGCATTTTTACTGAGATTAAACTGTGTCTTAATTACTTCGGAATCCGTTTTATCATGAAAGGGAAGGAAACCACCGGCTTCCTGTAATTTTGTAAAGATCATTTCAGCATCAGAATCCAATTGGACATAAGATTTTTCACGGATACTTAAATCCAATTTACCATCATCTTTGACCTGGATGACTCTCGCTTCCACACTGTCACCTACCTTTAAGGGGCGATGAAGCTCTTTAGCAGGAATTAATGCACAGTAACGGTTATCCACAGCTACAAATGCACCAAAACTATCAATAAGTTCATAAACAATACCAATCACACGGTCATCCTTATGATAAGGAGAATTGCAGTCCAAATAATCATATACTTTCATTGTTGCGCATAAACGCTCACTTTTATCAATATATAGAGAAACTACTACATCTTCGCCTGTATGAACCCTGGCAGTTTGTTCTTTGAAGGGCAGCATAAGATCCTTTGCAAGTCCCCATTCTAAGAATGCACCAATGGTGGTTACTTCCTTCACTCTTAGGAGTGCAGTTTTTCCTAATGTTAATTCAGGGATAGTGGTGGTTGCTATCGGCCGGTCTTCCGAATCTTTATATACAAATACTTCCAGCGGGTCTCCGTTTTTGATTTCACTTGGCACCTGGTTTTTTGGTAATAGAATTCTATTTACTTCATTTTTGCTAAAAGAGGCTTGTCCTTGTCTGACCGGTCTGTCCGCATAGGCTGACTTTCCCCGGCGATCTGTTCTGCTGGTATAAGTTGAACTATCTGATAGGGCATCACTGCCTATTTCACCCAGATAAATACCGAAATCAGTGGTCTTAACAACTTCTAAAGTTTGTACTTCACCTAATTTTATCATAAATCCTCCTGTTGTTTAAATTCAATAATTGTAAAGGGTTTTTCTTCTGTATTGGCGAGAACCACGGTATAGGTATCATTATCTTTACATACCATGGGTACAATAATATCACCTAAAACAGCGGACATTCTGTATTCTGCCCTCATTTGTCTGATCTTGTAATTACTTGGCAGAAACTCTTCCGCCATTTTTATATATTGCCCATTATTTACATGATTATTGGTATCAATATTTGAGCGTACTACCGGGAATCCGGTTAAGGAATCCATATTTTTGGGAATGAATATTTTACGTGGTGCATAATCCATATCAAATTTTTCTTCAGGATTATAACCTCTTATATCTTCTTCTTTTACTTTTATAGGATGATAATTTTCAGTATCCATATAAACCCAAATGGAATTAGCAAAGGTTGCAACCTCTCCGCGGGAATCTTTAATCATAAAATTCCGGTATCCATACATGCTATTAAAATCATAAGCCCATGTTGAGACGGTAATCTCATCTCCCAGAGATGGAAAGCGGTTTACGATTATCTGCCATGCATTCATTAACCATACACGTTTATTTTTCTCCAAATATGTAAGTCCCATACCAATATCTTCAGATTGAAAGATACTGCAGTCTTGAAAATAATTGATTATGGAGTACATATCCATTTTTTTTTCATTATCGACTTCGCTATAACGGACGCGACTTGTAAAACTGTACATAAAATAACTCCTTTAGTTCATTTACCAATCATTATAGCATTAATCTATTTAATTTGATACAAATATTAATTCACAGTTTATAAGTTTATTTCAGAAAAGTAGTGAAATCCTTGTACGATTGGTATATAATTGTTATATTAAAGAAAAGACAGAGTATCCCCGGAAACTAAATGAGGTCTTTGAAGATATTATGATGCTGAAAATAGAGATAGATTTTTCCGGCAACATCTAAAATATCAGTAAAAACAGGCCGTGGGAGTTTTCTTGATTACTCAAACAATTTATGGAGGTCATGAAAGTTATGAAAAAAGTAATTACTACAACAAAAGCGCCGGCTGCAATTGGGCCTTATTCACAGGCTATAGAAATAAACAATATGGTTTATACATCCGGTGTTATCCCAATTAATCCAGAAGATGGCAACCTTGTAGAAGGCGATATTAAGGTACAGGCAGAGCGTGTGTTAAAAAGTTTATCGGCACTATTAGAAGCCTGCGGTACTAATATGGATAATGTTATAAAAACCACAGTATTTATAAAGAATATGGGTGACTTCGCAGCAATGAACGAAGTCTATGCCACCTACTTTACAAAAGACTGTCCAGCCAGATCCTGTGTTGAAGTTGCAAGACTACCCAAGGATGTCTTAATTGAGATTGAAGCTATTGCTACACTTTAGTTCCTAAAAACTGAGTAATAAATAAAAACTAAAATTAATAAATTTTTGATTCGTAATTATATAATTCGGTTACTATTCACAGCTGATTTTTGCAGAGCTGTGAATAGTAACATACGTAGGATTACTGTTATAAAATTCCGGTGTAATTTACTGGATATTTCGAGTATTGTTTGCTATAATGTTAATATTGCAGGTTAGTAACTAAAATTAAATATGATAATAATACCGGTTTGTAAGTAAAACGTATTGGGATTGAAAGGATGGGTTTTGTTGGACTCGATAGACTATTATAATAAGTACGCGAATTTATACTTTGAAAGTACAGTAGAATTAGATATGGGAGAAGTTTTGGACAAATTTACCAGCCATGTACCGGAAGGCGGAGAAATTCTGGATTTAGGCTGCGGATCAGGAAGAGACAGCTTATATCTGATTCAAAGAGGCTTTGGCGTAACTGCGATAGATGGTTCAAAAGAGTTATGTGAACTGGCTTCTATACATATCGGACAGGACGTTCTTTGGATGCAATTTTCTGAACTGGATTTTGATGAGGTATTCGATGGAATTTGGGCATGTGCTTCATTATTACATACTTCGCCGGATGATTTTGAAGACATATTCGGCAAAGTAGTTAACTGCTTAAAACCGGGCGGCGTATTATATATGTCCTTTAAATATGGAGAGTTTACAGGCTTTCGAAATGGCCGGTATTTTAATGATTTTAAAACAAAAGAAATGAAAGATATAATTAATAGATTTTCTGAACTTGATTTATTGGAAATATGGAAAAGCTCTGATGTAAGGAATGAGCAGGGGGATGAAGTCTGGTTAAATGTATTAGTTAAGAAAATAGATGATGAAAAGCAGGTGTAAAGCTTAATGAATAGAGTAAAATCAGTAAATCGGGTGTTTTTAGCTACAGTGCTTATATCCATTGTTGGTTCTGTTATTAATTCATGGATTTTGGAATATTCGGATAATTATTTTCTGATACTTTTAATGTCACAGTTCATACTGATTATTCCCTCGGCAATTTATCTTATAACGCAGAAAGTAAATGTTACGCATGCAATACGGTTCCGTAAGATTAAAATATCGAATATCGTTTTGATTATAATTTTTGCCTATTTGATTTCGCCGCTGATGAATCTGATTAATGCCATATCTATGCTGTATGTACAGAATGATACGACGGATTTCATGACCAATATCGTAAACAATAACGGATTTTTACTCAGCCTTATTATGGTTGCGTTTATTCCATGTGTATTAGAGGAATCTGTATATAGGGGAATATTTTATAATGAATACAGCAAAGTACATGCTTTAAAGGGAATCTTTTTAAGTAGTTTTTTATTTGGTATCATACATGGAAATTTAAATCAGTTTTCTTATGCTTTTGCAATGGGAATTGTATTCGCACTGTTAATTGAAGCAACGGATTCTATTTTGGCAACCATGATTGTACATTTCTTTATTAATGGAACCTCAGTACTGGTAATGGCATTGTATCCGAAGCTTTTTAAATTACTGGAAGCTCTTTACGGATCAGATCAATATAATGCGGAGGATCTGATTAAATCAATGAATTCCGGTCTTGCAGATAACCTGGATTTAGGATATGTTATAAGAAGCTATGGAATAACTGCTTTAATAGCTACCGCATTAGCCTTCATCGTATTTAGGACAATTGCTAAGAATTCAGGAAGATGGGATCATGTGAAAAGAATATTTAGTAAAAAAAGGACTGCAGATACACGCCTGCAGATGGAAAGCTATACGCAGGAAGGGGATTTAAGTTTACAGGATTATCCTTATGAAGCACCATCCCAAAAAGGCCGGTTAATAACCATCAGTTTAATCGCAGGTATGGTTATATGTATAGTACTTATGGTGATTAATGAATTATATATACCTGAAATAACGGAACAAAGTACAGAAAAATTTTACTCCATTGTACGCTTATTTTTATTTAAATAGTTTAGAACATAAGAAAATTGATTTATAAGCGGTGGAAATAAAAATTAATAAGGTATAATATAAAGGATATAAAATAAAAGCGATATAAACATATTTAATTCAAAAAATATAAAAACTTACAATATAAAAAGTCTAACTCTTCGTTTTAAGTTACCAAATAAAAGGTAAACTTAAAACGAAGAGTTAGACTTTTTTATTATATATGTATAAAATAGAAGATTGTTATAGTTTAATATCTATATTCTGACCTAGATTAGGGTTAACGGATTGTTCCATCATTTTAATAAGGTCACCACCCATTTTTTTGACTGTATCAAGATTCATGCCCAGTACTGCCGTATCAACACTTGTAATTGTTTGTGACTGACTTTGTAACATGGAAGCCATTGTTATATCCATATGCAGTTTCCTCCCTTTACCGGATCCGATTCGTCTGATTAGGATAAAAGAAACAAATCGGAATTTTAATATTTAAAATAATGTGTTATAATAGAATTCTGAAATACATTGTATTCTACGGACTAATATTAATAATAAAATTATTATATCATAGAATGGTTTAAAATGGTACTCATTTATTCAAAACTGTATAAAGGGGACTATGTATATTTTTACTTGCCTTTCCTTCGCGATGCTCAGACGGTCTGCGTAAAAACATACATAGGATATCACGAAAATGGAAATGAAATTTTATAGGCAACTCAAAATATCAATAAACAGACTATGAGAGCTTCCGGGAGTACTCGATAAGAAAAAGAATAAAAGGAAAGATGAAAAGGATAGAATAAAGGATAATTGAAAAAAATCAGGAGGATTATAGAGCATGGATAAGGTTTATGATGTAATTATAATAGGTTCCGGACCGGCAGGCTTAGCAGCAGCATTATATGCAGGAAGAGCGGAGCTGGATACCATTATTATCGAGAAAGCGCCGATGAGCGGTGGACAGATTATTAATACGTATGAAGTAGATAACTATCCCGGGATACCAGGTATAAGTGGTTTTGAATTAGGAACAAAATTCAGGGAACATTGTGACCGTCTGGATATGAAGTTTATTACCGGTGAGGTAGTAAATTTTCAAGTTGATGATGGCATCAAATTAATAACCCTGGAAGATGGAACGATATACAGGGGGAAAACTGCCATTATTGCAACTGGAGCCAATCCCCGTAAGCTAAGAGTTGAAGGAGAGGAAAAATTAGCCGGGATGGGAGTTTCTTATTGCGCAACCTGCGATGGAGCTTTCTTTCGAAATAAAATAACTGCGGTTGTAGGCGGTGGCGATGTGGCGGTTGAAGATGCTATTTTTTTAGCCAGATTGTGTAAAAAAGTATATGTAATCCATAGAAAAAATGGATTCAGGGCAGCAAGAAGTTATATTAATAAATTATTATCTTTAGAAAATGTAGAGATAATATGGGATAGTATAGTAGAAGAAATCAGAGGTAAGGAACAGGTAGAGAAAGTAACCATAAAAAACATTAAGACAGAAGAGGATACTGAACTTTCAGTAGATGGAGTATTTATCGCTGTGGGAAATATGCCGAATTCCGATGTATATAAAACAGTTGTCCAGACAGAGGCTAACGGTTATATCATAGCCAGTGAAAATTGCGAAACAAATATTCCGGGAATTTTTGCAGCGGGAGACGTACGTACAAAGGAGTTAAGGCAGATTATTACCGCTGCTTCTGATGGTGCTAATTCCATTACAGCAGTAGAAAAGTACTTAAATACTTTATAATTAATTAAATTGCATGAAAATGTAGAAAAAACATGTCGGATTTAGTGAAAATGAATAAAAAAACAAAGTATTTTAAGCATATTTCAGTTGACAGGAGTAGAATGATTTGATATAATGACCTCAGTGTATTTAATAAAATTGTAATATTTAAATCGAAAATGAAACAAATGATGGCTTATTATGAATGGTTTATTACATTCATATGAATTTATGAGGAGGTCACTTATCATATGATAAAAGGTATGGCTTTTAAAGCGTCCTTATGTGCGACAGCATTATTGCTTTCTTTAAGTTATGGTGTTACAGTGAAAGCAGCAACGTGTACAGCGGATAAAGGTATTGCGGGTATAACTCCTGTATTAGATGATTATTATACGGCTACAGCGGATAAACAAACCGGAGATGCAGAAAAATTGCTGGAGTCTTTTTCCAAACAAAAGGTAACTAAGTTAAGTACCAGTGGGATTACCAAGGTTGAATCACCTTATGCTAATTTAGGAATCTCGATTGCCAGTGAGAACAGTTATGTTAATATAAGAAGTAAACCAGATCAGGAAAGTGAAGTTGTAGGCAAATTATATCCAGGTTGTGCTGCTGACATTCTTGAAACAGATGGTGATTGGGTTAAGATTCATTCCGGTAAAGTTGACGGTTATATAAAAGCTGAATTTTTAGCTATAGGAGAAGACGCAGAAAAGCTGATTGATGATGTTGCAAGTAAGTATGCGGTTGTTAACACAGAAACATTACGTGTCAGGGAAGGCCAGGGAACAGATACGGACATAGTGGCATTAATTCCTCAAGATGAAAAGTATTACATAGTAAAAGAATATGATGACTGGGTAGAAATCTTAATCGATGAAGATGAATCGGATGAAAGCGGAACAAAAGAACAGATAACTGGATTTGTATCCAAAGATTTAGTAAACATAGAAGTGGTTTTTAAATATGCTATATCAATAGAAGAAGAACAGGCTAAATTAGCAGCCGAAGAAGCAGCTAAGAAGGCTGAAGCGGACCGTCTGGAGAAATTGGCACAGCAGCAGGAAGAACAAAGACAAAAGGAAGAACAGCAAAAAGAAGCTGCTGAGAATGCGGCAAAAAACTCAGAACAGACTAAAAATGATTCTTCCTCAAACGATAACAATTCAGATAACAGTTCAAACAATAGTTCAGGCAGTTCATCCACAGGAAATGAAATTGCCGACTACGCACTTAATTTTGTAGGTAATCGTTATGTTTATGGTGGTACAAGCTTGACAAACGGTACAGATTGTTCCGGGTTTGTACAATCTATATACTCTCATTTTGGCTATAGTATTGCAAGAACATCCGGCAGCCAGTCTCAATCTGCAGGCAAAGAGGTTAGCTTTAGTAATCTTCGGGCGGGAGATTTGATTTTCTACTGTAACAGCAGCGGAAATGTCAGCCATGTAGCTTTATATATAGGCGGTGGCAGAGTTGTACATGCTAGTAATGAAAGAGATGGTATTAAGATTTCCAATTACGATTATCGTTCACCTTACAAAGCAAGAAGAGTTTTAAATTAATTATATAGAAGATGCTGAATATGTATAAAACATATATTCAGCATCTTTTTTTACGTTAAAGGCAATTGCCCCCTATGTCATAAAAAAAGTTATGTAGGATGGTCATTCACTTGAAATGGATTAGGCTGCAATGTGACAGCGCGTCAGCGCTAGAGTCTGGCATCTTTCTTATGATAAGACTATTTATAAGTTGTCCATGTTTGAGGCACTAAACGCTTGTGGGGCGCCATGTTGGAATTAGGGTCAGGGATTACTTTTAGTTTACTTTGAAAACTCGTCCTTATATTGTCATTCAACTATAGTGGGCATTTTTATTTATTTCCGTATAATATAGTATGAATACGCAATTATCCGAACAAACTGTCGATTATAATAAAATATTTTGTTTAAAACTTGAATTTATCAGTTAATATTACATATAATATGAAATGTAGTAAAATATTTAGAAAATTGTATTAATTTTAACAAATAGTTTTTTGAGTGAATAAGGAGATGAGTTATAAAATATCTCCTTGACAAATTATAGTGTATACAAACTGCACAAAAGATTAATATATGCTTTTACGGGCAAAGGTATGAACGGTAACCCATGTACATTTATCCAAAAGTTATCCACATATTAAAAACTTGATTCTACACGAAAAGGAAGTTATACACTGAGTTATCCACATTATCCACAATTGGTAACCACTGCTGTGGAATTGGTACATGCTGTCAAGCGCGAATATTTGTTTTGTAAGTAATGATAAAAATGGTAATATTACAACGGACAGTTATAAAGAAGGTAACAATTGCTATTGTCAAATAAATAAGAAATATGTTGTACAATTAATAATAATATGGCGATAAAATGCGATATATATCATAATTTTAAAAAATAATAGGTAAACATGTAATATTAAGGATAATTAATTAATAAGGATTATCACAATCGGGGAAATAGCTTGTCACCTTAGACGATTTGTGGTATAATAAGGCTACAAATTTATACAAGAAAGTTAAAAGGAGTTGATTAATATGCGTTATATTATTAGCGGCAAAAATATTGAAGTGACAGAGGGTCTTAAGACAGCAGTCTACGAAAAAATCGGCAAACTTGAGAGATATTTTACTCCTGATACTGAAATTCATGTAACAATGAGTGTAGAAAAAGAAAGGCAGAAAATCGAAGTTACAATTCCTATGAAAGGAAGTATGGTACGTGCAGAGCAAACCAGCAATGATATGTATGTATCCATCGATTTAGTAGAAGAAATAATTGAGCGTCAATTAAGAAAATATAAAAATAAAATAGTCCAACAAAAACAAGCAGCAGCTAATTTAAACCAGACTTTTATGGACGATGATTTTGAAGAAGATGATTCCATTAAGATTATCAGGACTAAGAAATTTGCAATAAAACCCATGGATCCTGAAGAAGCATGTGTGCAGATGGAATTATTAGGACATAATTTCTTTGTATATCGTAATGCAGAAACAGATGAAGTGAACGTGGTGTATAAGCGCAAGGGTAATACTTATGGTTTAATCGAACCAGAATTTTAAACTGCAAGTAATGGTGTTTATTAATAAAGCATATGTAAATCGATAATTTTATTGTTTCATGGGGGGCTGAACAGCCCCCTTTTTGTTATTGAATAGGAAATTGCGTCCAATTGCGCAAAAAGCCCTCCGGGCAGGAGCACACCCGCGCGAAAAGAATATGTCGGCTTTCCGACCGCGCCCGGCGCGAGAGTTTGCTAAAGCAAACTCTTTATTCTGGAATATACTTTACGAAAAGTGTTGAATAGTATCTGCGTAAATGATACAATATAGGTTGAACTGTTAAAACATAGTTAAACTATCAAGAAAGTCCCCGCAATTTAGGCAGGGGTTGGACTTGCATCATTTACTGAATGAATCAGAATAGTACAGGAGTGAAATAATATGGGCTTTATAACTAAGATATTTGGTACGCACAGTGAAAGAGAAATTAAATTAATTATACCTATCGTAGATCAAATTGAAACACTTGAACCTACCATAGCCAGTCTTTCCGATGCAGAATTAAGAAATAAAACACTTGAATTTAAAAATAGACTTAAAAACGGCGAAACGTTAGATGACATACTGGTGGAAGCCTACGCTGTAGTGAGGGAAGCATCAAAAAGAGTTTTAGGGCTCAGACATTTCCGTGTTCAGTTAATGGGTGGTGTCATCCTTCACCAAGGAAGAATCTCAGAAATGAGAACCGGTGAAGGTAAAACTTTAGTATCCACACTACCGGCATATTTAAATGCCCTGGAAGACAAAGGGGTACACATTGTAACCGTTAATGATTACCTGGCAAAACGTGATTCTGAGTGGATGGGACAAATACACGAATTTTTAGGGCTTAAGGTAGGTGTTATCTTAAACAGTATGGATAATGACCAGAGAAGGGAAGCATATGCCTGTGATATAACTTATGCAACCAACAACGAGTTAGGGTTTGATTATTTAAGGGACAACATGGTTATCTATAAAGAACAGTTAGTACAAAGAAGTCTGCATTATGCAATTATCGATGAGGTTGACTCTGTATTAATCGATGAAGCCAGGACCCCCCTTATTATTTCCGGACAGAGCGGTAAATCTACCAGACTTTATGAGGCTTGTGATATTATTGCAAGACAGTTGGAACGTGGTAAGGAAAGCGCTGAATTAACTAAGATGGCTGCCATTATGAAGGAAGACATTGAAGAAGAAGGCGACTTTGTTGTTAATGAAAAGGATAAGAATGTTAACCTGACAGCCGAAGGTGTAGCTAAAGTTGAAAACTTCTTTAAAATTGAAAACCTTGCAGATCCGGAACATTTAGAAATTCAACATAACATAATTTTGGCACTGCGTGCCCACAATTTGATGTTCCGTGATAAGGATTATGTTGTTAAGGATGATGAAGTATTAATTGTAGATGAATTTACCGGACGTATAATGCCGGGAAGGCGTTATTCTGATGGTCTCCATCAGGCAATTGAAGCGAAAGAAAAGGTAAAGGTTAAAAGGGAAAGCAAGACTTTAGCGACGATTACTTTCCAGAACTTCTTTAATAAATATGAGAAGAAGAGCGGCATGACCGGTACTGCATTAACAGAAGAAAAGGAATTCAGGGATATCTATGGAATGGACGTTATTGAAGTACCTACTAACGTCCCGGTAGCCCGTGATGACAGGCAGGATGCCGTATACAAAACAAAACACGAGAAACTGAATGCAGTAATTAATGAAATCATAGAGTCTCATAAAAAAGAACAGCCGGTGCTGGTTGGTACCATAACCATTGAGGCTTCCGAAGAAATCAGTGAGTTATTAAAGAAAAAGAATATTCCCCATAAGGTATTAAATGCTAAGTTCCATGAACTGGAAGCAGAAATTATTGCGGATGCAGGTCAGCCGGGTGTTGTTACCATTGCAACTAATATGGCCGGACGTGGTACCGATATTAAATTAGGCGAAGGTGTAGTGGAAGCCGGCGGACTAAAGATTATTGGTACGGAACGTCATGAGTCCAGGCGTATTGATAATCAGTTAAGAGGCCGTGCAGGACGTCAGGGAGATCCGGGAGAATCACGTTTCTTTATTTCCCTGGAAGATGATTTAATGCGTTTATTTGGTTCTGAACGTTTAATGGGCATGTTTAACTCTTTAGGTTTACCGGAAGGTGAACAGATAGAGCATAAGATGTTAAGTAATGCCATCGAAAAGGCTCAGATGAGAATAGAGAATAATAACTTTGGTATCAGAAAGAACCTGTTAGAGTATGATCAGGTAAATAATGACCAGAGAGAAATTATCTATGTCGAGAGAAGAAAAGTTCTTGACGGCGAAAGCATGAGGGATTCTATCTTTAAAATGATTACCGATACGGTAGAAGACTGTGTGAATACTGCTATTAGTGATGACCAGCTGCCTGAAGACTGGGATTTAAATGAGTTAAACAACTTATTATTACCTATTATTCCACTTGAGCCAATTGAACAGGATTCTTCCGACTTAAAATATACAAAAAAGAATGCCCTTATTCAGAAGCTGAAAGAAGACGCGATAAGTCTTTATGAAGCGAAAGAAGCGGATTTCCCGGAAAAAGAGCATCTTAGGGAAATTGAACGTGTTATTTTATTAAAGGTAATTGACAGAAAGTGGATGGATCATATTGATGATATGGACCAGCTGCGTCAGGGTATTGGTCTGCAGGCTTATGGACAAAGAGATCCATTAGTAGAATTTAAATTCATGGGATTTGAAATGTTCGATGAAATGACAGATGCAATCAGGGAAGATACAGTAAAAGCATTAATGCATGTACGTATTGAGCAAAATGTGGAAAGAGAGCAGGTTGCCAAAGTTACAGGTACGAATAAAGATGAAACCGTTCAGCAGGGACCGGTAAGACGTGTGGGCAAAAAGATTCAGCCTAATGATCCCTGCCCATGTGGAAGCGGTAAAAAATATAAATATTGCTGCGGTAAAAATTAATGTAATAAAGAGATTTATTTAACCGATATATATATATATCCATGAAAGAGGTGAAATTATGGTTGAATTAGATCAGTTAAAATACACGCTTACTACCTACGAACAGCCATTGATTGAAGTGGGGGATTCACTTTGACCTGGCTAATAAGGTAGAACGGGTAGACATGATAGAACATATTATGGAAGAACCTAATTTTTGGGATTCCACGGAAAAGTCCCAGGGTTACGTGAAGGAATTAAAGAATTTAAAAGATATTATTGAAGAATATAATTCATTGAAAAGAGAATATGAAGATATTGAAACACTGATTGAAATGGGTTATGAAGAGAATGATTCATCCCTTATTCCAGAGATTGAAGAAAATTTGAACAAATTCACCCAGGATTTGGACGAATTACGTCTTAATACTCTTTTATCTGAAGAATATGATAAATACAATGCCATTTTGACCCTGCATGCCGGTGCCGGAGGTACAGAAAGCTGTGACTGGGCCAACATGCTTTGCAGAATGTATCAAAAATGGGCGGATAAGAAGGGATATACAACTGAAATACTGGATTTTTTAGACGGGGAAGAAGCAGGTCTTAAATCCGTTACCATACAGATAAACGGCCTTAATGCTTATGGACATCTGAAATCCGAGAGGGGTGTACACCGTCTGGTACGTATTTCACCCTTTAATGCTGCAGGAAAGAGGCAGACATCTTTTGTATCCTGTGATGTTATGCCTGATATTGAAGAAGATACCGGTATTGTAATCGATGAAGGAGACTTAAGAATTGATACCTTCCGTTCCAGCGGTGCCGGTGGACAACATGTTAATAAAACTTCTTCCGCTATCCGTATTACCCATATACCCACTGGTATCGTAGTACAATGCCAGAATGAACGTTCTCAATTTCAGAATAAAGATAAAGCCATGCAGATGCTAAAAGCGAAACTTTATCTGTTAAAGCAACAGGAAAATCTAGATAAAGAATCCGGTATTCGTGGGGAAATGAAGGAGATCGGATGGGGAAGCCAGATCAGGTCTTATGTCATGCAGCCCTATACGCTGGTAAAAGATCATAGAACCAATGCAGAAATTGGTAATGCAGCCAGTGTGTTGGATGGTAATCTGGATCCATTTATTAATGAATACTTAAAATGGTTAAGTATAAATAAATAAGAGTTAAATTTATGAGGCATAGTGGATGTAAATTTGCACTAAGGCTGAATCACTGATGGAGGAAAGAAGGGATACGAAAGATGGAGACAGTAGAAAACGTACAGACAAATCAAATAAAGCAGGTAATATTTACTTTAGGTGGTGAAGAATTCGGGTTGGATATCATGTTAGTAAATGCAATTGAGAAATATACCGATTTGATTCCGATTCCTAATGCACCGTCCTATATACGCGGGATTATTAACCTAAGAGGTGAGGTTATTCCGGTATTTTCCCTGCGCAGGAAATTTGGACTTGCAGAGAAAAAAATGGATGATAATACGAAATTGATCATTACAAAATCCAATGATATTTTTCTTGCATATGAAGTAGATGCCGTAAAAGAAATCCTGGAAATATCTGCTGAGAATATCAGTGAAACACCAGCCATAGTAAAGAGTCTTCATACATCCTATATACAGTGTGTAGCAAATATAAACGGTAGGATGATACTCTTACTCAATCATAATGGAATATTATCAGTAAAAGAACAGGAAAGTATTCAAAGCCTCATGGCTGAACAATAAAGTTTTTTGATGGAAAAGATTGCCTCAAAGATGAATATGAGACAATCTTTTTTTGCATATATTGACTGTAAATTGAAAATTTGTTCAAAAAAGTAGTTGCAATTAATAAAAAAGTATGATAATATATCTTCCTGTGAAAGACATGTGTTTTCCCTGTACATACATATAAAAACCTAACAAATTTTAGGAAGTAATCCTATAAATGGAAGAGGATATAGATCCGAAAATAAGCGCATTGGAGAGCCGATATGGATGAAAGTAAATATTTCATAGTAAAGAAAAAGGCAATTCCGGAAGTCCTGCTTAAAGTAGTTGAGGCTAAAAGACTGCTGGATTCAGAGAAAGTTTTTACAGTACAGGACGCTGCTGATATCGTTGGAATCAGCAGAAGTTCTTTCTATAAGTATAAAGATGACATTTTCCCATTTCACGAGAACGCAAGAGGTAAAACGATTACTTTCATGCTTCAGGTGGATGACAAACCGGGATTATTATCTTGTGTATTGAATTGTGTAGCCAAAAGCGAGGCTAACATCTTAACGATTCATCAAAGTATTCCGGTTAATGGTATTGCTTCCTTAACACTTAGTATAGAGATTCCGGGCCATATAGGAGATACGGCTCTCGTATTTGATGAAATAGAAGCCCTGGACGGTATACATTACTTAAAAATATTAGCAAGGGAGTAATCATCTTTACAGCATTAAATGGGTAAAATGAATGAAGTATAGATAGTCAGAAAGGAGTTTTTATGGTTAATATAGCAGTATTAGGTTATGGCACGGTAGGCTCAGGTGTTGTAGAAGTACTTAATGTAAATGGTGATAGTATAAGTAAACGCTGTGGACATGAGATTAACGTAAAGTATATTTTAGATTTAAGAGATTTTCCGGGGGATCCAATCCAAGAGAAAATTGTTCACGACTTTAGTATCGTGATAAATGATCCGGATGTTAAGATCATCGTAGAAGTAATGGGTGGAGTGGAGCCTGCTTATACTTTTGTAAAAGAAGCAATCTTAAAGGGAAAGAGTGTATGTACTTCCAATAAAGAATTAGTGGCGAAACATGGAGCAGAACTTTTAGAACTATCCAAACAAAAAAGGGTAAACTTTTTATTTGAAGCAAGTGTAGGTGGTGGAATTCCTATTATACGTCCATTAAACCAATCTTTGACCGCAGATGAAATTGAAGAAATTACAGGTATTTTAAACGGTACCACAAATTATATACTTACCAAAATGAGTAATGAGGGATTAGACTTTGATACCGTATTAAAAGAAGCGCAGATGAAAGGATATGCAGAACGTAATCCGGCAGCAGATATAGAAGGTTATGATTCCTGCAGGAAAATTGCAATTCTATCCTCCCTGGCCTTTGGTATGCAGGTGGATTTTGAAGATATATATACAGAAGGTATTACCAAAATAACCGATACGGATATAAAATATGCGAAAGCCATGGGGGCAAGTATTAAATTACTCGGTTCCAGTAGAAAAGAACAAGATCACGTATATGCCATGGTCGCTCCTATGTTAATTAAGCCTACCCATCCGCTGTTCAGTGTGAATGACGTATTTAACGGAATATTTGTAAGAGGCAATGTAATCGGGGATGTCATGTTTTATGGAAGCGGAGCCGGTAAATTACCAACAGCCAGT
The DNA here is from genome assembly GCA_049692775.1 of Anaerocolumna sp. Taxonomy (GTDB): domain Bacteria; phylum Bacillota; class Clostridia; order Lachnospirales; family Lachnospiraceae; genus Anaerocolumna. Next base: position 8,071 of record JBAVPE010000058.1, on the reverse strand, counting down.
GCGGTAGTGGCAGATGTTGTAGATGCAGCAAAGCATATTGGAACCAATATTATGACTTTATGGAGCAGTAAGAAATTAAAACTTTCTGATATGAAACAGGCTCAGCACAAATATTTTGTACGTATTGCAGGAAATAGCGATGAAATAAAAGAGCAGGCAGCCTTAGTATTTGGCCAGGTCGAAGAAGTGGCTGCTACCGATGTAGTGAATGAGTATGCATTTATTACCATGCAGATGAGTGAAGAAATTTATCAGGAAAAGGCTTCTAATATGGAAAATATCGTAAACATGATACGTGTAATGTTCTAATATAAATATAAGTATAAACCATCCCGGTAAAATACGTGTAACGCACACAAATTGAAGTTTAATGTACTATTTGCGGTTGCCCGGGCAAGCCACGCCGCGGAGCGTGAAAAACATTTTTAATTTAAGAAACTTAAGATGAGCACGGTGGGTGCTGATTCCAAGCTTCATTATTTACTGAGATGCCGCCGAAGCGGTATCATGTCTGAAGGTTGAAAGAAAATATAATTAGGGAAGGGAATGCCAAATACAAATTCTTTCAATTATTTATATATGGCAGTACCGCGGATAAATCTGTGGTATGCAGAGGTTAAGAGATGAAATATATTATTATTCTAGGCGATGGAATGGCGGATGAACCAATTGAAGAACTTGGGGGGAAAACCCCTTTAGAATTTGCAGTAACGAAAACGATGGACCAATTAGCGAAAAAGTCAGAAATAGGACTTTGCAATACCATACCGGAGGGAATGAAACCTGGCAGTGATACGGCTAATTTATCTGTACTTGGTTATAACCCCAGACAATATTATACGGGGAGATCTCCGCTGGAAGCCCTAAGCATTGGTGTTAACATGAAACCGACCGACATTGCGTTAAGATGTAATATCGTCACGGTATCCGACGATATTCTGCCCTATGAAGAAAAAAACATAATTGATCACAGTTCCAGTGAAATTTCAACGGAAGACGCTGCGGTTTTATTAGAAGCAGTAAGACAGGAATTGGAAAATGATACTTATAAATTTTACGTTGGGACAAGCTATAGGCACCTTACCATATGGGATAAAGGAGAAGTGGTAGAATTAACGCCGCCCCATGATATCTTGGGCAAGGTAATAGACACATATTTGCCGCAGGATGCATATTTGAAAGATATGATGATAAAAAGTTATGACATTTTAAATAATCATCCCCTTAATATAGAAAGAGCGAAAAGGGGACTTAATAAAGCCAATTCCATCTGGTTTTGGGGAGCTGGTACAAGGCCTGCCTTAACTTCTTTTGAAGAAAAATTTCATAAAAAAGGTGCCATGATATCTGCTGTCGATTTATTAAAAGGAATTGCAGTGGGTGCTGATATGAAAGTTGTGGAAGTAGAAGGTGCGGACGGAACACTTCATACCAATTATATTGGAAAAGCAATGGCCGGGGTAAAAGAATTACTTGAAAATAATTGCGAATTTGTATATATTCATATAGAAGCACCCGATGAGATGGGTCATCAGGGCAGTATCCCGAATAAAATAAAAGCAGTAGAGTGTTTGGATGAAAAAGTTATAAAGGTAGTAAAAGAACAGATGGATAGAAGTAAAGTTCCATACCGGATGTTAGTCATGCCGGATCACCCAACTCCAATCCATTGCCGTACCCATACAAGCGACCCGGTTCCTTATATGCTCTATGATAACACGAATGAGCTTGATAAATCCTGGAATTACAATGAAGCGGAAGCGAAAACAAGTGGTAATTCAGTAAAACATGGTTATGAAATAATTAATAAATTATTTGGATTATAAATCATACGAGAGTATTTCTGATCTGTGGTTTCATATGCAGATATAAGCAAAATTGAATTGAAAATAGGAGGCAGCGTATGCTTATTGTTAAAAAGTTCGGTGGTACATCAGTAGCCGATAAGGAAAGAATTTTTAATGTTGCCAATAGGATTATTGAAGATTATGAAAAAGGCAACGAGGTAGTGGTAGTTTTATCTGCTATGGGAAAACAAACAGACGTGCTTTTAGCCCAGGCGAAGGAGATTAATCCCAGTGCATCAAAAAGAGAAATCGACATGCTATTAACAACCGGAGAACAAATTTCTGTAGCCTTAATGGCAATGGCTCTGGGGTCCTTAGGAGTACCTTCTATATCATTAAATGCATTCCAGGTAGCGATGCATACCACTTCCGTATACGGTAATGCAAGGCTTAAGAGAATTGATTCAGAGAGAATTAAAAATGAACTTGCAAGTAAAAAAGTGGTTGTTATTACCGGTTTCCAGGGAATTAATCAATATGATGATTTCACTACACTTGGCCGTGGGGGTTCTGACACAACGGCAGTAGCGCTTGCAGCAGCTTTAAATGCTGATGCATGTGAAATATATACTGATGTTGATGGTGTATTTACAGCTGACCCAAGACTTGTACCGAATGCTAAAAAGTTAGACGAAATAACCTACGATGAAATGTTAGAGCTCGCTTCTTTAGGTGCGGGGGTTTTACACAATAGATCAGTAGAAATGGCGAAAAAATATGGAGTACAGCTAATAGTTCGCTCTAGTTTAAATTTATCAGAAGGAACCGTAGTGAAGGAGGAAGTTAAAATGGAGAAAATGCTTATAAGCGGCGTAGCTGCAGATAAAAATACTGCCCGTATAGCAGTGATTGGATTAGAGGATCAACCGGGAGTAGCTTTTAAATTATTTAATCATCTGGCAAAATATAATATTAATGTGGATATCATTCTTCAATCTGTCGGCCGTGACGGCACAAAGGATATCAGTTTTACCGTATCGGAAGACAGTATAGAAGAAGCAGTAGAAATTTTAGAACGTCACAGGTCCGGCAGTTTGAAATGTGTGAAGATTGATGTTGAGAAATCTGTTGCCAAAGTTTCTATTGTTGGTGCCGGTATGATGTCGAATGCAGGTGTCGCAGCTAAGATGTTTGAAGCTTTATATGATGTGGGCGTAAACATTAAGATGATCTCTACCTCCGAAATCAGGGTTACGGTTTTAATCGATGAAATTTATGTTGAGAAGGCGATGAAAGCAGTTCATGATAAATTCAGTTTAGCATAAGTGATGTAAAACGCGCAGCCTGGAATTAAAAAGAATATATCAAGCCGGTAACTTTTGGAGATTTGTCGTTTTTCTTTAAAGAATTTAAGAAAATTTTTTTAAAATAAATCATATTAAACCTCATTTCTAATGGGAACACCCTCGGAAAATGTCCGTGTCTTTATGCATCTTATAAAACCGCCCAGGTCACAACTGAAAGTTTCCGAGAGTACTAAATTGTACAGGTAATTATTTTGTATTGACATTGACTATAATTTTATTGTAAACCCTGGTATAATACTAATGTCAAGTGACCTTAAGGGTTCTTTTTTTTAAGAAGATTACTTGCAGCACCTGGTAACTAACATAAATATTACTAATTATTCTTTCCTGCATTTGCTGCGTGTTTCATGTACTGTTTAAGAAAGGTGGGGTTATATTCATGAAAAAATATTACCAGATTAACGAGATTTCCAAGCTTTACGGAATAGGAGCCGATTCGCTGCGGTATTATGAAAGAATCGGTGTGTTAAAACCCCACCGGGGAGAAAACGGGTACCGTCTTTATAGTCTAAAAGATATATATAAATTAAATATCATACGGGATTTACGCCGTTTGGACTTTTCGATGAAGCAGATTAAAGAATATCTGGATTATCAGAGTGTTGATAACACTCTGAAACTTCTTAAGAACGAGCAGGAGCTGATACAAAAGCAGTTGGAGAATCTTTGTACAGCTGAAGCTTCCATCCGTTCCATGATGGATAGTTTAGCTGCGTTTTCTGAGGTGACTGTCGGGAACTTTGTAATTAAAACCTTTCCCCACCGTCTCTGTCTGCAGCTAAACGCTGATATATCAAGGGATGAGGAAACAGATTTCGCCATTAAGAAACTACAATGGAAACATGATAATGAGATTGATGATCTCGGTAACCAGTCTATCGGGGCAATACCATCGATGGAAGAATTTCACAAGGGAGTATATGGCGTGTTTCACTCTGTTTTCTTTATATTGGGGCAGGAAACAAAAGAATATGATTTTATCCTGCCCGCAGGGCAATATATATCTTATTATTACCGTGGAGGATACGGGCAAAGCCCTGACCGGATTAAAGAGGTTTTACATTACGCCAAGGCTCATGATATTGAAATATCAGGAGATCCTTTTGAGTTATACCATGTTGATAACCGCTACACTATAAGACCGGAAGAGTTTTTAACTGAAATTCAGGTGCTGATTCAGTAACTTTAATAATCCTTCTATACTAATAGGAGATAACTGGGGTTTTTAGAAGCGGAAAAAATAACCGCAATAATCCAATTTAACGAGAGAGGTTATTGCAGTTATTACGTATTCTGTCTATTCCGTTATTCTATACTCATAATAATCCATTACAGATGTTTCTTCAAAACCGAAACTTTTATATAAATTTAAAGCATTTTTATTTTGGGTCGCTACGTCTAACTGTACATCACTAATATTTTTATCTTTGATTATTTTTAGCAGTTCACCAAATGCAGCTTTTCCATAACCGTTTCCCCTATATTCCGGAATTATCCCAAAACCAAAAATGAATGAACTATCCTTACCGTATTCCACATTTATTTTGCCTATGGTTTCTCCATTTTTCTTTATCATATGCATGCCGTCATTTAACATACTTTCATCGATAATTAAGGCTTCACTTTCTTCTGTGGTATGAAAGTAGACTGCATTCTGACGGCAGATTTCCGCAAGGTCAGAAACATCTGCTGTAATTAATGTGATTTCTGAAGTATCTTGTAAGGAATTATATGCAGGCAGGCTATTTATGTTTTGCTTCATCCGATATTCAGAAGTTTTATAAACGCCGCCTGCCCAATGTATTAATTGTTTCCCTGAGTCAGATTTTTCATCTGATAAAAGTAATAACTCTTTTTGGCCATTATTTTTTAACTCCTGCAAGGCAAGAGAGAGGAGTTTTTTAAATAATCCTTTTCTCCGGAATTCAGGATGGGTCATGCCGTTTAATTCATAGACATTTCCCCCAAAACTGCTGATACCGAGATAAGAAACTAAAACACCACCAACATAATATAAATATTCATTAACTTCCTTTAACCCGGTTTTGCTTTCTTTGGTTATTGAAAGTTTATAGTCTAATTCTAATTTCAGATTGGTATGATCGTAGGTATAACAAAGCATTGCAAGATTATTTGCATCTTCAGAATCTTTTGGGGTAAGGTATTCCTTTAGAATTATAAATTGATCTGAAAGTTCCTGTAACATCTTAACTCCTATCTGCTTGCCTTGGCATGCATTCAAATCAGGATGGAAAAAACATAGTTACATTTTCACCTTATCTTATTCCTGAAAATCCTATTTTTACTCATTAAATTATATTATATAACATAAAAGAAAATTCTGTCAATTTAATAATGATGATATCTAATTTAAACATTTTATGAAAGCAAGTAATTAAAATCCCTTATTAATTGCTAACGTCCTATTTGCTAATATATGCTTATATATAGGACGTACTTGATTTTACTGCATCCGGATGATATGATGTTAAGGATGGTTTCAAAGAAAAGTAAAGATAACTAAAGGAGTATAGGTTGAAAGAAAATTTAAATTTTGAAAGGTCTGCCATATATTGATTCTTTCAACCTTAAATTGTGGCAGTATCACATCTGCAAACAGATGTGATATGCAATGGGTGTTAAAATGGATATCAATAAACAACTAAGGGATGAGCTTGGAATAAAATTAGAACAGGTAGAAGCCACTGTAAAATTAATTGATGAGGGTAATACCATACCCTTTATAGCCAGATACCGTAAAGAAGTTACAGGCTCTTTAAATGATGAAGTCCTAAGAAATCTTCACGAAAGACTTTTATATCTTCGGAATCTGGAAGATAAAAAGACGAGTGTTTTATCCAGTATAGAGGAACAAGGTAAATTAACGGATGAGTTAAGGAAACAGATAGTATCAGCTACCACTTTAGTAGTGGTGGAAGATTTATACCGTCCATACCGTCCCAAGAGGAGAACCCGGGCTACCATTGCAAAGGAAAAAGGTCTGGAACCTCTGGCCAATATTATACTATTACAGCTGACAAACCAGTCCATTGAAAAAGAGGCTGAAAATTATCTGAATACCGAAAAGGAAGTTAACACAGTAGAAGATGCCATTGCAGGTGCCATGGATATTATTGCGGAGAGTATATCCGATGAAGCAGATTACCGGATCTATATCCGTAAAGCTACGTTTGAAGAAGGGGTGATTACGAGTACAGCGAAGGATGAGAAGCTTGAAAGTGTTTACGAGATGTATTATAACTTTGATGAGAAGCTCACAAAGTTAGCAGGACACCGGATACTGGCCCTTAACCGTGGGGAAAATGAGAAGGTTCTTACCGTAAAGCTTACAGCACCGGAAGATAGAATTCTGCTTTATCTTGAGACTAAAATAATTACCAGACAGAATCCTTATACAACGGACATATTAAAAACAGTAATTGAGGATAGCTATAAACGGCTGATTGCCCCTGCCATTGAACGTGAAATAAGAAATGATCTTACGGAGAAGGCAGAGGATGGGGCCATTAAAGTATTTGGTAAAAATTTAGAGCAGCTTCTTATGCAGCCTCCAATTGTGGGACAAGTAGTCCTTGGATGGGATCCTGCTTTTCGTACCGGCTGTAAGTTAGCGGTAGTTGATGGAATCGGTAAGGTTTTGGATACGGTGGTCATCTATCCTACAGCTCCTCAGAATAAAGTGGAAGAAGCAAAGAAAACCGTTGGCAATTTTATTAAAAAGTATGGAATTACCTTGATATCTGTTGGTAACGGTACGGCTTCCCGGGAATCCGAAATGATTATTGTGGATATGTTAAAAGAGATTAACAGTAACGTTCAATATATCATTGTCAATGAAGCCGGTGCCTCCGTATATTCTGCAAGTAAGTTAGCAACGGAGGAATTCCCAAACTATGATGTGGGACAACGAAGTGCCGTATCCATAGCCAGGAGATTACAGGATCCGCTTGCTGAGTTAGTTAAGATTGATCCGAAATCCATTGGAGTCGGACAGTATCAGCATGATATGAACCAGAAGAAATTATCGGAAGCCTTAACCGGTGTAGTAGAAGACAGCGTTAATAAAGTTGGTGTTGACTTAAATACCGCTTCGGCTTCCCTATTAGAGTATATTTCAGGTATCACGAAGGTTATTGCTAAGAATATTGTAATCTATCGTGAAGATAACGGCAGATTTATTGATCGTAACCAGTTGCTTAAGGTAGCCAAGCTTGGACCGAAAGCCTTTGAACAATGTGCAGGTTTTATGAGAATCCAGGAAGGTAAAAATCCTTTGGATGTAACCAGTGTCCATCCTGAATCTTATGATGCCGCTAAGAGCCTTCTTAAAAAACTTTCATACACTACAAAAGATATTAAAGCCGGCAAGCTCTCTGAATTAGGAAAACAGATTAAGGATAAACGAGCAATGGCTAAGGAGTTAGGCATCGGTGAGATAACCTTAATGGATATCGTAAAAGAATTAGAGAAACCGGGCAGGGATCCACGTGATGAAATGCCAAAACCCATCCTTCGTACCGATGTATTAGAAATGAAGGATTTAACAGAAGGTATGATCTTAAAAGGAACCGTACGTAATGTAATTGATTTTGGTGCTTTTGTAGATATCGGGGTCCATCAGGACGGACTGGTGCACATCTCCCAGCTTACCAATAAGAAATTCGTAAAACATCCACTTGAGGTAGTCAGTGTAGGAGATATTGTGGAAGTTAAGGTTATGAGTGTGGATGCGGCTAAAAAGCGGATACAGTTATCTATGATAATATAATATGATTTGAGCGCCAGTGCGCCTAGATAAGGGCGAAATATTTAATGGGTGAGAACCCCATCTGATAAGGTGTAGCCACACCATCAGTAGCGAGTCTTGGGTCTGTAATAGTAATATTGCAAACTAAG
>JBAVPE010000057.1:0-125628 GCA_049692775.1 Anaerocolumna sp. | reverse complement strand
CGCTTAGTTTGCAATATTACTATTACAGACCCAAGACTCGCTACTGATGGTGTGGCTACACCTTATCAGATGGGGTTCTCACCCATTAAATATTTCGCCCTTATCTAGGCGCACTGACGCCCAAATCATGTAATGTCCCATCTACAACTTACCGCCACTGGTTGCAATACCTTCAATAAATTGCTTTTGGAAAACCATATAGATTACCATCATCGGCCATATTGCAAAGACGGAGGCTGCCATTAATTCCGGATATTTTACAGAATATGCACCCTGGATTTTTGATAATGCGGAAGACAGGGTAGCTGCATCGGATTGATTATTTACAATTAAGGGCCACATTAAATCTTTAAAGGCAAAGAGGGCTGTAAAGATTGCAAGGGCTGTCAGACCTGATTTAGCAAGGGGCAGCATGATTTTTAAGAAGGTATTCCCTATATTACATCCGTCAAGCCGTGCAGACTCCTCCAATTCTTTTGGCAGTCCCATAAAGAACTGCCGTAAAAGGAAAATTCCAAATGCACTTACCAAGCCCGGAAATACCAATGCAAAAATCGTATTTCTCATATTCAAATAATCTACCATTAAATATTGGGGAATTACAAAAATCTGTACCGGTACCATCATCTGAAAAAGCACGATACCAAAAAGAAAATCCTTTCCCGGAAACTGCAATCTGGCAAATGCATATGCAGCTGCAGCGGAAAAGAATACAGCACACAAAACACGTAATATCATCATTGCAAATGTATTAAAATATAGTTGTATAAAATCATTGTTCTTCCATACGGTTACATAATTCTGCCACTTAAGGACCTTCGGAAAATATACATATGGATTCATTGAAGTGGATTCCGTTACGGTTTTTAATGAGGTAAGAACCATCCATACAAATGGAAATATCATAATTACAGCGCCTAGAATTAATAATACATGTATTATTATATGTGATAAAAATTGCTTATTTTTCATATTAAACTCCCATCTGTGCGCTCCGGCGCACCTTCTAATCAGGATGCCCCAAAAACTGTTTTTTTTCAACCTAACTACATTCTGCCGCAAAAGGGCGATTTTATTACATATAGTTAACCCATTTTTTCTGCGCTTTCATCTGAATAACCGTAATCACAAGGATGAATACCAGAAGCAAGACAACGATTGCCGAACCGTAACCCTTATTGCTATATTTAAAGGAGTTGTTATAGAATAAGTAAACCAGCGAAACGGTACGGTTATATGCCGGGTTCGCAACATCAATCATCATGTAAATCACATCAAATACCTGCATTGCAGTGATGATACTGGTAACTGCAACAAAGAATAAAGTAGGGGATACCAATGGAAGTGTAATATTAAAAAACTGGCTTATGGAAGATGCCCCGTCAATATTACTTGCTTCATAAAAATCCTTCGGTATTTCCTGTAATCCTGCCAGTAAAATAACCATACTGTAACCAATCGCACTCCAAATACCGATAATCGCAATTGATAACAGCGCTATACCAGGAGCTTCTGTCCATTTTACCTTGTCAAAACCAATCCCTGCCAGAATATGATTAATGAAGCCGAAATTATAGTTATATAACCATCTCCATACCATAGTTACTGCGGCAGGAGCTGCTACCATAGGTATAAAATATATCGTCCTGTAAATACCTTTGCCCCTTATCTTCTTATTTAAAATAACTGCGATTATTAATGCAATTGCTATCGTAACCGGCACCACCAGACAGGTATAAACTAACGTATTTCGCACAGCATACCATATCTGCACATCCAAGATCATTTTTTTATAGTTAGTAAGCCCAATAAATATATTTTTTTTGCCAAATGCCCCGCTTTTGAAAAAGCTCATATAAATGGTCTGAATAATTGGAATGATATTCAGAATTAATATTCCTATTATTGTTGGTGCCACCATAAGGTACGCCCATTTCCATTCATTTAACCGATTTTTTGGAATTTTTCTTTTTCTGGCAATATACTTACTATCTGCCACTTTCATCAGCCTCCTTTGATTAACGCTTTGTTTTTTTCGTTATGAATACAGAATAATTCGGAATACATATAATTTAGCTTATTAAAGGGGCTGTTGCAAAATAACTTTAATTGCTCTATGAAAAAGGATCAGGTGTATAATAAAACATTTTGGCTGCTATTCCCTCCCACGTTCAGAACGCTTCGCTTCACAAAATGTGCAATCACAAAATACATTTTGTGATTAGACAGATCGACGCCAAAATGTATTATTACCTAATCCTTTCATTGGAGTTTTCTGAAGTTATTTTGCAACAGCCCCTTCATAATCTCATGGTTAAATTTACTTATTTCTGTTCCAGGGTAATCGCATCGTTCATCATACTTGCCACATCCTTACAGGCAGCTTCAACATCTCCGCCATTTGTATATACATTTGTTAAAAGTTCATAGGCCTTGTCTTCCCAAATACTTGTCTGATTGGTGTAAGGTCTGATCTGCGCGTAATCTACCATGTCTAAGTATGCCTGGACATTGAACTGGGGATATGCTTTTAGAAAAGCATCGGCAGTTCCATTGTATGCTGAAATTGCAATGCCATGTTCCGCCTGTTTCTTCTGGCCGGCTTCATTGCTTAAGTATTCAATCCATTTCCAGGACTCTTCCGGATGTTTTGTTGTTGCTGCGATACAGTTACCAAGCCCGTTAAAAATAGATGCCTGTCCGCCATCATTTGACTTAGAAAGTACCGTAACATCACAGTTCTTAGTAATGTTATCATTTGCAGCAAATCCGGATAAGTTCCAGGAACCAAAGAATGCCATAGCTGTTAAACCATTCTGGAATGCTTCCGCTCTTTCCGCATCGCCGGTAATTGCTGGTGAAAGTCCGTCCCTGACAAAATCGAAGTAGTATTTGATTGCTTCCATAGTCTTAGGATCATCATATCCGGATTTCTTATCATCGGTAACGATAGTACCGCCGTTCTGGTACACAAAGTTATAGTACCCTTCCTGACTATGCAGAGGTGTAAGAATACCGTACTGCGAACCATCTTTCTTGGTTAACTTCTGGGCTGCTGCCTTTAAATCGTCCCAAGTCCATGTTCCATCCGGATAGGCTAAGCCGGCTTCATCAAACATAGTCTTATTATACCATAAACCAATTGTATCGTAATCCTTCGGAATAGCGTACTGTTTGCCGTCTAAGTTATAAATCTGATCCAAGCCCCGTGGATAATTTGCTAAATCAATGTCATTACTTTTGTCAATATAATTTGTGAGATCTAACAGCTGACCATTGGAAGCATAGTAGTAAATATTATTGGAATGCATCCAGAAAGTATCCGGTAAGGAACCGCCTGTTGCAGCTGCCTCAAGTGCAGTCCAGTAATCAGCCCAGCCATTTATCTGGATTTCGACATGAATACCTGTTTCCGCTTCAAAGGAATCAGCAATCTGCTGAATTAATTTTGCCTGGTTGGAATCCCAAACCGCATAAGTAATGGTTACGCCATCACCCAAAGCGGCAGCTGTGGGTGTTTCCGTTGCCTGTGCTTCTTCCGTTACAGTCGAATTGACAGTTCCTTTTGTGTTATTCTTTTTTTCACACCCCGCCATGAGTACGATTGCCATTACAACACTTAATAAAACATATAAGCTTTTCTTATTCATTTTTTTCTTTCCTCCTCTGGTTTTGTTCTTTTGCGAACCGTATATATCTTACCATTATTTTCTAATTATAGAAATGGAATTTTGTTATATGTATATGTGTAAATGTGTTTTACTTCATTTTTTTTATGTATATTCACCAACATATGTATCCGAACACTTCCATCCCGAAATGATATGTATATGCGAAAAAACACGCCCTGAAATGGACGTGTTTTTCTTTTTAGTGTTCCAACATGGCCTCTAAATGAAATCCATAATCATGAAAATTTAGTATATCCTGCATCCGCCCCAGTGTATGTTCAAAAAACATCTGATATCCCCTGCATAAACAATTTTTCCTTCCGCCTGCTTCCGGTTCCGTACGGTATCGATTACATCCGCCACGGAAAATAAGATAAAACCGGCAGTTCCTGCATTCCTCTGATTGATTTAAGAATTTTTCCGTATATCTGATCTCTGCCCTTTTCTTCTGGATATCCTCCATGGTACAGGTATCAGTATTTGCATCGCAGATTACACATACTGGAGGAATATACCTGCAGTACTATTCATAAAAACCAGTTGAGAAGGACTTTCTGGGTAACAATCATATATCATTAGTATAAGAAAAAGGGGTTTTTATTTCTTCCTTTCGTTTTCATTCAAGCCTAACCGGATATACTGTTCTTCCGGTGCATCATTCTGCTGCATCAATTCGATTAAAAGCTTCCTCATTCTGGCTTCAATCTGAGCATCCTGAATCGGTTTCATCTGGTTTTTGTCATTTTCAAGGTCAAATAAAAGATCCCCATATTGGTAAGCACTGCTTTTACTGTCGCTGTCAAAACGCATTAAGGGCAGGTCTTTTGTAAAATCAAAAGCTTGTGAAACCTGCATACTCCCAAGGGAAGTTTCACTAAAGAATCCCACCATATGGGCCGGCATCAGGGTATATTCATAAAGCGGTGTATTTTCTTTATCAATTGGTGCTTTCATATAGACATATCTGCCATCCGTACAACAGACCTGTGCACCATGAATACCGAATAATACTGCTTCCCGTTCTATCCGGTCCCACACCAATACGTCAGCTAAGTTCTTTCCCTGCATATCTTTTGGTACTGTGACCCCAAAGAAACCCAGCAGTGTGACAGGAAGATCAATGGTCTGTACCAGGCTTTTTCTTTTTTCACCCTGGAGCCGGTATCTTGGATCCCATATAAATAATGGGATGTGGGAGATTTCTTCGTATAAAGGCATATAATTTTTAGCCCAGTAACCATGCTCACCCATTGGAAATTCCCACTTAAAGATAAGGGGGTTTAGGTATTGGACTCAGACATCCTAATATACCTTGCAACTTTCTCCATTTTTTCATAACAATTCTCAAAGAATATCTGATAACTCTCGCAGAAATAATTCTCATAAGAATCACTCCTGCTGTTATAATCTCTGTTTCGCTGACAACCGCAACGACAGATATGGTAATATCTGCATTTTTTACACGTTTCATCAATGGCCAGAGATTTTTCTACGAATCCGATTTCTTTACTCTTCTCCTGAATCTCCCTTAATTGATTCTCATTAAAATTACCAAGCCTGTATTCATCCAGCATATAAAAATCACAAGGATAAACACTGCCATCTGCCTCTACTACATTCTGAATTCCGCAAGTTCCCCGTTGATCACAGGCTTCCGGCTGATATCCCATTAGTATACCGATATAATTTTCAAATTGGCGGATATAAGGCTGTTCTCCCTTTAGCAGATCTGCATACCAAAGTTCGAATAACCGAACCAGGAATTCACCATACTCCCTAGGCTTAATAGCATAATCGTTTATTCCATGCTTTTCTCCAAGGGGATCCAGGCAGGCAATGTACTGCTGATATGCCCAATGTTGTTTTTTGTAGTTTCGATAAATTTCTTCTATATGAGACGCCACATTATGATTTACTACCGTTAATATATTATAATCAACCTGGTATTCATCCATTAATCTGGTTGCAGCAAGTACTTTATCATAGGTACCGTTTCCTTTTTTATCATGGCGGTAAGTATCGTGAATCTCTTTGTAACCATCTATAGAAACTCCAATTAGAAAATGATTTTCTTTAAAGAATTTGCACCATTTTTCATCCATATCATAACCGTTCGTCTGAAGTGCGTTGCTTACCAGGACATTATTCTTATTATATTTTTTTTGATAAAAAACTGCCTTTTCAAAAAATTCCAATCCTCTAATAGTAGGTTCTCCTCCCTGAAAAGCATATGCTGCTGCTCCTTCAGCCACAAGAATTGTTTTGCGTATAACATTTTTTAAAGTATCTTCCGACATAAACCCATAGGATTTAATAGTTCTTTTTTTAGTTTCATCACAATAAAAACAATAATCGCAAGACATATTGCACATACCCGAAGCAGGTTTTATTAATACACTGATTGGTGGCATAATTCTCTCCTCTTTCTCCAAAGTTAATATAAAGTTTTCACTATATTTTTATTTAAACCTTTTTCATTAAAGGTTATTAGGTAATACCCCTATGCACAGTGATTTAAATTTCATAACGTGCAGGATGAAAACGAGACAAGGTGGTTAAAAAAATGGAAAGCCGTATAGGCTTAAAACCTAGATTTTACGGCATCCATAAAATATACAACCGATGAAAGGTGTTGAAACCATTCTTGATTTTTGAAATACCCAGGTTTCGACTGTGAAATATAAATTTTACTCAAGAAACTGCCGACGTATCGTGTAAGCAGCCGCACCATAAGCACCTGTATATGAATCAAAAGGAACGAACTTAATGTACGCTTCCTTCGCAGATAAACCATACAGATTTTTATGTGCAGTCTCCTGCAGTCTTTTCCGGTTAACTTCATTTTCAAAAATATACCCGTCAACTACAAAAAGACTTGGACTTATAAACATAAATATATTGGCAGCCTCATATCCCAGATAATCGACAGCAGTATCCATAATGGAGCAAATTTGAGGATCATTCATACGCTGGGCTTCCAGTATATTCTTCATGGTAAGAGCACCACCCGGTGAGATCAGTCCTGCAAGCATGGGGGCCTGCCCATTGTTTACAGCAGCCTGAGCTAAAGCTAAGATTGCATTTTCACCGGATACCGACTCAAGACAACCCTGCTTTCCACACAAAGGGCATACAGGTCCTCCCGGAAGTATTGTGGTATGTCCGATTACACCGGCACTTGCTTTATAACCTTCCAACACGTCGTTTTTAATCATCAATGGACACGCAATACCTTTCGATACATATAAGTATGCAAAGGTGTCCGGTACATTCTGGTTTGAAAACATTTCAAATCCGACAGCACGCATGCGCACATTATTTTCAATCCAAACAGGGAGGTTTATTCTATTACTGAGATCAGATTTAAGAGGCATCCCCGACCAGGATATGTAAGAACCTGTCCGAATTATTCCTGTTTCTTCTTCAATAAATCCGGGCAAACCTAAGCCTACTCCCAATAGCCGTTCAATTTTGATTGTTGATTCTTCACGTACTGCGATAATATTTTCTACGATAAAATCAATCATTTTATCGTATTCAAAAGATACCACCGGCAATTCCCTGCGGCAAACAGGATTCCCCCGCAAATCAGTCAAACAGATACAGGTGCGATAAGGACCCAGTTCCACTCCGATAGAATAGTAAGAATCAGCCCTAAAATTTAAAACCTGTGCCTTTCGTCCTCCTTGCGGTGATGCAGCATAGTTAGGATCTTCATATTCAGTTAGGATACCATCTGAAAGCATGTTGGCAATATTGGTAGTAATCGTAGGCAGGGTCAGACTCAACTCAGCCGAAATTGCCTGCCTTGTGACCGGAGCATGACGGTATATCATACGCCTTATTTGAATACGGTTAAATTCTTTTACTCCTAATAAACTTGTTCCTTTAATTTTAGGCATAGCTAATCCACCTTTTTAAAAAGTTTTACTAAACTATTACAGAATAATATAAATTCATATTATTTGCAATTCTCAAAATAGCTAAAACTGCATTTTGTATTTAGTAGATTTTAAGTACTTCCTAAAATTTTCCAGAACAGGATCAGCGGTTCCCTTCATGCTATTTAAGAGCTGTATGCGGAACTGCCGATATAACCACGAGGGGTACATAGGCTAAAGGCGGGATATTTCTTACAAATTGAATCCATGGTTCTATGATATTTCTAACCGGTCTGTACCAAGCCATCAATATAGCCACCGGAAGTGCGATAACAAAACCTAATGCAAAACCTGCAGAAACTGAAATTAGACTGCTGCTGATATCCTTAAAAAATACTCCTCTTTCTATCATAGTACGTATTGATCCTGCAACAATAAGTACATTCGGAAAACTACGTGATGTCCGCAGATTGATGGATAATAGCCACCATACTAACATGGCTGTTGCGAAAGAAATAAACAGCCAGGCACCGTTTGGAATCTTAGAACTAATGCTATTGCCTTTCTTCTTTGGGTTTGATGTATTATATTTCATGTTTACATTCCTTTCTTTTAAATGGTTGTTCTCCATCTCTTTATGATACGATTATATCTCGGAATGCGAATATAATTAAGTATGAACTTTTTTCATACTTTTGCTGCTGGGACCTGATCCCCTGTCTAAGGCTGTTGAAAAAATCCCTTATACAGGCTTGAAATGAATATATATATACATCACTATTCATTCATTTTCCTAAGAAGGGATTCATTCAGCAGCCTCATTTTTGTAAGAATTATATGAGAAATTTAATAAAATTAAAAATATTTATTGAAATTATAATTACCATAAGCCCGATAAATAATTTATCTACATCTTTCGCCGTAAATGTTTTATTTACTTTGTTCCCCATCATAGCTCCAGTTATGCCACCTAATACCATTAGTACTAATATACCCGGTTCAAAAACAGGTATGCTGTTATGTACCACTGTAGATATCAGACTTGTAATTTGAGAAAACATTATAATATATAGTGAATTTATTGCGGCCTGTTTCGTATCCATTGTAAAGAAGAACGAAAGTAAAATAATATTAACCGGACCGCCTCCAATCCCTAAAAAAGCTGACAATAATTAGCAATAAGCCAATTACGATACAAATATAAATGTTTTTTAATATATGTGTTTTTATTTTTGAAGCATTTATTGTATAAATCAAGGTTCCAAAAGTAATAAATATTAGTACGATTGCCTGCACTGCACCAACCTTATCTTCATCCGGAAAGATATCGTATGCATATTGGAATAATGCTTTTCCTAATACTCCGCCTATTGCTGCTCCAATCGCAAGTGGCGTTGCAATTTTTATATTAATTGCTTTATGATCTCTTTTCATTGATTTAAAAACAGAAATAACAGACATGGATAATACAGTACAACCAGATAGAAAGCTTACAGTACTTACCCCCATAATTCCGGTCGCATCAAGCACAGGTTTTATAATTACTCCGCCGCCAATACCGCATATTGCACCTGCAATGGACGCTGAAAAACTTATTAATAAAAATATTAAATACAATCGTACTTCCTCCCTCAAACAAACTTTATAGTTTTACCATATTTAACTTCTTCCTTCAACTTTTCAGCTAAATTGCCTATGAGTTAAAATGCGCCAGCGGAATACTTATCAATTTTAATTCATCGTTTTTAAAAATTGAATTTCCTCCCCTGGCGCAGTATATGAAATTATTAATTACCCGTTATATACTTCGTCTTTCATCATAAGATGAACAGACGCCTTTTTAAATGTCATAGGTAAAGCTAAAATACTAGGATTTTGTCCGACAAATTTTTTCTTTGCATCCATTAAGGCTTCTTCAAAGGTTGCCCTGGTCTTTAACCCCATTCCCCTGGCATATCCCGGCTGCTCCGCACCGACTAAATAGATTGCTGATGTATTCTGTTCCGCAATGTGACCGCAGGATATCATGGAGAAACCGTGGAAGGGATGAAATGCATTGGTGTAACGGTATTTTCTGATATATTCTTCATTGGTGGCAAAGTATTCCCCAAGACGGTTCATGTCCGGCAGGGTATTCATTCCGTCTTTCTGGAACATTTCATACATTTCCCTGAGATAAGGCCATAATTCTTCGTGGAAATAACCGTTACATACGGAGGAACATATAATAACACAGTTTTCGCTCATGATTCTCTTAAAACGGATTACCTGGGCAGATAAGGCCTGCATCAGCATAATGGGGTTCGTCCCCATTCCGTCACCATAATGGAAAAATTGTGGCATACCGAATACTAATACGTCATATTTTTTCTCAGCAAATGGTACGTAGGTCCTTTTATCTGCTATCTTCCAGGAGAGTGACTGTATTTCTTTCGCATATCCGGAAAAAATTGCAATCTGTCTTGATTGTGTATCCAGAACCGCATCACAGCAGAAAAATTTCTTACCCATGGATTTTTCCATGTGCTGGCCGATTTCATCAAATTTGGTTCTCATCATGGAATGTCCGCTGACAGGTACAAAATCCTTTCTGTGCATTACTTCCGGTACATGATGGGAGGCAATGGACCTCCAATGGGTAATACCGGTGGAACAATGTTTATAACCGCCTGAATAACCGCCGTATGGGTTGCCTTGTGTATGACCGATCAGGATTGCCACATCGCTGTCATAAACATACTTATTCATAATAACCGGATCCCCTCTATCCGTTACTCCCAAGTCTACAAGGTGTTCATAATCTTCACTGTCATGATTTAAAATCTGGTGTGAATACCAGAATTCATTGAAAAGCTCATCCCCCAATACACCACATATTTCTTTCTCCGTATTTTTTCTGTGGAGACCATTGGAACAGATAAGATGGATGTCTTTCTTTTCTACGCCCGCACTATATAATTCCTTCAGAATTAACTTAATGGATACTTTACGATGGGCTGTTGGCTGTTCGCCGCCTTTTACCCTGTCCGGAAAAACAATGGTAACCTTGGAGCCTTTTTTGGCGAGCTTACTAAGCGGCTCCATACCAATTGGATTACGAAGGGATTCCAGTGTTTTTTCCTCCAGCTGTTCCTGTGGAATACATGGCGGGTCAGCAACCGTTTCTCCAGGTATGAAGATATCTGTATTATCAGGTAGATTTACCTCCATCAGCCCATTCCCGTATTCAAATGATAATTTCATATTTTTTCCTCGCTTTCTTATTTGTCAAAATAGGTTTTAATAATCTCTAAATATTCATCTGGATAGAAACCAATTTCTCCCTGAAATCTTGTCAAAGCAATTAAACCGCCGTCAATCCCAGGTATAGACGATAACATTCTGGCATTATCTGTTTTCAATCCTCCGCCGTAAACTACCGTACATCCCTTGGTTTCTGCTTTCACAAATCCTGCAATCTTTTCGATGTATTCTTTATCCGGAGGAGTTTTTCCAGGTCCGATTGCCCAGATTGGTTCATAGGCAATTGTTATCCTGCTCATATCAACTCCGTCCAGGCCTATCTTAAGCTGTTTTCTTAATACCTCCTGCCAATTCTCCTGTTCTTCTGCACTTTCACCAATGCAATATAAAACCTTAAGCCCCGCCGCTACTGCGGCTTTTATCTCTTTATTTAAAATCCGGTTTATTGCATCAGTATCTGTTATTCCTGCTTCCAAAAGAATACCTGCTTTATCTTTCCTTTCTTCACAGTGCCCAATTATTGTGGCGGTACAGCCGATTGCTTTCATGGCATTACCTGTTCTCTGGGCTGTAAATGCTCCAAAATTACCGCCCACAGCCGTATCCTCACGATAAATACCCTGGCAGCCGACCTCAAGGATGCTATCCTTATCTAAGGTACCAATGGCTCCGAGCAAATGGGTTTCCGGCATAAACATAACGAATTCCACTTCTTCTTTATCATAACTGCTTAATGCTTTTTTCCGTATTCTCAATAATATAGTTTCCCCATACCTTAGGGTCAGATATACGGTTTACACCGCCGAATTTTGTCAGGATATCAAACCTCTTTAAATTTAAGTAAATATATTTCACAATTTTCACCCTTTCCTAATTATCATTTTGCGTTATACTTCATAGTTTCTTAGCTTTTATATGTAAATAATAACATAAGAAAATATAAAAGCCCATAAATTTTCTTAAATATTTACACAAACGTTTGCGTAATAATCAGTCCTAATGTTATAATATAATTTGTATAATACATTTATACCACCAGGTACTATGTCAAATAAATATCTGATTAACGAAAATTTCTATAGGAGGTGGAGGTTGTCCCATGACTTTAAAAGAAATTGCAGATTTAGCAGGTGTGTCTGTATCTACCGTCTCACGTGTAATAAACCACGGTAATACAAAAGTTGCCAGTAAAGAGGTTAAAGATACCATATGGAGAATTGTCAGGGAAACGAATTATGTACCTAATTCGGCTGCCAGAAATTTAAAGCTTGGAAATGATTCCGAAAATTTACAACTTTCCGTCAAATCTATCGGCTGCATATATGCACGATCCAAAGATACGGTAAATGATCCTTTTTTCTCGCAAATAGCAAGGGCCCTTGAACAGGAAGCCTTCAAACAGGGTTATATCCTGAAGTATTCATTTTCTGCTTATGATATGAACGATGCCAATACGTTTCATCTGATAACCAACAATCAGGTGGATGGAATTGCCGTGTTAGGAAGATTTGATAAAAATCTGCTAAACTTTATTAAAAAGCAGTATAAACACGTAGTCTATACCGGACTCAATATAATAGATACCGACTTCGATCAGGTTATCTGCGATGGATATCAGGCTTCCATTGCCGCTGTAAATTATCTTAATAAACTTGGACATACGTCCATCGGATATGTTGGCGAAAAACATAAAGAGCTGAGATATCAGGGTTATCTCGAGGCCATGAATCAATTAAAATTACCGGTACTGAGGGAGAATATCATTGTTACTCCAATTTCTTCAAAAGGAGGGTATAAAGGATTAACCGAATACTTAAAAAATTCCCCGCAGGTTACCGCTTTCTTCTGTGCCAATGATTTAACTGCTATCGGTGCCATGAAAGCCATTAAAGAGAAAGGACTTAACATTCCAGCCGATTTGTCTATAATCAGTATAGACGATATTGATACTGCCCAGTATATGTCACCTATGTTAACAACAATCCGGGTACCAATGGAGGAACTGGGTAAAATGACGGCTAAAATATTAATTGACCGTATTGAAAACGGGAAAACCCTTCCTATGAAAATTGAATTGCCTTTTTCTTTGATAATAAGAGAAAGCTGTTCCAGTAAAAATGAGAAAGAACGAAAATAACTCAAAGTTTGTACTATCATAATCCCAGGTACAAACTTCAGATATGCAAACATAGTCAGGAATGGATTAGAGTGGAATAAATAAAAATAAAAAGGATAGGTATAATGGTTAAAAGAAAATTTTAATATTGAAAGGATGCCACTTATAGATTCTTTCAACCTGTTTTATTTGTGGCAGTACCGCAGACTGGTCTGCGGTATGCGATGGTGTTAAATATGAATGAAAAAACCCTATATTTAGATTGTTCTTCCGGCATCAGCGGCGATATGACCGTAGCGGCTTTGCTTGATTTAGGCGCAGACCGGCAGGTCTTACAAAATGGCCTTAAAAGCCTTAATGTTGACGGCTATAGAATTAATATCAGCCGAAAGAACAAATCAGGTATTGAAGCCTGTGATTTTGATGTAATACTGGAAAATGATTCAGCATATGAGAATGATCATAATTCAGAGGAAAATTTACCGGAACATTTACACGTGAAACTTGGTCGGCACGAAAATAGAAATCTATATGATATCATTACAATCATAGACAACTCTGATCATCAGCAAACGCGAAAGAACTTGCAAAAAATATATTTTATATAGATGCCGTAGCCGAAGCGAAAGCCCATGGAAAACCAATCGAAAAAGTCTATTTTCACGAAATCGGTGCCATTGATTCCATAGTTGATATTGTTTCAGCTGCAATATGTCTTGACAATCTTTTAATTAAAAAGGTTATAATAACGGAAGTTTATGATGGTACCGGACATATTAAGTGCCGGAATGGAATGCTGCCCGTACCTGTTCCGGCAGTGGTTAATATTGTAACAGATTATCATATTCCCCTGCATATAACAAATGTAAACGGAGAATCAGTAACACCAACCGGTGTTGCTATAGCTGCCGCCATACGTACAAATGACCAATTACCAACAAAATTTAAGATAAAGAAAATCGGACTTGGTGCAGGTAAACGGGAATATGAACAGCCGGGTATTTTACGTGCCATGATAATTGAGTAAATGTCCCCAAATCGGATAGAAGGGAGTATGGGTACCGTACCATCCGTTTAATAAGATATATCAAGAATCCGGCAATAGTATCTCTTATTACTTATCCAGTAATTCTATCGTAACGCCTTCAATTAAAATATCTCCAAGGCTGCCTGTCAGCCTTATTGTATTGGCATTACCGGGTTTTAAGTTAACTGTGATGTAAGTACAGCCGCATCCGGACTCACCTTTGCCGGTATATTTTGCATTAAGCAGGGAAGAATCCCTTTCATTTACCGTCAATTGCAATTTAGCCAGTTTTTCATCCGTAGAATAATATACTTTAATCGCTGCCCTTGCACCATTACTTCCATCCACATTATCTAACCGGAAGTAAGCACCCGGCTTACTTATACGAATTACTTTATCCGCCGAATTTTGTTTATTCCCTAATACCGCGCCTTGACCTAAAGTACATCCCGTTACCTCATATTTCTTTAAAGCAGTATTGGGAACCGGTGCTTTTCCTGCGGCTCTGACACCTTCCCTGGTCTGTACCACAGTTTTAATGGTACCGTCTTCATTAAAATATAGATAATCAATACATACGGTTCTTAAATTCCCCTGTCCGGATAAGGACTGGTCATGATAGAACAGATACCAATTCCCTTTGTATTCCGTCACGGAACCATGGGTGGTATCACATCCTGTTGGCTCTAAGAAAACTCCCTTATACACCCAAGGCCCAAGAGGGCTTTTACTGATTGCATACCGCATCTTGTTGGCACCATAGTTGTTATCTGCATAAGTCATATAATAGATGCCCTTCCGTTTAAATACCCAGGTTGCTTCATGAAAGTCCACTAAACCTTCCATATCTTCCATACCATCCTTTAGAGACATCATATCTTCATTCAGTTCTCCGCCCTGGCACCTTGCCCCACCGCCATAATACATATAGCTGCGTCCGTCATCATCAGTAAAGACACAGGGATCAATCATGGCAAAACCGCCTAATCCTTCTATATAACCCTGATCCTTAAAGCCCGATGCAGGTTTATTACTTGTGGCAACACCGACTTTCCAGGTTTCATTCCACTCTCCCGTAGGATGGGGGTAATAAAAATAATAGGTTCCATTTTTAAACGCACAATCCGGTGCCCACATAAATCCGCCTTCCGGTCTGCCCCAGGATACTTCCTCAGAGCTTAATATTTCCCCTTCATCTACCCAGTTGACTATATCTTCAGAAGAGAATACATGATAATGATCCATAAGGTCACATCCCTTGGGCGGATCCATATCACGTGACGGATAAATATATATCCTGCCGTCTTCCCATACATGTGCAGAAGGATCGGCTGTAAAAATACTGGTTATAACAGGATTGGATGAATATATTTTATTCTCCTGCGTATCGGCAGGGATATTGGGTCCTGCCTGTCTGTTCGTACTGCCCATAATAATGATTCCTCCTATTTTAAAACGGGACTCCCGGAAACTCCCATAGTCAATCTGCTCCAAGTCAAAGTCATTTATCTATATTTCCAGTCCAATCGTTACAATTTCATAAGGATTTACTGCTATTTTAATGGTTCCCTTATCTTCTGCTGTCAAGTCATAAAGATACTCTTCTATTACATTGCTTCTGTAATAGCGGACAACCTTCTCTGATTTTTTTAAGGTTAAGTATCTTACCTGATTTGTGCCATTCATAAAACGGACTATCTGATCGCTTGAATTTTGTTTTAATTTCATTCCGGTTAAATAGATTCCCTGGCCTTCCCACTCTAAATAGCTTTTTTCAAGAAGTAATATACCATCATGAATAAATATCTGGCAGGTATTCATCGGTACCTGGAATTGATAAGCTTCTGCTATGGGATCCATCTCTTCTGAATCAACTGAGAAGGGAATTATCTCAAAGGAGGCAGAGCATTCCTTTTGTATCTGTGCTTCCGGAGTTAAGAATACGCCCCAATCCCCAAGCTCCCCAACCGCACGAAGCAGGGTTATGGCAATTGCATTGTTTTGCTCCTGCAGTATTTCGTATTCGTATAAGCCAAAATTTGCCGCCACAATACCGGCTTTATCATCCTTCATGCCGGTGAAGCATTGCTGATGTTCACAGCCGCTGGGATTTTTCCAGTCTGGATAATGGTAATTTGGTCTGTCCACTACTTCAAAAACTGAATCAGTAAAATGGCTATCCGTATTAAGTCCGGTCGGGATGATTACCCTGAGTCTGTGATCCTTCATCCGGTTATCAAATTCCGTACGGACCCTGATACCGCGTCCATTCTTATCCAGGGAAATATAAGTATTAATTTCAAGAGACAATACTTTACTGCTTCTTCCCGCTTTTCTAAGCTTGACATCCGTCAGGCTGATTTGTTCTTCGTACAGGGTTTTATCCGCACTTTCCGGAATTTCCATAACCTGGGTAATCTGATAGGAAGCTCTGTAGTCTTTGTCTTCCACCAATTCAATAACAGCACTGTTTTTGCTTGATAAAATTACCTTGTCACCGTCAGGCTGACGATAGATGTATTCATTTCCGATATCACCGGAATCCTCGTAATAACAAATATGATCATAAAGTTTTCCTGAGGTTTTATCCAAAAGACCGATGGTTCCATCGGAATTGATATTTACTTTCAGGTATTTATTCTCCATACCACTTGGAATAACTAAGGAAGCTATCTCTTTTATCTCTTTAATCTCTTTTATCTCTTTATTCTCATAATTCTCTTTATTCTCTTTATTTCCTTTATTTTCTGTGACTAAAGCATAAACCTTATATCCCATGGTCGGTACGGCTTCTGCTTCAAAAGTAACCTTAACACATCTTGCCATATAAGGCTGACGGAATTTATCATCCGGCAGGTCATAGCCAAATCTCACGCCTAAATCCAGGGTTTCAAAAGGTATCTGATTACCCTGGTTATCTAAAAGACAAAAAGGTTTTAATATCAGCTCTTTCATTTGCTGATAAGAAGCGGTTAAATTCTGTTTATATATTCTTTCTATATCAATTGTAACGGATACAACTCCGGTTCTCTTCCAACCGGTAGTATTAAATACGGTAAAAGGATACGCTTCCCTGTCCCTAAAACAGGAAGTATCAATATTGTCACCTATGTTGTCCATGCTCTCAGTTATCAGACTCCGGCTCACCTGCAGACTGTTATGGAAACGGGTTTCCATATCCCTGTGTACTTCGTCCGTACTGCAGCCGCAGATACTGTCATGGGGATGATTCTGCATCAGCTTTTTCCAGGCATATTTTATAGTTTCATGCGGATATTTAACTCCTGCCCCGGCCGCAAATACTGCTAAGGGTTCTAAAAGATTCTGCAGTGCCACTTCATTTTCACGGTTCATCTGTTTTAAATAAACCCTGGAGGAAGCCGTACCTACTAAGGTATTCCATCCGTCTGTCATCTGGCTGGTCAATTCACCGGTGACTACAGATAACTCATTGGTCTGTGATTCTTTAATACAATTGATATAATCCTTGAAATTAGAATGCACAAATTCTATATCCGGATATAAGCGGTTGGCAGTAGTTATGGCTTCCACTAAATCCTTCTGTACCGGCTGATGATCACAACCGTTCATAAATAACAGATGGTCTGTGGATGCAAACCGAAGTACATCCTGTAACCGTTTATCCCAGAATTTTTTGGCATCTGCTTCATTAACCGGAATTTCAGCACCGTTATTATACCAGTTAGCAAACAATATTCCCAGCAATCCGCTGCCATCCGGTGCATTCCAGCGCATTTCGGAGTAAAAGGATTCATACTCCCCGGTTTCTATAACGGCATTATTAAATCCAACCGGTTTTACACCCCTGCCGAAGATAACCGCCTCCATCCCGGCCTGTTTTAATAACTGGGGCATTTGGCCGGCATTGCCGAAGGCATCCGGGAAATATCCTATTTTGCATAACTTTCCATATTTATTCGCTTCTTCTATTCCAATAAGAAGATTTCTGACATTGGATTCCCCGCTGGTTAAAAATTCATCCTGAAGAATATACCAGGGTCCTACATGAAATTTATCTTCTAAAACATTTTTCTTAATCAGTTTTTTCTTTTCCGGTTTTACTTCTAAATAATCGTCCAGTACAATCGTCTGTCCGTCCAGATGGAAACTTTTAAACCCTTCTTTATGCTCGAATAATTCCAAACAATCATCAATAAGGTTTACTAATTTTAAACGGTGTTTTTCAAATGGCAAATACCACTCTCTGTCCCAATGGGAATGGGAAATTATATGTACTACTTTTTTACTCATTGTTCTACCTCTTAAATCCGAAAACTCCCGGATGCTTAAAAGAACTATCATTAGTAAGATAAATAATCTGTTTTTAATTCTTTTTAAACAACAGGAGTTTTCTCTATTCTGCGTATAATGATTACTTGATTTTATAATTATTTCAATATATTTATTTTTAGGCATTTATTGGATTGAACTTAATTGCTTATAACTAAGAATTCCTTTATTTTTTAGCAGCCATAAATGCATCGATTTGTTTCTGGCATTCTGTAAGTATATCCTGTGTACCGGATTTATTTCCATCACTGATTAATTTATTAACGGCATCTTCAGCTTTTCCGGCAAGACCTGCTTCGATTAGCTTATTCGCATCCGTATAAGTCTGATCTCTTTGTGCTATCTGTGTCTTAACGTCCGTTACATCAAAATTGAATCCATTTAATGGATTGTTAACGTTTTGAGGAAGGGATGCTGCATAATCAGCTTCTGCCTGCCAGAAGCCGTCACCATATGAAGCATCAGGACGCATAAACTGTGGTTTCCAAAGTGCCCAACGGCCGCCCCATTCCATATAGTTGGAGTTTTCAGCATTCATGCCTTCCGGGAATGCGGCTTCTTCGCCGCTTAACTGATAAGTTTCACCTTCAATACCATATTGAACCATATCATATAAAGTCTGATCTTTTTCCAACATATTTAAGAACATTAAAGTTCTTTCAGGATTCCCACTGGTTGCAGGAATTGCAACTAAGTTAGATAATGGAGATCTGTTTGCAAAAAGCCCGTCCGGATAAACTTCCGTGTAATCCCAACGTGCCCCTTCGTCTAACCAGGCCCTCTTCTGGTTACAGAATTCATGAGTGCCCCATTTCGTGATTAATTTACCTTCATTGATATAAGTATTATGGTCGGTCGTATCTGTTAAGATATCTTTCCAGATGATACCTTCATTCTGCCATTTTTTTGCATATTTTGCTTTATCCATATAGGATTGCGTAGTTTCTAATGCGACTACCTTAGGAGCCGCATCATTTAAGTTAATTGCAAGGCCATGTCCGATTTCCATTAAACCTTCCTGCGAACCAATTAAACCGGCATTTTCAATGATATATTTATCAGGAAATACTGCTTTTAACTGTTGTAAGAATGCATCTACACCTTCCCAGTTCTTAAGACTTGCTTTATCAACGGTAATTCCGGCTGTATCTGCAAGGTCGCCCCTCCATTGAAAAAAAGAACGGTTATTCATAGACATGGTCCAAGGAAGTGAAACAACTTTACCTTTGGATTTTGCAGAATCTAAAATTCCTTTATCCTGATATACTTTATATAAATCAGGAGCATATTGTGGAAGTAACTCATCTAATGCCATATAGGCATCATTTGCAATCATCTGATAGTAACAGGTCCAGTCACCGTCAAAATTTAAATCCCATTGGTCACCGGCGGCTGCTTTAACCAGTAACTTTTGTGTAAAGTCCGTACCTGCTATAAACTGTATATCAAAAGCCGCATTTAAAGTATCTTTTGTGTACTCTGAAATTTTATCCCAAACTTCATCTGTTGAAGCTTTCTTATCACCATAAAAAATAAAATGTAATGTTACAGGTTTTAAATCAGTAGTTGTTGCAGCTGTCCCTCCTTTGTCATTTGCTTCACTTGTTTCTTTTGTTCCTTTACTGCACCCCGCAAGCATGGAAGCCGCAAGTAACAAGCATAGAAAATATCGAAGCATCATTCTACTTTGTTTTCTCATCGCTCTTCTCTCCTTTTTTAATTTTTTACATAGGTAATTGCGAAACTATATAGTTTTCTGAATATACCATGCAATAATCTTGTTTCTCAATTACCTATTTTATTACAAGAGGGCATTACCGCCCTCCATTGTAATCCATTGCTTCATAAATAACCTTTTCTATCCTTTCACCGCACCAACCATAATACCTTTTATAAAATATTTTTGGAGGAACGGATACAATAGGATGATTGGTCCTGTAGTGATAATAACCATGGCCATCTTTACACCATCACTGGGTACGGATGCCAGCAGGGCCTGTGCTTCGGCCGATTTATCGCCCATTGTCTGGAGGAACTGTATATTTGCCACAATAGTACGAAGAAGCATCTGTAAGGGCTGTTTATCGGAACTGTCGATGAGCATAAGTCCTAACCACCAATCGTTCCAGAAACCAAGGGCTGAAAAAAGAATAATGGTTGCAATAACCGGTTTAGCCAGGGACAAATAAATCTTCCTGAATATAGTAAATTCACCGGCACCGTCTAATTTGGCAGATTCCCACATCTCATCAGGAATAGCAGTAAAGTAGTTACGAACCAGGAATATATACCAGGCGCTTACGAGACTTGGAATGATTAAAGCCCAGATTGTGTTCTTCAGATGAAGATATCTGGTGCACACGATATACCAGGGAACCATACCGCCGTTAAATAACAATGTGATTAATACGTATAAATTAATAAATCCCTTAAACCTTAAAATTCTTCTGGAAAGTACAAAGCCCATCATCGCATTGATGAGTACCGATAAACAGGTTCCCACAACTGTTACGGACAAGGTGACTTTATAACCATTTAAGATCATGGTTTTATTGGCAAATAGCATTTTATAAGCAGCCAGGGTAGGTTCTCTTGGTATAATGCTGAATCCATATTTCGCAGCTTCAGAATCTGTTGTTAGGGATCCTCCCACAACCATCAGAAATGGGTAAAGGCATGCCAGGGAAAATGCGATAACAAATAAAACAACTACTATTTTACCGATTGATATTTTATTTTTTTTCATTTTTACACCCATTGCATACCGCAAGCCTGCTTGCGGTACTGCCACAAATAGAACAGGTTGAAAGAATCTATAAGTGGTATCCTTTCATTATTTAAATTTTATTTCAACATTTTATTTCTCCATTATTTTCTTATTGTTCTGATTACAGTCCTCAAAATCGTAGAAAGACTTTCTTTGGAGGTTACCTTTAGAACAATGCCGAATCCTTTTCATAACGTCTTGCAAGGTTATTACATACAATAACAAGTACAAACGATATGACTGACTGGAAGAAACCTGTTGCGGAAGATATGGCAATATCTCCGGTCTGTCTTAAAGCCCTGAATATATATGTATCTAAAACATCGGTAGTACTATAAAGTGTCGGCACTGCACCGGTAATATTGTAAAAGAGTCCGAAATCCGCATTCATAATTTTACCTACTGCCAATAATGTCATAACAATAACGGTCGGTCTCATTAAAGGAAGACTGATATTTACAATCTGCTGCCATCTGCTGGCTCCGTCAATCTCTGCTGCTTCATAATAAGATTCATCAATACCGCTAATGGTAGCAAGATAAATGACTGCACTGTAACCCGCGCCTTTCCAGATATTAACCAAAAGCAGAATCAACGGCCAATAACTTGCATGTTGGTAAAAAGCTACTTTCTCACCACCAAGCAAAGTAATAAGTTTATTTAACGTTCCGTTTTCATAGCTTAAAAGTCCGCTTACAAATATACCGACTACTACGGTTGATATGAAAAAAGGAAGAAAAGTTAATGACTGTGTAATCTTTTTTATATGTTTATTTACTATCTCATTTAAAGAAAGTGCCAATACCAATGCAAAAATTGTACCGGCTGAGATAAATAATATGTTTAAGAAAAGTGTATTTCGGATTGCCAGCATGGCACTTGTGTTGTGCTTAAATAGTATCTCAAAGTTTTTAAATAAGGGATGCATCCAATCGCTGCCCCAGATTCCCTGTCTGAAATTATATTGTTTAAAAGCAATCACTAAGCCGGCCATCGGCATATATGCAAAAAGAAAAAGCAATACTAATGCCGGCAAAGCCATGACATACAACTGCCACCCATTCTTCAGATCTACATACAATTTGTGCTTTTTACTTACTGTTCCATTTTTTTGTGCCTTTGGTTTTATATTTTTCAAACTGTTTCCTCCCTGTATTTGATATATCATATTATTGCATGATTTTTATGATATGTCAATAAATTTTTTTAGATTTATTATTTATTTTGTATATAAATATTGTTTATTTCTATATAATCTCGTCATTTTTTACTTTTATTGCTAGCTTTTATTTTTATTTTATCATTATATTGATATATCATTCTTTCAATATATTTTTTAATATGTTAAAATTAATTTTATAAATCATTTTTATATCTAATGTTTGACAATATATCAACTTTGATATACTATATTTAAAGAAATACATAATCCCAGGAGAAGGAGGTGGTATGATGGATCCAAACATCAATAATAATCAAAATAACCAATATAATCAAACAGTGAAAAAAAAATTATATGAAATTATCATAGACGATATTTATAATATGATCCAAAACGGCAATTTTTCCTATGATGAGCCAATTTGTACCGAAAAGCAGCTTTCCCTTCAATATAGTGTCAGCCGGATTACGGCAAAACGGGCAATTACGGATTTGGAACACCAAGGTGTTCTCTACCGTAAACGAGGTGTCGGCAGCTTTGTAGTCAGGGATATGGCTGCCAAAAAGTCAAATGTCTCAATTCCTTCCCAGGCTTCGAATACGTTCGCCTTTTTACTCCCCTTTGATACTGCAAAAGGCGGTTTAATTGATACGGTTACGGAAGTCAGCCTGGGTCTTAATAATTCTGGTTATTTTATGGGGATTTATATCACCAGTGAAAATACGTCCAAAGAAAAACATACCATCCGTCAATTGTTAGAACAAAATATAGCCGGTATTGTATACTATCCGAAAAGCAACAAAATTTATTTGGACTTGCTGAATAATTTTGTAATTAACGGCAAACCGGTTGTAATCATAGATAAAACAAACGATTGTTCCTACATTCATAACGTGGTATCCGATAACTTTGAAGGCGGTAAATTACTGACAGAACATCTTATATCCTTAGGTCACAAAAAGATTGCTTTCTTATCCAATGCCTCCATTGATGAAACTTCTTCCGTACGTGACCGTTTCGGTGGTTTTATCCATACACTCCGTAAGCACGGCCTGTCGGTAAATATGGATAATGTGGCAAACGGCCTTGGATTTTTAACGGAACAAACCGCCATATCCCACAGCAGTACTCCTCAATTAAATTCGGTAATCAGCCGGCTATACAATAATGGTGTTACTGCCATAGAAACCGAAAATGACCAGGTTGCTTACTCCGTAATCTGTGCCTGTAAAGAGTTAAATATCCGCGTACCTGAAGATATGAGCATCTGCGGTTTCGATAATACAGTATGGGCCCAAAAAACAGACATGGGTCTTACTACCGTCAGTCAGGATTTTCCGGAAATAGGAAAACAGGTAAGTGAGATTTTATTATCTTCCGTAAAAGATCCCGCTTATCCTGTTCAAAAAAGTGCGGTACCGGTTAAGTTAATCGTACGCGGCTCCACTTTACCCCCTTCTCAGTAAATTCAGAATAATCTAATACTCTATAATAGTCCGGCAGTTTCCAGGGGCGGTTGATAGCTTCTTATAGGAAAATACCTCTTGTCACCAAAAGGAACCTTTCCAATATAAGAAACTGCCAACCACACCTGGAAACTGCCTTAATTTTTCCAAACACCAAATCCTTATGTAAATTGCCCTTCAGCCGCCACTTTGGTGCTGCATATTCAGGTTCTTCCCCCACGTAAATTCTCCCCCATTCTCCGGTCCCTGCCTTTATTTACAAAATATTAACCTATGATTTACAAACATACCATATCAAAGATGCTATTATAAAACGAATGCAAAAGGACTAATTTCCTATGTATTTTTTACTAGCAATCTTTGTTAAAAGATTTTCTTCACTATGTTCAGACGGTTTGCTTAAAAACATACATAGATATCGAGAACATCGAGATGAAATTTTATTAACAGCATCTAAAAATCATGGATATAAACGTTTCCGGGAGCATTCTAATCAAATTATAAAACGGAGGAAGTCAAGATGAAGAAAATAAAGGACTTTATTAGAATTCGAAGCATTAAGAGTATAGTAATTGTATCTTTAGTTTTTTTTACCACGGTAATGTTTATTATTCAGATCGGCTTTAGTTTTAATAGTTTTAATACTCTCATAACTGCAAAGGTAAACACAAATTTGAAATATGAGGCTGAAAAAGAGGCTTCTATCGAAGATTCACAATTTGCCAAATGGGGGGAAGCTTGCAGTTTCTACGCCTCAACTATTGCTTCAATACCCGATTTTGATACGGATTTGTCCCTTTCCCTGGGCATTCTTAAAAAATATATAGCATCTGAGGATCATATCATTGGAGGTGGCTTTTGGTTAGAACCATACCAATACAGTGAAGACAGAAAATATTATGGTCCTTTTTTATACCGTGGTACTGACAGCATTGTTTTAACCTGGCCTTATAGTAAAGAAAATGACGAGTATTTCCAATATGATTGGTATAAAAATGCCATGCAGTCTGACAAAGTTGTAATTTGGAGTGAACCTTACGCCGATACCGTTACCCAGGTGCCTGTTATTACTGCAGCAAGTACCATTCTCAAAGATGATAATAAAGTAGGCGTAACCTCCCTGGATATAGGTTTAAAAGAATTGCAGGACTATATCGCAGAAATTAAGGTCGGTAAAGAGGGGTATGCCTACCTTTTAACCAGGGAAGGTGTTTATATGGCCCACCCTGATTCAAATAAAAATTTTAATGAAAAGATTACAGCGGAACCGGATAAGAAATTAAGCAATGCCGGTAAAGTAATTTTAAGTGAAAGTAACACCACAATTCAACAATTAAACATGAATAAAAAAGATTATTTTGTTGTGTCAACGCCCATCGGGGATACCGGATTAAAACTGGTACTAAATATGCCAACAGATGAGATTTATGCTCCCATTCATCAGACCTTTATCATTAACATCATCATTTTATTCTTTACCGTTATTCTGTTAATCTTTTTCTTAGCCTTCTTAATAAACAAATTAATTATTAAGCCTATTACAATTATTACACAGGATGCAGGGCAGATAGCCCAGGGGAATCTGTCAACAGGCCACCGTTTAGCACTTTACAAAAACAGAAAACATGAAATAGGATTGTTAGCTGAAACCTTTTTAGCATTACGTGATAATACGAAAACACTGCTTTCAGAAATTAAAGCAAGTGTGGAACACGTTAATACTACCTGTCTGGAATTAGAAGATAATACAAAACACGTTGAGAATTCTTCGGAACAAATTACGAATTCTATTTCAGAAGTAGCGAATGGTATCAGCGAACAAGCCAGCCACACGCAAACCGGTTATGTAAGGATACAGCAAATCCTTGACAGCTTGTTTCAATTATCCCGCCATGCCAAGTCTTCCATAGAATTGACCTTAGAATCCGTTCAGGTAATGGAGGACGGTTCAAAAAGTATTGACATTCAAAAAGAAAGAATGGCAGAAAGCAGACAGGCCACTGATAAGGTATCTGAAGCTGTGGATTTACTGGCCGTTAAATCAAAAGAAATCGAGAATATCATTGATATCATTGATGAAATCTCACTTCAGACAAATTTGCTTGCATTAAATGCTACGATTGAGGCTGCCAGGGCAGGGGAGCAGGGAAAAGGCTTCGCCGTGGTTGCTGATGAAGTCAGAAAATTATCGGAACAATCTTCCTCTTCCACTCAAAAAATCGGCAAACTAATAACTGATATTAAAAATAGTATTATAATTGTTACTTCAGAAGTGAACCATACCGAGATGATAATGAAAGAACAGGAAAAGTCAGTTGATGATTCAGTTTTATCCTTTGACCGATTAATTCATTCCAATAAAAATATCAATACTTTTATCAGTAACGTAATCGGGGAAGTGGATTTAATAGAAAACGATGCTAAAGATGTTATTAATATGATTGAAAACTTAGCCGGAATATCAGAAGAAAGCGCCTCAACTACGGAGGAAATTGCCGCTGCTACCGAACAGAATTTAGTATCTGTCCAAGCTATGGGCCTTGAGGTAAAACGTCTTAATAAAATCATTCTGGAGTTAGATGCGAGTGCAGGTAAATTTAAATAAACCGCCTGAAATTATCGGCACAGCTTGAACAAATTTGTTCAATCGTTTTACTATCATAGGATTTATCTATCATCTTATCAACCGCATCCTTAAAGATGTCAAAGGAAGCCTTTTCAATGAATATACAGATAACCAAGCTTGCAACAGGGTCTAAAACAAGGCCAAAGGATTCTCGGCTTCATATTTGGAAAGGTCGATACATTTATAACTGTTTCAAAAAAAGATGCAAAAAACTAGGGAACTTGATGTTGACTTATCAATATACAGGAGCTCCCGGAAAATTTGGTTCTACAATATAATTGAGTGTAATTTGCAGTACCCGGACTGAAAGTGTCCGGGTACTATTTTTCGTGTGCGGCACCGGACCGGCAATTATCGGATATGGCTATGTACTTGACTAACCTCACACAAGAATTTGTTGTGTAGGCGCCAAGCAGGGGAGCACACTTTTTTAGCCGGAACTTTAATATAACCTGGTACTTTTTCCGGTAACAATCGTGTAAGATTAGCCTCATTATTGCAGATATCCAAGCTAGGTACGTCTAACAACGTATACAAGATAATCAAGTGGATTTTAGAGTAATTCATCTGCATTACAAACAGGCTTGATTTGGTTTAAATACCTGATTCTCTCAATCTGTTTTGAAAATCGTTCGATAACAGCTACATATGGGAATACATCTTCAGCCAAAATCATGTTATAAGCTGCGGGGCAAAGTCCATATTTTTTGTTGTCCTCAATTATAAGCTAATACCAAAAAATAAAAAAATTTTAAAAAAATATACAAAATTATGTAGAATCTGCAAAAAACATGTAGAATACGCAAAAAGCATTGTAATTATATGGTAAAAAGTGTATGGTATTGGTAGTAATTCAATATTAAGCCATTGTTGACATAATTATATGAATTATAAAATATATTGATTGGGGTGATATATATGGGTTAAATATTTATAATTTTTACTATGGAAGAAACAATTAAGATTTACTAAAATTGATTTTTGGCAGAACAGTATACAGAATATAATTCTACTGTAAATAGTTCTGATATTAGACTACTAATTATACTATTGCATGAATCTAAAATATAAGGAGATAGAAAAATGAAAATTTTAATAAAAAGATCACTGTCAGTACTATTAACTACAGCTATGATTTTTGGTGTTATGCAAGGTCAGAGTGTTAGTGCGGCTACATCAAAGGGATCATCAAATCCTTATGGCGCGACTATAGTTGCAAAAGATGCTAATGTCACAGTAGCTGAGAGTAAAGACGAAACATATAAGTATGTTTCAACCTATAACAAAAAGGAAAACTCTGTTACGATTGAACAATTATTATTATCAACAGGGGAAGCTGTTAATACATATTCTTTTGATGCTATTGCTAACGATACTGCAAGTGTGGAGAATGTTTCAACTCCAGAGAAAGCAGCAAATACGGAAAATGATGTTAGTAATATAAATAACAATAATGCAGATGCAATTATTAATGCATCATCTTTTAACCAAAGTACGTACACTAATTACGAGTATACTGAGACATATAGTAACCCTTATGTAATAGAATTAAGAAGGCCAGATGGTAGTTTAAATGGAACTTATTACTTTAAGACAAAAGAGACTACAGCAAATCAATCTTTTGTAAATGCTTTCATAACTGATGTAGAAAGAATTAATACACTTGAAGGAAATCTTATCAAAGCCCTGGGAACCGCACTCTTTTTGTCTTCTTTATCTATTGTTATTTCGTTATTCACTGATGGTATTGGTGCTCCTTTAAGTGCATATCTTCTTTCGATTGGATCATCTGATGTAGCAGTTAATATAGCAGGTGATTTAGACGCAAAATGTAACAGTGCAAATAGAAACTATTATTTAGTATATAATAATTCAACTGTTTATTATTAAAACATACTTTAGATTGATTTTACAGCTAGTAGAAAAAATGCAATTTTTCTTCTTGTGCGCAGGGACTAAGTTTATCCCTGCGCCTTATTTTTTTGTTTATGAATATTCTTGTTTCACCTCCGGAATATCCAGTTTATAAGTAGTATCATTGTTCAAATTATCTTTTTGAATATCTATATTTTATAAATAATCGATAACTACTAATTTTTATAGAATTTAAGGTTTGTATATGGGGTTTGAGAATAATCTAAAAATATAACTTGTTTAATAGGGTTTATTAAATTCGTTTTCACATATACTGGTTTGACTTCACATAATGGACATTCAGAATAGGTTTTAATTAATTAAATTCACTTATTTTAATATGCTTAAAGGTATAATGTTTTATTGTATTACAGATTATTATTTAGTGATATGTGTTATAAATCTTTTTTTGCTTGACAAAATATCTAGTGATTGATATTATTATGTTATACGATATTACGTATGACATAATAACGTCGAAAGAAGGGAGTAATAACATGCCATATCATGGAGGACCAATGACAGAAGCTATGTACTATGTATTATTAGCTTTACTTAATCCCAATCATGGCTACCAGTTAATGCAAGCTATTGAAGAAGTATCAAATAGAAGGATACACATGGGGCCGGGTACTTTGTACGGTGTTCTTACTAGATTGCAAACAGATAGACTGATAAAAATTATAAAGGATGATGGAAAAAGAAAAACTTATGCTATTACAGGTAAAGGAAAAGAGGCGCTGATACAAGAGTATGAGCGTTTAAACTATATGATAAATGATGGATATCTATTGAAAGGAGGGGAAATATGAGCAAATTAGTAAAGAAAATTTGTTTAGACGATTGGCACAATATAGGAAGAATAGAATCTTGGTTGTCTGACATGGCAAGGAAGGGTCTGTTTTTTCAGAAAATGAACTTAGCTTTTGCTATATTTCAAAAAGGTAATCCTAAGAATATAAATTACAGAATTGATTTACTATATGAAAAACAACAAATTGATCAATTAAATATATATGTTGATGGAGAATGGGAGTTTGTTTCAGCAAATGGGGTTTTCTATGTATTTTCGCGGGAAGAAAAGGAAGGTTATACAGAACTCCATACTGATGCAATGGAGCAGGGTTTTACATTGGAGAAGCTGCACAAAAAAATGCAGAGAGGTTTTTTCATTGCATTTTTAGCAACCATATGTTATCTTTCTGTCATGTATTATACTATCTTTTTCTTAAACGATAATCGATATCTATCACTTATAGAAGGGCAATTTCTACAAGAGATTGTCTACTCAATTATGTTTCTATATGTTATTTACAAAATGTATCAAAGTGATTTTACAGTGAGAAGATTAAGGAAACAGCTGGAACAGGTAAAACCAGTGAATCACAGAGAGAAATGGAAGAAAGCCCATTTTATTTATGGAAGTTTCCTTACTTTCATCTGCATTATTTTTATTTTGGCTTTCTCTAGTTCGATTATGTCTAATTATAAGAGAATTACAACAACTCTTCCAGAGAAAAGTGATAGTGCTTTTCCGGTTATAAGGCTAGGAGAGATAGAGATGGGCGGTATTTTAGAACGGTATTCACCATATATAGGTAAAGATGGTATCGATGGGGCGAATATTGTAAGTTCTAATTGGTCGATTTTATCACCGATTCAATATCACATTTTTGAAAATGGAATCATTCGTAATCGTTTTTGGGGAAGTGAAAATTCAGAATACCAGCCTAGTATAAGCACATATTATTATCGATTGACCTTTTCTTGGCTTGCAAAAGGACTCATAAAGGATCTCATAAAACAGAATTACAACTCTAATGATTTCAATCAGAGTCTTACAGAAATTGATGATGATAACTTTGATATGATGTATGTAGCATCTAATGTTGATATGTACAATGTACAGTCAGTACAAATTTTTGCAGCAAAAGGGAAAGAAGTATGGATGATTAACTACTATGGATATGAAAAAGCAGAGAAGCTAGAAGACGTACTGAAAAAAATTATCCTTGAGTAGTATATTAGATATAGTGTTGTTGCCAAATAATAAATTTATAATTATCCTAATGGATTTGCCCAATAAGTAATAAATAGATTATATATAAACTACTTCAAGAATATCTATGAAGTAGTTTTTTAATTATTGGACGCTATGTCAATAGTTGTTGGGTAAGCGATCACGGAAAACGCATGAGAGTCTTCCTTAATCACAAGATGAATGTACAGTTATTTAGTGGACGCTATACTAGGTTATGTCCATGTTCAATTAATTCTAAAGGTATGTCCTCTTCCTTCGCACCTTGCAAGTAGACACCAATAATTCTTTTTACCATTTCAGCAGCTGTTTTTATTTCTCAGTTCACATAATCGCTTTTCGCAGTTTCTTTTCCAATAAGAACGACAACAGTCCACACATTCTAAGTTCTATTTCCAATTAATAATATAACAATTTTTTATACTCCCAATATTTACAAATTACAAAAAATAGTATAGTGTTCCATATCCATAATTTCTCATATTTCTCCTTATCCGTTATTAACCTTTTGAATATTCCAGGACAACTTTGCCGGAATGATGATTTCAAACGGCAAGAATATTCAAACCTTTACTTGTCTCTAAATCTTTCAAGAAAAAATCCCATACATAATACATGGCTAAATACTATTATCCTTCGTTGACCTTAGTTCATCTCAATTTAACATAGGGCGGATTTTAATTTTGCATACTGACTGTCATAATGATAGTAATGAACGCAAGCATTTTACTATGAATTAGGAGGTCAATATTTATGAGTTGTTCACCCTGTTCTGTTGAAGAACGTTTATGGCTTATCGATGAGTGTTACTAAAGTAACTAAATAAATTTGTCCCGTACATAAAAATTCAGTTAATGAAACTCCAATACTAATTACCAATACAAAAAAAACAATTTTTTACTATCTAATATACTTTTAATCTTTTTTAATAAGTTGTGATTAAATTTTCTTATTTTTTTGGGTAATTGTAACTTGATTTTTCCATAAGCATTCCTTTTAGATGAAAAATAATCCAAAATATTTAATATAACTAATACCAAAATAAATATTATTGTAATTATTTTAACTGCTTTGGATATTAACAAAACATTTATGTAATATGGGAGCGGTAATGAGAATACGATTACCAACATATTTTTATGTATTAAACATAAAACAGCTATTGTTTTACTATCTTAATATGTATATAATTGGAATGGTAAAAAGTATAATTTAATTTGATAATTAAAATATAAGCTGAAGGTAACTTCTACTAGTCATATTAAAGATACTTATGGTATATTTGAGAGTATTTATAACATTACAACTTATCCAAGTTTCTTGATTTTTAATAACGATTCAGTGATAATGAATAATGAGTTATCAACTAATAAATAAGAATAAATCAAATTTATAAAAACTAAATAACAATATTAATTATGGAGGATTATCATATGAAAAAAATAAAGATTATAGTCGCCATTACCTTATGTATGGTATATTTACTGGGAACAGCAACTAATACTTATGCTGCAAGTTGTAAAAAGGTAGAAACACTCGTTCTAGATGCATATTGTTCTACACCAATTTGCTATAATTCAATACCATCATATTTCTATGAATATGAATATACCTATCAATGCTCTGATTCTGATGGAAATACTTATGAAAAATATGAATACGCAAAAGTCAATAAAGGTTGCTGTCCAAATCCTTAATTTTAAAAATTAATTGTGTTGTACGCTGCATATGCAGCGTACAACACAAGGAGGTATCATGATTAAGTTTAAAATATATGGAATTTTTTTAATATTAATAATTCTTTTATCAGGCTGCAGCTCTAAAACACCACAAGAAGCTACTGGAACAGATTCAAATATAAATAACAGTAATTTTGATAATGACGATGATATAGTTCCAAATAAAGAAGGAACAGGAAAAGATCCCGAATCTATCTCCTTTGATTATGACAAGAATTATTCTTTAGAGGAAATTCCCGCACCTGATGTAGAAATAGGTGCACCATCGGGAATATGTGTTTTTAATGACATCCTAGTAGTATGTGATAAAAAAAACAGCTGTCTGGTATTACTGGATAAAGATTGTAATTTCATTAAGAAAATCGGTAATCTTGGGATGGGTCCCTTAGAGTTTACAGAACCTACAGGAATTACTGTGTTTAATAATAATCTATACATTCTGGATGCAGGAAATAACAGGATTCAAATACTAGATTCCGCTTACAAATATATTGATGAAATTCCTTTAAATGAATTTATACATAAATCGGAATACATAGATTTGTCAGTCGATAAGAATGGAATTATATATGTGAGTACCTATGCTTCTGTTCAAACCGAAGCACATATTTTCAGAGTAGAAAATAAAAAAATCGAAGAATTGGAGCAGACTTTTATCGGGCATCTTTACAGTTATAATGGTACAGTATATGCAGTAAATATCCAGGAATTAGACCAGGGAGGTTCTACGGAATGGGCATCTAACGGTAAAAACTACCTCTACCGTATAGAAGATCAAAAATTGGTTGAAATAAAGGAATTACCTTATAAGTATACTCCTGCCGGAATATGTATTTATAATAATAAGCTTTATACGTCATCCGGCTTATGGATGCGTGTTGATATCTTTACCATGGAGGGTAAACTTGAAAATCCAGTTACTGCTCTTCCCACCACCACAATGGACAGATACCTGTCAGTATTTGACGAAAATCATATCTATTGTACTGATTTGAATAGACCTTCTATATTTAAGATAACAAAAGCAGAAACAAAATAATAACTTAAGTTCTACAGTGCATTTGGAGGCTGATATGAGGTATTCATTGAAAAGAGTATGGTTACAGTTAAAATGTAATTGGAAAATATATACTGTCATATCATTAGAATATGCAGTAGGTATTGTAGTATTAGTATCCTGTATGAATGTATTCTATAGCAGTAAAGATACTATACGGGAGTATAAAAGTCGTATGACAAGTGATACAATTCCCATCACCTATACAGGTGAACCGGAATTAGGGGAGAGTAGTTCATTTCCTATTCCATATGAAAATTATCTGGATTTGTCAGAAAAATATAGTAATGATCTTAGAATGTCTTTTACATTACAATGCAGCACAACTTATTATATTAAAAATTCAGACACGTTTTTAACATTATATATTTTATTTATGAATGATAATATGTTTTATGACTGGTTCGGATATGAACGAAAAGATAATGTAGTATATGTGGGAAGTACGGCGAATGAAAGTATTCAAAATCTAATTGATGAATTGAAAAAGGATCCACTTAACAAAAATATTAAGTGCTTTGACGAAGAGTTCTTATCTTTCAGCAATGATAAAATTACCTTATCAGGGAATATAGGTTATCATGAGGAGTTATTACAAGGTAAGAAGGGGACAGAATACATACCAAGTTCATCAGGAGATCTAAGCGAAGATATCCCAATAAGCAGCTGCGTAATATTTCCACTGGATAGCGTTACACAAATTAAGAATGTTCATTTATCTGCTCCAAAATCTTTATTGAATGTAAATTATGTTAATGAAATTGTTTCCGATGACATATTATCGGCACTGATTATGGATTTATCCAGTTCACAGAAGGGATATCAATTTAGTATAGCTGACCAGTTTTTAGAATTCCAAAACAGCATAGAGGACCTGAATGCAAGATATGAAACTTTCTTTCTAATGGCCTGTGCCGTATTATGTATTGTAATTAACGGAATTATAGGTATACTTTTGATTTTTTTATATCGTAGAAAGAAGTCCATGGCAATTTCTATTGCTTATGGTGCTACCTTCGGACGTATTGTCAGAGAACTTTTTCTGGAGATATTATTCGTACTTTTAAGCGGATGTGTTCTTGGGTTGATAGGGGCATACTTTTGCAATGCTTATATCAATTTATCTCACACAATAATTACCTTTCATCCGTTATGTATCCTTTGGGTTATTGGAGTATCCAGTATCAGTGGATTCATTACCTGCTCATTGGCATTAATAGGAATTAAAAGAGAAGTACCAATTCAAGTTCTGAGAGATTTATAATGGTTAATGAATCTTAGAATATTTGTGACTATTCAGTCACAGCGGTTCTAACGAATTTCTCGGGGTAACTGAATAGTTGCGAAATTTAACATAGATAGGATGTGATTATTTGTTATCATTCGCATTTCATTTTAAGAATGCCGTATCTGGATTAGCAGCGAATAAGT
The DNA here is from genome assembly GCA_049692775.1 of Anaerocolumna sp. Taxonomy (GTDB): domain Bacteria; phylum Bacillota; class Clostridia; order Lachnospirales; family Lachnospiraceae; genus Anaerocolumna. Next base: position 91,179 of record JBAVPE010000057.1, on the reverse strand, counting down.
TATTAAATTTAATAATAATAGTATCCATTGTAGTTGGAATGATGTATCCCATTGTAGCTTGCACAATATCAGAGGGAATATTGCAGGATTCTAAGTTGTCAGAATATAAGGATCCGGAACATATGGCTATACTGGAATTTTTCGCACCTTTTATGGAACAATCCGAATTAGATACCAAAATCATGAGTCTTACGAAAGGAATTGATATATACGGGTATCAGACAATTTATACTGTTACCGCAAAATGTAATAAGCATAATTTTCTTTCAGCAGTTGCAGGCTATTCTTCTTCCTTTCTTAGTTTGGAGGGATACAAGCTTATAGAAGGCAGGCTTATAACAGAAACAGAAATTTCAGAAGGAAAACCTGTCTGCATGGTTCGGACAAACGGTGAGAATGACATCAAAGCGGGAGATTCCCTGTCCTTTATGGGTACGAGCTATGAAGTAGTTGGAATCATCCGAATTCCTAAGGCGTACGGAGGTATTTTTATACCATATAAAGCTATGGAGGCATTTATTGGGAAAAATAGTTTACAATATAAAATAACGTTACAAACAAAAGAAGAACCGAATATAAATGAAATAAAAAGCAATCTATATTTCGCTGATTCTGTTCTGTCTATAGGTACTGCCGTGGAAAATGTGAAACCATATTATGAATCTGTTTGGGCTCTGATCAGGGAACGTATAGGAATAGGATTAATTGTCCTGTTGTTTGCAGTTATTAGTATTATCATGATTATTATTGGAAAGGCCATTGATGATCAATATATCATTGGGGTAAAAATGTCAATAGGGGCATCCGGTATTCAGGTTTTTACAGAAACCTTTTTGCAAAATGCTGTTCTAATGATTATTGCTTTATTAATAGATTTTATATTATTTCCGATTGTAAAACATTATTATAGATTGTTAAATAATTATCCCGACATCTGGGTTTTTTTAGTTATGATAATAATATGCTTGATAATTACATTTTTTGTAAGCCTGTTTGGAACCGTAATTGTTTTAAGGAATAAATCAGTTTCTGGACTGTTAAGGAAATATAAGTAGTAATTTCATGATACAGAGCTTGACTTAATTTGATTAGAAAAAGAAGGCTTTTGCCTTGTAGTTGGGAGGATATATGATATCAGTAAATGGACTGTCAAAGGAATATACGATTGGAGAGGTAAAAACGAGTGCTCTTAATAATATATCTCTGACAATAAATGAGGGTGAATTTGTTGCAATTACCGGACGTAGCGGATGCGGAAAGAGCACTCTTTTAAATATTTTAGGAGGAATGGACAGACAGACATCTGGTAGTTATTTATACGAAGATATGAACGTTAGTCTGTTACGTGGGAAAGCGCTTGCAAAATTTCGTAATGAAAGGATAGGTTTTGTTTTTCAATCATTCTATTTGATTAATGAAATGAATGCAATTGAAAATGTCGCTATGCCACTGGGATATGCTGGAATTAACAGCAAAAAACGATATCTTCGCGCTTCCCTACTGCTGGAGCAAGTCGGACTTAAAGAACGAATGAAAAACAAACCATCGCAGCTTTCGGGAGGAGAACAGCAACGGGTAGCGATTGCACGTGCTATTTCAAATAAACCAAGTATTCTTTTGGCTGATGAGCCAACTGGTAATCTGGATGAAGAAAGTAGCATGAATATAATGAAATTAATAAAGAAACTAAATAATAATGGATTAACAATCATTATGGTAACACATGATTTAGACATAGCAGCTATGGCACACCGAGTGATTAAGATGGCCGACGGTAGTATTATTTAATGATTTATTGCAATAATTCAGCCAGATTACCTTGATATACGATATGCAGTTCATGAAGCGCCCGTGTAATTGCAACATATAATAACTTAGCATCCCCGTCACTTGCCTGATACCGTTCTTCATCCGGATTCCAGAGAATAACGGAGTCAAATTCCAGGCCTTTGGTCATATGGATTGGAAGCACCATAACTCCATTGGTAAAGTTCATCTCTTCCATATCCTCCTTAAGGGGTTCCACAGTTACCTGTTTGCCTAACATTTCGTATACATGCCTGGTTTCTTCTATGGTTCGGCAGATAACGGCTATGGTGGTATACCCGCCAGTTAAATTTTCCTTTATAATCTGTACGGTTTTATTCAGGACTTCGCTTTCATTCTTTAAGCTTATTACCGAAACCTCTTTACCATGTCTGATAACCGGTTCAATCTCATAGGTTTTAAAAGAGCACTGCTTTAATACTTTACTGGCATAATCCGATATTTCTACCGTATTGCGGTAACTCTTGGCAAGCACATAGAACTTATCCTTTGCCGGCAGGAATACTTCTTCCTTTAAAGTTTCCCAGTCATTCATGCCGGTATCATAATGTATATTCTGCGTAATATCACCCATTATGGTGTAGGTGCAATCCTTAAATAGTTGTTTTAAAACATAAAATACGGATACACCAAAATCCTGTGCCTCATCCACAACGATATGCCTTACATATTCAAAATCCCTTGAGAGTTTCAGCCGTTTTTTAATATAAGTAAGCATACCAAGATCATAAATGTCAATGGTTTTGCTGTTCAGATTATGGATTAACAGATTTATCACTTCCAGATCCGGTATATCATAATCCAGATTCTTATATTGGGAACTATTTATAATAAGATCATTTAAAAAGTTAATATAGATTTCCATAAGATTAATTTTCGTTTGTTTTTTCCCGAAATAATCCTTGAATTTCTTAACCTCCATACTGATGATTTCTTTCTCCTGCTGCTCTTTTTCATTTACCAGACGCACTTTACTGATTAGGCGTTTATTCAGAAGATCGATTTTCTCCTGTAATGGTTTGTCAGTAAAAATTGATAGGAAATCCAGGATTTCTTCTTTAGAATAGATATCTTTATTATGATAAATAATGGATTTTGGATCCAGTGTCTTTAACTCATATCGATTTAAATAAGCTTCCAATGCTTTTATAAAACATATCGACCCCTTAAATCTTTTTAACATAACAGCAGTCTCCGATTGTTTAACCGTACTTAGTTTTGTAAAATTGTTGTGTATGACATATTTACCCTTTTTCCTGTTAAAATCCTTTTCCAGTAACTGAATTAAGAATTCCTCCAGGGTCATTTGATTAATATTGTACACATCCAGATTGGGCAATACTCCTGTGATATAATTTAAGAGCATTTTATTACTTCCGATGATATAGAATTCATCAGAGCTGAATCTGTCTTTATAATTATAAAGGATATAAGAGATCCGGTGCATGGCTACGGTTGTTTTTCCGCTTCCCGCCACTCCCTGGACAATGACACTGTGCCAGGGCGTATCCCTGATTATTTCATTTTGCTCTTTTTGGATGGTGGAAATGATTTCACCTAATATCACTTCTTTATTTTTACCCAGGTATTTTGTCAGGAATTCATCGTTAGCAATGACATCCGTATCATAATAATCCACCAGTTTACTATCAGATATTTCAAAGGTGCGTTTTAAATTCAGGCTGATATGAATCGGTTCCCCATACGGCGAGAGATAAGAACTTTCCCCCACGTCACTGTCATAATATACACTGGATACCGGTGCCCTCCAGTCTATTATTATAATATCCGTACTGCTCTTGCTGATCCCATTTTTGCCTATATAAAGGGAGAAATTTCCCGGGCTTGGGGAAACACTTAAACCAGCCTCGCCCTCCCCATGTTCCGTATAGTCAATACGGCCAAAAAACGGCTTCTTTAAGGCTGCTAAGTTTTTATTCAGGGTCCGTTCTATCTGGGATTGCATACTAAGTCCAATTACCAGGTCATTATGAAGTTCCGGGTTGTCGGAGCGGTAATTATCGTAGAGTTCTTTGGTTTCAGCCCGGATTTCTTTGAGCTTTATCCTATTCTCGTCAATATTTTTCTGTATTACCGCCACACATTTTTCTAACTGCCCTGTTTCTTTTTCCCACTCACTTCTTAGTTCTTCATGTTTCGACATGAAATGGTTGTCTTCCATTTTTAATTCTTCCATGATACCCTCCTTATAGGTCCTTTGCGAACTAATGGTTTAAGTCCGAGATAATCGCGATAAAAATACCAGAAAATGCTTACTCTCATCTTCTGTTAAACATAATAATCGATATCGAAAAAAAATACTAGACTTTTATTTTAAAATATGTTATGATGCATAATGAGGTTTGCAAAAAAATAGCTAACGGTTGTCGGAAAAATCTGACAACTTTTTTATTGTCATAATATATCCTTTTCTGCTGGGAATAATTTTTTACTTTACTCATTAAAAATTATTTCTTATTTAAATTTACTGTTGTGTTAATTATTTAACAATGTTATAATATGAGTTGAAGCCTTATTTAATATTAAATAAGAGTACTCAAATAATTATAAGGAGGATTTTATTATGAAAAGATACACTTTACCAAGAGATATGTACTATGGAAATGGTGCATTAGAGCAGCTTAAGTACATAAAAGGAAAAAAGGCCATTCTGGTTTTAGGCGGTGGTTCCATGAAAAAGTTTGGTTTTGTAGATAAGGTAGTTAATTATTTAGCAGAAGCTGGAATTGAGACATTATTATTTGAAAATGTAGAACCCGATCCTTCCGTGGAAACCGTAATGAAAGGTTCTAAAGTCATGCAGGAATTTGAACCCGACTGGATTATAGCTATGGGCGGCGGTTCCCCTATTGATGCAGCCAAAGCCATGTGGGTATTCTATGAATATCCGGATACTACTTTTGAAGCAATCATCCAGCCTTTTTCCTTCCCTGCTTTAAGACAAAAAGCCAGATTTATTGCAATTCCTTCTACCTCCGGTACTGCAACCGAAGTAACTGCATTTGCTGTAATTACTGATTATGCAAAAGGTATAAAATATCCTTTAGCTGATTTTAATATAACGCCTGACATAGCAATCGTTGATCCTTCCCTGGCAGAAACCATGCCTCCTACTTTAACCGCCCATACCGGTATGGATGCATTAACACATGCTGTAGAAGCATATGTATCTACCCTTAACAGTCCATTTACCGATCCTCTTGCTATCAAAGCAATTCAGATGGTATTTGAATATCTTCCTGCCTCTTACAAAAATGACAAGGCTGCAAGGGAGCAGATGCATTATGCACAATGTATGGCAGGGCAAGCATTTTCCAATGCACTGTTAGGTATCACCCATTCTATGGCACATAAAACAGGAGCTGCTTTTTCCACCGGACATATCCCCCACGGATGTGCAAATGCCATATATCTTCCTTATGTAATTAAATTCAATGCAAAGAATGCAGAAAGCCGTTATGCCGATATCGCAAGAAGCGTCGGAATTAACGGAAGCGACCCAGAATGTGTAAAAGCACTTTGTACTAAAATAGATGAGTATAATATAAAACTTAATATTCCAAAGACATTAAAGGAATTTGGCATTAAGGAAGAAGAATTCTTAAATAAGGTTGCAGCAATTTCTGAATTAGCAATCAGTGATGCATGTACCGGTTCAAATCCCAGACCTATTACACCACCGGAAATGGAAAAGCTGCTAACTTGTACTTATTATGGAACAGAAGTTAATTTTTAATAATTGAAATAGGAATTAACTAAGATGGGGCTGTTACAAAATAGCTTTAATTAGCTTTTGGTAAAGAATCAAGTGTATAAAAACACCTCCTGGCGTCAAGCCGGCTAATCATAAAATAAATTTTATGATGCACATTTCGTGAAGCGGAGCACCCTGGATCCTATTCAAAGAGTAAGTTTGGATATTTAGCTACAGCCCCATTTTTTTAATATAAGCTTCTACCCGGGTGTTCTGATGTATCCTTTGCCCAAAATAAGTTTTCTTCAAATTAACGATAAGTACCGCCAGATTGATAAATCTGATAAAAATTACAATCTTCCTGAATTTTATCTTAGCTCTTATTATTATCATTCTGTATCAATACTACGGTTACTATTGCTGACATTGGTACTATCGGCGTCATTAGTATTATCGGTTCCATCGGTGTTATTGGCATTATCTGCGCGTTTGATACTGTCTGTGCTTTTATCACTGTCTGTGCTTTTGACGCTGTTTGTGCTTTTGGCGCTGTTTGTGCTTTTAACGCTGTCTGTGCTTTTGACGCTGTCTGTGCTTTTGACGCTGCCTGTCTGTGCCGGTACTATTGGTATTAGTGGTGCTATTGGCAGATCCGGTAAAAAGGTATCTAAAACGGATAGATCCGATAAAATACTCAATTTAGCTTCCAATATTAATTCCAGCCTGGTTATACCGTACAGCATTCCCTGTATCGAATCATTTACCGCAATTAATTGATCTACGGTGACACCCGGCCTTATGATCGCCGCCTGTAATTTTTCTCCCTCAGCATTTAGGATATGGGCAAGAGCGGTTTTTTGTAATGCAGTTGATTCTATAATATCTGTTATTGCACGTTCCCTTGTTCCGAAACCCGGTATAATAAAAGGCATACTCATACTAATCACCCCTATTTCCTGCAAGATATAATCTATGTGTCTATATATCATATGTGGATATAATCTATGTGTTCAATCAAAAAAGACATAATATCATAAATGTCGATAAGAATTAGCCCTTTTTACTATTTTATGAGTTTCGGCAGCGGGGCATTGTGCATATAATAACATAGACTATTTAATAAATTATAAATTATGGGGGGTGATATCAATGGATGTATTGGAACCGTATCGTGTGCTTCCATTTCCTACAGATTGTTATATGCTATACAAGGGAATCGCCTTTGACGGTTGTTTCTTTTACCTGACCATGCCAAAAAATTGCAGAATTTATAAATTCGATCCAGATTTTAGGCAGGAAGGCATAATTGAGACTAATAAGCCATACAGCTGTATTTGTTATGATAATACGGAAAACTGCTTTTGGGCCTCTGCGGATAAGATTAATACCATGATTTTTAAGCTGGATTGTAATATGAAAGAGATTGATTTACTCCAGTTAGGTACATTTAGCATTTTTTGCTCAAACATTAAGAGTCTTTCATACAATTGTAAAAATAATTCTTTGTTTGTTGCTTACAAGGATTTCATTGCAGAAATCTTAAAGGATGGAGAATCAATATGTCTGCAGGAAACGCAAAGAGGATACTGTAATGCTATTTTATCGATTGCCCCTTATTATATGATCTCAACGCATTTCGGTAATTCCCAGTGTATTTCCATATATACCGGTGACGGCTGCCTGATTAAATCTTTCCAATTTTCAAATATATATAAAATAGAAGATATTCTCTTCTATCCCTGTAATAAGAAAGATAAAAATATTTTATCCATCTACATCTTAGCAACTAAGCACTGCTGTTACCCTCGATTACTGTTATGTAAATTGGAGGGTTGTGGTATGGTATTGTGCAGTTGTAATTATAAAAATTGCTCTTACTGCCGCCATAAGTCCAGGGAGCAGTGTTCCAATGATTTACTTGAATCCATTGCACTTGAGGAAACCGCGCTCTCACTTATATTAAATGAATTAGGAGAAAAGCTTCAAAAATCAATTCAAATATCAGAAAATGTTTGCGATCTATTGGAGGTTAATAAAGCCGTAAATAAAACTATTATAAATATTACCCAATTAGAGCATATCCTTTATGCAAAACTGGAGACTTTAAGTTCCATAAATAATGATATCTGCTGTGAGGACACTGAATATAATAAGCAGAAATAACTTAAAACCCGTTATAAAGCGTAACCTCCTGCAGTAAAAAACGTGTTTGTAATTCCGGTAAAAACCGGATTACGCAACACGTTTCATAATGAAAAATAATGTTTTACTATTTTTTATCTTAGCTTCTGGTTAAGTTTTCCATATTTCTTACAACTTAGACGCATCCGTTTCCCCCGCGATTGTAATTTTATTTACTTACTCTAATTAATTCAACCTTTTCTTTCACTTCACCGGTAGTTAATAATTTTACCAGTTTATAATCTGGAGTATTCGTTATGATGATTGGGGTAATTACCGGATATCCTTCCATCTTAATGTTCTCTATATCAAATTCAACCAGTAAATCACCGATATTTACATGATCCCCTGTATTAACATGGGTAATGTAATATTTTCCATTTAACTGAACTGTATCAAGACCGATATGAATTAAAATTTCAACGCCATTATCTGCGGTAATACCAACCGCATGTCTGGTTTCAAAAACCATGGATACAATTCCCGCGACAGGTGCTACTGCACGGCCTTTACCTGGTTCAATTGCAATTCCATTTCCCAGCATACCGCTTGAAAACACTCCGTCACCAACTGCCTCTAAATAAACTGCACTTCCCTCCATCGGTGAATAAATAGTTATTTCTTTTTTCCCCTTCATCTTATTTCCCCCTAAAGCACTTCCCTTATGGAAGTGACTAAATTAAATTCTTCCATTACATGGCAGACATTTTATTGCACTCCTCTGCACACATCTGACATATCTGTGCACATTTCTGGCAGTGTTCATCTTTAAACATAAAACAATCCTCGGCACATTTATCACATATTTGGGAACATAATTCACAATGCTGTTTAGAAAATGTCCCGTTCATCGACATCATTGATACAGACATCTGGCACATCATAGCACATTCTACCAACATTCTTACACAGTCTTTTCTTGCATTTAAATCTTCTTCATTAAGACACGCATAAAAACATTCATAACATGACCTGGTGCATTTCGTGCATGCATCGATACAAGCCTGATATTTTTCAATTGTATTGGCTACTGCTAACATAATAATCTCCTTTTATTTTATTTTTTCCTTAACTCAAAATTATTATGTCCGAATTTTACGATATAATACTTGAACAGGTAAGGAATTTACGGATGGTTTTTTCATGTAACTCCAATTGCCGGCACAGGAAAACTGATTGGTGCAATAATTTGAATCTGAAATGCAATATAAGGTAAAATTAATGCAAAATAGGTATTATAAAGAAATTACAGCAGTTTCTTAAACTCATCTGCAATAAATTGAACTTTTGGTCCTATGACAACCTGAACACTGGTCTTACCAGGCCTTATAACGCCTGCAACCCCAGCTGATTTAATTTTCTTATCATTTACTAAAGTGTAATCTTTGATTTCCAGACGGAGCCTGGTAACACAGTTATCCAGATTTGTAATGTTTTCTTTGCCGCCCAGGCCTTCTAATATAATTGCTGCCACGGAAGTATAATCATCATTTGCCAGATTAACCTTAAGTTCCTCTTCTTCATCATCTTCCCTGCCAGGTGTTTTAAGTTTAAATATCTTGATAACCAGCCGGAATACAACATAATAAATTACACTAAAACCGGCACCGATCGGAAGCAATAATAAAGGATTTAGGGCCATAGGGGATTTTAAGCTTAAAATTAAGTCAATTAACCCGGCACTGAAATTAAAACCTGCCCTTACCGGAAGTAAAGCTACAATAACGGCTGATATTCCGGTTAATAAAGCATGAACTACATATAATACAGGCGCTAAAAACATAAAAGAAAATTCCAACGGTTCCGTAACACCGGTAAGGAAAGAACAAAGGGCTGCTGATACTAATAATCCGGCTACAACCTTTTTATTCTTCTCCTTGGCAGTATGGTACATAGCCAGTGCTCCTCCTGGTAATCCAAACATCATAATCGGGAAGAAACCTGACATATACATACCGGTTTTACCTAATTCTCCAGTCCCACTCCAAAAATTAGGCAAATCATTAATACCTGCAACGTCAAACCAGAATACGGAATTCAAGGCGTGATGAAGTCCTATCGGAATTAATAGTCTGTTAAAGAATGCATAGATACCGGCCCCTATTGCTCCAGTTCCGGTTATAGCAATACCGAAAGAAACTAATGCATTGTAAACAACCGGCCATATAAAGTATAAAAGTACACTACTAACAATGGAAAAGCCCGCCGTCACAATGGCAACACTTCTCTTTCCACTAAAAAAGGATAAATAATCAGGTAGTTTGGTATTCTTAAACCGGTTATAGCAGCCAGCGCCGGTCAAACCGGATAATATACCAATAAAAGCGTTTTGAATATGGCTGAATGCAGGATCCGCTTCTGCTCCGGTATACATGGCAACTGCTTCACTTGAAAGTAACGTTGTAATTAATAACCAGGAAACTAATCCGGCGAGAGCGGAAGTTCCGTCCTTATCATTAGCCATACCGATTGCTATACCGATTGCAAATAATAACGGCATACTATTAATCAAAGCACCGCCGCCTTTTATTAAGAAAGCTGCAATCACATTATTGGAACCCCATCCATCTGAATCGATCCAATAACCGATTCCCATTAGAATACCTGCAACAGGAAGTGTAGCTACCGGAAGCATTAAGGATTTTCCTAGTCTTTGAAGATACTTCATCATAATAAACTCCTCCTTTTTATCGCTGTATTGAAACAGCAAACAGATTACGATTTATAAATATGTATTTCTGAAACACCTTGTATTTTCTTTCCTACAATTTATTTGATGTATTCTACCTTATTTCTTTTGTAAAACCATATTCCATTGGTACCGGTCATCAAGAACGAGTCTGGCCTATGAGATAAAAAAATAAACCAAACTTTATGAAAAGCCCGTAAAATTTCATAAAATTTGGTCTGGTACTGCGTACGTTAAATACCTGTGTCTAGTTCTGAGGATGATTTTCCTTAGGCAATGCCAGACAAACGCAGGCGTAGTGGTGTTACGCTGAGACTTGGCTGGTATTGATTAAGGAAAATCAGGTTAGAACTACGCATAGGTATTTGCAGTACTAGTCTGCCTAACCAGTAACATCCCTGATATAATTTATTCTTGTTTCGTTAAATTAATGCATATCATTTAATATTTTACTGCTACACCAGAAAACTGCCTTCCCTGTTGACATTATCTTCCTGCTGGAATATAATACAAAAAGACAAATGGTTGCAAACATACCGTTAGATAGAAACGCCGTGGCACTTTTATCCACGGTATATTTTTTGTATCTTACTGTTTAAGTCTGATAGATTATCTGTAAAGTTTTTAATCTTATCGTTAAATATGCAGTTATGTTATTTACGGGACTTACAGTATCAATAAAGAAAGGACAGGTATACAGGATGAAAGTAAAATCAAGCCAATATTTAAAACAGGTAAAGCCATTACTGAAAGCATTATTGAACAATCTGCTTGAAGCTTACAGCTATGCGTCTATTCTTGCGTCGGACTCTAAAGCTATGGTTTATAATGTATCAAAACGTGGAACTGTTATCTCAGAAGATGATATTTTAAGCGGCCGGGGATTTGTCGTAAAGGTATACGACAAAAAAAGCTATGGAGAATACTCCTTTAATGAGATTTCATCTGAAATTATTCCAATCATCATTGATAAAATTAAAAATCACATGATGCCCCTTAAAGATTATTTACCTGACGGAATTACCGAAAGTGAATATGCAAAGTTAACAGATGATCCAAAGATTATGGAAGAAAGCTCCGAATTCCTACAAAATCCGGAAGATCTTGGGGATGAAAAAATTGTAGCCCTTTTATCTGAACTTAGTGAAGAAGGCAGGGCTTCTGATGAAAAGATACTGGATTGTTCTGCCTCATGCAGATATCAGCAGTACCATAAGTTATTCTTATCAAAAAGTAAGGATATGGAACAGAATATCCTGTGGACAACCGGTAGTCTTATGGTTATGGCTTCCCGCGGCGAGGAAATCAAATATTACTTTAACAGTTATTCCAACCTTGGCGGAACAGAACTTCTGGAAGAAATGAAAAAAGACCTTGAAGGTGCAGCTTTAATATCACTTGAATTATTGGAAAGTGCGCCTATTAAACCCGGGGAATACGACTGCATCTGTACTCCGGAAGTTACCGGTATGATTGTCCATGAAGCCTTTGGTCATGGTGTAGAAATGGATATGTTCGTGAAAGACCGTGCACTTGCCCAGAAATATATTGGTGAATATGTAGCTTCCCCTCTTATCACCATGCATGATGGTGCCGCTGCTGCCAAAGAAACAGCAACTTTTCTATTTGACGACGAAGGTGTTCCTTCCCAGGATACGGTAATTATTGATAAAGGCATCTTAAAACGCGGCATCAGCGACAGCCAGACAGCGATGCATCTGTCCAGTTCACCTACAGGTAACGGCAGACGTGAAAGTTATGAAAGAAAAGCCTATACCCGAATGACGAATACGTATTTTGAAGCCGGTAAAGATAAACTCACAGATATGATTGCCTCCATTGAACATGGTTTCCTCTTAGAGAATGCCAGCAGTGGTATGGAAGATCCGAAGAATTGGGGAATTCAATGTATGGTTAATATCGCAAGGGAAATTAAGGGCGGTAAATTTACCGGTAATATTTATTCACCTATCGTATTAACCGGTTATGTACCTGATTTACTAAAATCCATCTCGATGGTTTCTGATACCTTAAAACTTGGCGGCGGCGGTTTCTGCGGTAAAGGTTACAAAGAATGGGTCAAAGTATCAGACGGGGGGCCTTATATAAAAGCCAGGATTCGTCTCGGTTAATTGTTAGTGAATTCATTTAGTTGGTTAGTCATAATGGATTATACCATAAGTTTTTAATCCATTCGTGTAACCCAAACTATTGGTGAATTGCAGAAAGGATTGGTGAAAGACTTGTTACATAAAATATTATCTGCTATAAAGCAGAATAACATATCTACTTATTTAATCAATGATAATAGAAAAGAAACAGTAGAATTATTTTTTATAAAAAAACACCTGGATATGAGAAGGCAAAAGGATGTACAGCATTACAGCATTACTGTTTTTTACGATTTTGAGAAAGATGGTGTAAAAATGCGTGGTTCCTCTTCTGTCAGCATTCACAGCGGAATGCCCCTGGAGGAAGTGGAAGTAACAATAAAAAAAGCTTACTTTGCTGCTTCTTTCGTATGTAATCCTTATTACGAACTGCCGTCCGGTAAAAAAGAAGACACCGTTATAATGAAAAGTTCTTTAAGCAAATACACCCTGGCGGAAAATGCCGGTAAAATGGCAGAAGCCTTATTTGCAGAGGATATAAACGAAGATACTTTTTTAAATTCCGCTGAATTATTTGTTGAAAAAACAAACTGCCGCATCATCAATTCAAACGGCATTGATGTCAGTTATGAAACGTATTCGGTAAAAGGTGAATTTGTTGTACAATGTATTACTCCCCAGGATGTTGAGACTTACCAGAGCTTTTCCTACGATGAACTGGATACCGGGGCGTTAAAATCCAAAGTAATACAAGCCCTTGAAATAACGAAAGCCCGTGCACAGGCTAAATCTGCCCCTGCTGCCGGTGAGTATACCATTCTGTTGTCCGGACCTTACGTTAAGGATATATTTGAATATTATGTAAGCCGTTCTTCCGCCGGTATGATTTATCCCAAATATTCAGGCTACCAGGCAGGAAATCAAATTCAGGGTGAAGATGTAACAGGGGAACGCCTTACAATCACCTTAAAAGCAAAAGAACCTTATAGCAATGAAGGTATACCAATGACCGACCGCCCCCTGGTTACAGACGGTATTTTACAGACCATTCATGGTAACAGCAGATTTGCTTATTACCTTGGCGTGGAGCCTACCGGTACATACAACAGTTTTTCGGTGCCTTCGGGAACAAAAACTTTTGAAGAAATGAAATCCGGTAACTATCTTCACGTAGTAAATTTCTCCGATTTCCAGATGGATACCTTCTCAGGACATTTCGCAGGTGAAATCCGCCTTGCCTTTTTATGTGACGGTGAAACTGTGACTCCGGTGACTGGTGGTTCTATTAACGGTAATCTGTTAGAAGCCCAGAAAAATCTTGTATTTTCAAAGGACATGCAGATTGAAAAAGGGTATGAAGGACCCTACGCGCTTAAATTTGAAAAGGTAAATGTAGCCGGGGCATAAATTTAATAGTTCAGGGGCTGTTGCAAAAGTTTATCCATGCTTTTTACAACAACCCCTGTTTTTAGCCTTTATTCAAATTTCAATCCAATATCCCCGCTGCTTAAATCTGCTGAAATATTCTTATGTCCGTTATTTTCGCGGGTTAAATGACTATCATAGTGCTTACCGTCAATATCAATCGATCCGTAAGAAGTATTTAAATCCAGCATATACTCCTTAGAATCTCCTTTTAATTCCAGGGTTACATCCCCATAACTGTTGGAGATATCCAAATCATCCACCGCCGAACCGGAAACTGTCAGATTTCCGCTGCTTAAATCAGAATCAAACTCTTTAATGAAAAGCCCTTTACATTTTATACTGCCATAGGAGTTACTGATATCCAGGGTTTTACCGGTCAATGAATCAAAAACGCAGTTTCCGCTGGCCATTGATACCTTTATACCGCAATTGGAATACTTACTCCCTGTTACAGTTGCACCGGTATTGATATTCGTAAATTCCGCATCTCCATAGGAGTTAGAAAAATCAAGTTTTTCCACATTAAAATCCCTGATATCACTGTTTCCGGAAGCCATGCTGATATTGGCTTCTGCCGCAGATGACTTTTTCATGTCAAAGTCCCCATAAGCAACAGAAACATTTAATTTATCCGCTAAAAAATTTGATAAGGCAACATCACCGGATGCTGCCGCTATTTTAATCCGCTCCAGATATGCATCCTTCGGCAGATATATTTTAACTGTATTTTTAATGCTGAAACTAATACTGTAGGAATTAGGAAAAGACTTGAAATCATCAAACGTCAAGGTTCCGCCTTCCCATTTATAATCCGGTTCTTCTTCAAAATATCTATAGTCAATTTCAACATAATAATTATCATCTTCAATAAATTCAATATCACCTAGTTTGGCATTTATATTAATTTGCTGTATAGGCTCTACAGAAGTTTTCTCTACCTTAAATTCTTTAGCATCTTCTGCTTTGAGCTGATTGGTATTATTAAAACTGAAACTATATTCACAGCCTGCTAAAAAAATACTGGTAACTATTAATGTAATTAATAAAACCACATTTATTTTAGTTTTATAATTCATAATTGTCTTTTTTTTCATATCCTTATTAATCCCCCGTGGTCTCCCTATCGATTTTCTGTAATTTGAGATACATCAATTTTCGTTACTTTACACACTTTTCTGTCATACGTTAAAATTCCGTTTACCTCATCCTCCACATCCGAGAGTTGTGTAAAAACTGCTGCTGATAAACCCTTCTTAATCAATTGTTTCATTTCAATATTATATAAATCCTGAAATGCCTGGTCGAGCTGCTTTTTATTAACATAAATCTTATATCCGTATATATGCTCAGAATAAGAATGTTTCGGTACATAACAGACATATCCCGCAAATTCTGATAATACAACAGCCCTATTTTCAAATACAACCTCTAATTTGCGGAAATAATTATGAATACTGTTAAAGTCTCCGCCCTGTTGGTCAAACCATCCGCTTGCCTGATCGATTAATCTGGTTTTATCGATTCCCTTTATCAAATCAACCGCCTTTGCGGCATCAAATTGTCCCCATCCCTCATTAAAAGGTACCCAGACAGCGATAGAGGGGCAATTGTATAGATGCTCCACTGTTTTTTTACATTCCTGCATCCATTCTATCCTGCCTTTTTTCTTGGCCCTGGAAAACAAAAGGTAACAATTATCCTTTACCCTGGTTACTAACTTAGGAAAAAAGGTCGGTATATATCCCAGCCAGATCATATTATACTTGTCTCCGCCATTTACCATATCCTGCCAGACGATGATTCCAAGCCTGTCACAATGGTAATACCAACGCAAGGGTTCAATTTTAATATGTTTCCGCAGCATATTAAATCCCAGATCTTTCGTCATCTGTATATCATAAATCATAGCTTCATCACTGGGTGCTGTATATAGGCCGTCCGGCCAATATCCCTGGTCTAATACCCCATTATGAAAATATGCCTTATTATTAAGGTATATTCTTGGAATTCCTTCCTCATCTTTTTTAACCTCGAATTTACGCATGGCAAAATAACTTTCTACCACATCATCCCCGGCAGTTATAACCATGTCATAAAGAAAAGGGTCTTCCGGGCTCCAAAGCCTGGGATCTTTTATCGGGATTATAAAACTGGTACCAAAATCTCTTACGGTACAGATTAATTTCTTATCTGCAAATATTTCCACACCAATTTCTTCCTCTTCTACTTTTGCATCCAGATGATTCCTGTTAATATCTAACTGAATACAATTTTCATCCACCGAAGGTGTAATTTTAATGGATTTGATAAATTGATCCGGTACCCATTCAAACCATACGGTCTGCCAGATTCCGCTTTGCGCCGTATAAAACATGCCTCCCCTCATCAGCACTTGTTTTCCCCTGCTATGATAAGAAGTATCGCTTAAATCAATTACCCTGACGGTTATCCGGTTTTCACCTGTATGGATATACCTGGTTATATCAATGGAAAATGGCAGATACCCACCGATATGCTTTTTAACCTTACTATTATTGATAAATACTTCGCAAAATTGGTCAACCGCACCGAAATGCAGGATGCATCTTTGTCCCTCCGGCTTTTTATCCATTATGGCGGTTCTTTCATACCATAAATAATCATCGGGCATTACCTGTCTATTGACACCGGATAATACACTTTCAGGTGAAAACGGAACTAAAATCTTACCTTCGAACTGAACTGCCTTTTCCTTTTTTTTCGTTATGCAATAATTCCAATACCCATTTAAGATAGTAAAATTATCCCGTTTCAGCTGAGGTCTGGGATATTCGTCCAAAACGTGTTCTGTGTCTAATTCTTCTCCCCATTTAGTATATAATTGATTATATGCCATCTTCTTTTTCGAAATCATAAAGGTTTTGATCACATCTTTTATTCTCATAATATCACCTGTTTTTAAAATTTAGATTTATAAAATTTTCTAATATATGTCAGTATATCATAACAAAAATTGATAATCTACTTTAATTTTTACAAAATTTTATAGTTCTTATACATGTTCACATAGATTTCACGGATATGCCAATTTGATTTCACAAATTTATATTATTATATTGGTAATATATTGAAGGTTTACAAAAATACGAAAAGAAACTTCATTTAATTAAAATTTAATGATTAAAGAATTATCCGCAAATGGAAAGGTACGGTATTTTAATGAAACAAAAATTTAAACCAAATTATAGGAAGAAGAAGCCAGAAACTTTTTCACACCTTGATTGCAAGCCTATCCAGGGGCAGAAGGAGCTGACAATGAGAAGAAAAGACCGTGAAGTAAACAATATGGAAGATATTACAGCTATAATGAAAAAATGTGATGTATGCCGATTAGCCTTTTTTGACCAGGAATATCCTTATATCGTTCCATTAAATTTTGGCTTTTCCAATGATGGAACCAATATAGAATTATATTTCCACGGTGCAAATGCAGGAAAGAAATTAGAACTGATTCGTGAAAATAATAAAGCCGGTTTTGAAATGGACTGCTCCCATAAATTAATTGAGGGCAAAGAAGCCTGTGATTATACTATGGAATTCGAGAGCGTCTGCGGTAATGGAACGATTGGACTAATTGAAGGTACGGATAAAATCCCTGCATTAAATTATCTCATGAAACAATATTCTCCTGGAAGCACCTTTCATTTTAATGAAAAAATGGTAAATTCCATAGCCGTATTTAAGTTAAAGGTAACTAGTATTACCGGAAAAAGATTAAGCCGTTCCTGATAGAATTCATTCGGCATAAGGGGACTTTTTTGGCAGCCCCGAAAATAAAAGGGTTGTAAATGCTTTTATTTGAATAGTATTTTTTTATTAACGGTGCTTAAGTAAATATTCACGGTTAAGTTAAAATACTATAAATTACCGGCGTACAACCCTTTTTCATATATTATTCAAACATAAAATTAGTAACACCAATATTCTTTAAGGAAACGATTGGTTTGCATTTAGCGGCCATTTTATAATTACCGGCAGGACATACGGATAATAAATAACAGCCTTCATAAGGCACTTTAAACTCAAAACAGCCATAGCCGATTATTCTCTGGCAATAAACCAATGTTTTTGTATCATTGCATACTTTATAAAGTTTAACTTCCCATTCATGCGGTTTGCAGCAATGGCATCCCCATATACATCCCCTTATTATGCCTGGTGTGATGGCACATACCGGGCATTCTGGGCAAGCTATAGGTTCTTCTATTACCGGAACCGGAATTGGTACCGGATAAACTACATATTCTGTGTTTTGTTCCGGACAGGTCGGACAAGTCGGGCATTCCGGACAGGTTGGGCAGGGTCTTGGTTCCGGACAGGTCGGACAAGGTTCCGGCTCCGGACAGGTCGGACAAGGTTCCGGCTCCGGACAGGTCGGGCATTCCGGACAGGGAGGTACAACCGGACAAGGTTCCGGTTCCGGACAGGGAGGACAAACCGGAGTTACCGGTGCCGGTACTACTGGTGGTGCCGGAGAAACTTCCGGCTGTTCAGGTGCTTCTTCACAGATTACCCCTCCTGCAAAAGGATAGTAATGAAATTCAAAACCACTGTTGGCATTTACTGCAAAAGCCCGAAGTGCCGCATTTCCGCTGACATGGCCACCGGTTTGATGTGCATGGAACATAGCCTGCGGCGCCAGAATGCTGCCCCAAATATCAGAAGACTTTTCCATATAGATATTATTAGCATCTTCAAAAACATAAAGTGTCTGGCCAGCTTTTCTTTCCTCACCATATATACCGTACTGCAAGTAGGCATTGCTTCCTGTTCTTAAACGTACAATTACCAGACTTCCTGCAGGAACTTCGGCCCTTAAACCTTTCGTTAATAAACCATTAGGTCTTACATCAATCAAAAATACGTTCCGGTCAGGATCATTACCACGCAGAATCAGTTCATGGTTATTATCTACGACAGTCCCATTGACTTCCAGGGATTCAATACAATTCATGTATTCATCCATACTTTCTCTTGCATTCTGAAAAAACAAAGGAAGATTAGCACCAATTCTGGATGCCGGAATATAACGCGGAACATCATAACTTGGAATCACGTAATGATTACCTTTATCACTAATAGTCCAATATTGGCTCCCACCAGGGGCCTGGTATAAATAATCCAGTTCCTGGTCCTGATCCGGCGTTCCATCTTTTCCAATTAAATACGTACTTCCTTTGGCAGCGCGAAAGCTTCCGCCAACCACAACATGGCCGATAACAACAAGGGGGCCTCCCATGGATACATTACCTCCTGCCATAAATCTTACCATATCAGGAGAATATCCGATTTCATTTCTGGAATCTCTTTCAAAACCTACACTTAATCCCCTTGGGCTGTAAAAGCTTCCGCCTATAGCCATGGGGCCTTCCACATCAATAATGTTATTGGCATCATTAAATACAATTACATTAAACCGGGAAGCCAGACCAAATGGCTGCCCCTCAATATCATACCAGTTAATATCATCATAAGGTACTCCTACACCTGTCACAGCTGCATTTCCAAAATTATTATAATCCATACTAACTCCTGTAAAACTACCTTGGATTGCTACGAATCCTTATTATTCATTTCAGTTTATTCGATAAGGAAATTAATGTGCAAGTTTTATGCTCATTCTATTGAAATTATTACATTTATTTTTAAACAATCTATAAATTTATCTGATTATACTTGACAGAATTATATTTTATATTACATACCTTTAATCATGATATACTGGTTCAGCTAATGATAGGCGGAATTAACACCCGGCTGTCATTACCGGATCTCTTACTGATTTTCTTATTTACCGTTTTGGTGTGGTTTACGGAAGAATCAGCTTATAATCGGCTTCGCACTTAATATATACTTTATATCCTTTATGGTATATATTTATTATATGTATTAAAGCACAGACAGAAAAAAGACATACAGTTAACCTTTTATATCACCTTTACATAAAATCTTCTGTTCCTTGATCCATCAAATTCACAAAAATATGAATTTAATAATGGAACTGCTATGTTACTAGAAGATGGTGCTATTATTGATACAACTGATGATACCTTGCTTTTACAAGGCGGTAGCACAAGAGATCAATTAATCATACTTTGATTGAAAAGTTTAGAAAATTATCTTTAAAGGAGGAGAGTATTTATCAAAAATATAAGCTTTTTAAAAGTTTTAGCTATCATATGTAAATTTTTAGCTTTAATATTTATTTCATTGACTTTTTTAGGTACAATTTTCGTTTTTGTAATAGGTGGTCAAACAAGTGCCCAATATGTAATGCTACTAATGGTGTTATCATTAATATTTATCAATGCAACACACAGGTTAAAAAAAGTTATTAACAATAGTGTGTCTAAAAGTGAATAAGATTGAAGATCTCAAATATGTTAATTGAGATGTATTTCGTATTCACCCAGGCTGAAATAGAAAAAAGGCAAAAGGGCAGCATAAAGGAATAAAAGCGAAGAGAGCCCGGGATATGAGATCGGTATGGTAGACCAGGACTGTTGAATAAGAATGAATTTACAGAGGCCTGCTGTGATGTAGATAAGGGCAGAAACCATAAAAACCGGCTCTACCCTTACATAACTATTCACATATTTTTACATCAGTCTTTCGAGTTTATACAGTCCTTGAAACGTTTTCAGAATGGGTATATTTTGCGTTAACAGTATGGAGGTATATTACTAATTCAGGTTACATGTATTGATTTAATTGCTTTAATATTTCCAAAGCTTTTGAATCTGAATTTTTCGCTGCATCTATCAATTTAACAAGTTGCTTTCTTTTGCCAGGATCTGCAAAATTTCTCATTTGTTGCTCGCCGCGTTCCCATCCGCCTAATACATCAGCCATTTTATCATCTGCTATTTTTAGCCCTTTCTTTTATTATACTTTCATTAATTTTACTCATAAAATCAACTAAATACATTTTAAGGGATGCCGTTCCGCCGTCATTTTCCTCCATTTTAAGGTATGCTGCTTCGCCGCAGATACCCATGGCACTTACACTTACCGCGGCTGCGTCCAGTATATTTTGGGGATTTGCAGCACAGTATGCACCGATTACGGCACTCAGCATACAGCCTGTACCTGTAATTTTACTCATCATGGGGTGTCCGTTCCGGATAACATAAGCCTTGTTACTGTCTGCAACAATATCGATTGCCCCGGTTATTGCGATAACAGCTCCTGTTTCTTTTGACAAAGCTTTTGCAAATTCGACCGTATCTTCTAAGTTTTCCTCCGTCACCGTATCGGCGGAACTGGCATCCACACCCTTTGTACTTCCGCTTCCCATATAAACGGTCTTGATTTCTGAAATATTACCGCGGATGACACTGAATTTCACTTCATTTAATAACCTGGACGTGGTATCGGTACGAAATTTTGAGGCACCTGCTCCAACCGGATCCAATATTACGGGATGATTAAGTTCATTGGATTTCCTGCCTGCTTTTATCATGGCTTCCACTGTCCTCTCATTTAAGGTACCCATATTAATTACCAAAGCATTACAGATTGCCGTAATTTCTTCTACTTCCAATATATCATCCGCCATAATAGGGGAAGCACCGCAAGCCAGTAATATATTTGCACAGTCATTTACCGTTACATAGTTTGTTATATTATGTATAAGGGGTGTTTTATTTTTTACATTTTCAATTAATTCTTTTACATTATCCATCCATATCCATTCTTTCACATTTTATTTTTCAGAACAAAATTCTACTTTTTCACCACTTAATATTTTGTTAGTGGTTCTCATGGCACACATTTTACCGCACATGGAACAGCTGTGTTTATCCGCCGGAGGGGTACTTTCAAAATATTCCCTTGCTTTTTTCCCGTCAAGGGCATAGGTAAACATTTCTTCCCAGTCAATCCGTCTTCTTGCATCACTCATTTTATTATCCAGGTCACGTGCTCCTTTAATTCCCTTTGCAATATCTGCTGCATGTGCAGCTATTTTAGTAGCGATAATGCCTTCCTTAACATCCGCTAAATCGGGTAATCTTAAGTGTTCTGCCGGGGTTACATAACATAAGAAATCTGCTCCGTTTGCGGCTGCGATTGCACCTCCGATAGCAGAAGTAATATGGTCATAACCGGGGGCAATATCCGTTACAAGAGGACCTAATACATAAAAAGGTGCGCCGTGGCACAAACGTTTTTCAAGTACCATATTGGCAGCAATTTCATTTAAAGCCATATGTCCGGGACCTTCTACTAAAACCTGTACATTCTTCTCCCAGGCCCTTTTGGTAAGTGTACCCAATTCAATCAGCTCTGCTATCTGGCCTGCATCCGTACTATCATGAATACTTCCGGGTCTTAAGGCGTCGCCAAGACTTATGGTAACATCATATTCATAAAGGATTTCAAGAACTTCGTCATAGTATTCATAAAATGGATTTTCATTTCCCGTCATTTCCATCCAGGCAAATAAAAGGGAACCACCTCTCGAGACAATATTGGTAATCCTTTCTGTCTGTTTAAAGCTATCTGCCGCACGACGGTTAATTCCTGCATGTATTGTCATAAAATCAACACCTTGCTTCGCATGGGCTTCTACCACTTTTAAAAAGTCTTTCGCTGAAATATCAAGTAAATCTTTCTCAAGATATCCAATGGCATCATACATGGGAACCGTACCAATCATAGCCGGTGAGTAATCAATCAGCTGCTGCCTGAAGGTATTGGTCTTGCCAAAGTTACTTAAATCCATAATTGATTCCACTCCAAAATCAACAGCAAGCTTCACTTTGTCAAATTCGTTGGTATAATCCGCGCAATCCCCTGAGACTCCCAGGTTTACATTGATTTTTGTCTTAAGTCCCTGACCGATTCCCTCCGCGCTTAATGCAGTATGCTTAATATTGGCAGGAATTGTAACTTTACCGCAGGCAACCAAATTCCTCAATTTTTCGGTATCAATATTTTCTTTTTGGGCAACTAATTGAATTTCTTTTGTAATAATGTTATTTTTAGCTGCCTCCATCTGTGTTTTATATGACATTCTTTTTTTCCTCCAAATTCAAATAATTAAATATTCCTGTTTTTTTCAGTACTCTTATGAATAATAAAGAGATTGCTGCTCCCACCAGGGAACTTATCCCAAAAGGTATTACAAATCCAAACGCTGCTGCCTTACCCGATAAAAATAAAGCTGCCATTACAGATGCCGCAAGTGCACCAAGAATGCCGGTTCCAAAGACCTCCCCCAGGAATGCCAATGCAACTTTCTTGGTGTACTTATATAATACCCCACAAAATAAAGCTCCAATCATACTTCCCGGAAAAGCCAGCAGACTGCCGGTTCCTAAAATCACTCTGATAAATGACGTGCAAAAGGCCATACTGACGGAATAAAAAGGGCCTAATAATACACCTGCTAATACATTGATTAAATGCTGGACAGGAAAACACTTAGCAATCCCCATGGGTATGTAAAATGGTGAGCTTACAACACCTACTGCAATCAAAATTCCTGCTAATGTTAGTTTTCTTGTATTTACCATTTCTTACTATCTTCCTTTCTATAATTAGAGCACACTCGGAAACTCTCATAGCCTGCTTTTATTGATATTTTAGATGCCGGTAATAAAATTTTATCTCCATTTTCGTGATATCGTATGTATGTTTTTACGCAGACCGTCCGAACTTAGTGAGGGAAAGGCAAATAAAAACATACATATGATAGACAGAAAATGTCCTCAGCCTATATTCAGTATCTAAAATATCTTCTATTGCTACTATTAGTTTCCGACAGTACTCTAATTAAATTTTTACCAAATATCCCGGAATCATGGAATGCAGATTACGGTGCCTTATGTAAAACAAAAATGGGATATACCATGTATGTTGGTATATCCCATAAATTCTCACTCAGGCTATTCCCTACGTTGGCATTATCCAAATCAGGTACGGTCGAAACTATTGTTTCCTCTCAGCCTGCACACAAGCTCCCGAATTATTTAGTTTTAATCATTATATCTATTTCTTAGATAAGTGTCAATCAAATTATCCATTAACTGTTTTAACATCAAATTATCCATTCACTGTTTTAACAAGAACGCTGCACTTTCTCTCTCCTAATTCCGTTACGGTATAGGTAAGGTTCCTTTTTTTCATTTCTGACTCAAACCAGGGCATTACGTGATCACAGAGAATTTCAAGCTGACAAAAAGGAGTTGTATTTAAGAATGGTAATATAGTATTTTTAGAGGTATAGGGTAAATCTGATTTTTTTAATAAATCAAAATCAAAAAAGTAATTCCCTTTTATTTCAGTTTCTACCGGAGATGTTGGGACATTGTTTAATTCTTTTTCTGCCTTAAGGGCATCCATTTCTTCTAATACGTCAGCATATAATTCATCCAGAATTGAGACATGAAACCCATCCGCTTCAGAGATAATAAATCCGGCATTGTTGAATACATTATACACTAAGCCTGTTATAGACTTTCCCACTATGATTTTACAATCTTTAAGTTCTTTTATTACATCTTCAAGTTTTTTTCTTATATCTGACATGCTGCCCGTAAACATATCAGGTAATATTACTTCTTCCTTCCATGTCCATTCCTGCCCGGTTTTATGATAAACCGACAGTTTCTTTGCATCCTTCATCTCTGATAAAAGGTCTGTATCATCCAATATAACTGCAATAATTTTCTGCATATATCTACCTGCTTTCTTTAAATGTTTAACCTTAGGCCATATTAAACATATATAGATAATAAAGTGAGTGAGTGAGTATTATTGCAAAAATTATATTCTATATCAGATATCTTAGCAAGTAATTTTTAAAAACGGGGTATAATTAAAAATTACTTCCTAATTGATAAACCTTCTCTAAGTGCTTCTCCCAATTTTTCTCACGGGAATTAAATTTATCTTCCCTTGACATTCCATCCAGGAAAACAATCTGTTTTTCTTTGGCACGATAATTAATTCTATCCCCAAGCATTACCGTTTCCATAGCCTGTGCCTGGTCCGACTGAATTAAATTATGTATGGATCTCCCGGTTGTAGCAAGGACTAAGGCTTTGTTAAGCAGTTTCATTTCTATATTTTCACCGTAAGCGAAACCATAAGTCCAGACTCTGTCAAACCATCCGATCAATTTTGCAGGTGCTTCTGTCCAGAATACAGGATAAATGAATACAATTGCATCAGCTTCCTGGATTTTCCGCTGTTCCTGTAAAACGTCATCCGCGATAGCCGGATCCCTTTGATAATATGCTTCTCTCAAATAATCCTTCTCCATGAATTCCGTATTAAAATTCATCTTATATAAATCGGAAATCACCCAGGTATGACTGGCTTTTTGTAACCCTTTTATAAATTCAGTTTTAACATTATATGTAAAGCTGTCATCGCTTGGATGACAATATATGATAAATACATGCATATTTATACCCATTGCATACCGCAAGCCTGCTTGCGGTACTGCCACAATATAAAAATGTGAAACAAGTTTCACAGGTTGAAAGAATCTATATATGGCATCCTTTCATTATTTAAATTTTCTTTCAACCTTCCAGACATGATGCCACTCTGGCGGCATCCCAAATAATAGATGAAGAAGCATGGAATGAGTACCCTCCGTACTCATTGTAAGGTTCTTCCAGTGTGAAAGCGTTTTTCTTTCACACTTCCTCCTATTCTTAAGCCTGATATCTCCTGTCGATTTCCGGAAGAACTCTAAGTATTGCTATATTTTTTGAAGTAATACTTATTCATTTCATATTAATGGATACATTTAGCCATGTCCTCATACGAGGCAGACGGAACTATGTCCATGAGATGCTTTATGATTTCCTGTATAGCTGCTGCTGAACTTACCTGATAAGCCGACTTAACACACTCCTCTCCAAACAACTTTTCCGATAAGGAGTAAACCGCAACGGACCAGCCATATTCCTCATTTTTCTTATTCCGTTTTTTCTTAAAATCACGTACAGTTATATAGGTCTGCATCTGCAGTAATGACATTGCACCGTCAAAACCCTTTTCGCCATTTGAGCCAAAACCGGCCAAAGACTTTAATTCATAGGACGGAAGTGATTCACACTCCGACAGGACATCTATAATATTCTTACATCTCTTAGAAGCCAGTCCGTCTTCATATCTGCTGTCGAAATCATACCCGTCACGCCTGTAAGAAGCAAAGAGAGGATACCATTCCCTGGATACAAAACCGGCTTTATTATTAAATAATTTACCGTATGCAACTTCTCCTTCTGCCGCAATCATTTCCCTCCATTCCCAGGGGTCTTCATCTCTGCTGCCGCTCCACCAGACTTCTGGGGATGTACGTTCTTCTACGGAAAAACCATCTATATTATTCTTAAACAGGGGCAAAAAACCAATTTGATTGATTAATTCTGTCAATTCCTTATAACTTTTTATTCTATTTTTATTCTCTTTCGCCATACCTTCCATCATCCATTTTCCATCCATTGTAATCATTTGTTTTCCTCCGTAATTTAAATGAGTACTCTCTAAAACTCTCATAGCCTGTTTTCCCTCATATTACTATATTTCCCATTATAACAAATCAAATAAAATTATCCAATAAAAATGTCTTATTAAAATAGATTCCTAAACTGATAACTTTTTATCAGACGATAGCTCCAGACCGGTAATGATGAAAAATTTCCGACAGCAATAGCCCCTTTATTTATCTCGTTTTAGATAGTCTTCCGAAATAATCCTTACTTTCACTAATAATGACTTCACTTAAAACAATTAAGGCAATTAAGTTTGGAAATGCCATCAATCCATTGAAAATATCCGCAATATTCCATACTGCACCTATGGTCATATATGGTCCGATAAATACTGCTGCTATATAAAGCCACCGATACACTTTAAGCTGTTTTTGATTACCGCCGGTTAAATATTCCAGGCAACGTTCACTGTAATAATTCCATCCAATAATTGTTGTAAAAGCAAAAAAGATTAAACATACCATTAACAAAAAAGATGCAATCCAGGGACTAAACGGTAAGCCCGTCTGAAAAGCACTGGAAGTTACGGCAACTCCCTCAAGCCCGATATCCCATGTTCCTGTTACAACAATACTTAGACCTGTCATGGTACAGATTATGATTGTATCAATAAATGTCCCGGTCATGGATACAAGACCCTGCCTTACCGGTTCCTTAGTCTGTGCCGCTGCTGCCGCTATCGGAGCACTTCCCAGACCGGCTTCATTAGAAAAGATACCTCTGGCAATACCTTTTTGCATAGCAACCATAATAGATCCCATTGCACCTCCGGCCACTGCCTTAAGACCAAACGCACCTTCAAAAACTTCTCCTAACGCTCTGGGTATTTCCCTGTAATGATTTACAAGCAGTATGATACAAATCGATACATATGCGATTGCCATAAAAGGGACAATAATCTGAGCAAATCCGGATATTCTTTTAATTCCCCCAATTAAAACCAATCCGACGCAAATAGTAATGATTAATCCCGCAAGCACGATTATAATCGTATATTGCCTGCCAAATACAGTAATGGTAACCGGATTCGTATTAGCAAAGAAATTATTAACTGCGGATGAAATTCCATTTACCTGGGCAAAAGTTCCGATTCCTAAAAGTCCGGCACAGGCTCCAAAAAATGCAAACAGTTTAGCCAGCCACTTAAATTTACTGCCCATACCCATCTCAATATAGTAGAAAGGACCTCCCAAAACATGACCATCCTGATCAATATGTCTGTATTTAATTGCAAGTACACCTTCCGCATATTTGGTTGCCATTCCGAAAAATGCCGCGATCCACATCCAAAATAATGCTCCCGGTCCGCCGGCAACGATGGCAGTAGCAACACCTACTATATTACCGGTTCCTATGGTTGCTGAAAGTGCCGTACATAGAGCTGCAAAACTAGTAACTTCCCCGGTACCGCCTGCCTCATTTTTAACCATATACTTTAATGCCTTGGGTAAATGCACTAATTGCAGTAACTTAAGGCGAATTGTTAAATTAATGCCTACTGCCATCATCAGAATAATTAGAGGTAACCCCCACACAATATCATCAATCCCTTTAATTAAATCATTTAACTGTGAAATCATAAATTCTAACCCCTTTCTTATGTGTTATTATAAATCATCTTTTTATAAATTCCTTTATATGAATTATCGTGACTATTCAGTCACTGCGGACTGAATATGTCTATCCGATGGCAGCCTTAATCCGGCGTACTCCGGCTGAAGAACTTTCTTCTTTTAGAATTTTAAAGTGTTTCAAATCCCCGGTATTAGCAGCATGGGGGCCGCCGCAGATTTCTTTTGAATAGCCCTCAATTGTATATACTTTTACAATATCCGAATATTTTTTATCAAATATACCGACAGCTCCCTGCTCCTTTGCCTGTATTACGGTCATTTCCCCGCATACTACATCAATTTCCTTTTGTATTGCTTCATTTACAATAAGACTTACTTCATTCAGTTCCTCCGGGGTTACCTTGCGTTCGAAAGAAAAATCAAACCTTAGTCTATCTGCATTAATATTACTGCCCTTTTGATATACTCCATCTCCCAAAACTTTTCTTAAGGCCCCGTTTAAAAGATGGGTCGCAGTATGCAGTTTCGTCGTTTGTTCACTGTTATCGGCTAATCCCCCTTTAAATCTTCCTTCTGCCCCGGCCCTGGATTTTTCCTGATGTTTACGGTACCTATTCAGGAAACCCTTTAAATCTATATCAAACCCCTTCTCTTTTGCAATTTCTTTCGTAAATTCGATTGGAAATCCAAAAGTATCATATAATTTAAAAGTTAATTCACCGTTAAGTACATCCCCGGCAGACAGTTCACTTATATATTTTTCAGCCTTTTTTAAACCGCTGTCCAAGGTTTTATTAAATAACACATATTCCTTTACTATTTGTTCCATTATAAAAATTTTATTTCCGGATAATTCCGGATACACCTCACAATTAATTTCAATAACCGTGTCAGCAACCTCCGGTAATTTATTTTCCGTTACACCAAGTTTTTTAAACATCCTTATCGTTCGTCTTATTAATCTTCTAAGGATATATCCCTGTTCCGAATTTGATGGTACTAACCCCTTATTATCACCTAATATAAAAGTGATTGCTCTCATGTGATCGCTGATAATGCGGAATTCCCTGGCATTCCCACTACCATATGTCCTGTCTGTCATCTGTTCGGTTTTATCAATAATGGGTCTTAATACGTCTGTTTCATAGACAGAAGCCTTGTGATTTAACACGGCAAGGATTCTCTCAAGTCCCATACCGGTATCCACATTCTTTTGTTCCAGGACCGTATAAGTACCATCGGGAAGTTTGTTATATTCCATGAAAACATTATTCCAGATTTCAATAAATTTACCGCAATTACAAGCCGGCCCGCAGGTATCAGAACATTTATCCTTACCGGTATCATAAAAAATTTCCGTATCCGGCCCGCAAGGCCCGGTATTACCTGCCGGTCCCCACCAGTTTTCTTTTTTACCGTAATAATAGATCTGCCCTTCTTTTAATCCTAAGTTTCTCCACAACTGATAAGATTCTAAGTCCCTTGCCGCATGGTCATCACCGGCAAAAACGGTAACTGCAATTCTTTCTGCCGGAATATTTAACACTGCCGTCAAAAATTCATAGCTCATTGAAATAGCTTCTTTTTTAAAATAATCCCCTAAAGACCAATTACCTAACATTTCAAAGTACGTCAGATGGGTGGCATCTCCCACTTCATCAATATCACCGGTACGTATGCACTTCTGGCAGTCAACAAGCCTCTTCCCGAAGGGATGTGTCTCCCCAAGAAGGTAAGGTACTAAAGGATGCATCCCTGCGGTAGTAAATAGTACACTTGGATCATTTTCCGGTAAAAGGGAGGAAGAACCTATCTCCTGATGCCTTTTTTCAAGAAAGAAATTAAGGAACTTATTTCTTAAATCCTTTGCATTATAATAATCCTTTTCACTAACCATATAATTTCCCCCATTTTCAACATTTAAAATTTCCTATGCAAGAACAAACTCTCGCCCCGAGCGCGGTCGGCAAAGCCGACATATTCTTTTCGTACGAGTGTGCCTCCTGCCAGGAGGGTTTTTTATTGAATAGGACGCAATTTCCTATTCAATAAAAAAAGCCCTAAGTTGAAATATAATCAACTTAGGGCGAACGTAACGTCCGTGTTACCACCTAATTTCAGAGAAAACTCTGCTCTCAATCAGTACGAATTGTCTGTAAGACTTTATGATACTGTTTTCCTTTTAACGACGGAAACTCCGATGAGGCCTACTAAGATTCTTCCGTTCGGGTCATAGCTCCAAGACTGCTTCCATATTACCTTCATAAAGATTTTCACCTTCCATCTTCTCTCTGTGTATTAGGATAATATATACTCTTTCTTATCATAGCTTTTATGTTTTGAATTTCGTTTATCTTAACATACCTTTCCGGGAATGTCAACACTTTAATCTGCTTAGATAACGCCGTTGCTATTTTAAAAATTCTTCTCTTTTGGGATTAAATACATCCACTAATTTGCCCTCTTCCAAAGCCGTTACCCCATGTTCAACACCGGAAGGCATGTATACGCTGTCTCCCTTTGACACAAGCTTCGTTTCTCCTCCGATAGTAAAATCAAAGCTGCCCTCTGCCACATAAGTAATCTGCAAATGGGGATGCGAATGCGTATATCCTTTCGCTCCTTTTTCAAAGGTAATCTCGCACATCATTAGTTCATCTGAATAATTTAAAATTTTTCTTGTGACTCCCGGCTCACAGGGAGTGGAAATAACTTCTTTATTATAAGTAAACATTTTTACACCCATCGCATATCGTAATCTTGTTCACGATACTGCCACAAATAACTGGTTAAAAACTCTACCAGGTGGCATCCTTTCTATTTTATATTTCTTTCAGTTTTATATTTCTTTCTGTTTCCAATCATAATGCTATATTGTAGCATCTCAAATACCGGAGGAAGATGATGATTTTCTACACACTTCGCGCTGTCCCAGGCAGCCGCAGATGGAACATAAAAATCAGAAGAAATAGGATAAATGACCGCTGGGTTTTAATATCCTATTTCCAAAGAAACTGCTTTACAGTTTCTTTTTCACACTTGCGCGCTTTCCTGGAATCTGTACCGTATAAAACCGCTTTTTTTATCGCCAGGTTCTATAAATAAAAGCCCGGATTCTTTCTCAAAACCTTTTGCATACAGATTATGCGCGTTTGTGGAACATGTCTGGTTTTCAATACAAAAGAAATTCTCCTGCGGAGTATATACCACAATATGTCCGAATTCTTCCGAAGCTTCCAGAATTAGCTCAAAGTTCTTATAAGCAATGACAGCTGCAGGATTTTCCGACACTGTATATACATGGTCATATTCCTGTTCTGAAACTTTTTTCCCCTTTTTTAAATCAAAGGCGGTTTCTTTTACCGGAAGCAATTTACCAGTGGGAAGCTTCTCATTGGTCATTTCCATTACATAATCAGAAAAAACCCGTATGGTCTCCTGCCCTTTCTCCGAATGAAAAAAGGGATGCAGACCAAAGCCGAAAGGTAATACCCCACTGCTCTCATTCACTATGGTATACCGGTATAAAATTTCCCTTTCGTGAATACTTAATTCAATGATCAACCGGCTTTTAAAGGGGAATTCAAGAAATCCATCTCTTTTTTCATCCCAAAGCAAGGTTCCCTTAAGGATTACCTCAGCCTCGCTTATCTCCTTCTTTGTTATTTCAAAGGCCACATGTTTTGCAAAACCATGCATCTGACCGTTAAAGGTTTTATCCTGAAAGGTAAAGGTATTACCATCTACCCTGTTAGGTGTGGGATACAGGACCGGAACCCCAAAAAGCTTCCCTTCCTGCTTTCTTTTCTCATCATACTTCACCACAGTGTTTTCCTTAAATTTAATCCCGCAAAGATTCATTCCGTCTCCTGGACACACCCCCTACCCTAAGAAATTCCCCTTCTATTGTATGGATCGTTTCTCCCCCCAAAATTTCAGCTTTTATCTGCATTTGCGGCACCTCCTAGATAAACTGCGTTTTATTAAAATGCTTTATATACATAAGATGAAATCCGTCGCTTGTATTAAGTTCCATCTTTTTCCTGTCAAAGGATGGATTTTTCTTAAAACAAAACTCTTTAAATTTTGCAAATCCACCCATATCATTTTGACTGCCGCACTGACAGATATAGGCCGATTCCCTGTCGTAAGCCCGGAACTCACAGTCCGTCAGCTGATCCTGATGAGGTGTCAATGCCGTACTGCACCATACCCCTATATAGGAATCTCCTTTTCTTCCGAACAGCCAGCCCTTAAGCATATTGGTTTCCTCAAAACGAGGAAGGGGAAAATATAAATGGGTAAAGGTAACAGGATGCTCATCTGTAATCTGGTAAACTGCTCCCAGCATATTCTCCTGCTGTTTGATTGCAGGCATAATACCATTACCGAACCAATACCCCGGACGCATAGAGGTTGCATCCGAAGTTCCGCCGGGATGATTGACAAATACAACGGTATCATTATCCACGCCTCCATACCACATGTGCTGCTGATACCCATAAACACCGGGTTCAAAACGGGTTGTACCGTGATATCTTTCATTTAAAGACTTGCAGTATTCATAAGAAGCGGCATCGGCTCCTGCCTCAAAAATAATATTTTGCCAGAAATTCTGTCCTTTATCCGTCCGTGGTGACTGGACGGAGGTAAGAATGTAATCCCGGGTTTTATATAAGGTTACGAAAGCATTGCCGGTGGTATAGGAAAGATTGGCTTCCCCATACATAAGCTCTTTTGCTTTCTCCGGAAACCGGTACTTGCTGGTTCCTAAAGTACTCAGCCATTCACAAAAGGCATAAGGGGCATCTTTATCGATACAATGTATCAGCGCCTGTACCCCCTGGGTAAAGGGGTACAAAACCTCTCTGTACACCCTGCCCTGGGGAGAAATGACGGAACCTTTAAAGGTATGGAGAGCAAGGGTAAGTATAATTTTATCCGCTGCCTCCTTGGCCTTTTTGGCTAAATCCTCCTCACCGAAATCAATCAGGTTTAAGAGGGCCGAAAAAGTAATAGGAGTATAACCCCCGCTTTGAAATTCCTCAAAACCATTGGCAATAATGTCCATAAGCCACTGGTTAAGCTTATCCTTACAAATACGAGCCAGTTCCGCTCCCTTTTGCTTGGAACGGCTGAAAACCTCTTTTTTATAAAAAAGACCTGCCATATAACCGCTGATATAAAACATCAGGGAATGATTCTCGCTCCAAAAGCACATGCCGTCGGAACCCTCTTCATCCATCCAGTACCTATAGTTTAATAATACCTCTTTTATTCTTTTTCGTAAAGCTCCCTCTGCAGAGTACAGCTTTAAATAACGCATAAGGGCACAAGCCAGGAAGTCTGAACAATCTCTTCTGTTTTCCATATGCTGCAAATCATTGTAGATTTCACCGATATCCTCCGGAAAGGCTTTATTTAGGACAAGCCTTGCCAAAACCGGGTACAAGGAAAACCTGTCCCTGCTTCCTCTTGTTATCTGCCCGGTATCTGCAACTTGTCCAATTATATAGTCAATTGGCAGTTCCTTTTCTCCGTAAGCTATATACTTAGGAAGAATTGCTTCTGTCTGTTCAAATTTTCTTGCTAAACTGATTTCACCGATTTTCCCTGTCACCTCAAAGCAGGGAATTTCCTTTTTTAAAGGTATCTTCCTCCTGCCCGTGATCTCCACAGTTACAAAACGGCTCTCCCTTTTGCTGAAATCTTCTGTCTTTTTGTCATATTTCAGAAATAATGGATTGGTTATAACTTCTTTAAGATAAAGGACACTATCTTTTATTTCCATCCCGGACAGGGCATCGGATAGCGCCTTTAACTGCCCTGCCTTTTCTTCATCCGGCAAGCCTACCTTTATCCGATCCCGGCATTCCATAATCTGAAGCCCGAATATGTTTCTGGTATCCCTCACACCCAGATTCTGAAATCGCATAAAAATATCATTTTCCCCTGCTTTTAACGGAAGTATTACTTCTTCCTTCTTTATGGGTTTATAAACGGGCTTTTTGACTGAGACTACTTTTTTCTTATTTACCCACAACTCACATGCCCCAAAGGTCCATAACCTGGATTTTACCTTGCAATCTGTGTCTGCAAAAAGCTTTACTGCCCCAAACATTTCAATCTTACACAACAGGGGATAAAAATTACTTTTATCTACAAACCAATTACCATGGGAATAATAATATTCCCATGGTAAGGAAAGACTGCTGTATCCTCCAATTTTAATCTCTGCTTCCGGAAGGCTTTCTGTCTCCACTGCCACAATGGAACGCAGATAATTTTCATACCTTAATTGATTCGTGTCCCTATGTTCAACCTTAAATTCTACTTCCCTCGGACCAGATATTATGAAATTGGTAATAAATCCATCTTCATTCAATGTCATCATATTCCTTTTAACCTCCTTCTGGATATATCTTCCGGAATTGCAGTACACATCCCCAATCCCGTAAATTTTTAGCTAAGGCTTTAGCCCCTTTTTGAATGTATCCCGGCTATCCCTTTACAGCACCGGAGGTAAGCCCTCCCATGAAATGCTTGCTGGCAAAAACATATACCACTAAAATAGGAATAATTGCAATGGTAGAACCGGCAAACATGATGTTCCAGGCGGCAGCACCGTCTCCTGAATTACGCAGGGCCACTACTCCTACGGTAAGAGGCTTTAATTTATTATTGGTTATGGTAAATACCAGGGGAAGTATGTATTCATTCCAGGCACCCCTAAAGGAAAGAAGGGCAATGGAGGCCATAACGGGTTTAAGTACGGGAAGGATAATCCTATAATAAATCTGGAAAAACCCACATCCGTCCAAGGTAGCTGCCTCGTCCAGTTCCTTTGGTACAGTATTTACAAATCCCCTTGCAAGAAAAATGTAAGTTGCCTGCCCGCTTCCGGTGGAAATCAGTATAACCGGAAGCAGGGAATTGTTTATATGAAGCTTTACCGCCAGCTCAAACAAAGGCCGTAAAGCAACGCTTCCAACGTTAATAAACATAAAAATTATCAAAATGCCGTAAATAACTTCTTTTAGGAAAAAATTTCGTCTGGCAAAGCAATATCCGGCCATCGTCGATATAATTATGGTTATGGCCATAACACTAAAAGCCAATATAATACTATTTAAAGTATATACGGAAAAATTTGTTTTTTCCCAGGCCTGTACATAGTTATCAAATATAAATTTCTGGGGCACTATATCTGCCCCTCCCAAAACCAGCTCTTTGTTTTCCTTAAAGGAGCCTAATATGACATAGGCAACAGGGTACAGGGTAAATAAAGCAAGTACCAGCAAAAATATATAGATGATACCTGATGTCAGATAATATCTTTCTGATTTTACAAAATGGGTTTTTTTTTTTTTCATGGTATCCTCCGATTTAATAAATATCATCCAATTTCTTGCTCAACTTTAAATAAACCAAAGTGACCGTTCCAACAATAAAGGCAGATACAATGCTTAACACGGCACCATATCCGATCTGAAGACTGGTACTGGAGGCCGTGTTTCCAAAACATAATTGATAGATATATAAAAACATGACCTGTGTACTATTATTCGGTCCTCCTCCCGTTAATACCATAATAGACTGATAATCCTTTAAGGCAGTGGTTATGGCCAGCATTAAAACTACCTTTAAAACCGGTCCTAAAAGTGGAAGTGTTACCTTAAAAAAAGTCTGGAGACCGTTAGCCCCATCAATTTTAGCACTTTCATACACATCCTCCGGTATACTGGTAAGGCCGGAAGAAAAGAGTATCATATAATTACCGAAGCCTCCCCAAACTGCTACAATAACTGCTGACAACATGGCTGTAGTGGAATCTCCCAACCAGTCTATAGGCTGGTTTATTATTCCCAATGCCTTCAAGGAACTATTCAGTACCCCATTATAAGCCGCAAAAATGAAATAAAAAATTAAACAATAAACCGCTGAACTGATTACAGTGGGAAGAAAAAAGATTCCCCTTAACAAATTACTGCCTCTTAACTTCCGGCTGAGCATAACTGCCGTGGCCAAAGAAAGGGGCATAACTAAAATCAGCTTTAAAAATGCATATTCAAACGTATGGCCTACACTCTGCCAGTATAGGGTATCCGTAAACACTCTTTTGATATTGGCAAGTCCCGTATAATATTTTGTAAAACCATTGTAATCATAAGTTATATATTGAAATAGCCAGCAAAAGGGATAAATCGACACCACTAACAAAAAAAACAAAGATGGTGCAAGCATAAGCCATACTATTTTATTACCCTTTTTTGCCTTCCCTTTTTTAACATTTACTGCTTTTTCCATGCAACCTCCTAATCATTTACACCTAACGGTAAAACTAATACTGCCTTGCATAAATAACACTTAATTCAGCACCTGCTATTTATGCAAGGCAGTACTAGTAAGAAAAAAGGCTGTCACTTGAACCCCGCAACAGCCTTTTCCTTAAGCTTATTCCGCTAAATATTCAACAGTACCTTCATTGGGTTTAAGAGGATTAAAATCCTTAATTACCAAACGTTTTATCTTTCCTGCTTTTACATCATTGTCCAATGCCTCGTTGTAGGTTTTATTCATAGTGTCAATGGTTTCATCAATATCATTTCCATCCGGAAGGCAGGCATTCCATAACGCATCCCGATAGGTTGCCCCTGCCGGTGTTACAGTAGGCATTTTCGGATAAACGGCTTCGTAATCCTCCAAAGAGAAATCTGCTAAACGCCCCAGCTTTGTTTTATCAACAACAGAATCCATATACTTGGATATAGGAAGGCAATAACCGTTTTCTATGTATCCCTTTAAAAATTCCTCTGAGCCGAAGTATTCTATAACCTTCCACGCCGCATCCGCATTTTTTGTCTGACCGGACATAAACCATCCAAAGCTGGGGGTACAGGATTCAGCACCTTTAATGGTTCCATCCAAGGTTGGAAGTTGTGCAACTGCCCATTCATTTTCTGCCGGGAATTGATCTGTTAATACGCCGGCCTCCTGGGAAGCATTACCGTAAAAACCTACATTACCTGCCGCAAATTGGGTACGGGTAGGGTCAATCTGCATATTTGCTGAGCCGGGAAATACACTGCCGTCTTCAAACATTTGGCGGATAGCTTCTATAAATGGCTTGTAACCACTGAAATCAAATTTGCCGTTCACATAATCATATGGTGTTACACCACTAAGCTCCGCACTGTGCTCAATCCATCTTTCAAAGGGACTGCTTTGTCCCGGAAAAATAGTTCCGTAAGAAACCTCGTTGCCATCCTCTGTAAGTTTTTTTGCCACCGCTATGGTTTCATTAAGCGTCGTCGGAACTTTCACTCCGGAGGCATTAAACAAATCAATATTATAGATAAGACGGGAACCGCTTCTCATTCCGGTAGGCACCCAATAAAGGTTATCCTCCAGCACATTATTTCCTTCATATTTAACGGAATCCACTTCATTCACCTTATTGTATTCCTCTGAAATATAATCATTAATAGGCATTATAATATCTGCGTCAGAAAATTCTTTCAGGTTAATATCGGTATTTACAAAAATATCCGGTGCCTGGCCGGAACTGGCCGATATGGTTAAGAGATTCACGTATTCCCCTGATGACTGCACCACATATTCAATTTCAATATTATCCTTGTTCGTATTGTTATATTCCTCTACCATCTTTGTCATATAGTCCAGGTCATGACTATTTTTTGACCAGACTAAAACCTTCGTCTTCTCACCGGAAGCGTTTTCTGAAGAAGAACTTTCCGCGGCGGTATTACTGCCTGTTCCTTCGGAAGCCGAATCGGATTTGTCCCCTTGACTATAGCCTGCTAAAACAACTGACAGTATTACTGTAAGTGCCATTGCCATACATTTTTTTAGTTTACCTTTTCTCATATCCTCACTCCTTATTTTGATATGGTTATTATATTTCTTTTTCTTCTTGCTGAACATGGCTTTTTAGAAGTATTATGGAACCAAAGTCTACATTTTAAAGATTCTTTTGTTTTTATCATGATATAATCTCCCAAAACAATTAATTTTTTATTACATTTGACATTTTTTATTTGATTGTGTAAGATTAGGCTGTAAAATAATACAAAAAGGTGAACTAAGATGGAAAAGGGCAAAATATCTGTTTTAATCGTGGATGATGAAACTTCTATCCGGACCGGACTTAAAAATGCAATAAACTGGGATGAATTAGGCGCTTTTGTGGCAGATACTTTCTGTGACGGTACAGGGGCCCTGTCTTTTATAGAAGAATACTGTCCCAATATAGTAATTACGGATATTCGTATGCCAGGCTGTGACGGTCTGACTTTAATTGAAAAAACAAGGGAAAAGAACCTGCCGGTCTTCTTTATCATAATAAGCGGATATGATGATTTCGCCTATGCCCAGCGGGCCATAAAATTTGGCGTGACCTCCTATTTATTAAAACCGATAAAAACCTCAGCTCTTTTAGGGGAGGTAAAAGTTCTTTGTGAAAAAATACAGGAAAAGCAGGAAATACTCCTTAACAATACCAAAATACAACAGAAGCTTAAGCTTAGCACGAAAGCCCTGAGGGAACAATTTATCCATGGCCTTTTACAGCAGGAATATCACACAGAAAAAGAAGTCTCCCAGATATTGGAGCGATGTAACATTGCCTTCCACGAAAGGGGTAATTTTTATGTCCTGATTTTCGCCTATGACCTGACGAAGGACCCAGATAAGAAAATCTTTCGTAAGGATGATACCTTGCTGTTTAAATCCTCCGTGCTAAATATTATTGAAGAACTGCTGGGTTCAGGTCCCAACTGCATTTTTATCGATTCCAACGATTATCTTGGTATATTAATTCAGGAATCTGAGACAGATAAGGTCTTTGAAGAAAGTCTGGCCACTCTCTGCCAAACCTGTATCGATACCGTAGTCAGCTATTTTAATATTCCTATGTGGGCCGGTATCGGCTGTCCGGTGCAGATGTTGCTTACAATCTATGAATCTTACCGTACTGCCTTAGAATGCCTTTCCTACCGTCTATTCGATACCAATCAAAAGATTTTTGATTCCTCAATACTGGCAGATACCGGATTAAATCCTGCCCCGGGTTATTCCAATAACATAAATAATTACAATATTATTGAAGCCATTTATACCGGCGATTCAGAAGAAATGAAAAAGCACACGGATCAATTTTTTGAATCCTTATTCTATATCCCAACCCCACCTCCAAGTTTTATACGGGGCATGTGCGTTTATTTGATAATTGATGTGCAGAATGGACTATCCAGCTATTTGGAAGAAGAAAAAAAACTATTCGACGAAAAACCCTATACCTTAATTAACTGCATGTATTCCTTTTCGCAGATAAAAGACTGGATTACCGACCTCTTCACCGAGTATCTTAATTTAATTCAAAGCAGCGGAAAAAAACGGACAGACTGGATTATTGAGAAAGCCAGGGAATATATAAAACTGCACATTTTCCAAAAAATAACGGCAGAAAATGTTGCTGAATATGTACATTTAAGTGAAAAATATTTTACGAATTATTTTAAAGAGAAAACCAAAGAAAATTTCAAAAATTATGTTTTAGCCTTAAAGATAGATGCAGCAAAGGGAATGCTAAAGACCGGTGAGAAATCCATCAGTGAAATATCCTGTCTCATCGGTTATGCCGATTACCATGCTTTTAACCGGATTTTTAAAAAATATACAGGGAAAACTCCCTCCGATTATCAGCATGGTTATCTAAAATAGAGAGTACTCATAGATAAAAAGGAGCTTCTATGCTTAGACACATCAAAAAATACTTTGCGGATTTCGGGCTGCGCTATAAAATACTGTTCTGCATTTTATTTATCTCCACCACCTGCCTTTTATTTATCGGCTTTCTTTGCTATACACATTTTTCAAAGATTATTGAAACGGATGCCATAGAAAATACCACTTACACCTTAAAAACCGGTCTGGACGGCTTTAATCAGAATTTGAATTCTATATTAAAAAATACAAATAAGTTTGTTTCAAAGTCATCCATCAATGCTATTATATCCCATATTGTAAATAGTGACAGTAAGAAATACATCACTGACTACAACAATATACAATCCCCTTTAAATAATCTGATTCAAAGTCATGAATGGATTGATTCCGTTGCTTTAATTGGAAAAAACGGTGAGTTTTACAGCTCAAGCGATTTTGGCTGGAATTATGATGTCTCCGTTTTATGGGATTTAAAGCCTTTAAGCAAAGAAGGTATCCAGGTTCTTCCGGTTGTTAAAAATCCGCTTACTAATTTAAATCAGGTAATTCCGGTTATTATTCCCATTACAACCATGAATGAAAGTCTCCCGCCTTTAATCGGTGGTACCATTGAATCCTCTGATGCAACTTTACTTTTATTTTTAAAAGCTTCCATGATAAAGTTAAATTTTGAACAGGTTAATAAAAATTCAGAGGCTGTCATTTACCTTTGCTCCCAGGATGGGGAACCAGTTAATCTTGTGAATTCCTCGGTGGCTGCCAGCGAAAATGTCAAATCAGTAGTTGCATCCTCCGATTCCATTCGTTCCGTTAAATCCGTAATCAACAGAAATACTTACCTGGTCTCTTCCTATGGGGCAGGTGCCTATGGCTTAAAGGTAGTAAGCCTTATAGAAGAACATCAGCTGCTTAAAAATCTGTACGCCTTAAAATCCTTTGTACTTTTTGCCTGGGGGATTGATTTTATTTTATCTGTTCTACTCTCCTTTATCCTGTCTAACTTTGTTACAAGGCCTCTTTCAAAGCTTATGAATACGGTACAGCAGATTGAATACGGTACCTATGAATCCAGGCTGCAACTAGACAGTAAAGATGAGGTAGGAAAATTATGCAACGCCATTAATTCCATGTATGAGACCATAAATCTGCAAATCGCTACCATAAAGAGAGAAGAAGCAGAAAAAACAAAAGCAGAAATCCATGTACTTTCCGAACAGATTAATCCTCATTTCATGTATAACACCCTGGATTGTATTCATTGGGAAATCCTTTCCGACCACAAGGACCGTGCTGCCTTAATGATTGAAAGCCTCGGCGAATTTTTACGTATAGGCTTAAGCTATGGGAATACCATTACAAGCCTGGAATATGAAATAAAACATATAGAAAATTATATCGCCATAATGAATCTTCGCTGTAACCAGCCTATCCGTTTTACCTGCCACATGGATCCAGCCCTGTCGTCCTACCCTGTCGTAAAACTGATTTTGCAGCCTCTGGTAGAAAACAGCATAAAGCACGGCTTTGATGACTTTGACATGACCTCCATGGGACTGGTACCAAACATTACCGTAGAAGTTCTTTCCTCGGACATAAATATATCCATCACGGTTTCGGATAATGGTAAGGGAATTGACCTGAAAAAAGCATCCCTGGCTTTAAATAATGGAACTTCCTCCAGGCATGTAGGATTAAATAATATTATGAAAAGACTTAATGCCTATTACGGAGAAGAGGTTTCTATCCGGTTTTATACCATACCTTTTTTCAAAAACAGCGTCGTATTAACCCTTCCCCATAAAAAGGAACAGACAGCAGAAAGCGGCATAACTAAATAAACTTCCCCTCTCCCTTTTGGGTTTTTTCATATAGTGACGCTGTAAATAATTAGTTAAATTTATTATATTTGTGGAATATACTCCAAAAACTTTTTTATAAATCAGATTTTGTTTATCTGTTTTTATAATACGGTATTGGTGGATATTTTCTTTTTGCAAAAGTTCCATAATTTTATTTAACATTCTTATATACCTCTCCTTCAACTGTAGCGTATGGAAGGCTTAAAGTAGGTCCACCCATACATACTCTAATGATATTACCTAATTTGCTGCATTCACTGGATATTCTTTTACAATGTTAGTTGTCTCATTTGTTTTCATATCACTGATAACATTTTGATTAAATAGAGGAGTTAAAAAATTAATAACAAAAAATTTTACTATATCTTCTGATTCTCCATAACGACTTGATAGAATATTAACTATATCTTCAAGAGTGTAATAGCCAGTACATAGTTCTAAAATATCGAAAGCACTACTATTAATAATTAAATTAGTTCTATTCCCATTAATCAAAGTCGAGAAAAGCAGTTCATCAGGTATTAATTTAAGATAACTGTTTTTAATTAATTTTGGATTCATAATTACCCTTCCTTACCAATAGCGATCAAATTAATAGAAATCATACAAATCGAATTTTAGGGGAAAGTCCTCGGTTTTTGATAAAACCGAGGATTCCTTGTTCAACTACCCATAATTAAGCAATAATTGAAACACCACCAAGAATTGGTACAACTGCTGGTAGATTGCATATTGCGCCAGCAGCTGCAATTGCTTCGCCAGCAGGGCCTATAGCTGCAACAGCTGTTACTGGGTTTGCAATGCAAGCGACTGCACTCAATCCGAGAAATTCAGGTTTCTTCATAAATATCACCTCCTTATGCTTATTGGCCATAAAAGCTGTATGAATTAATTTAATTCCTACATTTCCTTTGGCAATAACAATGTACATCAAAAACAATTCCTATGTCTTAAAAATTGTATATCTCGGACTCTACAATGATTTTTTCGGAGAATAAAATAGTTGTTGACTCTAACGTAACGTCATAGTGTATAATAAGTGATGGAGGAAAATTATATGAGAACGGTAAAAGAAATAGCTAATTTAACTGGAGTTAGTGTGCGCACACTACATTATTATGACCAAATTGACCTTTTAAAACCTTCTGAATTGACTAAATCAGGATATCGACTCTATAATGACCAAGATGTAAAAATATTACAGCCAATTCTTTTTCTTAAAGAATTGGCTTTTCCACTAAAAAGTATAAGCGCAATGATTTATAACAACGATGATGAAAAAAAGAAATATTTACTAGAGAAACAAAAAGAATTACTTATTCTTAAACGCGATCGTTTAACTGAACTAATTAATTTAATGGATAATTTGAAAAAAGGAGATAAAAATATGAGCTTTAAAGAATTTGATACATCACAAATTGACGCTGTATTTACAAGCATGCTTGACAAATTTAATGAGGAGCAGCGCAACAGTTATATCCTTGAACATGGAGGTAATATAGAAAATGCAAAAAAAGATTTTGAGGAAAATCTAAATAAAAATAGGGTTGCCCTGGATCGGTATGCAGGTGATCAGAATTTAGCAGAAATGGTTAAAAATGCCCCAACC
The DNA here is from genome assembly GCA_049692775.1 of Anaerocolumna sp. Taxonomy (GTDB): domain Bacteria; phylum Bacillota; class Clostridia; order Lachnospirales; family Lachnospiraceae; genus Anaerocolumna. The sequence continues at coordinate 47,884 of JBAVPE010000057.1, read as the reverse complement.
GCTGATGATATAGCTCAGGCTCAGGAAAAAATCCAAGAATTAAATCGGTTACTTGCCAAAAAGATGAATTGTAGTATTGATGATGATGCTGTCCAAAATTTTATATTAAAATTAAGAGATGCACACAATTTAATATTTCCGGTAAATAAAATAGATAATTTATTTAAAGATTTAGGCATATTCTATCTTGAAAATGAAGCTGCTGTAAAGGTCTATGATGAACAATATGGAACAGGTTTTGCAAAATTTTTTGGTGAGGCGGTATTATATTTTTATAAATAAATGTAATTTGTTAACTATATTAAGATAGCTGCCAAATACAAAATTAATTTATTATTTATATTTATGATAGTATTATAAAATATTAATAGTTACGTAAGGGCAAGGACATTTTAATTGGTTCTTGCCCCTGCTTGTATTATAAGCTGTTTTTGCGGTTGTCAAGTAAAACTCTCCTTAGGCAGGATACACTTTAATCCGCTAACAGGGTGTGATCAGAGTTGGTCAGAATTGGCACATAAATTTTGTTTTATAATATTTATGGCAGTTATTAGGTTTGATTTTCCACTTATGTAGGGAAAGAACCCCTATAGCACTAAACTTACAAAAATTGATTAAAGATAGACCCAATAAAGGAAAACTAACTAGTACTGCATTGCATAAATAATGCTTAATATCAGTCACTGATATTTGAGCCAGGGCAAGGCGGAGGAATGAGGCGTAGCGGTTCCTACGCCGATTGATGACAGCACAGCACTGGTGTAAATAGCAGGTGCTGAATTAAGTGTTATTTATGCAAGGTAGTACTAGTGTTCAAACAGTTCCTCTTTTGGGTCTTAAACGAAATTTCTGTAAATTAAGTGACATAAGGGAACCTTACAAAAATTCCAAATCAAACCATAAAACTGTCTTAGTTTATAAAGAAACATAGATATGTCTGCCATAACTCACCTACCTTATCAATGCAATCTCAATTGGCAATTTCCTTAAGTATTTTCATTTAGCAATTTCCTTTATTTCCAGTAATTCCCATATACAAAAAGTATAGTCCAAAACAATTAACCGTTTTGAACTATACTTTTTTAAAAAATTGCTTAACTTCAATTATACTTTTAGACATTAATCTATATTTAATTATTCCATTCCTTCGGCAGATACTTAATTGTATTATGTATCATATCAGTCACAAGTTTTTCGACATCTTCATCGGAGGCTCTTCCCTTTACCAGAGGGTCATTTAAGAATGCTTTCACAACCAGTGCCTTATCGCAGGTTAAGGCCGCCTTTAATACCGTCTCATGATTTTCTAAATGAGGTGTAATTAATTTTAATACATTCTCAGGCAAGGTTCCGGCAATAATTGGATGGATAGAATCCCTCTCAAAAACTGCATTCGTCTCTACAATATCATTGTTCTTAAGATTCGTAATCTGTTGATCCTTATTCGGGATATTAACATTACTAATAACCCGTTCCAATCCGCATAATGCTTTAATCAACAATATTCCTTCTTCACCAGACGGCTTTAATTCCACTTCTTCACCGCAGGCCAGTCTATGACTCTTAGCAAGGCGGTTCTTTAAGTCCTCTTTTCTCCAGGTAACCGTAGTTAAATTAAATTTCCACGCTTTTACGGTCCCTGGGTCTTTTAAGTACTCATCACCCGGCATAAATTCAGCCAGATGGCGGTCGCCTGCAGCTGCTATTAAACCATATTTATGAAATAAATCAAATTTAACTCTGTGGTAACAATCAAACATACTGTTCGCCCAATTATTATCATTTTCATGATAGCCTTCTTCAAAATGGCTGTCAATATAATCACGGTATACCGGGAAGAGATCAATGCCTTTATAAGATGCATGGTCAAACCAGGTGAAATGATTGATGCCTAAAACATTAACATGGATATTTTCTCTTTTGATATCTTTTATTCCCAACGTTTCCTCTGTTATGTTTTTAAGCAGTTTCTGGGTGCCGAATACTTCGTGGCAGCAGCCAAATGCTTTGATTTCAGGGAATACATGATATAAAGTTTTTACACACAAAGACATCGGATTCGTATAATTGATGACCCAGGCTTTCGGTGAATAGGTCTTTATTGCTTCTGCAATTACAGTAAACATAGGAATGGTACGGAGCGCACGGGTAATACCGCCAGGTCCTGCCGTGTCGCCAACAGACTGGTAGATTCCAAGGCGTTCCGGCAGATGGACATCACTTTCCATTTCATCGAAGGTTCCCGGTAAAATCGAAATAATAATGAAGTCTGCCCCCGTCAGAGCTTCCTCCAAATCAGCTGCCACCATATACTTCCATTTACTGCGGGTATCCCCTCTGTCAAATAACCGGTTTCCGATAATCTGATTATTTGTAGCAGCATTCTTATCCAGGTCATACAGGCAGATTGTTCCACTTAAGGCTGGTTCTAAAGCCAGGTCCGTCATAAAAGTCCAGGCCCATCCCCTGGAGCCGCCGCCGATATAAGATATTTTTAAATCTTTTACTTTATTATTCTGATATTCCATTTTTTGTTTCTCTCCTTTACTCCCAACTGATTACTATGACACAAACTAAAATTAGGATTGATGAAAATTTATATCTATTTTTCATCTTACTCCTAAACTCCCATCACATGCCACGTAATAAACTCAATTTAGGATATGCCAAGACTAAATAAGGTATAATTTCCTTGGTTTTTATGTTTATGCTAGACATTATAATATAATATGGTATAATAATCTTATAAAATATTGCTTATTTTTAATATTTTTACAACTATATTGACTTATGCTATGTAAATGAATAAACGGAGGCATTTTTATGAGACGAATTGTATTTGAAGAAACCATGGATGGCATCTGTATTGACCGGATTATCCGTGATTATGAATATAACATGCCCTCTAGGCACGTTCATGATGAATACGAAATCTATTATCTGCTGGAAGGGGAGCGTTACTATTTCATTGAAAATAAAACTTACCTTGTGAAAGAAGGAAGTATTGTTTTCATAAATAAGGGCCAGATCCATAAAACAGGGGTAGCTGCCGGTAAGTCTTATCACGACCGTATTTTAATTGAACTAAAAGCCGAACCCTTTCAGACCTTCCTCTTATCCTCCTGTGGTATACCTCTATCCGGGTTTTTTGCCTCCAACTACGGAGTATTAAAACTGGACGGCAGCGGACAGCATTATGTAAAGTCATTGCTATTGGGTATTGCGGAAGAACTGCATCAGAAACAACCCCATTACACTGCTCTGGCTATGATGAAACTCAGCTCCCTCTTAATCTACGCCTTAAGGACTAACCTTAGGGATAATACAGAACAAGTCTCTAATCTTGCCATGACGGCGAAACATAAGAAAGTCAGTGAAGTAGCTTCCTATATCATGTCCCACTCTGCGGAAGCAAGATCTTTGGACAACCTGGCCAAACGTTTTTATATCAGTAAATGCTATCTCAGCCGGATTTTTAAAGAAGTGACCAGCTTTACCGTAAGCGAATATATTAATATTAACCGCATCCAAAAGGCGCAGCAAATGCTCTTAGATACAAATTTAAGTATAACTGAAATCTCTGCTTCCCTGGGTTACGAAAGTATAACCTATTTTGAAAAAGTATTCTCGAATTTTACAGAAACTTCTCCCCTGAAATACCGGAAGCAATATAGAAAGATGGCCCAACCCATACGGGATAAAAAGACAGAGCAGGAAAAACCCAGGCTCCTTTCGGGTCTATTAAGGTGACAGCACGGACGGCTTCATAAAAGTCTTCTTCTGTTCTTGTTTGATTCAGATAAGTGGGATACATAATTACTAAAGCAACATCAAAGAAGCCAATCAGACTTGTAGTCCCATGGCGGATATACTCAAATTCTATTTTGGCACATGCCCCCGGTACTGGGAGCTTATCCGGATATTTGTGCTCCAATGCCTTAATACCTGTCATTTCATCTGTGGAAAAAACATGGGTACCTGTTTGCTTCTTTTCCTGATCCGAAAGATATAATTCGTAGATTTCATTCACTTTAGTGGAAAAAACTTCCGGTGTTTCTTGCTTTTCGGGAGAATGCAGCCAGTAGCGGATTTTATGGGGGCGCAAATCTACCTCATTTTTAAAAAACTACTGACTGATTTTTCAGAAATCCGGTCAGCTATCCCCTGTCTAATGATTTCCCTTACCAGAAGGGACAGGCTCCACTGGCTGACTTCATATCCGAAATCCCGGAGGTTTTTACAGGCAAGGTTAATAATCATCAGAATCTGTGCAGGTGTAAATTTATTGGAAGAACCAGAGCGTTTTTCATCTGATAAAATTTTAATTATTTCAGCCTGCCGTTTTTTGGTTCAGAAGATTCAATCTCCCTAAGGGTGGGAAGATTCAATAGGAAACGGTTGCTCCAGGTAGCAACAGGAAGAATGCGTTGGAAGATAGAAAATGAAGGATTTAATATACAGAAAAATCTTCGATATGAAATAACGCATGCAAACAGTAAAAATTATAATGCACTTAAGAACCATTACCTGATAACACAGATAGCGGATATTATCCTGCAACTCTATGAAAAAGGAATACCAATTATAAAAGAATTAAATAAGACAATAAAAAATATATCTTCCGATTTGTTAGCCAGCTTTGGTCGGCAACTAACAAGAGAAGATATATTCAATACAGAGAAACGCGCACGATTGAGCATTTCTTGATAGAACTAGTATACCAAAGGAAATGATATCTGAAAAGAGTAAATTTCAAAAGAATAGAAATCCACAGAAATAAGAGAGAAGAAATAAGTCTAATTATGTGATGTGGATAACTTACCTGAGAATTCACAAAACAGAGGAAAGATATCCACAATTGCTGTTTTGGATGAAAACAGGAGAACTTAAATAAGTTTACCTTTCAGAGCTGAGTGAAAGGAAACCTTGTCCAACCGCTTCATGAACAGCCAAAATCCTGAGCTATCCCATTGCAGTATTTTCAGTATGTTATGATTCCGGTTACAGAATGCAAACATGGCACGGGAATAGGGCTCCAGGCGGAATTAAAGTTTTATGATAGCTGCAAGTCCGTTAAAACTTTTGCGGAAGTCGTAAACACCGCAAGTAAAATAAGCTGTAGAATAGAAAGTAAAATTAAGCATAACAGCTCAGCACAGTAAAAAGATGCTATAGGAAATCCGGATGACAGTTCTCTGTAATTTCAATCGTTATAGTTCCCATTTGTATCGTGACAGGAGCAGATTTATTTAAGAAGAAATCTTGCGTACCAGGAACCGGAACTAACTCAGGGAGTCTGTCCTTAGCCCCAATATTGAAGGGTAGAACGTTTGATTTTCTGATCATCACACCAAGCCTTGGCGAGTAAGACCACTGTTACGATATTTGGCGATTTTTGATTTACAGAGTTCGTATTTAGAAAATGATTGTTCAGCCTTTATGCCCACTCACAACACAGTAAAATTTACACCACCAAGCATGGAATAAAGTACTAATCAGTCTGATATTTGAGATAAACTTTATATCAAAGCAGTTTTATTTTTATAATTTCCACTATATAAAAGTATATTATCTATCTTTCTTTTTATCTATATTATAAATAATAAATGCCCCCATAATTGCTATTGAAAAAATAGAACCAATATTTACATTAGCCCTAACCCCTATACTTTCAATTAATATACCTACAACTATAGTTACAATAGCTGCAAAAATAGCTTTTATCATTAGGTCATCTCCTTTCTGTATAATTCGTTTAGGTATTTATATATAATACTACTATTAATTTTTGATTGTCAACAGTAATCTACTGAGAGTTCACAATAAATACAAAAGATTATATTTAGGTAGTTACAAATTAAAGCATTACCTAGGGAAACTTGATTTGGTTTACTATCGTACACTTACCCTTTAAAAAACAACTAATTTTAAATTATCTTGTGGTAAATATATACATTATCGTTTTTAGTGATCCATTATTATGCATTCTTAACAGGGGTTATCACTGCTTACTAAACAATGTCATATGCCACAATAAGGTCTAAAATTAAATTCGCTATACTACTAGAAATATTTTAAGGCATTATGAAAAATCAATAAATAGAAATAAGTAGTGTGAAAAAATTGTACAAAAAACGGTATAGAATATTTATAGTTACATAAGGGCAAGGACATTTTAAGCGGTTCTTGCCCTTGATTATATTATAAAGCTGTTTTTCTATTCCCTAGCGTGAGTTTACAAGTTAAATATTTTGGCGTATAAACCGGAATTGAACAAAATCGCTTTGCCACAGCCTTGGCAGGTCATCGCGCAGCGATTTTGTTCTTCATTAGGAAAGTTCTCCTCCAGAGAACCATTGAAAGAGGGCATAAGAAACAGACGATATTGCTAGAAGATATAAAAACCTTCTTCAAATTCGTCCTCATCAAGGTCATCATCCTCGGTAAGAAAGTAATGCATGTCGAGTAGATCAGAACCAGTCATGTTCCGAACAAGCTTAGCAGTCATTCCTTCCGGAGGATTTTTGATATATTTTTGTCTGAGTTCCTCTAGTTTTTTTGGATCCATTGAAGTACCTCCCATCTTAGAATGATTTTAGTATGAACCAGATGGGATATAAAATCAAGTAACTTTACCACTGGAATGGCAGTGAAACTTTACCACTGGAATGGCAGTGAAACTTTGCCATTGCCCTTTCGTAAAGTTCAACTAGAGATACTCGTTTGTGGTTATGGTAGAGTTCCAGAAACTCCATGGTATGATTGCACTTTGGACAATTTAAGGGATCATAGCCAAAGGACAGAAGAATAAGTTTACGCCATTTATTAAAATCCAGAATTAACTTCTGTTTAGATTTGGGTACAGCTTTCGTAAGGATTTTGTCTGACTCACGATGACGAGCATAAAGACCATAGTATCGGGTCATCTTAAAGTGCTTTTCCGGGATGTGCTGGATAAGAAGTTTAATAAAATCTAACACAGGAATCGTTTTCTGGACATAAGAATTATCCTCTTGTTTGTTATAATGAAAAGTTACATGTTCACCATCATAGGAGTCAATTCTTGAAGTAGCAATAACTGGACGACCAAGATAGCGACTGATATATTTTACAACGGTATTAGGATCGCAAAGATTTGGTTTTGCGAAAACATAGAAACCATTTTTATCTTTCTAATAGATGGCGGCTTTGGGTTTTTTGAACGATGGACCGATATGTTTCTCCATTTCATTAAGAAGAGCGGTCTGAAAAGCTTTTCTTAATGAAGTGTAATTAAAATATTTAACAACACGCCAGAATCCATCATCAGAGAAACCGCCCTCGGTAAGAAGACAGTGAATGTGAGGATTCCATTCGAGAGGACGGCCAAAAGTATGAAGAACACAGACAAAGCCAGGAACAAAGTTTTTACTTTTGTTCATCTTGTGGAACATTTCAAGGACAACGCTACGGACTGCTTGGAAAAGACAATCAAGAAGAGAACGGTCATCCAGAAAGAAATGACAACTAAATATACCCTTTTATGTCATAAGTATATTTAATAAGGGAAGGCAGAAATCGATTCATATTCCACTGTCCACATTCCATCCTTAGGAAATCCCGGCAGCTCTTCCTTACAGCCTGGGAATCCTGCGGTCATAATAGGTATTGCTAAGAGCAGTGAACCATTTCCCGGAAGATATAATGGTAAATCCGTACGGGTTTTCTGAAAATTATTGCCGCTTACAACATAACAGTTCTTCGGAGTATCTTTAAGCAGGATATTAATTGCAGTATCAGCATCACCTAAACGTACGGCTGTCATAGCCATCGTGGCAAAATCCCATCCCCACATTGTTGAAAAATCCCAGCATTCCATTACTTTTGTCAATGTATTCTTTTCTAAAAGCAGAAGGTCCCCCTGTTTCTCACATTACAACTTACATAAATATAAACCAAGTCCATAATGATTTAAATCATGGCCTGAATTGAAATGATAATATGCCTTTGTTACTTTCTCAATATCTTCTCCAAACCCGATACCATCATCAATTGATAAGGTTTGTACCAGTCTCCTTCTCTATGGGAGCAAATCAAGAAAACGGATTATCGATGACCACGTAGTAAAGATCGTTCTTGAATGCGAGTTTTCTTAGGAGGCGTGGGATGATGGATTTTATATGTACAAATAGGACTGAAAAGAAACAGACCCACTGGAAAGGAACGATAACAAAACTAAAAGGAAGTATAAATCAGTGTGAATTTGAGATTCATAGCAGAGGCTACTACTATCATGTAATTGTTGGAAAGCATGATTATGGAAATTATGTATGTATTCCAAACTTGGATACTGGATGTGAACTTGCAGATTACATTGATTTATACTGAAATGTGGAACGTTTATCGAAGCAGTTTACAAAAAGCAGATGCAATAACGATAGCAACTGCAATCAGAGAACTAAAAAAACTATTATAAAAACAAAGCCGACTGTGATTATAAAACAAGCTCAGTCGGCACTAATTCCTGTAGTTGAAAGACAAAAGTTCCCGTCTGTCTTTGGACAAAATAAGGCGGTAATAACACTTGATTTCTTAAAATTTTGTTTGTATACTATAAATAAATAATTTTTTAGCAAAGGAAGTATGTCAAATGAGAAAGAAAATTTTTGTCGTTTTTCTTACATTATGTGTACTGTTCTTACTATTTCATTTTTTGAAATATAATGTTTTCCATCCGGTCATGAGATTATCAATTAATGAAATTAGTAATATACAGGTAAATAATACAACATACGACGTTTCACACCACAAAACATTTATTCAGGAATTTCTTATTGCATATAATAAAGCGAAACGAAATAAAGAACAAGAATTAGGTACAACTCCTGATTTTACGGTTATTGTCAATCTTTCTAACGGAGAATCCATTAAAATATATGATGGTGATACTGTATTTTGTTATATGGAATATAACAATAAATCAATTATTGCATATTCACCTGATTTAGTTAAATTTATTGAAAGTAAAAACAAATAAGAAACATAAGCTTCTTATTTGTTTTTACTAAAATGAGAGATTTAATTAATTCTCATCTTCTCTATGTGGAATAATTTCACTTCTGTCACTATTATAATGTTTTATTCCGGAAATATCGTCAAGATTGGTTTCAGTAATATATTCTTCCGGTATAGCTCTTGTGAGAGCGGTAAAATCATTACCACTTACATTTTTCCCTTTTATCATATAATATGGTATCACATACTTCTGATTAGAACGTAATGATTCCATGTCATATATTATTTCTATATTGTTTATATTCCCACTATCCTCTTTACCAATATTTGAAATAATAGCCTTACCATTAAGAACATTATCAATAGCTTTTTGTGAATCAACAGTAGGATATTCTTCATATTCTTCTACTTCTATCCATACGGAATAGGTACCAATGATTTCTCCATTTTCTCCAAAGAAAACACAAATTTTGGGACCCACTCCTGAAAATTTTTGCCTGTTTAAATCTTTAGTAAATACTACTTCAACAAGGCATACTTGTTCATCCTTCCTGCTTTTCCAACGGTATGACGAAGGGTTTTTCGATAGTAAGCTCCATCTTTCATGAGATTTTTTTCTTTTAAATATTTTTCTGCTAATTCTTTATACTCTTCATCTGATTGTAAATTTCTGATAGGATTGAAAGCATTAATCAGTTTTTTTGTATAATAATTATAAGAGCCTGTGTTTTTATCCAGAACAAGAGTATTTTATCCGTCAAATACTGCAAATTCTTTATCATTTACCTTGACTTCACCTTTCAATCCAAATGTACTCATTAATTTATTCATATCTTCATTAGACAGATCTAAATCTTTTACTTTATACACTTTCATCTGACTAGGTATCTGTGGAATAGCAGCATTAACTTTTAAATCATTGAAATATCCATTAGACCCTGTAGTTACAAGAGGGTTCATCTCCAATTTTTCAAGTTTACTATTTGCATATACTAAACCTGGTAATACAATTGCTAACATCATACAGATAACAATTACGGAAATTCTAAACTTCTTATTTTTTAACATTGTAAAACTCCTTTCCACTATTTTAATTCCAATTCAGTTTATAATCCACATAGGAATAATCAGAAGGACTGTCTGAATACGGCTCTGGATCAGGCCCAACATCTCCATAGCCCCAAATATAATCATCTCTACAATCATCAGCATACCAAATTCTCATAGTATTTTCAAAAGATCCATTTTGTGTAGCCAGACCATAGTATCTCCAAGCTTGTATTACAGTCAATGGCTCAACCATTCCATATCCTGTAAGGTAATCTGCACAATAAGCTCCTGAATCAGCAGTGATAGTCATATCAGTTTTATATCCACAAACTGCATGTAATCCGTTCATCATATCAGGATCAAACGGTTCGGAACCTGGATATAATGATAAATCGCTATGAGCCTGAACGGGATTTGTAAAATTACAGGTAAATGCAAATAACCAATCTGCATCTCCATCTCCAAGACTCATGTCTGATGATCCAAGAACATATTCATCCTCTTCAGCTGTAAATACAAATGATCCACCAAAACCATGCCCTGTAAAAAAGATTATATCAGCATTATCAGCATAAGTATCATCATCTGATGAATAATCTGATGCCCACGCTGAGTCATTTCCAAACACAGTAGTGTCATTTTCAGAATAATATCCATCATTATTTTCATCATTAATAAGAAAGTCTACAAAGCCATCAGCAAGACTATCTGCTGTTGAAGGATTTGAATATCGTGCTCCCGGTCCTTCCGTGTAATCAGCCACATAATCACCGAAAATTTCATTTGCAAAACAAGTTGATGTAGACATAGTAATTGATAGCGTGATTGCAACAAATACTAGGAACAATGTAAATACCTTATTTTTCATAAAAATTCACCATCCTTTTTAATCATTTTTATTAAAGATTAGAATTAATCCGGTTTCCTGGGGAGGCATGGAACCACAGGACTGTATTGCCGATAAATACTGGGATAATACGATTCTCCGCTCTAATTCCAAAGCCCGCGGATCCTTAGATTTATGCAGTTCAATCATCCCACCCTTTTCCCAGAAATTTTTCCATGTATTACGGCTGTTTTCAAGAAGTTGATCAAACTTATCTATATTTTGTGGCGCTTCTTTTGAAAAAGCAACGGTAAAAGTTATGTGGTTTTCAGAAGCAGAAAGAATGAAATTATGCGGTTTATCCTGACTGATAAGTACTTCTTTCTTACTATTTAAATATACATAATAACCATCCCAGTCTAATACCCTGCAAATGAGCAGCCTCTTGCTATCCTGCATTAAAATCTTACTGCTGTGCCAGTCCGGACATCCAAAATCCGATGCGGTAATATCTGGCGAACCATAAGGGAAGGCCATAAGAATCTGCAGGCTCCCATCTGACAGGGCTTCTGATTCCACTGTAACTCCAAGAGAACAATTGCTTCCGTGACAGGCAGTACAAACCATACACTGCTTTCCGTGAAGTTTAAACCTGCTTTCAATAACACCCTTATATACATAAATGGTATACTTGACAAGCTTGGGAGCAAACAGCAGGTAATAAATTACCACTCCAAAAGTAGAGGATTGATGGAGGTATACTCAATGATCAGATGTGATGAACAAACAGAAAGAATGATAGAATTACAAGGACTAGAAAAGTATAAATTAAAAAGTTAGGTAAAAACCGAGAAGGCCGGAAATCCTTATAAATAAAGGGCTTCCGGTCTCAACGATATTTAATTCGTAAACTCCCGCCAGGCTGAACTGTAACACAGAATTAAAAATAATTAGCCTGTTTGCTTGCACTGTGGAGGAAATAGGACTATAGTTAAGTTGCTAAAACAGCAATTGTTGCTTTTGCCAACACTGGAACAGCACAGGCTAAAACTCCTTCCAGTATTTCCACTTAATATAAAAGCTCTATAACTAAATTTCCTTTTATTCAGCAAGTAAACTGTTACGTATACCTCGAAGATACAAAGGAGATGCCACTTGAACCTGGTTGGTCCTATGAATCTAAATCTCTAAAAAAGGCTGTGAATCTTTATAAAATGTCACACTCATATGTTTGGATTAAAACTACTCCAATTCATCTTTTATCATTGCGGCTGTTACATTAATTTCACCAGTTCTGCTACAAATTTTATAGCGTCTTGAAAACCTTGTCTGTAGGCTACTCTGCCATACTCAGCACTGCAAGCATTATTTGCGGTAATAGCCCTGTCAATTGCCAATTTCTTCTTATTACTAAACTTCATTTTGTCCAGCTTATTAAGCATGATATCTTCTTTCCTGACTGCTTTATGATAGTTCTCATCCATAGTCAATGTTAATTCTAAAGCATGGTTTATTCTCGTAGAAAAAAGTTCTTCTAATACAATATCTTTTTTCATCTGTCTTGACTGTCTTTTCCAGACTGTCCGTTGTGTCGTTCTTGAAATGTTCCACAAGATGAACAAAAGTAAAAACTTTGTTCTTGGTTTTGTCTGTATTCTTCAATTCCTGTGTTAGATTTTATGAAATTTCTTCCGACATGAGAAGTACCTTTTCAGCTTCGTTTCTCCTATATTAGAATAATAATGCACATAGTATAACTTATTTTCGGTATTTTAATATTCGATTTCTTTTAAATTTAGGTGAATATTTACTTTTTGATTATTACCTGAAATATCAGTATACTTTAATATAAAATAAAGATTATTTTTTATGTAATTAATATCATCCTTTTCGAGATTGTCCATAAGAGAATGTTTCCCTACACTTATTTCTTTTAATAGATTTTCAGGAAAATTCCTGTTTTTCATAATAGATGCTTTATTAAGAATATAATTATTTTCATTATTTTTTGCATAATAAATAGCCATTTCATAAGACTGAATATTATTATCTATATCATTATTTAATTTATAAAGAGTACCCCCATTTATATAAATATTGTGATCAGAAAATATGATATAGCCATTTGATAGAATAAAGTCTTCATTTTTACCCTCAATACAATATACTTTTGATTTTGGTATAGTTAATACCGAATATATAAATGCAAGTGATACGATATTCGTTATAATTAATAGAAAAATAATAAGTTTATTCATTTTATTATTCATTATACTACCTCATAATAGTTATTTAAATAAAGGTTATCCTGAGGAATTGGTGGTCTGCTATATCCCTTTATTCACAAATGCCTTAATGTTTCATAAATTATCTACCTAAGTTTTGATTATATTAGTATTGGCATTACAATATTGCATTTTTAATTGATATCTTTAAGACAATCCTAAAATAATAGGAGAAAAAACATAAAATCTTCATGTTCCTTTCTCCTATTATAAACTATATTTTAATAGAAATCTACTACAGTATATACACCTGTAACCTCACCAGCGCTACCAAATCTAATTTTTTCATCTGGACTTAGTACATTATCTAGTACCGCCTTGCATAAATAACACTTAATTCAGCACCTGCTATTTACACCAGTGCTGTGTTGTCATCAATCGGCGTAGGAACCGCTACGCCTCATTCCTTCGCCTTGCCCTGGCTCAAATATCAGTCACTGATATTAAGCATTATTTATGCAGTGCAGTACTAGGTATATTGAAAAGCTATAGCTTCTTCATATTCATGCAAAGCAATTCTCATTTCTTTTACTGGCTTTATTATATATAATAAAAAGACAAAAAAAGATTGATTAACAAATAAAGTTATCAATCCTTTTATCTGTTTTATAAATAAATTAAGGCTCTATAATTTGAAAACCTGCTTTTAACATATGCTCCTCCCGTATCTTTATTTTCTAAAAGCAGAAGGCCCCCCTGTTTCTCACAATACAACTTACATAAATATAAACCAAGTCCATAATGATTTAAATCATGGCCTGGATTGGAATGATAATATGCCTTTGTTTTACTTTCTCAATATCTTCTCCAAACCCGATACCATCGTCAATTGATAAGGTTTGTACCAGCCTCCTTCTCTACGGGAGCAAATCAAGAAAACGGATTATCGATGACCACGCAGTAAAGATCGTTCTTGAATGCGAGTTTTCTTAGGAGGCGTGGAAAAGGAAGTATAAATCAGTGTGAATTTGAGATTCATAGCAGAGGCTACTACTATCATGTAATTGTTGGAAAACATGATTATGGGAATTATGTATGTATTCCAAACTTGGATACTGGATGTGAACTTGCAGATTACATTGATTTATACTGAAATGTGGAACGTTTACCGAAGCAATTTACAAAAAGCAGATGCAATAACGATAGCAACTGCAATCAGAGAACTAAAAAAAATCAATTATTGCATATTCACCTGATTTAGTTAAATTTATTGAAAGTAAAAACAAATAAGAAACATAAGTTTAACGTAATACTTCCTTTAAAAGTAAACGCTTTAGATGCATCCTTTTCCGTTTGCATCTGTATGACATATTACGTACTTCTGACATCAGATGAAGTACCAGTAAAAATGCCGCAGCGTTAATACCCCATCTTAATAGACTTCCTATATTATATAAATTAACCGCTGTCAGTACTATACAGCTTATATTCGCCCCAATAAGCATATATCGTGATTTCTTTCTGTAATACAGGATTTCTTTCCTGTCCAATCTTTTATTTCCATTATCTACAGGACTCATAAAAAAAATTATACCATCAGATAAAACTAATGATCCCCACCACATGAATTGATTTATTACAGTTTTAGACACTAAAAGGATACTTAAGACGTAGAAACAGGAAAATATATAACATCCTATCTTTGTCTTTGCATGATACCCCCCTGCGTTTCTCCTTAATGGTATTAATACACACCCAATAACTATTAATTCAGGCAACTTCTTTAAACAGACAGCAATACATAAATAAGAAATACAGTGAATTAGTTTTAAAACCAGACATTCCATTCCAAATTTATATATTGTTGTCTCATCTTCTGTTATGATTTTATAAAGTACAAGCTTCTTAATTAAGTATTCTACCAATTTTTCCATCTTTTTATCACCTTATACACCACGCAGATTACCATGACCTGTTTTCTGGTACGCACCTACACTTCAATCACTTTTAAATCAGGTGAGATTGAAAGATGGGCCTCTGTTAACCTTTGTACGTCTTCTACAGACAGTCCGGGCGCAATCTCCTTAAGCACCAAACCCTTGTCTGGAACAACATCGATAACAGCCATATCGGTAACAATGGTCTTTGCCACATTTACGGCTGTCAGTGGCAGCTTACATTTTTTCAGTATTTTAGGTGACCCGTCCTTACTCACATGCTCCATGGCTAAAATCACCTTTTTCGCTCCGACCACCAAATCCATGGCTCCTCCCATTCCCGGTACTTTTTTGCCCGGAATCATCCAGTTTGCCACGTTGCCTTCCTCATCAACCTCAAGAGCACCCAAAACGGTAATATCAACATGCCCTCCACGGATGATGCAAAATGAAAATGAACTATCAAAAAAACTTGCTCCTTTTACCGTTGTAACGTAATTTCCTCCTGCATCAATGCAATCGAGCCTTTCTTCTCCCAAACCCGGTTTCGGACCAACGCCAAGAATTCCATTTTCAGCCTGCAGCATAATTTGGACATCTTCCGGTATATAATTTGCAACCATGGTTGGCATTCCAATCCCAAGATTTACAACATCACCGTCTTTTAGTTCCTTAGCAATTCTTTTTGCAATAAATTCCCTACTATTCATACTCTTATCCCACCTTTACAATAGCATCTACAAATATTCCAGGAACGTTAACATGATTTGGATCAATTTCCCCTGCTTTTACGTATTCATCCACCTCTGCAATTACGTAGTCTGCAGCTGTTGCCATAACAATATTAAAGTTGCGGGCAGAACCGTTGATGACGAGATTGCCTGTTTCATCAGCCTTATATGCCTTAATAAATGCTACATTTGCCTTTAGCGGCATTTCCAGTAAATACTCCCTATCATTAATTTCTATTTTTCTCTTTCCCTCTTCTACAACAGTACCGATACCTACCGGTGTTAATACGCCACCAAGACCGGCTCCTCCTGCCCGTATTTTTTCAGCAAGTGTACCTTGGGGAAAGAGCTGAACCTTTGCTTCCCTGGTCATGAGCAGCCTTCCTGTTTCCGGATTGGATCCGATATAGGATGCAAATATCTTTTTTACTCTTCCGCTTTTCACCAATTGGTAAATAGATAACTCCTGTGTACCTGTGTCATTAGAAATTATGGTCAGGTTACCGGCGGAATTTGTATTGACAAGAGCAGATACCAGATATTCAGGATGCCCTCCAGCCAGAAAACCGCCAACCATAAGTGTGTCTCCATCTTTAATTTTGCTGACTGCTTCCCTGGCTGTTTTTAATTTATTTTCCATGTCCCAAACCTCCCCTACATTAGATAATCATGCATTACTCTTGCATACGGCAACGTTAAATCTGCTATAAAATGTTTTCCGTCAATACAGGTTTTAACGGGTAAGTCTGCTACGGGAGCATTGGCATGGGGTGTCAGACTCAATCTGGCAGATCCTGTCCAGGCACCCTTTACAAAAATGTCCTCCAGATTATAAGCAACTAACTGGGCAATTTTAGGACTGCCATCAGCATCCGGAATTAATTTCAAATTAACTTGTGTTTTAGTTATGGTTTTAGCGACCGCCTTATCATCAAGTACATTGTATTTAAATGGCATCGTACCCATGGCCACCAGAATGTTATTGTAGTATAATGTACCGGTTAGTGTCTCAGTTTCTTCAACTATGAGGCAAGGCTTACCCCATTTTTTAGGGAATCCCCAGATTTCACGTCCCGCAAGAATGGCGGGACCATTATTCAAATACATTTGGGCAGTAAAATTGCAGGGTTCCCCCTTAAAAGTACACGGAATTACTATTCCGCTTTCTTCATAGCTTCCTAAACCTGACGAATCAGGCATTTTAATCCATTCATATAAAACAATATTGCTTCCATCCGGTTGAAGCGGCTCTGGAAGTGCCTGCCTGATAGAAGCCGGGTCTGATTCATAACTAATAGTAAAATATTCCCTATTCATGAAACGGCACGGTGGACGGCCATAGCTGGGACTGGCAGCAGGCATGGATTGCAGTGAAAGAATATCTATTTGATCCATAATTCCCTTCCTTTCTTTGTATAATAATTTCGTTCTAATTTATGTATTCTCAACCAGCATAGCTATTCCCATTCCTCCTCCGATGCACAAGGATGCTATGCCATAATGTGAGGATCTTTCTTTCATTTCATGCACCAGCGTAACCAATATCCTGGCACCGCTTGCACCTACAGGATGTCCAATCGCTATTGCACCGCCATTGACATTAACCTTTTCTGCGTTTACCCCAAGTTCCTTGTATACTGCCAACGCTTGAGCAGCAAATGCTTCATTTATTTCGAAAAGATCAATTTCATCTAACGATATCCCCTGTTTCTTAAGAAGTGATGAAACTGCTTTGACTGGGCCAATCCCCATATATGCAGGATCAACGCCAACAAGTGAATAACCCTTAATATAAGCTAACGGTTTTAAGTCATACTCCCTGCATTTGTCTTCAGACACTACAAGCATAGCTGCAGCACCATCGCTTATCGGTGAAGCATTCCCGGCCGTTACTGTTCCATCCTGTTTAAATACCGTCCTTAAACCAGAAAGCTTTTCTGTGGTGGTATCTGCTTTTACATGTTCATCCTCAGAAAAACAAATTTCTTCCTTTTTCTTATAAACTGTTACAGGAACAATTTGCCCTTTAAGAACCTTTTTGTTTTTAGCTTCTGCTGCTTTCATATGGCTTCCATATGCAAATTCATCCTGCTCCAGTCTTGAAACATTATATTTTTCAGCAACATTTTCTGCAGTAATCCCCATATGGTAGTTATTAATTGGACATGTGAGTCCATCACTGACCAAGCTATCGATTAGTTCACCATTGCCAAGCCGATAGCCATTTCTTGCGTTTCTTAAAAGATAAGGTGCATTTGACATGCTTTCCATGCCTCCGGCTAAAATTATACTTCCTTGTTCCGCCAGTATTGAATCACAGGCTAAGGCGACAGCATGAAGTCCTGAACCGCAAACAGTGTTTATCGTTGATGCAGGTACATCAATAGGTATTCCTGCTTTTAATGCAGCCTGTCTGGCAGGGTTCTGACCAATACCTGCCTGAAGGACATTTCCCAAATAAATCTTATCAATTAAAGAACTCCCTAAATTACTTTGTTTAAGACATGCCTTAATGACTGTTGTTCCCAGTTCAGGGGCACTCACAGTTGAAAGCGTTCCCCCAAAGGAACCTACAGCTGTTCTTAATGGGCTTACCAAAGCTACTTTCTTCATAACATTCATTCCTTTCATTTAAATAAAAAGACAGTTGTCAATACAAAAAATCAATTAAATATATTTAAAATATCCATCCAAAAAGATGGTATTTTAACCTACACCCCATAACACCTGCTCCGAATATGTAATAAATCCGTATCTTTAGAATACTTATACATATTTTTTCGCCTAATTATTATACTTCTTATGTTCTTTAAAAGTTTCTCAATTTCAGTACAGCTTTAGGTAATTCGGGCTGGTAGCCAATAAAGAAACATGCGGAATTAGCTTCTTTTACTGCTGCCTTCATTATTACTTTAGACACTTTCTCCAATGATAATTTTTTTAATTCTTTTTTCATGATACTTGCTCCTTTCTGGTTTGCAATTTTTTTATTAACAGTCGTATTTTGCCACTTCTGTATTTTATTTTCAATATAAGTCGCACAACTTACAGTTTTTATGTATAACTGACAGAAAATTACTTTGCCTCATGTTAAAAATCGTTTGAATTTATAATTGTTCTTTATTGATTAAAGATTATTTTACAACTAAATTTCTTGTATTCTTCCTCTAAGACCATACTTCCATTGTACTTCTTAATTATTTTTTCTACATTCAGCAAACCTATACCATGGTTTTTACCTTTCCTTGATACTGGTTTTCCAAGATGCCATTTTCCATTTGGTACTGAACTATTACTGATATTTATGACTATGAATTCATTATATTTATCCAGTTTCATATCTATATATTTATTTTGGGTAACCATATCACATGCTTCTATTGCATTATCCAGCAAATTACCAAAAATTGTTGTGACTTCAATCGGTTCCATAAAACTTAGATCAACAATGCCTATTTCTAAGTTAAATCTAATTCTATGAAAATTAGATATTTTCTTTTTATCATTTAGTAAAACATTTAGAATTGGATTATTGGTATATTCTTCCATTGCCAGTGGCATCAGCATTTGACCTATTTCCTGTGTATAAGTTATAGCAATATCATTTTCCTTTGCCTGATACATATTCTCTATCATTTTTAAGTGCTTATTTACATCATGTAAAATCTTAACGGATTCGTTATATTTTTCTTCTTGCGCTGCATAGTATTCATATTGCAGCAATGACTGCTGTTCTAAAAGTCTTAGTCTTACCTTAAGCTGATTGTATTCTTCTGCAAACCTGGCAAAATATAAGAAATATAAATCTGCAAATAATACAGACCCCATATTAATCAATAAGAGTATCCGTTCTGTCTGGGTATTTACTTTGGAAAGAACTGAGATTATCACGGACAAATTGGCAAGGCTGAATAAAATTAAGATAGCCTGCACCCCAAATTGTGTTTTGGTAAACATTTCGAACGAATCTTCCCGCCAAAGCCTTGAAATGATTAAATAATAAAAAATCAAAACAAATATTTTAG
This sequence comes from Anaerocolumna sp., assembly GCA_049692775.1. Taxonomy (GTDB): domain Bacteria; phylum Bacillota; class Clostridia; order Lachnospirales; family Lachnospiraceae; genus Anaerocolumna. The sequence continues at coordinate 28,096 of JBAVPE010000057.1, read as the reverse complement.
AAAATGTTATATCCATACTTTCTATTATAACTGGCTGTATATTATGTACCTGAAATTTCCACAAAATAAACTCCAGTATAACTACACCGACTGTTTCGCAAATTGATAATATTAAAATTAATACCGTAACTTCTAATATCCGGTATATTCTTTTTTTATTGGTATTATCATACAGGATAATATTTACAATACTAAACAATATAATCCAGCTTATAATATTAATTATTGATATCTTCAACAAATTAATACATCCAAAGAGTATGCATAATCCCACTTTTACTAAAATATAAAGCAAATGATTATCAAATATCCTTTCATTCCTTTCTTCTATAAATTGAAAAAGTATAATGCTATTAATTAGACATGAAATAACAATCCCCCACATATAAATAATATGATTTTCCATTTTTTATACCCATTGCATACCGCAAGCCTGCTTGCGGTACTGCCACAAATAGAACAGGTTGAAAGAATCTATAAGTGGCATCCTTTCATTATTTATATTTTCTTTCAACATTTCTCCCATTGCATATCGCAAGCCTGCTTGCCATACCGCCACAAATAGATAGGTTGAAAGTAACGTATTGTGGCATCCTTTCCTACTTTATATTTTCTTTCAACCTTCCAGATACGATACTGCTCTGGTGGCAGCTCAAATAATAGATGAAGAAGCTCGGAATGAGCACCCTGCGTGTTCAAAAGAATCTGCTTCACAGTTTCTTTTTCACATTTTCTCCTATATACTGCTCTGTATAAATTTATTTAATTTTTTCCTGAAATCTGCTGATTTTTTCTGGGAAACAGGAAGTTTTTCATTATTATCCAGAAAGACTTCATAACCTTTTATTTTTTTAATATGTCCTAGATTAACCAAAAAACATTGATGACAGATTTCAAAATTGTGTTCCCGCATCTTCTCTGCTAAATCTTTCATTCTATCTACAAAGAAATATTCCTCATTTCCCAATTTTATTTTTATTTTCCGATTGAAATATTCAAAATAAAAAATATCTTTTACTTCAAAATTTTTAATCTTACTTTCTAATTTTCCTTTCTCCGTAATTTCCATAATTTCAAATTTTACAATTTCTATTTTTTTATTTTCTTCTTCTATATACCGTATAATTTCATCAAGCTGCCGTTCCGCTTTCTCTTTTGTAATAGGTTTTTCTAAATAAGCAAATGCGTGAACATTATTCATTGCCTGGATACAGAATTGCTGATAATTCGTTGTATAAACTATTTTAGCATTTCTATTGATTTCACGCATCTTTTTACCAGCCTGAATACCGTTTATCCCATCCATGGCAATATCAAGAAATATTAGGTCAAATTTATCATGAAATTCCAGTAATTCTTCTCCCGACTTAAAAATATTGATTTGGTAAGGAATTGATTTGGTATCCATATAACTTTTAACAATAATTTCAAGTTTTATAGTATCTTTTTTGTTATTATCACAAATTACAATTGTAAACATTAATACCCTCCCTCAAAAAGATATTTATTATCTATTTTAAAATTATAATTTCTATAAATCAACTATATTTTACTTTTTTTGTATTTAATATCCAAACAAATAAAACTTTCACTATAATTTGGACTGTTGTTAAAGGATACACAAAAGCATATAGTAGATGGTGTATTTTTTTTAAGTTTGGATGGGAAAAACTAACCGGCTGTGGTTTTGATTAAATAAGTGACAAAACATATTGTATTACTATGACCGCAAAGGATAACATAATAACATTCTCTATGAACGACTAATAAATGTACAAACGCAAAAACCCAGAAAACCATCAAGGTATTTCACCTTTACAGTATTTCTGGGATTCTATAAAATTTATAAAAAGTGCCTGCTAATGCTACAAATGCATTGGCAATGGCAAGACCGATAATTTTTACCTTTCCCTTATCTTTTGCAAGGGAAGTAACCAAAGTATCATTATCACCTACGGAACGAAGCAGATAGCCTGATTTCGTATTTAAATATAAATCCAATAATAATTTCATGATAACCACGATAATGAATAAAATTATAGCATCAAGAAAAGGCTGAAGGCCTGTTGGTATTATTTTAGTAAGCAATGCATTATCAAAGATGCATTCCTTTAAAAATATCACTAAATTTGCTTTTCCTGCAATACGCAGATTAATGGAATAAGAAATATTCCGTCCACCGACAGATCCGGAAAGTCTAGAATTTTATAAGTTATGTATACCCCCAGGGCCATAATGGCATAAACAAAACCCTCAACGAATATCCCCAACAAAATTGTTAACATAATACCTTCATATAATTTCAGTTCCTGATGTATATCAGTTAGATCACAAGTTTAAATTCTCCCCCCTTATATAGAAAACCTTAGACTTGCATAATATCCGGGCAAAAACAGTGATTTTAATACTATATTGATTTTTTATTATTGTAAAATCAGGTTATTGTTTCTCTGATGTCAGCATAAGATCCATATCTCCATCCATGATTATCTTTCCATACTCAGCAGGAATTAAAAAACTTTCTCCAATCGTAACCTGAATTCCTTCAATAACTCCACTCCCCCGTATAATCGTTGCCAACTGATATTTTTTAAAGGTTATAACCGACGGTCCCTTTATATTAATTTTTGTAATACAGAAATTCTCATCATTGTGATACCGGGTTACCCTAAAATTTTCATTCTCACACATGACCTGACTTTCCTCATCCCCATCTGACTTCCGGTAGGAAATGCACGCAATTGCATCTTCCAGATGCAATTCCCGTTTATTTCCATATTGATCAGTTCTTCCGTAATCATAAAACCGATATGTTACATCAGCCGCCTGCTGAACCTCATAAACTATATTACCTTTTTTTAAAGCATGCAGCATTCCTGCCGGAATATAAACAAAATCTGCTGTCCGTACCGGTTCTGAGCAAATCAGTGAATCCCACTTACCCTTGTCTATGTATCTGCGGAGTTCTGCTTCATTTTCCGCCATATGGCCATATACAATACTGCTTTTTTCCTCTGTCCTGATAAAATACCAAGCTTCATTTTTTCCCGTGGTGAATCCTTTCTTTCTGGCATATTCCTCATCAGGATGTACCTGAATGCTCAAATCATCCATCGGTGCAACCAATGAAATAATGAAGGGAAATTCTTTAAACCCGCTTTCAAATAATTCCGGATGCCGGTTCCACAAATCGGCCAGTGTCATGCCTTCGTATTTTTCATTTATTATCTTATTAGATGCACTTTTTTGTGCACTAAAGGACCATGATTGTCCTACCTGGTTCCCGTAATCTTCATAATGGAAATACTCTTTTAATAACGTACCTCCCCAGATGGCATCCCTTGCAATTGGTGATAAAAAAATAAACTCTTTTTTTTTGCTATCCCTGTTATTATCTTTAGAATTAATAAATGCAGCTCCAATCATCGGTGCATCGCTTCCCAGTTCAGCCTGGATCACTTTTATTCTTTTCTTTCTTGTCCAGGAATCATAACCATATTTTTCAATTAATGACGGAAGTGGATCGATTATCCTATTTTTATGGACATATAAACCGCCGCTAATCAGAAATGTATCAATGGCAAATGTATTAACCATGATAGCAAGGCCATAAGCCAGCTTATCAACGGCATCGTCTATTAATTCAGTTGCATCTTTGTCTCCATTATCAGCCAATTCAAATACTTTCTCAGCCCTTTCATCCCCTTGCAGCTTTTCAGGAAATAACTCCATTGCCTGTTTTAATATACCTGTACCGGAAGAATAACACTCCAGACATCCGTAATTACCACAGCTGCACTTTCTGCCTCCCATAATAATCGGTGTATGTCCGATTTCCCCCGCAGAATTCATAGTTCCCCTAAAAATTTTTCCCTCCGCTATTACACCGCATCCAATTCCTGTTCCCAATGTAACACAGCAAAAATTTTCAAAGAACTTACCGGCCCCAAACAACTTCTCACCCCAGGCAGCAGCCCAGGAATCCTGAATCAATGTAACCTTACGCCTTAGCTTTTCTTCAAAAACAGACCCGATTGCCACATCTGTTCCAAATAAATTGGGACTATATTCAATAATACCATTTTTAGAATCGACTGTTCCCGGTATTCCGATACCAATATCCGCAATCTCCTCTAATTTCATATTATTTTCAATAAGCAGACTACTGATTTCTTTATATATAACATCAACAAATGCACTAATTCCGTCACCGGTATCTGAAGGAAGCTTCCTCTGGGCAAGAACACTTCCATCTTCCTGTACGATCCCTATATTTGTTTTCGTCCCACCGATATCAATTCCAATTAAACACTTCATTCCCGATTTTATCCACCTTCCTAAAATTACCCGTATCTAAGGTCATCTGATTCATATCAGTTTTATAATTCCAGTAATTTTTCCATAATTTTAGTATATGTTTCTTCTTTATTAAATAAAGCAGAAGTTCCCAGGACGAAACCGTCTGCTCCTTTTTTCCAAAGGTTCTTTATGATTTCCGGTGAACAAGCACCATCAATCATAATTTCAAAGTCCAAATCTTTTTTTAATTCTGAGAGACAATCCACTTTATCCGAAACTGATTCCAAAAACTTCTGTCCGGCAAATCCCGGATTCACCGTCATTACCAAAATACTCCCTATATAATAAAGCAGCTCTTTTATACACGCAAGGGACGTTCCCGGATTCACTGCAATACCGGGAACTGCACCCAGTTTCTTGATCTCTAACAGTGTACGGACCGGATGTATATCTGCTTCCGGATGTATAAAAATAATATCCGCCCCGAGTAAAATAAATTTTTCTATATAATTAACCGGATTTTGGATCATAAGATGTACCTCTACCGGTACAGTGGTAGTTTTACAGATAAATTCCGTATCCTGAAGTCCCATGCCGAAATTAGGTACATAGATTCCGTCCATAATATCAATATGGAATCTCGAAGCTCCTGCTTCCTCCAGTTTTTTTATTTCTTCTCTCAGGCATCCATAATCCGCACACATCATTGATGGTGATAATATTTTTGTCATCATATCAACCTTTCACTGCACCTGCTGTTATTCCTTTTACGATATGTTTCTGCATCACCACATAAAATAAAACAACCGGTATACTGGAAATTAAAAAATTAGTAAGTATTAAATTCCATTGGTTACTGTAAGTTCCATAAAAATATCTCTGTGATAGTGGCAGCGTCATAGGTTTTCCGTTTCCATAAACCAGGAAGGCTACCAGAAATTCCCCCCATACCCAAAGTGCATTTAAAACTGCTACCGTAGCCAATATCGGCTTCATCAGCGGAAGTATGATCCGACGGAACATGGTAAATTTAGAACATCCGTCAATAATGGCTGCTTCTTCAATTTCTTTGGACATACCTACTGCATAGCTGCGGCATAAAAAAATTGGTACTGGCATACCTAATGCAATATACACCAGTATCAATCCGAAGATATTTCCGGTGAGGCCCAGATCTTTTACCACTACAATCATGGCAACCATATATACCTGAAACGGTACAAAAAGTGTTGACATTATTACAATCATCAAAATTCCTGCGATTTTATTTTTCCATTTTGCAAGAGAATAGCCAGCCATGGCTGATACCAGAACAGTCATAGACGTTGTAGCAATGACGACAAACAAACTACAAAGAAAGGAACTGATAAAATTTGATTCACTCATAATCGTTCCGAAATTATCAAGATTAAATGAACCTGGCAGGGCAATAGCAGATGTCATTATCTCGCCTTTTGTCTTGAAGGAATTTAAAAGTACCAATAAAAGCGGGGCGAAAAATACAGCTGCAAGTATCCAGATGCAAATAACTTTAAAAGTATATATCAGTTTATTGCTAGCTTTAATATTCATTTACAGCTTTTCCTCCCTTTTTTTCATAATATAATTTAACACTATAGTTACAGAAGCAATAATTATAAATAATATAATGGACTGAGCTGCTGCATATCCATTCCTGTTCGCATTAAACGCCGTCATATAAATTTTGTAAACCATGGTCATAGACGCACCGACCGGACCGCCTGAGGTCATGGTATATGGTAATTCAAATACTTTCATATGGGCTGCAATAGATAGAATCAGACAGGTAAAAATTGTTGGGGCAATGAGCGGTAAGCGGATGTAACGTAACAAATGCAAAAAACCCGCACCGTCAATTCGGGCCGCTTCAATTAAATCTTCTGAAATTCCCTGTAATGCTGCAATATATATAACCATGTAGTAGCCTGCTGCATTCCAGATGCCTACAACTGCTAATGCAGGAACTACTGATGTCTTATTTCCTAGAATCGCAAAGCTGTTGATACCCATCGCCATAAAAACATCTGGGAACACTGATGTATATACAAAACTCCATATGTAACCGACAACAAGTAAGCTCATAATATTCGGAATAAAAAAGATTGCACGTAATAAGTTTTTTAGTTTCAATTTAGAATCAAGAACCAGAGCCAGAACCAGAGACAAAACATTTCCAAATATAACACTTATCAAAGCATACTTTGATGTAGCATTGATTGTTTTTTTAAAACTCAAATCATAAAGTGCCTCTTTATAGTTATCAAACCCAACAAATTTATAGGTAGACTTCATACCATAGGAATCTGTAAATGAAAGCCATGTGCTTTGGATTACAGGTATTATAAAAAACAATACAAATAAGGTCAGTGCAGGTAATAATAACAATCCGTAAAATAAATTGTCTTTTGATTTTCTCTTCATATTAAACCACCTATTAAATTATAGTATGTGAAGCGGCACAAACCGCTTCACATACTATATATATTTGAAATTTTACTGTGACTTCAAGGCAGTATTCCAAGCAGTATCAAGCTCTTTTGCCATAGTATCCCAGTCATATTCATCCAGCATGTAATAAGAAAAAATTTCCCACAATTTATCCGTAAATACACTTCTTAATACACGGTCACCGTAAGGTGTAAATAAATTGTTTGTCAGATAATAATTGATGTCTGCGGCAATTGGATCATAATCCACATTTACGCCATTTACGGTAGATGATACCTTTACATTCTCAGACCATATCTTTCCAGCCTCTTCTGAAGCAACATATGTTAAAAATTCTTTTGCAACATCAATATTTTTGGAATCCGCACAAATTGACAGGGAAGTATCCGGGAAGCAAAGAAGTTTAGCATCCTGTTCATTTTCAGAAATTGGAAATGCCTCAAGCCCAATATTTGCATCAGGATTCACATCCCTGATACCAGAAAGTGCCCAGGAACCATTGCCGTAAAAAGCAACTTTCCCATTAGCAAGCAGTGCTGCGCAATCATCATAAGACTGATTATATGCCGTATCAGGATCACTATATGTATATACGAAATCTTTGTGTAAGTCAAATGCTGTCTTCCATCCGCTGTCATTTTGGATTGAAATCTGTCCGGCATCTCTTTGGGCACTCCAGTCAGGATTCGGGCCAAATACAGTTTCCGAAAACAATGCGATCAAAGACATGTATGAAACAGAAAGGTCACTTAAGCTGGATGCAAAAGGTGTAATACCTTTAGCCTGTAATACTTCACAGCAGTTTTTCAGATCGGAAACTGTTTTAGGGGCTTCAAGGTTATTTGCCTCCAAAACATCTTTATTATAGTATAACCCTATGTAGCCATTGTCGATAGGCATGGCATAGACACCATTATCGTAAATTGCATTAGCTGCTGATACGGAATCTGCATTCAGGTTACTGATAAAACTTTCACCGGATAAATCCAGTAAATATTCCGGTTCAACTTCCTTCATCCACGTAATGATATCCGGCATGTCACCTGATGCCGACCTTGCACGCAATGTAGTCTTAAGTTCATCAGATGACATTGCCTGTATATCAAATTCCACATTCGGATGATCTTTCTTAAACCCTTCGAACATCTGACTGAACGCATTCTGGGGGCCTTCCTCTGTCTTAAGTGATAAAATTTCTATGATAGTTTTTTCATCACTGACAGTTCCCGGAGTTTCTGTTTCTGCTTCTGTTTCTGTTTCTGCTTCTGTTTCTACTTCTGTTGTTGTTTCCTTACCTGTCTCTTCCTGTGTGTCCGGACTTGCATCTTTTGATGCCGAACTACACCCGACAATGCTTGTACACACAAGAATCAGACAAACCAGCAGTGCTAACCCTTTTCCTGATTTTTCTTTCATAATAAACCTCCTATATTAGTTTTTATTTTATAACCCATAAGGATTATATTCATAATGGTACATTACTCTATAGCCAGTGAAAGCTTCGGCTTTTCAAATAAATGCTCATATACATAGTAACAGGCTCCTAAGGGATATTCCTCTTCCGTTAATTGTCCGGGATAAATTGAAAAATCTTCTTTCATTTCCTGGGTCATAAGAGAATCAACTGTTTCACTTACTTTCTCAAAGAGTATCGAACCTTCTATCCCCTGACAGGCACCAATAATTACAGTCGGAATTTCCAATGTTTTTACCATATTGGCAATAGCAACTCCCAGATAATAACCCGCCTGTTTTAATATGCTCATACAGGCCTTGTCACCCTCTTTTGCCTTTTCAATAAACTGCTGTACAGTAAAAAACTTTTCTTCTTCAAAGTCAGTTCCCAGGGACCTGCAGATCTTCTCATATTGTTCATTCATTGCGAGTTCACCGGAAAACACATCCAAACAGCCTCTGTTTCCGCAAAAACATAAAGGTCCATTTGCATCTACCGTTGTATGTCCGATAAAACCTGCATTTCCATTGCAGCCACCAAAAGGCTTTCCATGGTAAAAAATAGAACTTCCAATACCGGAACGGATTCCTATATAAATAAAATCATTCCGTTCTGCCGGCATGTAAGTCTTCTTTTCTACAAGTCCGAGTAAATGTACATCGTTATTGATATAAACCGGTACACCAAAAACATCTTCCAATTCTTTTTGTATGTTTACATCCCTCCATCCTTTAATACGTTCAATATGCACGGATTTACCCTTGGATTTATCAATCAGACCGGATAAGCCCAGGCCAATACCAATGACCTTTTCCAATGTAATCCCGGCTCCGTCTAATAGTGAATTGATTTCTGAAATCAATCTCTTTTTAATAAAATCCGGCATTTCATTCATGGGAAACTTAATCTCTTTTGATTGAATGATATCTCCTTTAATATTGGATACAGCCAGACGTACCTTGGGAAATTCAAAGTCTACACCAACCGCATAACATGAATCCCTGTTTACATATATCAGTGCCGGTGACCTGCCGCCAGTTGACTCAGAATATCCGTTCTTAACTATATATCCATCTTCAGTCAACTCTTTTAAAACCTCCAAAACCGTAGGCCTGCTGATAGATGATTTTTTTACTATTTCCTCAGTTGTAATTGGCTCATAATTTAAAATGCATTGCATTATCAAATACTTATTTGCTTCTTTTAATACTCTCGTAGTATTCTTTAACATTTTTTACTCCTTTCATATCCAGTCTTATCTCTTGAGCACATTATAGCATCTTCTTTTTCTTTTGTAAAGATTATTTACAAATATATTTTACAAATAATCTTTTAATATGTTTCATTATATGCTATACTAATAAAAACTTAAAATATTATAAATTAATCAGGAGGGTTTCTAATGAATGCAAGTCATAAAACATTGGAGTATTTAAGCAGTTTATCAAAATTGTTAATAGAAGGAAGCAGATCTAAAACCGATACCGGTGTTAATCTGTATACACCAGATGGCGTTTCAAGTTACAATGCCTTGTGGCTTCGTGATTTTTCTTATATGGTGGAATATGCAGGAAAATTTATTCCTGAGAAGGATATAATTGACTGTATCAATTATGCCATCAGCGGGAAACGTGATGACGGCTGGATGCCAGACCGCATTTATGGAGACGGTACAGCCGTATACGCCGCAGGAGAACGCGGAAAACCTATTGGTCAGGCCAATCTGGATAATACCCCTTTTTTAGTTTTTACAGTTTATAGTTTATTCAGCCGTATGCCCCGGGAAGATTTTCATCCTATTTTCCGAGAATGGGAACCCGTGTTAAACAAAGGTTTAAAAATAATTCCTTTAGATGAAAACGGATTAGTATTTAATATAAATGAAACGCCTCATTCTCCCTATGGGTTTACGGACACTGTTGCAAAAACAGGGGTCCTTTTCATGGAATCTCTTTTATTCTGGAGAGCCTGCCGGTTCATGTATGAACTTGATAATATATTCGGTGGAAGTGAAACAGACTGGTATAGTGAACATTTCAAAAAAATAGAGAACAGTATTGATGTATTATCAGATCCGGTTTCCGGAATGTATTTTGCAGCTTCAGATGCCTGCAGACAGTTAGATATCTGGGGTAATGCATATATGCTTTATATTGATTTTCCATGTACTCAGGAGAAGAAGCAGTCCATACTTCATTTCCTGGCAAGAAATTATAGCCAGTATGTTTATAAAGGACAAATCCGTCATCTTTTAAAGGGTGAATATTGGGAGCGTCTGCTTATTGGAATTAATTCAGAAGAATATCAGAACGGTGCTTATTGGGCAACGGCAAGCGGCTGGATTATCTGGTGCCTTGCACAGATAGACATTACCCTTGCCTGCAAAACCTTGTCAGAAGTTGTGCAGTATTTCAAGATAGAAGGTCCTTTTGAATGTGTGAATGGAGATTATAAGAAACTTCCAAGCTTTGTAGTCAGTGCAACAAATGTTTACGGCGGATTACTTCATCTGATGGAATCGGATAACTATAATTTTATAGCGATTTATAACAATTATGTACAGGAGGAAGAAATTTATATATGAATACTTTATTCAGGGATTAAAGAATACTGGAAATGGATTACACTTATTCAGTGAACCATTAATTTTTATTTTAATATAAAGCCCTTAAAAATTAAAGCATTTTTATTGTACTATTAAAAAATCTGCCCCGAACCACATTCATAAGTGGATCGTGCAGATTTTTTCTTTCAATATAATATTAAATTCAGGGTATTAACAATTTAATTTCCGCACTCAATACTGATTTCATTAAATTTATCCAGTATAGCCTCGATTTTTAAGCTTTCTTTTGCTGTTCCAGCCTCATCTATTACCATTTCACCACGGTGCATCATGATTAACCTGTTGCCGTATTCCACCGCATACCTGAGATTATGGGTTACCATTATGGTGGTAAGATGTTTTTCCTTAACGATATTATCGGTTAATTCCATGATTAAATCGGCTGTTTTAGGATCGAGGGCTGCGGTATGTTCATCCAGGATTAAAAATTCAATAGGCGTCATGGTAGACATTAACAAGGCCATGGCCTGCCTTTGTCCGCCGGATAAAAAACCCACCGGAATTTCTAATTTATCTTCCAAACCCAAATTTAAAGTTTTTAAGCTTTCACGGTAAAAATCAATTCTGCTTTTATCTGTCCCGCTTTTTAAATTAAAGGATTTACCTTTGTTATCTGCTAAGGACATATTTTCTAATATGGTCATGTTAGGACAAGTGCCCATAGCCGGATTCTGATATACCCGGCCTATCCTCCTTAACCGCCTGAATTCCGGCATACCGTTAATACTTGCTTTATTGATAGAAATGGTTCCACTGTCAACCGGTATACTTCCGCATATGATATTGAGCATGGAGGTCTTACCGGAACCATTGCTGCCTACTACAGAAACAAACTCCTGATCTTTAACCGTTAAATTAAAACGGTTAAATAAACACATTTCATTGATGGTTCCCGGATTATAATACTTACTGATGTTTTTTAATTCAAGCATTTGCCTTCACCTTCCTTTTCCTGTCATACCCCAATATTAAAATAATTAAGAACAGGATTGAAGTAATAAGCTTTAAGTCAGAGGCTGCCATTCCCAGTGAAATCGCAATGGATACACATGCTTTATAAATTACTGATCCTATTATAACTGCAGTAGTTGCCTTAACAGCTGAAAATTGTTTGAATAAATTCGTTCCGATAATAACACTGGCCAAACCAATTACAATTGTACCGGTACCCATAGATATATCGAAAAATCCGCTTTTCTGGACAAATATACTGCCTGCTAATGCTACAAATGCATTGGCAATGGCAAGACCGATAATTTTTACCGTTCCCTTATCTTTTGCAAGGGAAGTAACCAAAGTATCATTATCACCTACGGAACGGAGCAGATAACCTGATTTCGTATTTAAATATAAATCCAATAATAATTTCATGATAACCACGATAATGAATAAAATTATAGCATCAAGAAAAGGCTGAAGGCCTGTTGGTATTATTTTAGTAAGCAATGCGTTATCAAAGATGCTATCCTTTGAAAATATCGCTAAATTTGCTTTTCCTGCAATACGCAGGTTAATGGAATATAATGCTGTCATAATAATGATACCGGATAATAAGTCCCTGATCTTGAATTTAACATGGATAATACCGGTTATCATTCCTGCAAATCCACCAATTATAAAAGATATAAATAAGGTTAATAATGGATTTACCCCTCCCGCAATCAGTACTGCCGTTATGGCTCCTCCAAGAGGAAAGGTTCCGTCCACCGACAGGTCCGGGAAGTCCAGGATTTTATAAGTTATATATACCCCCAGGGCCATAATTGCATAAACAAAACCCTCAACAAGTACCCCTAACAGAATTGTTAACATGTTATACCTTCGCCTTTCTTAATTTAAGTACTCTCGGAAACTCTCACAACCTGGTTTTACTGATATTTTAGATGCTGCTAATAAAAATACATCTCTATTTTCGTGATATCCTATGTATGTTTTTACGCAGACCGTCTGAACGCAGTGAAGGAAAGGCAAGTAAAAACATACATAGGATAGACAGAAAATGTTCTCAGCTAAAATTCGACATCTAAAATATCTTCAGAAACCTCATTTAGTTTCCGAGAGTACTTAATCTATTGCTGTACTTACTGTTCTTTAATTTCACTGAACATCTCTTTTGCTGAACTTACTAAATCATCCGGAAGGTTAATTCCAAGATTATCAGCTGCTGCGGTATTGCCGTAAAATGCAGCTTCTTTAATTACCTGGAAATTCATTTCACCCGCTTTTTTCTCGCCTTTTAAAACCTGTGCCGCCATTTTACCGGTCTGAACTCCCAAATCATAATAATCAAGGCCAACAGCTGCCAGGCAACCAATCTTAACCTGCTCCACTTCACTTCCGAATACAGGTATTTTCTTAGCGGCGGCTTTATTTAAAATAACCGGCAGGGAACTTACCACGGTATTATCTGTTAAATTATTGATACAATCTACTTTTTCCAAAAGATTATCTGTAGCTAAGGGAATATCAGCACCTGTAGAAATACCACTTTCCACTATTTCAAATCCAAAATCAGCTGCTGCTTTTTTGTACTCTTCTATTGCTGAAACAGAATTAATCTCACTGGTACTGTATAAAATACCAATTGTTTTTGCCTCCGGTAAAACCTTACGGATCATATCAAGTTGTTTTTCAACCGGAAGCTTATCACTGGTTCCAGTTATATTCCCATTTGGGGTTTTATCTTCTTTCGCCAGTTCTGCAAGTACCGGATCAGTTACTGCCGTAAAGATAACCGGGATATCCGTATCTTTTGCAGCTCCAAAAGCACTTTGTGCCATGGGCGTTGCAATGGCGCAGATTAAATCCACTTTTTTAGCTACAAAATCATTGGCGATCTGGGTTGCTGTTCCGCCGTCTGCCTGGGCATTATCAAATACTACTTTTAAATTCTTATCTTCATCGTAACCTTCTTCTTTTAAACCGGCTAAAAAGCCTTCCTTACAGTTGTCTAAGGATGCATGTTCTGCAAACTGACCTATCCCTATTGTAATCTGACCCTCTTTTTTACCGCTGCAGCCCGCTAACATACTCATCACAAGTACTGCTACAATCACTGCTGAAATTTTCTTTTTCATAATTCCTCCTTGATTTGTAGAGGATTTCTCCTCCTTGATTTTGTTGTTGGAAATATTTCTCTTCCTTGATTTTGTTGGGAAGATTTCTTTTCCTTCTTTTATAGGTGAATTTCTTCTCCTTGTTTATGGCAGATTTCTTCTCCTGTGGTTTACAGGAGATAAATCTCCTTTTCTTTATGGCAGAAAAAACCTCCAGGTTTCATAGGAGGTTATATCCTCCTATGGATGTTTAAAAAGATAATAAGTCTATTACCGTTCGTTTTTTTATATCCGGAATAATTATTAAAACAGGAGTGAATATATATACGCTGATATTCATTCTAAAAACTAAATTGGACCTTTTGACACTCAAATCCTATAACATAAAAAATCCCAAGTATAAATATACTTGAGACGAATTAAAATCCGCGGTACCACTCAATTTGACAAAGTCCACTTTTCATATACTAACATATATGCCATACTAATAACGGTTATGGTTACCGTCAACGCCTACTAAAAATTCGGGTTGCCCTCAAAAGCCCATTCAGCTAAAAACTCCATATCACATTCCACCACCTGCGACTCTCTGTCATGTCGTGTTAAAACTTACTTTTCTTTCTCAACGGTTTTCTCTTATTAATAAGTATATCATAATATGATATTTAGGTTTTGTCAATATGGTAATTTTTTGAGTTTCCCCACGTATTTAAATAAATATATGACCTCATATAGTATCATTGGATTTATTAAAATCCATTGCATAATTCTTTAAACTTTTATTCTTAGTTGTATCCTGTTATATTTGAGCAGGGCATAAATTTATACTCTGCCCTAAAAAGATACAATTTCAATAGTAAACAGTATGTTGTGACTGAGCCTCACTTTTTATTCTTTTCCCTCCAACCCTTACGGTTAGAAACTATTACAAGAATCGAATTTAATATGGACAAAATGAGGAAAACCCAAAATAACTTAATTGATACCGTGTTATTAACAAAATTCATCGTAGGGTTATAACCATCCAGTATTAAAAAAACTATAAATATTCCAGATAAAATTATAATAATATGGGGCAGTACACCTCGAACAATAGTCATTTTAATTAACCTCCTTAATCATAATGCAGTCACTTACTTCTCTTCCGCCGCCGGAAGGCTGATTAACAAGCGCATCGTTAAAGGACATTTCGGAGGATTTTCCGCCATCCAGGTTATAAGCTGACGTACAGCCAAGTTTTTCAAACAAATCCGGAAACTGGGTAAGTGACAATCCTATGGAATAACCACTTTGACGTCCGTCTACTACTACTAAGGCATAATGTCCGGGTTCATAATAACCGATTGCACTTCTGGGATTAACTTCTTTAATATGACTATTGGTGGTGAAGCCAGTCATACTGCTGCCCGTATCACTAAGTAATTCCGGACCAAAACTCCAGGCCTGGTATGCCCCGTCAGCAATTGCCCTGTCAACATCGAACTCATCCGCTGAGTAAGTTTTCATGGTACCGTCATAATACAATACACATACATCTTCATCGCTTTTTGTCTTACGGTATACCTCACCATTCCGTATAACAACACCATTCCCGCCATTACCATAATAATCACCATTAATAGCTAATATAGCATTATATGAATCATCCATATTAAGTAATTTATCTGCATATCCTATGCCATAAGTATCATGTGCAAAACCGCTCTGGAGACAAGTTATATCCGCGACATAAATATCTGCAACATAATAAGTAACAATATTTCCACCGGAGCCTTCCGTATATTTATTTATTTGAATTGATAAATCTGGACCAGCATAAAAAAAAGTATATAATCCAGTAAAAAACTTAAGAACGAAGTTCCTGAAAAGGCAAATAAATTACTATAAATTCTTACTGAATCACGGATGGTGCGAAAATGGGAGCAGGAATTGCTTTCATCATGATAAATTGTAGCAATCGTTACCTCTGTAATTAATATATTATTTTTAGCACATTTTAATAGTACATTCATTTCATATTCATACCTGTCTCCGGTTATTTTCAATAACATGGGAATCAAATCTTTTGAAAATGCCCTAAGACCTGTTTGAGTATCAGAAACCCATTTTCCGCTGATAATACGAAAAATGTATTTCGTAATTGTATTCCCAAAAAGGGAACGAAACGGTATTTTACCGCTAAATTGTCTGACACCCAAAACCAGGCCTGAATTATTCTGATGTAGTGCATCAAGTAAACGTAAGGCATCTTCCGGGCGTTGCTGTCCATCCGCATCCAATACTACAATACCCTGTATGTCTGATTCATTATTTTCAATATAATTTAAAGCTGTCTTAATGGCTGCCCCTTTCCCCCGGTTGACTTCATGGTTCAGGGGGGTTGTTTTTAATAACATCTCATCCGGATTATATGCAGGAATAATAGCTATATCCATAGAATACTCCTTTCTTTTTAAGAGTAGTCCCGTAAACTCCCATAGCCTGTTTTTACTGATGTTTTAGAGGCTGGCGATAAAATCTGACTTTATTTTCGTGCTATCGTTTCCGAGAGTTTTTTATAACCCTTAGTATGTGTTAATAATAAAAGAACAAGTTAAAATTAACTTAAAATTAAAATATTTTTTTAATCCAGGCTTAGTTTGACTAACGAATATAATGATCCTTTATTGAATTGGCAGAAATAATATGGTATATTTAGATACATAATAATAAATGGAAAGCCGTAATGTTTTGTTAGAAAGCTTTTCGTTTAAATTAAAATAAGGCTCAAAAATAGTAGGGAACCGGTGAAATTTTCACCATCCTGATTTATAGGTGTGCAGCGCACGCAGGTAGGAGTTGAAATGAAATTCAATTGGTGTACCATACAGGTTAATGACATGGAGGAATCTTTAAATTTTTATCAGAATATCGTAGGTCTTAACATTGAACGAAGGTATCAGGCGGGCCCTGATACGGAAATTACCTTTCTGGGTGAGGGTGAAACAAAAATAGAATTAATCCATAATAAAACGAAGCAGTCTGTACAGATTGGTTCTGATCTATCCATAGGATTTGAAGTAGCATCGATAGAAGAAATGACAGAATTTTTGAAAGAAAAGAGGCTTCCTATACACAGTGGTCCTTTTCAGCCTAATCCTCACATTAAGTTTATTTATGTATTGGATCCAAATGGTTTAAAAATCCAATTTGCAGAACATAGGTAAGCAAATTATTACTGTGATCTCCTGACTTTTATTAAGGCAGGAGATCACTTTTTTTTAAAAAATAACCAATTTATTCATTAGAATTGCAAAATGTTTGTTATATTAAAGAATTGAAACCACCTTTATTAACGTCTATAATTTATAAAGAGTTCTTTTTTATAGTGAATTTAACTAATACAAATGAGAATTTAGAACAGACAATAATAGGTGGCAAACAAAATGAAAATGAAAAACAATTACAAATCCGTAATAAACACGGACTCAACCCGGTTACATATTGTATATAAAAGTATGCTGGTCGGCCTGCTGGCAGGTGTCGTAACCTGTGCATACCGGCTACTTTTAGAAAAAGCAGAAGTATTATCATTTATGATATATGATTTTTTCAGAAATCATTTAATATTGCTTCCAATTTTATTTTTAGTCCTTGGTACCGGTGGTTATTGTACCGGCCTCCTTATAAATAAGTTTAAGATGATCAGCGGTAGTGGTATCCCTCAGGTTAAAGGTATTATCATGGGATACTTTAAGAACAAATGGATTGGAACTTTAATTGCTAAATCTGTCGGTGGGTTACTTTCTATTCTGGCCGGTCTGTCCCTTGGGCGGGAAGGTCCTTCCATACAAATAGGCGCTTGTGTCGCAGAAGGTGTCGGTAAAAAACTTGCAGTTACCAGACATGAAAGGAAAGTACTGATAGCAAGCGGAGCTAGCGCAGGTCTTGCTGCTGCTTTTAATGCACCGTTAGCCGGTGCAATGTTTGCTATGGAAGAAATTTTCAAATATTTTTCTCCTGTTATTCTATTATCTACCATGGTTTCTGCAGTCATTGCCGATTATATTTCCAAGATAGTATTCGGGTTACAACCAATATTTCAATTTAACCTGGAAAACAGTATCAGTTTAAAGGGATACTGGCTATTAATCCTCCTTGGTGCAGTTCTTGGCGTCTGCGGGGCTTTTTACAATTATATTCTAATTTTAACGCAAAAACTATATAAAAAAGTAAAATGGCTGAATAAAAAAAACCGTCCAATCATTCCCTTTGCCCTTGCCGGTATTTTAGGCCTGGTTTTTCCCATTGTATTAGGCGGCGGACATGTAATAATGGGTGAAATAAAATTATCCTCAAGTCTGACATTTTTATTTATTATATTGATCGTAAAATTTATATTTTCCATGATAAGTTTTGGATCCGGCGCACCCGGCGGTATATTTTTCCCCTTATTGGTAATGGGTGCCGCCATTGGGGCGGTCTTTGGAAATATTGCCATAAATTATCTTGGTTTCGATGCGGATTTATTCTATAATTTTGTTATTCTGGCCATGGTTGGATTTTTTACTTCCATTGTAAGGGCACCCATTACCGGAGTCATCTTATTAATTGAAATGACCGGTTCTTTTACCCACCTGCTGCCTTTGACCATTACTTCCATATTTTCCTATGTGGTAGCGGATTTGTTAAAAAGTGCCCCCATCTACGATTCCTTATTAGAAAATCAGGTAGCTGAAAAAGGAACCCCGTCAGAGCAACCGGATTCCGGTAAAAAAGTTACTTTTGAAATCGTTGTGCATCACGGTTCTTCGGCGGAAAATAAATATATAAAAGATATCAAACTGCCGGATAATTGCCTGTTTATTGCAATCAAACGAAATCAACTCGAATTTATCCCTAACGGTAACACCAAAATTTTAGCAGGGGATTATCTCATTTTACTGACTGATGTAAATGCGGAAGCATTAATCAGGGAAAAATTAAATTACATAGCTACCATAGCATAATAGCACTGAAAAAAATATGATTCGGCCACATTATTTATACATAGATAATGTATCCTGTAATCGATTTTTAATAATTTCACGTATTCGGTCCGGTTCTAAAACTTCCGCATAATTACCAAAGGATAAGATATATCCATATACCCAATCATCCTCAGGGTAAGTAAAGTTTACAAGAAAACTACCATCTTCATTTTTCCCTATCTGGCTTTCATTAAATTCATCATAAATACGATAAGCCTGAATAGGGGATACCCTCATCTTTACGGATACCGTACAGGAAGGTGTATTGTTATCCCGTGAGTATGACTGGACCACAGGCATTTCCCTTATAAATGATTCGTTTGTAAGATTCAAGTTTTTCATGCGGTTTAGCTTAAAGGTTCTCATATCAGATTTATTTCGGCAATAAGCTTTTAAATACCAGGTTTTATTTTTGAACCATAATTGAAGAGGTTCTGTCTCCCGGTCGGTTTTTTCACCAGAGGTGCTGTAATAATCAAATTGCAGTACCCTTTTTTTTGGATAACAGCAGTTTTAATCAGATTAAAATTTTCTTTCTGGCTTTCACCCCAATCTGAGAAATCCACTTCAATCCAATTATTTTGCTTGGTTCCAAACAGATTATTAAGCTTTGATAGTACCTGATTTATGTCCGGATAATTGGTCGCATTTAATCCCTGAAGTGCGGATATGATTCCCTCCTGCTCCATTTTTGACAGTACCGATTTATTTAATACAAAGTTATCTAAAAGGCCGATTCCTCCGCCTTTACCTTTACTGGTATAAATCGGTATTCCTGATTGACAAAGTATATCAATGTCCCGGTAAATCGTACGGACAGATACTTCAAAATGCTCCGCCAATTCTTTCGCAGTAGTATAATTTTTATTTAATAATATATATACGATTTCGAATAATCGGTTTACCTGCATGTTATCACCCAACACCATTCTAACACAATATTATGACAGCATAATGTCATATTATAATCATTAATAATAATTAATTGCAGCTTTTTAAATATATCCATCCTCAGGTGCATTGGTTTTGGTAATAACCGGATCATAATCTTCCTCTATTTCGGGAAATAAGACCTCGAACCTCTATTAAACTTATTACCTTTTATAAGAAAAGTAATCATTAAAAAAACAACTCCGGTTAAAACAATAGTTCCGCCTGGTTTTAACCCCTTATAGTAAGATAAGGTCAGTCCCACTATAGTAAAAATAACAGCAAAAATAATAGAATAAACTAGTGTCTGCTTATAGCTTTTTCCATATTGCATTCCACAGGTAACGGGTATTACCATTAACGAAGATATAATAAGTGCACCTACCGTTCTGGAGGCAACGGAAACCGTCAGTGCCGTTAAGATAGTGAACAGGGTATTGATAGTCCGGACAGGAATACCGGATAGCTGTGCGGCTTCTTCATCAAAGGCCATGTACATAAGTTCTTTATAAAGCAAAAGAAATACAGTAATCACTAAAAGGCTGATACCCACAACAAGCCATAATTCAAAGCCCGTAATGGCAACAATACTTCCAAATAAAAAACTGGTAAAGTTCGCCGTGTTATTCACAAATCCGGAGAGCACACCGGCAAGGCCTACACCCGAAGACATTACGATGGCAATGGATATTTCTGAATACTTAGGAAATCTTTTGCGTATAAACTCGATACCAAAAGCAGCAAATATACAGGCAACAGAGGCACCTAAGACAGGATTTATCCCTGCTATTATGCCAATAGCCACACCGGCTAAGGACGTATGGCTTAAGGCATCCCCGGTCATGGAAAGCCGCCTTAGGACTACAATCATACCGATACAGGGGACAATAACAGCAAGAAGAATACCCACTATAAATGCTTTTCGCATGAAATCATATTGAAATAACATCTCCATCTTCAATCCTTTCCCCTGGCTGATTTGGTTCAGTACAGAGCAGTTTTATTTTTTTGTCTTTTATTTCATAAATCTTATTCATATCCTTCCTGACATTCTGAAGGCTATGTGTAATCATAACTATGGTAAGTCCCTTTTCCCTGTTTAATTGATATAATAATTCATAAAGATTTTTCTCACTTTCTGAATCAATACCTGAAACAGGTTCATCCAGAATTAACAGTCCCGGATTATTTACAATAGATTTGGCTATCAGGACCCTTTGCTGCTGGCCTCCGGATAATTTACCTATGAGTCTGTCCTTATATTCTGTCATACCAACAATGGCAAGAGCTTTATCTGCCATTTCATAATGAATTTTCTTTGGTCTTTTCATCAATCCGATTTTACTGAACAGATTAAGCATTACCACTTCCCTTACTGTTGCAGGGAAATCCCCTTTTACCGATAATCCTACCTGTGGAACATAACCTACGTTAGATTCAGCTCTGTTTATCGTACCGGTTTTGGTTTGTAACATTCCTAAAATCAACTTTATCAGGGTACTTTTTCCGGCTCCATTAGAACCGATAATTCCGATATAATCACCCTTTTCAATATATAAATTAATATCATTTAGTATTAAACCATCTTCATAACCAAAGCTCAGACTTTTGATTTCAATACTATTCATACCGGCCTCCTGCTTCCTGTTCCTCATCGGTTTATTTTAGCGCATTGATTAAAGCTTCCAGATTTTCTTCCATTATGGACAAGTAGTCTTCTCCTGCATTAAGCTGTTCCTGTGTTAATCCTTCCAGCGGATTTAAGACATCAGTTTCGGCACCTGTTTCTGATGCGATCGTTTCTGCTACCTTGGGACTGACTAATTCTTCAAAAAATATGGTTTTAATATTAACTTCTTTAGCAAAATCTATAATTTCAGCCATTCGTTTCGCATCTGGTTCCGAATCAGCCGCAAGTCCTTCTATTGCAACCTGATTTAAGTTATAATCAGCACACAGATAAGCAAACGCCTTATGTGCAACAATAATGTCCTTATTCTCAAAAGGAGATAATTCATTGCTGAATTTTATATCCAGCTCCTCAAACTGCACTGCATATTTTTTATAATTTACTTCATAGTAATCTTTATTATCAGGATCCGCTTTTACAAATGCATTTTTAATATTTTCCATCTCTTTTTCTGCATTTTTAATACTTAACCATACATGGGGATCATAATCGGAACCTTCACTGGTTTTTTGTTCTTCCCCGCCTTCTAAAGGGGTAAGTCCATCCGAGGCTTCTACTAAAACAAGCTTTTTATTTTCAAGGGATGAAGTCACCTGATTTATCCAGTGTTCCAGGCCTAACCCGTTATATATAAGTACATCCCCTTTCTCGAGGCTTAAAATATCTGTTGTAGCAGGTTCCCAGTCATGTGGCTCTGTTCCGGCCGGTACCAGATTTGTTACATTTACTTTGTCTCCGCCGACCTTTACGGCAAAATCATATAAGGGATAGAAACTAGTATATACATTTAGTTTACCACTTATAGCCTGATTAACACTACGCTGTGAATCATCATTATTTTCATTTACTACTTCTGTACTTTTAATGGACGACTCTTCTTTTTTCGCACTGCAGGCTGTAAATAATAAAGTTAAAATTAATATAACTAAAGCCGCTAAATATTTTTTCATGATAACTCACCATTTCTTTCTTGTATTTCATTAATCGATGTACGCTTTTACGTTCAAACGCAAATGCAAATCATTTGCATTTAATATACTACTAAAGTTTGTAGCTGTCAAGGATGAAGTTATTGATTTATACGTATTAATATTAGGAATATCCTGATATTAATTTCTTTTTCTTGACAATTTTCTAACTCTATTCTATGATTTGTAGAGAGTAAACAACATTAAGTAACTTGCCTTTGTCTGTGTTAACATGGAATCTGCCTATCAAACGTTACATTAAAAGGAGTGAATTACCTTGGATAATAATAAATTAAAATCTGCTGAATTAAAACAAACAAAAAAGCGTATCCTCATTTTATCTGTGTTGGAATCTGCTTCTGCTGCCCTTACTGCAGAAGAAATTGCTGATTTAACATCCAGGGATATGAAGATGAGTATATCTACCATTTACCGCGCTTTAAATGCTTTAGCAGATAAGAATGTAATTATTAAGGCGCTTCACCAGGATGGAAAAACTTATTATGAAATCAATAATCATACACACAAACATTCTCTTTTATGCACTTTATGTAATGAGAGTATACCAATAGAAGCTTGTCCCCTTGAAAGCTTAGAGGGTTATCTTACATCAAAAACAGGTTATACCATTACCGGACACAGTCTGGAATTTTTTGGTATCTGCCCAAAATGTGCGGCAAAAAAAAATCACAGCAAGAATTAATATAAAATTTTGATCTGTATTTGTCACTATTCATCCATGCAGCAGAAAACACACAAAAAAGTGTGTACGCTCGCTTACAAGCGCTTTTTTGTGTGTTTTCTGCTATAGGTTGCTTAGCCGCAGTATCTATATCCCTTCTTCCAGAAACAGCATAAAAGTTCTATATATATCCAATATACCAAATCCCCAATCCTGATTGGGGTAAGTAATATTATTAAATCTTCTTGCTCCGCTGACTAACATCCTTCGTATCATTACATTGTTCATGGCAGGCAGATTTCCCTTTACTAAACCCCATTCCAGCAGCATGGCTGCAACTCCTGACGTATGTGCTGCCGCAATGCCGGTTCCGGTTGTCCGTATAAATGTATTCCCAAGTGATGGTGCTTTTATATCAACACCGGGTGCCGCAATATCCGGTTTAAGGCCATTGTTTTTCGTAAACCCCCTGCTGGCATTGTAATATAGACTTTCATTGATTGGATTATAAGCGGTTACTGTTATGGTATTCGTTGTATTGGCAGAATCAGAAATAGTTGTGTTAGAATTGGAATTAAAGAAATAAGTACCCTCTGAAATAAAGTGATACATAGGCAGCCACATATGATACCTTGTATTCAGATCTCCTGTCACGCTGACGGTAAATCTCCATATGCCGCTTTGGGGATTTTGAAACCGCATTAATATAAGCTGATTTCCAGAAGCAGTTTCACTGATTTGATTATCAATCCATATGGTAGTGTCTTTAAATTCCACTACCTTCGTCTCCTCCGGACCCAAAGTTTCCGGTATATGAGTGACAAATTGAAAGTCCGGTGAATAGATATCCACTTCAACAATGTTAGGTACATACCCCCATAATTCTAATGAAAACCCTTTTTCGTTCTCTGCCACGTTCAGACCAATTGTATCCTGTTCCTTAGATGGATTGATTTCACCATAAAAATGATGCCTGAGGTTTCCTTCATTGCCAGCGGCAATTACTACAGAATTGCCGCTGGCATTGCCAATATCCTGCAGATACCTGCATAAAATACATCCTCCGTCATGTGCACCCTGATTCGTTCCGACACCCATACATATTACAATAGGACGATTCAAACGACCTGCGACATTCAATAAATAATTAATTCCTAACATAATATCATTAGACTGAAAACTAATTACATCCTCCGATACACAAAAATATTCTTTTAAATATGGTTTTGCTCCTTTTAATTTAACAACAACAATTTCTGTATCGGGTGCTACCCCGCAAAAGTTGCTCTCACAGTTTTCTGTACCTGCTGCTACTCCCGCCAGCGTAGTACCGTGACCTATAGTGTCCATACTTGGTACTATGGAAAATGGGTCAGCATTTGTAAGGGCACTATTAATCTGGTCTTGATTATATTCTGTCCCATAGTAAAAGTTTTCCGGATAATTATTTTCACTGTATATTGTCTGATCCCATATGGATACTATTCTTGTGGTCAGATCAGCCTTCCGGAACGCTGTATTTGTATAATCGATACCGGTATCCAAAAATCCAATTAAAACCCCTTGCCCCCGCAGATTATAATTTGGTTCATTACGTATCCGGGTTATACCGGATGATTCCAGGCTTATATGGGATAATAATCCATAGAGTTTTGGAATCGCAGCATATCCGAATATCTGGACACTGTTTGAGGCCATATATCCTACAGGTAAATATGCTATGCCGTATTTATTCCCTATATTCTGCAAGGAATATTCAGGAGCCTTTGCTATAGCACTAATCAAGTCATAGCCTTCAAATACGAAATCAGCATAATCATTACTGGTAATTTTATATCTCGCTTCAGGGTTCATTTTCTTACCACCAAATTGCCTCTTATTAGTTAATTAATATGTTCAGGTAATAAAAATATGCATTTTACTGCATATTTTGTGATCAACGGTTCGTATGAACCGCAGTGACTGAACTGTCACTATTTTTCTATTTTTTCACCCTCTATACTTTTAAGTATCGCAACCTGATCCGGAATATCATCTTTTTCTATACTAATCTTAGTCCACATTCCAAATAATTTCTTATTTGCCTGATGAAGATGGTCATAAAGATTATCTTCATTTACATGACTGTCAGGATTTACACAAATCAATAATTTATTGACCTTATTAAAATGGTTTGTTTTACTCAATATTTGAACTTCTTCTGTAATCTTATCCAATAATATCGTATCATGCATTATTTTAACTCCTATCCGTGCCCTTGGCGCACATATAAATCAGGGTGTGGAAAATAAGTTTCTTCTTTTTTCACACTACCCTCCCCATAATTCCAGTTTGATTTTACCCACTGTCAACGTTTGTACAGGTTATACTAATACGCCAACAACTGGCAATTGTTCTATAATCGCTGTTAACCCTCCATGACAGGCCGTAAATTCTCCGGTTAAATCATTTCCTGCATATAACCCAAAATGGGTCCCGCCTGCCCAGCCTATATGCTGGCTTACATCATACACGACCCCATTGACAGCTACGAAGGCCGCCTGTCCCTCTTCCCCGTTATAACTCTTTAATTCCTCTAACGTAAATACTCTCTGCCCTGTGTTTGTTTCCGGTACCGGTTGCATTTCCGGCTGTTGCGGCTGTTCCACTGCCGGGGCTGAAATGGGGGATGGCTGCGGTGCAATCTCCGGCGGCACTGTCTCCGGTGTTTCTTCCGGAAGCTGCTGCACTTGCGCACAGTAGGCTTTTTCTGCATATTGTTCCATAAGCCGGATCAACTCCTCTGTTCGTTCTTTAATAAGACCCTGATGATAATTTTTCTCATACGGGGTTCCCCCTAATGCTTCCATTTGACTATAATAACTGATTTCCTTTTGAAATTGGTTAATAATATCCCTTATCCCATATTCTTCCTTCATGTGAATGCCTCTCTTTCTTCCTGTAATAAATTAATATAAGTGAAAATTTCCCTTATTATATCTTTTTTCTTCTTTTGTAACTCCTGGGTCAGTCCAAATCCAAAGGTTATATCTTTTACTTCGATCGCCAAAATATCACCTTCTAAATTAGGATAGTAAAGCTTTAGAATATCCAAAAGATTATAACCATGCTGGGTATATCCGTTTCTGTTTGGTGTGTAATTATTCAGGGGAATAATAGATAGCTCACCCGGATTTTTTCCATAGCTTGCTGCATCTAAAATAATCACGGTGTCCGAATCATTAACTTTTGATATACAATATCCAAAATCAGTCTCTCCAAATATTACCTCTACCCCTTTTCCTATCAGTTCTTCTTCCATTGCCCTGGTTATAAAAATGCCTATTCCATCATCTTTCATCAGTACATTTCCCATTGCTATTAATTTTAAATTCATACCGGCCCCCATAAAAACCTAGTTTCACACTATCACCTCAATAACTCTGTCCATCCCAGTATTACCCACCAAATGGGTAGCACAGGAAATACAAGGATCAAAAGAACGGACAATCCTGCCGATTTCTACAGGCTCTTTTATATTATTAATTTCTGTACCAAGCAGAGCCATTTCAACAACACCAAGAACACCCGAAGCATCCCTGGGTGAGAGATTCCACACAGATGGTGTTATAATATTGTAATGCTCAATGACCTGGTTTTTTATCTGGACCCAATGTCCTAACGCCCCTCTGGTCGTATCGGTAAGCCCGGCTCCATATGCTTCCTGGGGCATAACGTAAGGTTTTTGATCATTCGGAATAAGTTCAATACGTTCTGCTATCTTTTTCATGACCCGAAGTAAAATATCAGTTTCTAATACCCTGGCAATATATCTGTCCATGCAGGAATGTCCTGCGGTATAATCCCCTGATATTATAAGCCTTGCCAATGGGCCTACCTCCATAGGCAGTCCATTATAACGGGGGGCTTTAATAAAAGAATATGCATCTTCTTTCGAGATATCTACATCATCCGGATTCAGGTCGCTTTTATACCATGCGTATTTGACCTGTTCCGTGATATACCGGGGCTCCAGGGGATATAAAGTCCCCTCCACCATTACACCTGCCTTAACAAAGGTGATCTCCCCTTCCTCATATTCGTTATATATTCCATAACTCATAAAATTAGGATAAGAAATGCCTTTTTGAAAGTAATCAGGATAATATTTTGCAATAATCCCGACATCTTCAATCATTACATTAGATACAAAAGATAAAATACGGTCAATTATAGTTTTTATTTTTTCTAAACTGTATGAATCCACAATTGTGGTTACTCCCCCAAGAAATATTCCGTGATTATGAGGTGCCTTTCCTCCAAAAATAGCCAGTGCTTCATGGGCAAGCCTGCTGAATTCTATGCTTTGGGCATAATGCTCCTCAATTTTGTCATTAATATCCTCCGGCAGCCTGAAGTCTCTGTAACCTTGGTCAGCCACTAGCGGAAGGCTCTTAATGAGTGCAAAACCGGGTATGGCTAATTGATAAAAATGCCTTATGTGGTTTTGTACGAATTCCATACCATGAATAATATCCCGAACGTAATTACTATTTAAACTTAACGTTAAATTCATGGCATTTTCCAAGGCTTTTGCAGAAGCAGCAGCATGGGCGCATGAGCAAATACCACATATCCGTTGGGTAAAATAGATAGCATCCATCGGTCCCCTTCCCTTTAGCATTTTCTCAAAACCCCGGTATAACAACCCGATAGAATCTACATTAACAATAACATTGTTTTCAACTTCAGCCTTAATCTCCAAGAAACCGCTTATTCTTGTAATTGGATCAATTGTAATAATCTCCCCCATAAATCCTCCTTTCGTACTTAGAGTACTCTCGGAAACTCTCACAGCCTGTATTTACTGATATTTTAGAGGCTGTTGATAAAATTTCACCTCCATTTTCGTGATGTCATATGTATGTTTTT
>JBAVPE010000056.1:0-2278 GCA_049692775.1 Anaerocolumna sp. | reverse complement strand
TTTTATTGATTAAGGTTTCTACCTGATTATTAGGATAATAGGTATATTCTTCTTTGGAGCCATCGTTGTAAATGACACTTTCCCTGTTTCCGTTATCATAGTAGGTATAAGCGGTAATATCCTTTCCAGCTATCACTTTTGAAAGACGTCCTGCTTTATCATAGACCTTTACCGTGACATTTCCCTTGGGGTCCGTTGCAATTTCCCGGCAGCAGCCAGGGTCTGTATCTGCCATATTGTCATATTCAAAGGAAACGGTTCCGACATGGGGGACGTTCTTGGTAAGCACCCTGCCCAGTTCATCATAAGTCCGGGTGGTCTTTCCGGTTGCATCCGTCATGGTCAGCATATTTCCCTTGGGGTCATAGGTATAGGACGTTGTATTACCGTTCCGGCCGGTTTTGGATGAGATTAGTCGTCTTAGACGCTCAAAATGACTAACATGTAAAAAGAATTGTAAAACAATAGGCTTTTACGTATCAGACAGTTTTTCATGGGTGATAAATGATGCAGGATAAAGCAAGGAGCTATAAATCGCCCCTTGCGGTCACAGCGGTCGGCAACGCCGAACGCATTCTACCGGAAAATCAAAACTTTGTATAGCCAGAATGTCTCTTACCTCTAAGGGGCTGTAATTAAAGATTTCAGACTGCCAAGGGGTTTTGAAAGGTGTTGTTGAACATCTATAATATGTATTATTTATTTCCACTACTTTTGAAACCATTATCCCATCACGACTATTAACTTTCAAGCAAACAGAGATATTTCGCTATTTAGAGTTTTGGTATATCTCTGTTTCTATACTTATACTTTGTACTCTGACTTTTAAATATCTATTCTCCCTAAGCTTTTATCCGCTTCAACTTGTAATTGAATGGTTTTTGTCCCCATGTATTTTTTGGCAATTTCCAGGATAACTCTATCGTTACCCAATACTTCAAGCACAGTAACAGAGAAGGTATTTAACAAATGTTCATCGTCACTATGAGAAACTTCTTCGAAATAATTAAAGATACGCTTTAATAATTGGGTATTAGTTTCTTCAACTAATAACTTAAGCACTTTTGGCATAAAGATATCTTCAATTATAACTGTTTCCAAAATTTCACCATTATTTTCAATGGACTTCTCGTAATCATCTTTTGATGAAGGGATGAAATCCAGCATAACACTTAAAAATTCTTCTGATTTCTTGTTCATACTTATGACTCCTTTATTTAAATAAACCAATTGCGTTGCTTAAGTCATTTCTTAATGCATCAAGGATATCTAAATCGTTGAGCCCCAACTTCCCTGACTTGGCTAAATTGTTCAATTGAGTTAGCCTTTGTTGTGCTTTTGCTAAATGTGTCGATGAACCCTCCAAAAATTCTTGTGTTAGTATACTGGCAGTCCCGCCATCACCAACTTTAGCACCTGGTCTATAAAGCTCATTAACTATTCTTCCTAAGTCTGAATTCTGTATCTTTGATAATAACTTATCTCTAGTGGCTCCAGTGATTTCGGGCATTTTATCTAAAAGTCCACTAACTTCACTACTACCTACACGTCCACCCGCCCCCTCAGGTGGAGTACTGAGGTATGCGACGAACGGTGAATTTTCGTATTCAATTAAAAAAATTATAGCACGTCTTTGTGCTGTTTTTAAATAGAAAAATTACTGTTCTTCTTCTCGAATCGGTTCACGGTATTCCGTCTTGTTTTTCATCATTCCATACACAATGTTCACCAAACGGCGCATGATACAGACCAGCGCTTGAGACTTTGTCTTTCCATCGCCGATTTTTCGAATGTAATAATCATAAAACACCGGATGATTAGGTACTCCGTTCTTGGGTTTAGACACCATGGTTACTGCCAGGAAATAAAACAGTCCATGTAACTGGCGGTTGCCTTGCCTGGAGCTTTGTTCCTTACCTTTTCCGGCGGAACTGAACTTTACAGGAGCCACTCCAGCGAATCTTGCCAGCTTATCAGCATTGGAAAATCTTCGGATATCTCCGATTTCTGCAATCAGCTTACTGGCTACCGACGTCCCTATACCAGGCATACTGGTCAGTTTATAATCAAAACTAAGCAGGATCTTCTCGATTTCCTGATCAAGCCCTGCCAATTCTTCTTTTTGATGTTCCAAGTCCCTTACTAAACTCGTTGTGATAAAATCTCTGGATTCCTAATATTCCCGAAAGGTATTTCCATCATTCTGAACGCAATCCAGAATCAACTCCGCTTTATCTTTCTTGGCAATACGGGATATTTCCTTAAATTCGATTGTTAG
>JBAVPE010000055.1:0-41841 GCA_049692775.1 Anaerocolumna sp. | reverse complement strand
CTGATATTTGCGCCAGGGCAAGACGGCGGAATGAGGCGTAGCGGTTCCTACGCCGATTGACGACAACGCAGCACTGGTGTAAATAGCAGATGCTGAATTAAGTGTTATTTACGCAAGGCAGTACTAGATATTACATTCTTTTTATTTACCAGCCTTATATCAGCATTATTTACAAGTTCAATCCCTATATTATAAGGATAAGGCATTAATAATTCCTGTATACGCTGTTTTAACCTTCCGGTATTAGAAACCGGTGAATCAAGGTAAAAGTAAGCTGTATCGATGTCCATCGCTTTCAATTTATTGCCTGTTAAGCTAATTGCTTTATCTGTTTTATCTATTAAGTGGTATGTACCCCTTAGCCCTGCAAGATCCCTGATTGTACCATCCATGCATTGAAGCAGTATGGATTCGGATAAAGCTACTTCCAATGTTATTATCAAATTGAGTCCATCAATATGGACATCCTGATCATTAAAACCTGCCGGTATTTGCTTGTTTTTCCTTAAGTTAATAGTTTCACAGGTTGGTGAATAAGTTCTAAAACAAAAGAAGCAAATAATTCATTACTACAAATTATTTGCTAAGGGTTCTGATATTAATACTTATTTTGTTACAATGACATCGGCTATATCTTGATAAGATGCATATTTTTCTATTTGAAATACACCAATATTGATTTCGGTTGTATAATTATTCTGTATTAAATATTGGTTAAATGCTTTTGCATCTTCAATAATACCTTTTTCTTTTAATAAATTAGAAACATCTTCAGACGTCATTCCTGTAATGATTTGAAAAGAAACATACTTATCACCTGATTCATTAGTTGCTTTCGGTGTAGCTTCTGTTTCTTCAGTTGATTTTACAGGTTCTTTTGTTGGAATTAAGGTTGGCGTTTTAGTAGGTTCTATTGATGGAGTATCCGTTGGTTTTACTGTAGGTTCTGTAGTTGGTACAGCTGTTGGCTGAATGCTTGGCGTTACAGTTGGTTCTACAACAGATGTTGCTGATGGAGCAATTATATCACCTATATTTACATCACTTTGTTTTACCATTCCTAATCCTTCTGCCTTTTTTATAATCTCAGTATCAGAGAGCTGTGATTTTGAAGATACATGGTAGGATACGGATAAGATAATTGTAGCAAATAATATACCGGCACCTACACCCCTTAAATAGTACTTTAATTTCATATTAACACTCATGCCTTTCAATTTTCTAAGACCTATCTGAAAATTGAATAGGTCTAAATATTCCCTTTATCTATAGCTAAAGCTAGAATACTTTATTTCTCTTTATACAAATCAATAACAAGTTTAACTTCTCCCTGACCAAGTTCTAATGTTCTGGAGATATCAACTACTGAAAACCCCTGTGAAAACATTTCAAGAATTTTTTGATTATGATTATTCAAAAATTCAGGACCCGCCTTTAAATTTCCAGAATCCGCAGCAGTGTCACGAATTACTTTACGGGTGTTTTTATCTGATTTTTCATTGGATTTAATAACCGCAGGTTCAATTTTATTAGATTCTGTCAATTGCCTTTTCACTTTATCAAAATTTTTAACAGTGTCCTTAATTTCACTTTCTTTATCATTTAACATATTATAAAGAAATACTACTTCTTCATGATTTTGACTGATTTTTTCCATTACCTGATTAGAAAAATCATTGACTGCTATTATTTTCTCATTAGATATCTGACTTAATTTGTCTTCTGCTTTCATTATAGATTCATCAGTTACATCAGAAATTATTGACTGGACTTTATTCTTTATATCTTCCATTTCCGTTAAGCTTAATTCCCGACTATCCAAGGATGAATAAATATCTCCGTTATTTTTATCTACCAGAAAGCAGCTGTATATAAGTACCCCTGCTCCCATCACGATTAAAATTATTACTAAAGGCGTCATTCGTTTCTCTCCTGCTATATTTTAATATCTATGGAACCAGATCGAAAATTATCTTTAGGAGCTGCTCCTTTGTCTTTTTTCTTTTTATTTTGTTTCGTTCCGGAATAAGATGTATTACCTTTTTCTTTTGCATCATATCGATATTCCTTATTTTCACTTTTAATAGTTTTAACAGTCTGCTGACTATCATGTTTAATATGATTATTTATTTGCTGACCAATCACTATCTGCTCATTTAAAGGTTTTTGACTTTCCTGATGCTTATATAGAGAAGCCTCCTGTGACTTTGGAGCCATCGTTGCAATTTCAATCGGTGTAATCGGCATCGATATCCCTCCTTTATAATCCTATAACCTTGATATCCGCCCTGTCACGGACAAATCTGGAATAGTGTATATCACTGCGTACATAATAATTTACATTAGAAATAACTATTTTAACTCCGGGATAAGCAATATTTTCTACTTTAATGCTGCCTCCTTCGCTGTTATTCATATCAACCCGCAACTGGTCATATCGATTACCGGATTCTTTAATTTTATTTCTTAAAGTAATACAATTCTCAGTTGCTATCCTTATATAATCAAGCTTATCCTGAGATAACTTCTCTCCGGAATTTAGTTTTTTCTTATAAGCTTCGATAATCGGTAGTAATTTTTCCATATCTGAATTCATACTCATAATACTCTTTTCAAGACCGCGAAATTCTTCTATAATTCCAGGATCAATACCAACTTCTAACAATGTACTGGTACCCATTGTCGATCCGGCATTTTTAACTGTTATGGTTGTGCCGGAGTGAATTTCACCACCGGTAATAAATCCTTTTTTACCACCAACAGTAATATCTCCTTTTGCTGAAACATTACTATGCAATATGGCTTCTGTCGTTATATAACCTCCGGCTTTTACCTGGGCATTCTCAATAAATTTCGTAATGATATTGCTTCCGGCTTCCATCTTTCCTTTACTCATTCCCTGCATTCCCCTCTTCAGTACGATTTGTCCGCCTGCAACCAAGGAAGCACCCTCTACAACACCATTTACAATAATATCACCTTTGGCCAGAATTGAGTATCCTGTAATAACATTCCCTTTAACGGCTACATTGCCTTCATACACAATATCACCAGTAGAAGCATCAACATCAGCTAAAACCTCATATGTATTTGATACAAAAACTTTACCGTCTGTTAAAACTGCATGGCCGCTTACATCAGAATACATAATTAATCCATCCTCGGAAAGATGAATATCCCGCCCATGTTTTAATATCTTATTAGCAACTTTTTTTGGAGTTAATACATTGCCGCAGACATCCATACCGGCTTTTCCTTGCAGCATCGGACTTAAGGTTGCTAAAATGTCACCTTTATTTATGGCACTGATCGTATCTAGCTGATGAAAATCTACCGTACCATCCTCATTTATCTTAGGCTTTAAAGTATTATCCGTATTAAAGTTATAAGTTATAATTGCATCTTTTCCTTCTACCGGATTCGTTCCCCTTGCAAGAATAATATCTTCGCAATACTTTCGATTCGCAAGAAATGAATCAATATTACTTTTTATAACCCCATATTTTACTCCTGCCTGGGCTAAACTGTTCATAACTTCATTCACCGTCATTGACTGGCCATTCGTGGATGGCGGGTAAAATCTACCGGTTACATACATGCGATCTGCTGAAACAGTTATTTTTACACATTCATTCTCTGGCAATATAGTAACAGGTGTTATTTTAACCTCCAACGGCTGGTCATTTAAAACGGAAATAGCCTGCCCCAATACTTTAATATCATAATCATAAATCTTTTTATCTGATAAATAATTGTTGATTTCATCATAATTAACCGGTTTACCAGTTCCGATTGCAGGATACAGCCTTAAATATGTTCCATCCTGTTTTAAGACAAGACTAAAAAAACTGTTTCGATTCTCCATGTAAACCCCTTCCCCTTAAATCTTAATTAATATGTCTATATTATTGCCAAGTTTTAGTTTCAATTTTTGCAAAGCTTTGGTATGAAGTTGAGAAATTCTTGATTCGGAAACCCCTAATATGGAACTGATTTCTTTTAGCGTTAAATCTTCATAATAATACAATATAATCACCCTTTTTTCCTTCTCTGTTAATGAATCTAAGGTTTTTATCAAAATATCTTTTAACTCCTGCTTCTCAACTATCCTTTCCGGTGTTTCATATTGCGCACTGAGACTAGCCTCCACTTTAACCTCACTACCCTGCTCCATATACTCATCTAAAGAAAGGAGATTCGACACCTTAGTTTGGCTTTGCCATATGTCAAATTCCTCCAAAGATATTTCCAACGCTTTTGCAACCTCTTCATCTGTTGCCATTCTGCCTTGTTCTGATTCTATTTTATGAAAGGCTGCATCAATTTTTCTTTGCTTCTGCCTTAAAGTCCTGGGTATCCAATCCATTTTACGGATTTCATCCAGTATGGCCCCGCGTATTCTAAAACTTGCATAGGTTTCAAATTTTACACCTTTGCTATAATCAAATTTATCAACAGCATCGATCAGACCGAAAATACCGTATCCGACTAAATCGTCATATTCAACATTATAGCCCAAATACATACTTAAACGTCCTGCTACAATTTTCACTAAACCGGCGTATTCAATTATGATTTTTTCGCGACCTTCGGTTGTTTTATTTTTACTATAATCCTCCCAAAGTTTAGCTTTGCATTCCGCATTCATAATAGTGCTCCTTTTGTTTCATGTGTTTATTGATTTTTCATTTCTGCTGTATCCTCGGTGATTTGTTCTTCCTCTGTTTCAATCGTTTCTTCTGTTTCAATCATTTTTTCTGTTTGCGAAGTCTTTTTACCTGCACTTGTTGTTGCTTTTTTAATAACTTTAGCAGCAATTTTACCAAGTAAATAAAATATAATAAGTACAAGAAGCAATCGTTCCAGGCCTTTTAAAAATTCTATCCCATTTACAATATTTAAAATGCTTGTTATTGCACCTGCTACCAGCATTATGGCGGGAGCAATGTATCTTTCCCTCATATCATCATCCTTTTCTTTGAATTCCATCAGGCCTGCCTGAAATCATACAGCACTGGTTTGCACTCAATGAAATCAAATTACATAACCTTTAGAGGTTTTCCAACAGATTTTATGTGTAACTGCCCTGTCTCCGGATAAAATTCTATTGTTCTACCATAATTTAATCCGGTGTCTTCAGCCATAATATGTATGCCTAAAGTTTGTAATTTTAGTTTACTTGCTTCTGTGTTCCGTTCACCAATACGAAGCATGTCACTATTCGAATTGAATGCGAACATTTGTGCACCGCCAGCTATCTTGGCTATCAAACGGTTTCTGTTAGCTCCAATCTCTGTTAACTTTAAAATCAAGGCATCGATTCCTGTATCGGCAAATTTAGCTGCATTTTCATTATTTTTAATTTTAGTACTATCCGGCAGCATTACATGTACCATTCCGGCAGTTTTACTGTAAGAATCATACAATACTATTCCAACACAGGAACCAAGTCCCAATGTAGTAAGTGCATCAGGGGAAGAACAGACATTTAAGTCCGCCATTCCAACTTTTATTATTACACTCATAATCCCACCTATAATCCCAGAGATGTCAATATAACGTCGTATGATTCCAGAGAAGGGATTAATATGAAATAACCATTTACATCAGAATCGTCTTTACTGAATTGCGTTTCAATTATCAGGGCTTTATCACCGACTTTTCCAAATTCAATAGCTGGAACGCTTAAAATAGCCCCTGCCATATCAATGGACATATAAGGAACACTGGCATCAATTCTTATATTGATCAGTGTTGACAGTGAAGATAAATATGCCCCAGCTATAATATTACCAATCTCTTTTAATGCTGAAAATTCCATCTCCGAAAAGGCTTCATCCTCCATGGATTTTCCCATTAAAAGATTCACTAAGTGGTAAGCAGACCTTTGTTCCAGCATAAACATCATCATGCCATTAATCTCCCCTTCCAGGGTTATTAAGATACCTACAACAATATTCTCTGCACCGCCTACCATATCAGGAAGATCTTTAAATTCCAATAAAGCCACCTTAGGAACACACATATCTACTTTGCCGTTTATCATGGTTGAAAGGGCTGTGGTGGCATTTCCTGCACCGATGTTTCCAATTTCTTTTAATACATCAAACTGCATACTATCAATTTGGTCCAAGTTAATGTTTGACAATGATACCACTCCTTAAATTGCTTCTTTTTCGACGATTACACTGGAAATGCTTAAAAGGGATATTAGTCCTTCTTTATATTTTCCAATTCCGCTTAAATAACCATTCTTATCTTCTACTGCACTATTCGTAACTTTTTCAATCATTGTATCGTCCAAAGTAACAACTTCCTTAACCTCATCCACAATAATTCCCACTGCAGACTGTGGTTCTAACTTTATGATTATGATTCTTGTTGCATTGGTTACCACATCGTCTTCCAAACCAAACTTTAAACGCATACTCATTACAGGTATAATTTCACCTCTAAGATTTATTACACCTTTAAAATAAGGTTGAGCCTTTGGTACCCTGGTTATTCTTTGCATTCTCACTATATTATCTACATATTTTATATCGATACCATACTGTTCAATACCTACTTTAACCACAATGTATTGTTTTGAATCGATTAAATTTGCCTCCATAGTTTTCCACCCCCCTAGACTAAAGTATTAACATCAAGAATCAGGGCAACCTCACCATCACCAAGAATGGTAGCACCACCAATAATCTTATTATTATTAATGTATTTACCAATGGACTTGATAACAATTTCCTGCTGTCCGATTAAGTCATCAACTACAATTCCAGCTAACCGGTCACCCTTAGAAACAATAACTACAGTAAGGTTCTCCTGCTGTTTATCTGTGTCTGGAACCGCTAACAATTTGTCTAAACGGATGAGTGGAATAACAGTTCCCCTAAGGTTAATAACTTCTTTTGAATGAACATATTTAATATCAGAGTTCATAACATCTTCAATCGTCTGTATACTTCCTAACGGAATCGCATACTTTTCTGATCCAAGTTCTACCATAAGTGCCTGGATGATCGCAAGGGTGAGAGGCAGGCGGATAATGAAATTACTGCCTTCCCCTAATTTGGTTTTCGCTTCAATATCTCCGCCAAGTGCTTCTATCTTGGTTTTTACGACATCAAGTCCAACGCCCCTGCCGGATACATCCGAAATAACTTCTGCGGTCGAAAAGCTTGGCCTGAATAATAAATCAATCACTTCTTTATCAGTCATTAATTCAGCCTGTTCTGATGTAATAGTACCTTTTTCAACTGCTTTTTTCTTTACATTTTCAACATTGATTCCGCCACCATCATCTCTTACTTCAATTACAACATTATTACCATCCTGATAAGCATCTAAGAAAATGGAACCTACCAGTGGTTTACCGGCGGCGGCACGTTCTTCATTACTTTCCAGTCCATGATCTGCTGCATTACGCAGTAAATGCATCAGGGGATCACCGATTTCATCGATAACCGTACGGTCAAGTTCCGTCTCTTCACCGGTCATATACAGTTCCATCTTTTTATTCAGCTTTTTAGATAGATCACGGATCATTCTCGGGAATCGATTTACGACACTTTCAATCGGAACCATCCGGACCTTCATAACAGACTCATGAAGATTCGTAGTAACGCGCTCCAGATACTCAATCTGTTCATTAAAACCTGATTCACTTTTTGTGTTCTTTTCATTGGCACTGATAGATACAAGTCCGTTTTTAGCTATAATTAACTCACTCACTAAATTCATTAATACATCCAGTTTTTCAATATCTACCCGCACAGAACGGTTTACTACAGGTTTCGCTGCCTGTTGTTTCGCAGCTGTAGTGGAAACTGATTTTCCTGTTAATGCAGAAGAGTTGCTTACCTTTTCCTGCTTTGCTTCAGATGCAGTATTATTATCTTCCGCTAAATCCATGACTTCATTTTTATCAACAATGATTTTTTCAACAATGACATCCTTAATTTCGGAAACATTCATAATACTGCTTTTTAATTTTTCAATACCAACATTGGATAGAATGATTACGCTAAAATCGAGATCGAACTTTTCGTCTTCAATATCCTGTACTTCTGGCTGTGACTTAATAACATCACCTAATTCTTCTAAGGCCTTAAAAACTAAAAACGCCCTGGCTGCTTTTAATATACAGTAATCCTGTATATATACGGTAATACCAAATGCATCGATTCCCATACCTTCAGCTTTACTGATAGCCCGTTTTTCATAATCAGCGATGGTAAGGTTTTTATATTTTAAGGCAGTTCCTTCAACAGTACCCGCTGTAGTTGCGTTCGAAGCAGCTGATACATTAACATCCGCTGTATCTTTTTGCGCAGTCTTTACAGTTTCTTTCCCTAAACCAATATCTAATATGGTATTTAACTGATTAATAATATCTTCATAATCTTCGGTACCTTCATCAGCACTTTCCTGAATATTGCTTAAGTAAGCTTCTAATGCATCCAGCCCTTTAAATAAAACATCTACGAGGTCAGCTGTAACACTCATCTTACCATTTCTTATTTCGGAGAATACGTTCTCCATATCATGGGTTAAACGCTGCATTCTCTTATAACCCATCGTACCGGCCATACCTTTTAAGGAATGGGCAGCCCTGAAAATTTCGTTAATTGTTTCCGTATTTTCCGGTTCCGTTTCTAAAACTAATAATTGTTGATTCAGACTTTGTAAATGTTCTTTTGTTTCATCGATAAAAATCTCAAGATATTGACTGACGTCCATCTTATCGCACCCCCAAGTTCTTTAGAATAGCACCGGCTATTTGGTCTAATGGGACGATTTCATTAACCAACCCTGCCTCAGCAACTACCTTTGGCATACCATAAACCGTACTGCTTGCTTCATCTTGTGCTATTACATAAATATTCTTTTTCTCTTTCAATTGTTTAATTCCTTTAGTTCCGTCGCCGCCCATACCAGTTAATACAACACAGGTAATTTCTGTAAAATCAGATTGCATTAAGGATTCATACATAATGTCAGCACAAGGCTTTAATCCGTTCCTTGCCGGTTCCAGTGTAACCGATAATTGCTGTAAACCGTTATCCGCCTGAATCAGGCGCATCTGACTGCCTCCTTTAGCAATGTAAGCAACTCCACTTTTTATTAATTCCTGGTCTTCCGCTTCTTTTACTTTTATGTTACTCATTTCATTCAACCGATTAGCAAGGGAAGCCGTAAATCCCTCCGGCATATGCTGGACAATCAGTACACTGCAATCTAAATGTCCTGTTAAAAGCGGTATAACCTGCTGAAGTGCTTTCGGCCCTCCGGTAGAACAGGCAATTGCTACTAATTTTCTGGTACCAGACACCTTCCGGACAGGCTTATCTTCCTTTATTAATTGTATGATTGGCTGTTTCTTAGATTCAATCGGGTTCACTTTTTGAATAACTGGCTGCACCTTTATTACCACTTCTTTATGATCGACCTGATATAAATTCGTTGCAACTACCAGGCAATCGATAATTTTATTTTTAAAATTATCACTTTTAACGTCAAAAAAGCTGTCCGGTTTCGTTACAAAATCAAAAGCTCCTAATTCCAAAGCACGAATCGTTTCCTTCGCGCCATCTTTGGCTACTGTACTGACGATAATTACTGTTGCTTTCACCTTATTCTTCTCTAATTGCTCCAGTAACTCCAAACCACTCATTTTAGGCATGTTAATATCTAGTATAACAGCGTCAAATACTTCGAGATCCTGAACCAATAGATTAAGAGCTTCCAGACCATTTGTTGCTAATTTTGTAACATGAAATCTTGAATCTAAATTTATTATATCAGAGAGCACCCTTCTCATGAGTGCAGAGTCATCAACAATCAAAACTTTTTTCTGCATATTCCGCCTCCATTAAACTACTTTCAACCTTTTTCTTTTTTCCTTTGTCGACGTTCTTCTTCAAAAATAAATTTTATGATAGACTCTCTCTCTTCTCTTAAGATATCTATGAATTGAACCCGATGTTCATAAAATCCCAGGCGATTTATCATTTTGCCGGAAGAAATAATCATAGCTTGAATATTAAAAGTTTTTGTTCCTAAACCATTATCAAACTCAAGGGTCATTTGCATCATATTATTATGCTCATGATTTTGATTAGATACAAATCTTGCTCCGCCTCCGCTTATATCTAATATTGTTCCTGAAAACCATTCCTTTTTTAAATTCCCAAGGGTATCAATATAATTTTGTTTTTCCTCTTCACCGTTAAAATTATTATTCTGCAATTTATTCATAATTGAGATTTCCATATCAGATATTAAGTAATATTTAAATTCCAATAAATATTCCAGCCTGTAATATTGTCTTCTTTGAAATTTTTCCAATTCTGATGTAAATTGTACCGTTAATACATAAACATTATTAATTCGGGCACGGTCAGTTATAACTGAGTTGCATTGATAAAGACCTTTTTTTGTAAAAAAACAAAGGCTGTATTTATTACCGATTGTTAAAGGAATAACCCTGCCTCCTTCAATAGGCATTAAAATACTAGCTGTATCATCATCGTTAAAGTCTAATAGCTGACTTTTATATATTTTTTCATTTTGAATTTTTTTAGTACTAAAACTTAAGGATTTTAATTCCAGTTTATCTCCTATGGATACTACATCCCTTATCATAATCTACCTACCTCCATGTCCACTATTTTTTAAATTTCATACGAATTAAATTAGAAAAAAGCCCGGCTATGCCATTAACGGAATGTGCTTTTTGGGTAACATTATTGCATAGTATATTGGCCAGTTCGAATATAGCTTTCGAAGAAGGTGAATTAGGATATAAGATAGAATAAGGTTTCTGCTGCATAACTGCTTTTGAAACATTGGAATCCTGCGGTATGGCACCGAGAAAATCCATTTTAACAGTGAGAAACTTTTCTACAACTAAATTTAATTTTGTGTATAATTGTTTTGCTTCTTCATAGTTATCAACACGGTTTGCAATCATCTTAATTACCGTATTATCCGCCATAAAATCAACTTTCCGGTTCAGTATTTTAAGCAGCGCATATGCATCAGTTATAGAAGTAGGTTCCGGTGTTACTACTAATAACACTTCTGAACTGGCAGTTACAAATTCTAAAACACTATCCGTGATTCCTGCCCCTGTATCAATAATAATTACATCCGCCAATTCATCCAATTCATACAATTTCTGTGTTAAAAAAACAATTTGGCTTCTTGTTATATTGGTTAATTCATGGATCCCGGAACCACCGGATATAAAACCAATATTTTCAGGTCCCTTTGTAATGATATCCTGAAGTCCTTTACCGCGAAACATTAAATCAGCTAAGTTATACTTAGGTCTTATTCCAAGCATAACCTCAACATTGGCCAATCCAAAATCAGCATCCAAAATGATAACCCGTTGACCCAGCCTGCTCATCTGTATCCCTAAGTTAACAGATAAATTTGACTTTCCTACTCCGCCTTTTCCGCTGGTTACCGTTATTACTCTTGCAATTTTTCTGGATGGGCTTTGCTTTTTAATAATATTCCTTAACTGTTCTGCCTGGTCCATTAATCATTGCCTCCTAACAACTTCTTCGCAGTTTCCTGGGTATCAATCTTACCAATATCATCCGGAACATTCTGCCCGTATGTTGTGTAAGATAAATCAGCATTGGTTAACATTTTTATATTAAAAATATTCCCTACAGAAATAGTTTCATCCAATTTAGTAAAAATCAGCCTATAATTCGTTATTTCCGAATAACTTTCCGTAATTCGAATCAAATCTTTATATTTGGTTGTCGCACTAAGGACCAGGTAGATTTCCCGCTCCTCTTCGGGAACAGACTGTATTAACCGCTCGATATCATCCCTTTGCTCACGGTTTTTATGGGAACGGCCTGCTGTATCTATTAAAATAACATCATAGTCCTGATATTCTTCCCTTGCATCGTTTACCTCATCTTCCGTATAAATTACCTTCATAGGAATACCAAGAATATTGGCATATGTCCTAAGCTGTTCTACTGCTGCTATTCGGTAAGTATCCGAAGTTAACATTGCAACTTTTGCTTTTTTGTTCAATTTTAAGCTTGAAGCAATTTTAGCAATGGTAGTAGTTTTACCTACCCCTGTAGGTCCAATGAAAAACACCATCTTTGCTTTGTTTTCCACTAGCTCAATTGTCTGGGGTTGTCCCAATTTAAGAATAATCTTTTGATATACATTTGCCAGGACATTATCAATGGATACCTCTTTTTTAAATTTATTTTCAATTTCGCTTAAAATTTGATTTACATATTTTTCATCCATTTCATTTCGGACCAGCTGGTTATAAATTAATTGGACATATGGCAAATTTTTTTCTTCCTCTTTTTTATCTTCCGGTTTGTCTTCCGTTTTTTTGTCATTTAACTGCTTTTCCAATAAATTCTGTAAATTGTTTAATTTCTTCTCAATAGCTGAAGCATCACTTTTCTCATCATAAACTTTTTTCTCTTTTCCTATTAAGGAGCTTTCATTCTTATCATAGATAACGTCAGGATTAAACTTAAAACTGCTTTTTTCCGGAATTATCTCCTTTTTTGTAACCGGAGGCAGCACGGTATCATCAACTGCAGCCGTAATTTCTACAGAAGCTTTTCGAAACAGTTTATAAATTCCTTTAGGAGAAACTGTTTTAATATTCATCACAATTGCATCTTTACCCAATTCATCCTTGGCAAGCATAATAGCCTCGGTCTCCGTACCAGCTTGAAACTTCTTGATAATCACTATACTGTCACCATCCCTACCGATTGTAATTCTACATTTGATTCAATTTCATTATAAGAAATAACAATTAGATCTTTAAAATAATCTTGCGTTAATTTTTTAAAATACATTCTTACAATCGGAGAAGTAATAACGATTGGATTCTTACCAATATTCTCAAGTTTTTGTATTTCTTCCTCCACAGAATGTATAATTATCTGAGTTTTATCAGGATCTAATGCAAGGTATGCACCTTGTTCCGTTTGTTTTACGGAACCCATGATTTCCTGTTCAATTTTAGGATCCAATGTAACTACACTGGTAGTTTCGCTGGACGGAAAATATTTATTGGAGATTGCTCTTTTTAGACTTTGTCTTGCATATTCCGTTAAGACATCCGCATCTCTTGTCGTGGAAGCATAATCAGCCAAAGTTTCAAAAATTGTAATTAAATCCCTTATTGAAATTCCTTCTTTTAAAAGGTTCTGCAAAACCTTCTGGATTTCACCGACTCCTAATAATTTAGGTACTAATTCAGTTACAAGGGTAGGATTTGCTTCCTGTACATTATTAATGAGATTCTGCACATCTTGTCTGTTTAATAGCTCATGAATATGACCGCGTATTATTTCAGTTAAATGAGTAGCTATAATGGATGGCGGATCAACTACGGTATAACCTACGGATTCAGCCCTCTCACGCTGACTTTCCGTTATCCAGATTGCGGGGAGGTGGAAAGACGGTTCAAATGTAGGTATACCCGTTACCTCCTCTTCTACAAATCCGGGATTCATCGCCATATAATGGTCAAATAAAATCTCACCTTCACTGACAGGAATGCCCTTAATTTTAATGACATATTGATTGGGATTTAATTGGATATTATCCCTAAGACGAATCATGGGAACAACGCAGCCAAGCTCTAATGCAATCTGTCTTCGGATAAGCACCACTCTGTCTAAAAGGTCACCGCCCTGATTTACGTCCGCTAAAGGAATTATACCATAACCAAATTCTAAT
Source organism: Anaerocolumna sp. (assembly GCA_049692775.1). Taxonomy (GTDB): domain Bacteria; phylum Bacillota; class Clostridia; order Lachnospirales; family Lachnospiraceae; genus Anaerocolumna. The sequence continues at coordinate 28,089 of JBAVPE010000055.1, read as the reverse complement.
TCAATGGGATCAACCTGTAACAGTGAAACAACATTTTCAGGTCTGCGGATTTCATCACCCGAATCCTCTTCTAAGGATGCCTGCTCCTCAATTTTGTCAATTTCAATCCTGCCGGCCATAACTCTTCCGGTAATGATAAATACAACTCCGTATGTACAGAATACAAGTGCACTTAATGGTGTTATGATTCCAAGGAAAATTAAAGTCCCCCCTACCATATATAAAACCTTCGGGATGGAAAATAGCTGTTTAACTAATAAATCTCCAAAATCAGCTTCCTTGGATACCTTAGTTACCAGAATACCGGTAGCCAGTGATATCAATAAAGATGGTATCTGGCTTACCAGTCCATCGCCAATGGTAAGTATTGTAAACTTATCAAATGCCTCTGACATTGGAATTCCCTGTCTAAGTACACCCATGGCCATACCGCCCGCAAAGTTAATTACGGTTATGATTAAACCGGCAATTGCATCACCCTTTACATACTTGGTAGCACCATCCATGGAGCCGAAAAAGCCGGCTTCCTCTTGAATCTTTTCACGGCGTTCCTTAGCCTGGGTATCAGTGATTGCGCCGGTATTTAAATCTGCATCAATAGCCATCTGCTTACCTGGCATCGCATCCAGTGTAAATCTGGCTGTTACTTCTGCAACTCTTTCTGAACCTTTATTGATTACCATAAACTGCACTAATATCAATATGATGAATACGATAATACCAACAATAGGATCACCACCGCCAACAAAATCACCAAAAGTTTCTACTACATTACCTGGTGCACCTGTAGTAAGAATTAATCTGGTGGAGGATACATTTAAGGATATACGGAATATAGTTGTAAACAATAATATAGTTGGAAAAGATGCCATATTTAATACTTCTTTTGAAAATAAAGCGTTAAATAAGACAATTAATGCGATAGAAATATTCATAGCCAATAAAACATCCAGTAATACGGAAGGGATTGGTACAATCAGAAAGATAATTGCAGCCAATAGATATAAGCCTATGGCTAAATCCGTTTTTTTCATTCGTGCTACCCCCTAGTAAGCGTCCCATTGTTTAGATTATATACATAAGCCAGAACCTCAGCTGTCATTTGATAAAGTTCCGGCGGAATCTCATTCCCAATTTCAACATTATAATATAACATTCTTGCAAGAGGCTTATTTTCAACAATTTGAATATTGTTTTCCCTTGCAATTTCCTTGATCTTTTCTGCTAAATAATCAGCACCTTTTGCAATTAAAATCGGTGCTTCCGATATCTCTTTATCATATTTAATCGCAGCCGCAAAATGGGTTGGGTTTGTGATTACCACATCAGCCTCCGGTAAATGCTGCATCATTCTCTTTTGAGAAGCTTCCCTCATTTTAACGCGTATTTTACTTTTTACCTGAGGATCCCCTTCTGCCTGTTTATATTCATCCTTAACTTCCTGCTTGGTCATTTTCATATCATTTCTAAATTTAAACTTCTGGTATATATAATCAGCAAATCCAATTAATAAAAATATTAAACTGATCTTATAGCCTAAATTCATTACAATATTACCAATTAAATAGATTGCCTGCAATAATTCCATATCATAAAGCTTTAATAAAATATCCCTATTCTTTTCCAGTGAATCATAAGCAACATAAATGATAACTCCAATTTTTATAACTTCCTTAATAAGTTCAACAGCCTTATCTTTCGAAAAGATTTTCTTAAACCCACTGATAGGATTAATCTTACTCAATTTAGGTTGAAGCGGTTTACCCGTAAGTTTCCATTTTACCTGAAATAAATTCATAATAACCGCCACGGTAAAAGCTGAAATAAACACCGGAATTAATATTTTTATTATAGTAATCGCTGTATCCTGTAAGATACCTTGTGCTGTTGCAGGAGAAAAATCATCCTTGGCATAAACTCCAATCCTGTTATAGCTTTTAATAAATGAATTGATAAAACCATTACCGATTGTGCCAATAAAGGTCTTTAAAGTCCAAAATAGTGCCAGTAGGCTTGATGCCGTAATTAAATCAGTACTTCTTGCAACTTGGCCTTCACTTCTTGCATCTGTTAATTTTTTGGAGGTAGCTTCTTCCGTTTTTTCACCGCCGGCTCCTTCTGCAAAATACTGCAGTTTATATATAAAAAGCCTCTCCATGGCTCTGGCCCTCCCCACATTCTCCCTTAAGATAACGCTTCTATTGCTGATTTCATCATCGTGATCATCTCATCAAATATAAACCCTGAAACTGTAGATGTAAAACCTACCAGGAGAAAAAGTATACATAAACCTACTAAAACCTTTAACTGCAAACCAATTACAAACATATTCATTTGAGGCGCAATCTTAGCTAATATAGCTAAAATTGAGTTAACAATAAGTGTTCCTGCAAATACAGGCAAAACAATACGAAATCCAATAATAAAATATTCTTTAATAAATTTTAACATTAACAAGTATAGATCAGGACTTATTTTAGCACCGCCTATGGGGATAACCTTAAAGGTGTCCGCTACCGCTAAAATCAGGTAGTGATGCAGGTTTGTAACTAACATCATCAGCATCACGATATATGTATAATAATTACTGGTGATTGTCGTCTGTATATTAGATACAGGATCAAATTCATTTACCATGGAAAATCCAATTTCCATATCCATCATACTGCCCGCAAAGGATAATATATAAAAACTTATATTTGTAAAAAACCCTATGATAAGGCCAACCATCAGTTCACTTATAACTAATGAGGCATAACCGATAACTCCATCATATTGAATTTGTCCCGGTACGATTTGAAATATTATTAATGAAAAAAATAATGAAAAACCAACTTTAACTTTCTGGGGAACATCCTTCAGGCTAAAAAACGGTGCAACATAAATAAACGCTGTAATCCTCACCAGTATCAGCAAAAAAACTTCAAGATCGTATACTGTAAATGTCATGAGGATTGGATATAATAGCCTATGTTCGTAATCAGCGTAACCGTAAAATCTCTTACTTCTGTCATAATCCAGCTTCCAAACAGCATGATGACTAAAAATATAGCAATTAATTTTGGAACAAATGTGAGGGTTTGTTCCTGAACTGAAGTTACTGTCTGCAGGATACTTACAACGAGGCCTACTACCAAGGAAGTAAGCAGCATAGGCGCTGATACTTTTATAATTAACCAAAGTGTTTGTCTGGCTATGTCAATTATAATATTTTCATTCATTTCTATACCTCCCCAGCAATCATTAATAAAATGTTTTGACTAATTCCCCTATAATTAACCCCCACCCGTCTGCCAGTATAAATAGAAGAATTTTAAAAGGCATGGAGATCGTCGTTGGCGGCAGCATCATCATACCCATTGACATGAGTGTTGATGCTACTACCATGTCAATAACAATAAATGGTATGTAAATAACAAAACCGATAATAAATGCGATTCTTAATTCACTTATAATAAAAGCCGGAATAATTACTGTTGTAGGAATCTTATCAACGGATTCAACCGTCCCAATCTCAGCAATGTCCATAAATAATTTTAAGTCCTTGGGTCTTACCTGATCCAGCATGAATTCCCTTAATGGAGCAACGCCGGCTGTAAATGCTTCTTCTTGCGTTATTTCCCCACTGGATAATGGTTTTATAGCATTATCATTAATTTGGGTAAATACCGGCGACATAATAAAAAACGTTAAAAATAATGCTAATCCGATTAATATTTGATTCGGCGGCGTAGTCTGTGTTCCAAGGGCTGACCTTACAAAATGTAACACAATTAAAATACGTGTAAAGGAGGTTACCATTATGATAATGGAAGGCGCTAAAGATATCAGGGTCAAAACAACTAATATCTGCAACGTTGAAGCCAATCCCCCGTTATCGCTCCCGGTATCCAGGTTAAATTGAAAAGGTCCTATATTACCATTGAGACCCACATCAGATGCATCATTTGTATCAGTATTTTCTCCTGCTGCGGTATCTGCAGTAGTACTGTTATTAACTTCTGCCGCATAAACCGGAGTAGCAAAAATAAAGGTTAATATACATATTACAAATAAGATTCTGATGATTCCCCGCATACTTCTTATGTGTTGTTTAACAAATGTATTCATGAATACCAACCTTTACTATTGATCATTATTCTGATCATTCTTATTTTTTTCTTTTTGTTTTTTTATTACTAAATTAAACATTTCAGTAAAATTACTCTTTTGTGATTTTATATTTCCCTGCTGTTTTATTTCATTTTCATTTAATTCTGCCAATAACCTGATATCATCTTTTCCAATTGAAATCACAAAATATCTTGATCCTATTTGGATTAATTGAAGAAATTTATTTTGTGTAATTTTATAAGTTTCAAGAATTTTGAAATTACTGTTTTTTGTAATCCCCATCTTTACTCCGCCAACAAACTTGGTAGTATAATAGGTTACAACAAGTATAAATAGAAATAGAATGCTTACTCCAATTAATTGAAATAAACTATTCCGGTCTGACATTCCTGCCATTAAAATAATCATACCAGCTCCCTTGACAATAACGAAGTTTTCGTAACGATGATCTCACTTATTGTTTTTAATGAGGGTGTAAAATAATTTTAACCCATTGCTTTTTTAACTGCTTCAAGTACCCGGTCTGCCTGAAATGGCTTAACAATGAAATCTTTTGCACCTGATTGAATTGACTCAATAACCATGGCTTGTTGTCCCATGGCAGAACACATTATAATGTTAGCACTTGGGTCAGCTGCTTTAATCTTCTTTAAAGCCTGAATTCCATCCATTTCCGGCATAGTAATATCCATCATTACTAAATCCGGTCTGGTTTCATTATACTTTTCAACTGCTTTAACACCATTTTCTGCTTCTCCAACTATGGTATAACCATTCTTACTTAAAATATCCTTAATCATCATTCTCATAAAAGCAGCATCATCACAAATTAAAATATTTTTTGCCATTATTTTTTCTCCTATCATATGTTATTATATATTCGTTTATTGTGACTATTCAGTCACTGCGGTTCTGACGAACAACGCATAGATGCGTTTATGCACACAAAATATGCAAAAAGACGCATATTTTGACGCCGTTTAACTCGAAATTCTACGAATTTCCCGGGGGCACTGAATAGTTACCATTTATTTAACTATTTCCGTAACCCTGATACCAAAGGATTCTTCGATGACAACAACCTCACCTTTTGCTACAAACTTGCCATTTACTAATACATCAATCGGTTCCCCTGCAAGCTTGTTTAATTCAATTATAGTACCTGGTGAAAAATCTAATATCTCTTTTATTGATTTACTCGTTCTGCCAAGTTCTACCGTTACTTCCAGAGGTACATCCATAATCAGGTCTATATTTTCAGGTTGCATAACAGGATTTTGCGGTGCTATAAAAGGCTGGAACTGTGCTGGCTGAACATTCACATCTTGAACCGGCGGCATCATAAAATTCATCCCCCCATACGTATTTTGTGTGCCTTGCATTTGCTGCATATATGGCATCTGACCTTGCGGCACCTGACCCTGCATCATTTGTCCTTGCGGCATTTGTGCATGATTCATTGGTGCGTTATTAACCTGTTCCGTTGATACCGCCTGCTGCTGTGGTTTTGCTTCTGCTTTTTGCGTATTATCCGATACTTGATCTTCTTTAATAAATTGTTTATATAAATCTCTGGCAAAATCAAATGGATACAATTGCAACAGCTCACTATCTACAAGATCCCCAATTTGCATTTTGAAAGAAACTTTAGCAAACTGTTCTTTCAAAAAAGGTGCTATGTCAGCTTCATCAATCGATTCATTTAAGTCTACTAATTTAGCAATCGGCGGGCTGATATCGACTCTTTTTTCTAACATTGCTGATATTGATGTAGATGCTGAACCCATCATCTGATTCATAGCTTCACTGATGGCGCTCAAATGTAATTCTGAAAGTTCCCCGATTACATTAGATCCGTCACCGCCCATCATCAGGTCTGTAATAATCTTTACGTCGGACTCTTTTAATATTAAAATATTGTTACCATCTAACCCATCTTTATAATAAATTTGTATAAAGACACATGGTCTTGTATAATTATCTGCTAAATCATCCCATGTAGCATAAGAAACAACCGGAGTTGTAATGATAACTTTTTGATTAACCAAGGAGGACAAGGTGGTTGCTGCCGTTCCCATACTTATATTAGAAATTTCACCTATTGCATCTTTTTCAGCATCGGATAATGATTCTAATTCTGTACTAACCTCCGCACCGCTCTCTATGTTAGAACTCATCCCACTTAGAAGCGCATTAATCTCTTCTTGAGATAACATACCATCCATATTCTGTTACTCCTCTCTAATAATTGATGAAATTCTTACTGCATAAGAATCTGAAGATGCACCCGGCAATGCTTTAAATTTATTCAAATTTCCAACATAAATATTCAGCTCATCCTCTACTTTTGTGTTTAATTTAATGATGTCCCCTCTTTGTAAACCAAGAAAATCATTAACAGATATGGCACTTTTGCCAAGTACTGCCCTTATTGGAATCTTTGCTTTTGCTATTGCAACTTCTATTAAATCTTTATAGGTTGCGTCATCTTTAGTCTGCATTGTTGAGAACCAATATTTTGTATTTAATTTATCAATAACACTTTCTAAACATGCATAAGGGAGACATACATTCATCATACCTTCTACGTTGCCAATCTTTATGTTCATGGTAACAATGGAGGTCATTTCACTTGGAGCAATGATTTGCGCAAATTGCGAATTGGTCTCAATTCGGATTAACCTTGGCTCCACCTGTATAACATTGTTCCAGGGTTCACTTAAAAGATTAGTACAGACATTAAATATTCTTTCAATTATAATTAGTTCAATCTCAGTAAAATCCCTTGATTTCTCTAAAGGAATCCCGCCTCCGCCTAACATCCGGTCAACCATGGCATATCCGAGATTGTCCGCAATTTCAATAATGATATTTCCTTCTAATGGAGAAAAATCTACGATACCTAATAAAACCGGATTCGACAATGCATTGGTAAATTCAGAATAGGCAACTGCCTCGGAATTCATAACTTCAACCTGCACATTTTTTCTAAAGTAAGCCGGTAAATTCGTAGAAAGCAATCTCCCATAGTGCTCAAATATAATCTCCAAAGTTCTAAGATGTTCTTTCGAGAATTTTGACGGCCTGGCAAAATCATAATTTTTAACTTGTTTTTCACCATTCCCCTTAAATTCGTCCGCGTCTAGTTCACCACTGCTTAACGCCTTAAGCAGATTGTCAATCTCATTTTGAGACAAGACGTCGCCCATTGTCATTACCTCCCGGGTGATTACTTAATACTATATTATCACATAGTTCGAATAAAATCACCAAAATATTTTATTCAACGACTAATTTCCCAACCGAAATACTAATAATAAAATCAGAGTTAAAATACTCTTGTATCTTTTTTAAAATCTCCTCTTTAATTACATCTTTATTTTCATTTACATTCGATACCGTATACTTGGAAAATTCATCATTAATTATTTCCGTGATAGCACTTTGATTTGTTGAAATCGTAGGATTTAATATTTTATAATCTTTTGATTTAGTATTGACGGATAAAGAAACGGATACTAACGCATAATGACTTTTTGTGTCAATTGCATCCTGCTTAAGATTAATAGTCAGATCGTCTGGTATCTGATATACCTCGATATCTGCTATGTTTACCTGTTCAGCATTATCTTTGGACGGATCTTGCAATTCCAAATCAATGGTAGAAGCTACTTTAGATATTAAATTGTTCGTTCTCATGGTCGTTGGTACCACGGCAAAGACAATAACTGCAGTTAAAATCATATTTAATATACCTAAAGCTAAAATAATAATCGTTAAGATGTTTCTCTTCATAATGTCTCCCATCTGCCCTTAATAGGCAAGTTTCTTCTGCCTTAATTATTTATTTTGTTATAAATTTTAATCTCAACACGTCTGTTTTTTGCCCTGCCTTCAGGTGTGGCATTAGTCGCAACCGGATCGTATTCCCCTCTGCCGGTCCAACTTAATGTTTTAGGATTCAATCCTTTTTTATCCATCAGATAGGTAGCCGCATTTAAAGCCCTGGCTGATGAGAGCCAATTGTTATTTTTAAAAGTACTATTTCTCATTGGCACATTATCGGTATGTCCTTCTATTTCTATTTGATAGTCTTTATATACCTGTAAAATATCCCCTAACTTACTGAAAATGGGAATGGCATCTGATTTAATATCAGCCTTGCCGGAATCAAATAGAATAGACCCGCTCAATGAAATTTTAACAAATTGATAATTTGAATCAATACTTAATTCTATATAATTCCCCAAGCTTTTTTTATCAGCCAAATCGGAAACCTCATCATAAATAGCTTGGGATGCTTCTTTTTTTTCTTCTAATAATTTCTGCATGGCATTTGATTCTTCATATTCATCGACATCCGATTCATCACTGCTCTTTCCCATGGTGCTATAATATTCTGACAAATCATTAAGCTGTGAAACACCGGTTGAAATCAGTCTTCCATCATCAATGGCGGTGCTGCCGGCGCTGAATATACTAAAACTGCTTGACATGGAATTAACGATTTGTTCATATTTTTCCGCATCTACCGTAGAAGAAGCAAAGAGTAATACGAAGAAGCAAAGTAATAAATTCATTAAATCGGCAAAAGTACTTAACCAGGGGGCACCCGCACTGGATGTTTCTGCCTTTTTCTTTCTAGCCATCTACTTCACCGCCTTCAACAGAATCAAATTCAGCTCGATTTACAGGATTTAAGAAAGATTTTAATTTTTCTTCTATAACTCTTGGATTTTCACCTGCCTGAATGGATAAAAGACCCTCAACTATAACTTCTTTCATCATGATTTCAGACAAATTACCTGCTTTTAACTTGTTAACCACCGGGATACACACCCAGTTAGCTAATAAAGAACCATAGAAAGTTGTAACTAACGCAATTGCCATATTCGGTCCTATCGTAGAAGGGTCATTTAAATCTTTTAACATATTTATTAAACCGATTAACGTACCAATCATACCCCAGGCAGGACCCATTGCTGAAAGTTTATCCCAAAATCCGATTACTTCATTATGTCTTCCTTCAATACAGCTTAATTCCGTTTCTAATATACTACGCACTAATTCAGGGTCTGTACCATCTACAATTAACAAAATACCTTTTTTTAAAAAATCATCTTCAATACCATTTGCAGTTTCTTCCAAAGCCAAAAGGCCTTCTTTTCTGGCAACGTTTGATAGCGCAATAATATCTTTAATTGTTTCAATATCATTATAAGCAGGAGCCTTTAACACAAGCCGAAAAGAAGCAAGCTTTCCTACATACGACTTCAGGCTTGATTCCATTGTAATTAACGTTGTAAAGGAGCCGCCAAAAGTAATTAACATAGATGGTACATCTAGAAAGTTAAAAATTAAGTTAAAGTTAAAGCTCATTGATTCCTGCCGGAATGTCATACCAAATATCATTACTAAAATCCCACTTATTAAACCTATAATCGAAGCAATATTCAAAACAGCCACCCACCTAACTATAATAATCTTTTGTATTTCTTATTCTTGCGAAAAAAGTTCTTTTTTGTATAATTTTACAAGATTTACAATCTCTTGTCTACTTTCTTTTACCAGTAATTTCTTCCCAGTTGTAAGCGTTATAACAGTATCCGGAGTTTCTTCAATCGTTTCGATTAAATCAGAATTAACTGTTATATTTACATTGCTCATTTTGGTTACATTAATCATATAAACACCTCCAATGCATCAGCATGGGTCGCTCATTTTGTTTATTTCTTTTTCCCGGCGGCAGACAAATGTCTGCCGTCAGGAAAAGACTATTTCATAAAGCTATTATCGTTTTAAATTAATTAATTCTTCAAGTAATGTGTCTGAAGTAGTAATAATCCTGGAATTAGCCTGGAAACCTCTTTGGGTTGTTATCATATCCGTAAACTGAGATGCTAAATCTACATTCGACATTTCAAGGACTCCCGTCGTCATACCACCGCCATCACTGGTAACATCATGTCCGATTCCATCGAAGCTGCCGGAATTCTGGGTCTCAGCAAACATATTGCCTCCAACTGATTCTAAACCGGAAGGATTTGAGAAAGATGCCACGGCAATCTGACCTAATAATTTGCTTTCACCATTATCATATTTGCCATAAATTTTACCAGATTCATCAATTCCGACACCGGTCATAGTTCCGGCCTTTCTACCTCCATTTTTACCATCTGTGGTACCATTCTCCCCTGCAATGGTGGATGTTCCGCTGGCACCGTATTGAGTTATGGTGGTGAAATCAACGTTAATATCCTTAAACGGATTATCTCCGGTAACGGTAATGCTCAATCCTAATGACTTTGTGTCATCTGCCGCCGCAGTTGGAGCGGTTGCTGTATCATCGATACCAATAAACTTACCGCTTGCATCAAAGGACATGGTATTCGTTCCGGTGGAAGCCGGCCAGGTTATTTCTCCGGTATCCGGGTCAACGTCAGCATCCGTTATAGCCGGTAAGGTTTGTCCGCCAAATTTAACGGTACCAATTGCAGCATTTGCTGAATATTTGCCAGTGGTGCTATCTTTCGTAACAAAAATCGATTGGCCGTTTTTATCGACAATATCTGAAAGTGTTACATTATATGCACTTGTGGAAGTGGATGTCTGTAATACATTGTATTTAGCGGTATATTGCTGTCCTATACTATCGTAAAAAGATACCGTGACTAATTTACCGTTTCCGCCATCGGTAATATCCTCATCCTGGGGGTCTATATTACCTGATATATAAGCTTCCGTAGTAGCCTCCGGTTCAGAATACAGATTCTCCGGTGACAAAATCCTAAGCGGTGATACCGTATCTTTCAATATTGTGGTCGGATCATCGGGATCCACCTGCCAGCCCATGACCGTTGCACCGCTTGAAGTAGTAAGTGTACCATTTTTATCAGGCAGAAAATCCCCGGCCTTCGTAAAGTAATTAACACCTCCGCTGTTAACGATAAAAAATGAATCCCCTGAAATCATAATATCATACGGATTATCCGTTCTTTGTGCTCCGCCGGTCTGGGTAATGGAGGCTACTATGGAAGCTACGCTAGAACCAAGACCGATTTGCATTGCATTTTGTCCGCCTGCACCAGTAGTCTCATTAGGACCGGTTGCACTTTGTATGGTCTGATAATATATATCAGAAAAATTTACTGAACTTGCTTTAAAACCAACCGTATTAACATTTGCTATATTATTACCAATTACATCCATCTTTGTCTGGTGTACCCTTAAACCTGAAACACCAGAATATAATGATCTCATCATAATGAAATGACCTCCTTATTATTATGTGCCTTTGTACCCTTTCTGTCAGTCAGGGATACTTATGCCTCCCTTAGGTCCGGCATATTTATATAATTACAGCACCATCAATATTGGTAAATACCTTATCATCACTGTCATTTACAGCAGTTACAACTGTTTTATTCTTAATATTAACAATAAAAGCAATATTGTCTACCATAACTAGTGATTCTTTGATTCCCTTCTCTTGAGCCTTTCTGGCTCCGGTTTCCAGCCTATCCAGCTGTTCATCGGATAAATCAATATTCCGGCTGGTAAGCCTGTCATTGGCATGTTTTGAAAATTTTAATGTTTCAGTTTCAACAACCTGCTGTTTTTCTAATATGTCAAGAAAAGACACTTTACTGCTCTCAGAAACCTGATTTACGCCTGTACTTTTACTTTTTAAGAGCTGCCCTGTCATTGACTCAATGGAAGAGAAATTAGTTTGTGATATAGGACTCATACAAACCTCTTTTCTGTCTTGTCAAAATTAATCCCGACAATCCATGATTATTCCAATTGTTTTATTCATAATAATTCTTCAGAATGGACTTTTTACAGCTTCCAATATTCTAAAACTTCTTAACCTCATAGGAATCATTATTTATATAAATTTTACTATGCTTCTGAATCATCTTCTGAGTCTGAATCATCCCCTGAATCTGAATCATCCCCTGAGTCTGAACCGTCATCTGCTGCTTCACCTTTTACCACAATGGTTATTTCATCTGAAATCGTAGTATAATAAGTATCATTAAAGACTAAGGTAGGTTTATAAGTTCCATTCTCTAAATCTTCAAAAGCTTCTTTTTGTATTGTTACTGTAGTCCCATTTACAGATACCAGATCTTCATCTACAACTTCTCCATTAAGGAGTATAGCAACATCGGTAGCCACCGTATCATCTTTTCCTAAATTAACTTCAAAAGATATGTCCTTAGGATCTGCTTTATCAAAAGTTTCATTTACTTCCTCGGGAATATAAGGCAGGCCTTGCTCAATCAGATAAGTACTGTCAATAACCTGTGCTAAATCATCCAATGAATATAGATTACCATCGATCGATAATTTTGCTGTTCCATTCGAAATAACTACATAATCTACTGTTCCGCTCTTTTCGGTAACATTACCGGAAGAATCTGTTTCATTTACAACAACATTCATTCCTACCAGTCCGAACGCCTGGGAATTGGAATACGTCTGATTCAGATTCTGCATCTGTTCTAACTGGGAAAAGGTAGCCAATTGTTCTACAAATTGTGTGTCCGTACTTGGATTCAATGGATCCTGGTATTGCATCTGGGTTACCAATAATTGGAGGAACGCATCTTTATCTAAAGAGCTGGTACTTGATGTTGAACTGGTACTTGAAGTCGTTTGACTTGTTAAATTATTAATAATCGATTGAACTGATTCACTCATATCATTATCCTTTCTTTTAGATTAAGCAGTGTAATCAATACTGCTGCCGCTTTGGTCGGCAAGTCCGGTTTCCTGCCCTTCCTTGTCAATTGAATTTGTGTGGATATCATTTTCTGCTACATTTAACTTGCTGTTTCGATTACGGTTTTGCTGTCCCTTTTCATTCCCGCCGGATGCCTGATTGCTTTGTTCAAAGGAAAAATTAGAAACAGTAACTTCAATAGATTCAACCTTTAGCCCCTGATTGTTTAAATTATCTTTTAATACCTGCATCTGACTTTCTATTGCATTTTTTGCAATTTCATTCTGGGCTGTAAAATGTGCAGTCATAATACCGTCTTTTGCAACGACAGACAGATTAATCTTTCCTAAACTTTCCGGACTTAACTGAAGTTCCATAGATGTCTGTTCGGGTTTTATCATTATCTTAATCTGATCAACAATTTGAGTGGTGATATCCTGCATTTGTCTTACATTTGCAATCTGTTCCGTAAAATTCATATTGGAATCACTTCCCTTAACAGCAAGGTTTTGAACAAACAACTCAACCGGTGACGGCGTTTTTACATCTGCTTCTTTTTTATTAGAATCTTCTGTAAAGGATTCCTGACCTGTTGTTTCAGTCTCTTGTGTTTTATGTATCTCTAGCGTTATACCGTTTAGCTTATCAGTTGCTGCGTTTGTGCTGTTTAAATCCTTTTCTGAAATCTCTGGTACTGTTTTTACCGGATCTGTTTGCGTTTCATTTATATCCGATTTTTGGAATTGCTCTGTGATTTTTGCAAGTTCTTCCTTAGAAAGAGTGAAGTCCTGTCCCGATTTCAATTCATCTACGGATTGAATTAATTGCTTCATCGTATTTGCTAAATTCTCATCGGTTAATGCATCCGAAATATCATCCGTTCCATTTACTTGTAATACTAACTGCTTTAAGTTATCCGGGTTTAAAAGATCAATTGTAGTAAGTCCAAGACTCTCCATTGCTTTCTCGAAATCTTCTTTCGAAATACCAAGACCGGATTGGACCTTATTTTGTAACATTTCCAACAGACTTTGGATATTTTCATAGACATTATTTAAATTGAAATCTTCCTCTTTCATACCATCCGCTATGTTTTTATCCGAATCTACAGAAGTGCTATCCTGATTACCGGCATCGGCATTAATAACGTTTGCACCATTATCATCTTTTGCGTTTTTATTATCTTTGGAATTGACTTCAGAAGATTTGGCTTTATCAGAAACTTTCTGATCTTCATTCCTATTGCCGCTTCTGGTTTCATTAACTGAACTCTTGTCTTTTCCCGCAGTACTTTTTGATTTTAAATTACTATCCATAACACTTCCAAAATCGCTATCCGTACTTTTTTGTTTTACAGAAGATGAATTACCGGCTTGGGGATTACTAAGTAAGCTAATTACCTGGGTTTTTAAGTTTTGGGTCATCATATGCTTTACCTCCTTTCTTTTTATTATTTATACTTAAGTGGTATATTTTATAAATACCAACATAAGCTCATATATACTAATTACTGCCGGTACTGTCAGTTGTACCGGCAGAGTCCGGATTATAACTGCTGTTGGCCTTTTTTTCTGCATCCATGTCAAACATTTTTTTCGTTATTTTTGCAGCTGCGGTTGGATCCATTTGAGCGAGGATAAGGGAACTTTCCGCCGGTCTCATAGTTAAAAGCATCTCCGATACCAAATCTATATCCGCAGTCATGGTTTGAAGGATAGCTGCTGCTTCTGCCGGTTTCATCTTACGGTAAATATCTGCTTTTTCTTTTATTTTTTCATTATATTGAAGCTGTTCTATTACCTGTCTGTATATTTCTTCTGCATGGGTAGGATCAATACTTTCATAATAGGCCTTGTATTCCTCTACGCCCGGTGCCTGATCTGCAAAAACCACATTCTCATCAAAAGCCTTAACTCTATCTTCAAACGCTTTTTGATTATCTTCAAATACTTTTAGTCTGTCGACTTCAGCCTGTAATTCTTTCACTTTGTCAGCGCCGGAAGTACTATCTTTTGTCAAGCTGTCATTTAGCGCTTCCAATTCTTTAATCCGGGCAATTGCCTCTTCGAGAGTCGTATACGGATAATCATTTTCATATGCTATCTGCTCTTCCGGAACGGAAGGAAGAATTTTATTAATAACAGGCACATCCTTTAACAGCGGCCTGAGAATTGAATTTCCAAATCCTCCGACATCTAATTTTATAAGTACCGCAAAAACAGCCAGCCAAATGAGGACGATAAAAAATACGATCATGGCTGCTATTATTTTACTGCCTGCACTTTTTTCATTTTCATTATTACTGAGTTCTTTATTCTTTTTTGCCATTTTCTTTCCTCCTAGTAATCAGTAGGATTATTATATTTAAAACTAACTAATTCATCTATTTCTTTTCTTTGCTCTGCTTCGTATTCGACAAAAAATTCATTTAACGCATTTTCTTTCAGTTTTTCAAGGGTTTTTCGATCCATCATAGCTGCATTTAATCGCAAACGGGTATTTTCCAGTTGCTTTTCCGCTTTTTTAACAGCGATTTGCTGTTGATTTATGTAATGTTTCATAATTTCAATCGCTTCTTCACATTTCCTGATATCAAAAAGTCTTAATTTGGGCTGCATTAAACTTACTTTTCTAGCCTGATAAATATTTATCTTATTTTTAAGAACTAATAATTTATCTTCCTCTTCCGTAAGCTTCATAAGTGCTAACCCATATGCGGTTTTTGCCTGATCTTCGATTTTATATTTAATGGATAAAATGTTTTCCATTTTATAAATAAACTTCGTCATTCTTTCACCTGATCCTTAAAAATTTCTGCTAAAGAATCTATAATTTGTCCGAATTCCAATTTATCATTCACATCCTGTTGCAGGAATTCGTTTATTTCTTCTATTTTTGATATGGCATAATCTATATTTTTATTGGAACCATTTTTATATGCTCCAATATTAATTAAATCTTCTGCTTCACTATAAGTTGCTAAAACCATTTTCAGTTTACCTGCCGCTGCTTTATGTTCATTCGTAACGATGGAAGACATAACACGTGAAATGCTCTGTAATACATCAATGGCCGGATAATGATTCTTATTGGCAAACTTTCTGGTTAACATGATATGACCGTCTAAGATACCTCTTGCAGTATCTGTAATCGGCTCATTAAAATCATCCCCATCTACTAATACGGTATAGAGACCTGTTATAGATCCATGTTCGGAATTACCTGCCCGTTCCA
Organism: Anaerocolumna sp.; assembly: GCA_049692775.1. Taxonomy (GTDB): domain Bacteria; phylum Bacillota; class Clostridia; order Lachnospirales; family Lachnospiraceae; genus Anaerocolumna. Next base: position 12,014 of record JBAVPE010000055.1, on the reverse strand, counting down.
AAAGCTTTGGCATTTCAGAATATACACTGGGAGGATAACCCCGCGACACCGGCGGTTCACCGGATGCAAGTCCAATCTCCCTTTGTGCCATGGAAAAACGTGTAAGTGAATCCATCATGAGTAAAACGTCTTTTCCCTGATCCCTGAAATATTCTGCAATTGCTGTTGCTGTTTTAGCTGCTTTTTTACGGATCAGTGCCGGTTTATCCGATGTAGCAACCACCACTACAGAACGTTTTAAGCCTTCTTTTCCTAAATCTCTTTCAATAAATTCCCGAACTTCCCTGCCACGTTCACCAATTAATCCGATTACATTAATATCTGCTTTAGTATTTCTTGCAAACATACCAAGTAAAGTACTCTTGCCTACGCCACTGCCGGCAAAGATTCCTATACGCTGGCCTTTTCCTACCGTAATCATAGCATCTACTGCTTTTACCCCTAAGGGAAGTACTTCATCAATCAGCTTACGTTTCATTGGGTCCGGAGGTTCAGCTTCCACAGAATATCCTAAATCAAGCTCTAACTGTGAATTATCAATCGGTCTGCCAAGTCCATCTAAGGTTTTGCCAAGAAGGCTGTTGCCTACCAATACCTTAAGTGGTTCCATCATGGATTCTACTGTACTTCCAATCCCGACACCTTCCACATTACCGTAGGGCATTATTAAAATCCGATTTTCCCGAAATCCTACAACTTCAGCCATTACAGTTTGCTTTTTATCCTTAGATACAATCCTGCATAAATCATTCAGATTTGCCTTAGGACCAATGGATTCGATGGTTAAGCCAACTACCTTAACAACTTTTCCCAGGGATTTTTCATATGTTTTCTCTACTAAATTCCTGTACTTATTAAAATCTACATCGATCATAACCGGCTCCCATCTGCTCTGCATTACATGTGATAATACAATAAAATCAAAGATATTATTTATCCTTTTTCAGTTAGAAAGAAGCTTAATATCCTGGATCAGATTACATAATTGGACATCAAGGCTACAATCTACTATGCCGGTATCTGTCTCAATTAAACATTGGTTTTTATTAAGTTCCTTATCCAGGATAATATCTATTGTAATTTCTTCATTAACAAGGTCCGCTAATTCTTTCTTTTTGGATAATACAAACACATAATCATCTTTTGAGGCTCTGATTATATAATATTTGCTGTTATCTGCATTCAGGATAGCATTATGTATCAGATAATTAATTACATCCTTTTTATCTTCAACAAGGATACCGGTTAACTTTTCTATGAGCATTGCAACAATATCAGCAAACTGCGGTTCTAAACTATTAATCCTGGCTAAATAATCCTCGTTTTGCATGTCTGTTAATTGGTTTAATTCATTTTTCTTTTCCTGGACTTCTGAAATACTTTTTTGGATTCCGTCCTGATATCCTTTATTACGGGCTTCTTCATATATTGATTCACTTACCTTTTTGGCCTCCTGCTCAGCTGCCAGTAAGATTTGGGCCGCCTGGTCTTTCGCCTCTTCCATGATTTGCTCACTCTGGAGCTTTGCTGATTCGTCTTGTTCTTCAGAAGAAACCCGGTCAATTACCGTTACTTTAATACCTTCTGTAAATGCCCCGCTGTCCGCTTCTGCTGCAGCAGCTGTTTCGCTCCTGATAGAAGAATCATTAAACTGTTTATCAAGATTTATTAATCGGAATATTTCGCTTCTTTCATTGGAATCAATAATTTTCTTTTCCTCATCATTCACATAAATAAATCTGGATTTAATTACATTAGACAATAATCTCGTCACCTCCACCTCTTGATATGATAATTTCAGCGGAGTCCTCCAATTTTCTTATTATATTAACAATCTTCTGCTGTGCCTCTTCAACATCCTTTAATCTGACCGGCCCCATAAATTCCATGTCTTCTTTAATCATAGCCGCAAGACGTTTGGAAAGATTGTTAAAGATAACCGTCTGTACTTCTTCATTGGAGCCCTTCAATGCTACTGCCAGTTCATTATTATCAACTTCCCTGAGCACTCTTTGTATTGATTTATCATCAAGGGAAAGAATATCTTCAAATACAAACATCTTTCTTCTGATTTCATCTGCCAATTCAGGCTCTTCAATTTCCAAGGTTTCCATAATATGTTTTTCAGTTCCCCTGTCAACCGTATTTAAAATTGCAACGATGGAATCAACACCACCAACAATTGTATAATCCTGATTTACCAGGGAAGATAATTTACGTTCCAGTATTCTTTCCACTTCCTTAATAACATCCGGTGAAGTACGGTCCATTTGGGCAATACGTTTCGCTACATCTGCCTGTTTATCCGGAGGCAGTGCAGATATAATGGAGGAAGCCTGCCCGGAAGATAAGTAGGATAAGATGAGTGCAATTGTCTGGGGATGTTCATCCTGTATAAAGTTCAACATCTGACTTGCGTCTGTTTTTCGTACAAATTCAAATGGACGTACCTGTAAAGAAGCAGTCAGCTTGCCAATGACATCTTTTGCTTTTTCTTCGCCTAAAGCTTTTTCCAAAAGTTCTTTGGCATAAGCAATACCACCTTCGGCAATATATTGCTGGGCTAAACAAATTTCATAAAATTCATCCAAAACCTGCTCTTTCGTAGCTGGTGATACACTACGGGTATTGGCAATTTCCAAAGTAAGCTGTTCTATTTCGTCTTCTTTGAGGTGTTTAAATATACTGGCTGATTTTTCCGGGCCAAGCGCAATTAACAGTACCGCAGCTTTTTGTACCCCCGTAATTTCAGTATTCTTAGCCATTTCGCATCCTCCTTATTAACCCCATTCATCATTCAGCCAGTTCCGCAGCAATTGGGCAACGGCTTCCGGATTTTCGTCCACAAACTTTTCAATCATCTTCTTGGTTTCTGATTTTTCACTAAATTCAATATCATCTAAAGATTGGTTTTCTTTCGTCGTAGCTAATAACTGTTCTACTGATAATTCAGGCTCTAATTCTGTTATTTCAACCGGCGAAGTACCCTTAAACACTACAAAAATAAGTAATGCTATAATTAATACAGCAAGGATTATCTGGAGATAGAATGCTAATCCTCTGGAAGTAGACTCCTTAGGTATAAAAACAGGCTGTTCATAGGCAATAATGGATAGTTTGTCAACAGCTATTCCGGTAGCAAGTGAAACCATTTTATAGATATCATCACCTACCGTAATAGATGTTTTTTCCTGGTTGGCCTGGACATAAGCGTCAAAAGTCGTTCCGTTTAATAATCCCTGGGATTTTAAGTCTTCTTCTTTATATGTAACAACCTTGGTGCAGACAATACTTCCGGACGATTGTTCCGGTACTACCGCCCCAATCTCATATTCTGTATTGGTTACTCTTTCACTGGGCAGATATTCAATCTTAACGGTGGAGGCGGAGGATCCATTTGCCCCATCTGTCTGTACATCATAAGATGTCTCATCATTGGAATCTGTACCAGGGCTTCCACCGCTGCTATCGCTGGTATTTTTTGCTTCATATGAATAATATGTTTTATATAAGCCTTGATCCTGTCCATCAGCAGGTATCTGCTCCGTATATAACTGTGTTACTTTATCCATATTAAGTACCCAGTTAAACATTGGCTGGACATCGGTATAACCCAATTTCATCATCAGCATGTATATATTATTGTTATAAGTATTTTGAAGTTTTTCACGATATTCCAAGACAGAGTTGGCACTTCCTGAATATAAATCATCTTTACCGCCAAATAACAGATTACCGTTCTGGTCAATAACCTTAATTTTCTCTGTAGATTCATTGCCGATTGCCGCAGCAACATATTCTGCAACTGCCTGGGCAGTAGATATATCAAAATCATCTGTAATGGTTAATGCTACACTGGCTGGGTAATCCTGCTTTTCGGATAAAACACTATAATTGCTTTCCTGGGGCACATAGGTAACCTGGGCATCTTTAATTCCAGTCATTGTTATTAAATATTTTCTGATCTCTGATTGTATATATAAATGGTTCTTTAAATTTCTGTCACTGTTTGTAGTACTTAAATCATTGTTCATTAATTGTTCCATTGTTAATCCCGAGGTTGGGACATCACTGCTGTATACTAAAAGAAGCGCATCCGAATATTTCTTTTTATCTACCAATATGGTAACTTGATCACTATCGAGCTTATAAGCGATACCTTTCTCTTCTAAAAGTTCTGCTACAGCACTTGCGTCTTTTATCGTATCATTTACGATTAACGTTTTATATTGTGTCCTGTTCATAATAGTTACTAATATAATCAATGCCAAAAAAACAGTTGCAATTACGCTTATTATAATCGTTTTCTGTTTACTGGAGTATTTATTCCATTGATTCAATAGCTGAACCGGTATCTGTTTTAGTTTGTCTACCATGTTACTGCTCCTCTAGTCATCGAGTTAAAATTGGAGATTCATAATCTCTTTATAAGATTCTAATACCTTGTTTCTTACAGCCACCGTATATTGCAGTGAAAGGTTGGCTTTCTGCTGTGCAACCTGTAGATCATGGGTATTATCGTTAAAACCTAACGCATAAGACATTTCCGCATTCTCTGCAGCATCTGTTAAATTCCCTGTATCTTTTATCATGGAAAGCGCTGATTGAAACAGATTTTCAAATGTTTCATTTTTATTTGTTTTACTAACTGCCGAAGTTCCTTTGTTAAACGTACTAAGATCTGATATACCATTCAGTAATGCAATGTCCATAAATTATCCCCCCCTATTATTTGCCTACTTCAAGTCCCTTTAAAGCCATATTTTTAGTGGCATTAAAGGCTGTTACATTTGCTTCATATGATCTGCTCGCATCAATTAAATTTGTCATTTCTGTCACTGTATTGACATTAGGATATGCTACGTACCCCTCTTCGTTTGCATCAGGATGTGAAGGATCATATACTAAATTCATAGGTGTTTTTGTATCTTCCACTATTTCGGATACCTTAACTCCATTACCGGGTCTTGTACCTGTTTTACTATTTAATATATCAGCAAAAGAATTCGTATCTTTCTCTGCAAATACAACCATCTTGCGTTTGTAAGCTTCCCCATTTTCATCCCTGGTCGTATTTACGTTGGCTATATTCTGCGATATGATATCCATCCTAAGTCTTTGAGCAGTCATTCCGCTCGCGCTGACATTCATTCCCTCCATTATTGACATATGGCACCCTCCTAATTATTCGTTAAAACTGACTTTATTCTGCTAAACTCCTGTGTCATGGAATCCAGCAATGTATAATACCTTATTTGGTTTTCGGCCTGATTTGCTGATTCCGTATCAATATCTACATTGTTACCATCAAGACGATAACTTAAAGAGGCATCGTCCGTATAGATAGAAGCTTCTAAAGAATTAAAGTCTGCATTAGCAACTTTTTGGTCCAGGCTTCCATTACCCTCTAATTCATTTGCCAAATAAGTCTGAAATTCTATATCCTTTCTTTTATAATTAGGGGTATCCACGTTCGCAATATTATTCGTTATTAGCTCGTTTCTTGTCCAGCTGGCATCTGCCGCTTTGTCTAAAATATTGATATAATTATATGCATTCGAACCTACCATATTTACACTCCTTTCGTATCTGGTATAATTATAATTATTTTATGACAAAAAAACAAGCAATTTTTGTTTAACTAGTACTATTATATCATAAAATGTAAAATTTTATCACAAATATCGTAATATTACGTTAAAATCAATGTAATATTACGGCGAAAAAAGGATTCATGAGTCGAAATTCCTCATAAATCCTTCCTATTTTTTCATATATAAATAAAATTATACCTATTCATAGATTTACATACCATCTATTACTGTATTTGAATTTAAATTCACTAAATTTCTAATTATTTATAAAATACATGATTTTAGCTATTTATTCAATCTTTTCAGTTCATCAAACACAACATCATTCAGAACTTTAATATAAGTACCCTTCATACCGGAGGACCTGGATTCAATTACTCCTGCACTTTCAAACTTCCTGAGTGCATTCACAATAACAGACCTGGTTATACCGACTCTGTCAGCAATTTTACTGGCTACTAAAATCCCTTCATTGCCTTCTAATTCTTCAAATATATGAATGATTGCTTCTAATTCAGAAAAAGATAGTGTACTGATAGCTGATTTCACAATCTGAACCTTCCTGCTTTCTTCCGCATTTTCTTCATTCACTGAACGCATCATTTCCAAACCGACAACCGTAGTACCATATTCGCTTAAAATAATGTCATCCAAGTCATATTGTTGGCTGCTTTTATATAGAAACAAAGTACCAAGTCTTTCACCGGCGATATCAATCGGATTAATGATTGCCTGATAATTATTCTCCCGCTCAAATTCAAAACCTAACGTCACCAAATTAACATTCTCTTTGGTAGATAATATATTTAGCAATCTTTCATTTAATAATTGATCAATATATCCGCCAACCGAATCTTTAATTAATTCTTTAATTTCAGTGATATCATCCCTGTTCTTAATTCCTAATACTTTTCCCTTTTTACTTATCACAAGAATATTGGATTCCAAAATTTCACTTAATACTTCACAAATATCATTAAATACAACCTTATGGGAATTATTATTGTGTAATAGTTTGTTAATCTTTCTTGTCTTGTCTAGCAACTGTACGCTCATGAAACATCCTCCCAGTACCCCCACCGATTTGATACTTATCTTTCTCTAAGTATCCAGCTGTACTAATTCACATAATAATTTATCAACCTATCGGAAGTTGTTTTACAATCTTCTAATAAAAGGCGATGCAATTCTCGCCGTGAATCTGATTATAGGGACACGTTATTATTACTATAATCTAAACTCTTACGCCTTATAATCATGTTATCAGATAAATCTTACCATACATTTTTCATAAAAACAATAGTTATTCACTGATTTCGAAACACATTCACCAAAAAAATTGTTATTTTTAACTTATTTATCATTTTTTCGCTACAATACTTCCGCATTTTTCATTATTGCATACTAAACTCGTTCCTTTTTCTACCATTATGCCATTACATTTTGGGCATCTTTGTTCGGAAGGTTTTTGCCATGTCATAAATTCACATTCCGGATTATTTTCGCATCCATAATATCTTCTTCCCTTTTTGGTTTTACGGATTACAACATCTTTACCACATAAGGGACATGAGATTCCTATTTTCTCCAGGTATGGTTTCGTATTACGGCAGTCCGGAAATCCCGGACAAGCTAAGAATTTACCATGAGGCCCATACTTTATAACCATATTACGGCCGCACTCTTCGCAAATCACATCAGTTTTTTCATCTTCTATTTTAATTTCATCCAGACTCTCTTCCGCTTGGGATACGGCTGCTTCTAAATCAGGATAAAAATTACGTACAACTGTTTTCCATGGAATGGAACCATCTTCAACCCGGTCAAGCAGTGATTCCAGGTTAACCGTGAAATTAACATCCACAATACTTGGAAACGCTTGTTTCATAATATTATTAACTATTTCACCAAGCTCCGTTATATATAAATTTTTGTTTTCTTTTATTACATATCTGCGGGCCAGAATCGTTGTTATGGTAGGTGCGTAAGTACTTGGCCTTCCAATACCTAATTCCTCTAAGGTTTTAACCAGGGACGCTTCCGTGTAATGCGCCGGTGGCTGCGTAAAATGCTGGGAATGATTTAATTCAGTTAAGCTAAGTTCAGAATCTTCAGACAAGTTCTTTAGCATTGCATTATTTTGTTTTTCATCTTCTTCTGTTGTATATACTGACATATACCCATCAAAAATCACTTTTGATCCTGATGTGGTAAAGCGGTACCCATTTCCATCAATTTTAACAGAAATAGTTTCATATTTAGCGGATTGCATTCTGCTGGCAACAAATCTCTTCCAAATCAATTGGTATAACCGGAATTGATCCCTGCTCAATGATTCCTTTACTACTACCGGTGTCAGATCCACATAGGTAGGCCTTATTGCTTCATGGGCATCCTGAATCTTCTTATTACTTTCTTTCGCTTTTTCTTTATCTGCTACAAAGTCTGCCCCATAAATTTTTGTTATAAAATCTCTGGCAGTGGCATCAGCTTCTTCTGATATTCTGACCGAATCAGTACGCAGATAAGTAATCAATCCGACTGTACCATGATTCTCAATATCGACACCTTCATATAATTGTTGTGCTATACGCATCGTCTTTGATGTAGAATAGTTTAAATTCTTAGCTGCCTCCTGCTGTAAAGTACTGGTTGTAAAAGGAAGCGGGCATTTTTTGACTCTTTCCCCACGTTTTATTTCCGTGATCTTAAATTTTACATTTTCTAATTTCTTTAATATTTCATTTAATTCTGTTTCCGAATGAATTGTTACTTTATCACTGCCGTAACCGGCAAACTTTGTAATTAACGGATTTTTATCTCCTTTAACATCAAAAGTACCTTCTAAGTTCCAATATTCTTCCGGTATAAATGCATTAATTTCTTCTTCCCGGTCACAGATAATCCTGAGTGCAACAGACTGGACACGTCCTGCACTTAAACCTCTTTTTACTTTTGCCCAAAGGAGTGGACTGATGCTGTATCCAACCATGCGGTCCAGAATTCTTCTGGTCTGCTGGGAATCCACTAAATTCATATCAATATCCCTGGCCTGTTTTATGGAGGATTTTACTGCATTTTTCGTAATTTCATTAAAGGTAATCCGGCTGGAATTTTTATTTTCCAATTTTAAAGACTTTGATAAGTGCCAGGATATTGCCTCCCCTTCACGGTCAGGGTCAGTTGCAAGATAAACTTTATCTGCCTTCTTTACCTCTTTTCTTATTTTAGCCAATAAATCGCCTTTCCCTCGAATTGTAATATATTTTGGTTCATAATCATTTTCAACGTCAATTCCCAACTGGCTTTTCGGCAAATCCCTCACATGACCGTTTGATGCAATTACTTCGTAATTGCTGCCTAAAAATTTCTTTATTGTCTTAGCCTTTGCCGGTGATTCCACTATAACTAAATTCTTTGACATATACCCACTCCCCTTATCTGGTTTTATATTTATGATATATATGCATAATAATTTTTTCTGATTTGTCTAACATAATTTTTCAATTCTAAATTCATCAGTATTTCAGTTAGGTCCATTATATTTATATTAGTTTCTCCAGCAATTTCATTCATATGCTTTGGGATGAAACTTAAACAAGCATACACTATTTTTTCTTTGGTTTCAAGTAATTTATCAATTTTTTTCATTTGGTTTTTACAATTTTTATAAATTATTCCGTAATCTTCCAATATATCTTCCGGTCCGGTAACCATTTTAGCGCCGATTTTAATAAGATTATTGCATCCTGCACTTAACTGGTCTTTAATACGTCCGGGAACGGAATATATATTCTTGCCCTGCTCTAAACCCATATCTGCCGTTATTAAAGAACCGCTTTTTTCTTTGGCTTCAATCACTAATATTCCATCCGACATACCACTGATAAGCCGGTTCCGCATAGGAAAATTATAAGCTTTCGGGTAATAGGAAAGACCATATTCCGATATGATACCGCCCTTTTCCTGCATATCCATATATATGTTAAAATTTTCTTTCGGATAACATATATCAACGCCGCATCCCTCAATTCCATAGGTACTTCCTCCGGCAGCTAAAGTACCCTCATGGGCATAACCATCTATTCCCCTTGCTAACCCGCTAATAATCTGTATCTCTTCCTTAGCCAATTCTCCGGATAGATATCTGGCAATTTCCTTACCGTAATCAGAACAATTTCTTGCTCCAACTATCGCTATACTAATCTTATCTTCACTGGGTAATTTTCCTTTTATATACAACGCAAACGGAGGATTGTATATATTATGCAGTTTAGCGGGATAGTCAGCCTCCTCTTTCGTTACAAAATATATGCCTTTACTTAATAGTTTAGCATAATTTTCTTGAATTCTTCCTTTTTCTTTACTTTTTAAGATTGAATTTTTATCGGAAGCAGTTAATATGCTGATGTGATCTAATCCTTTTCCATTATCCAGGTAAACCTGCTCCGGTGTTTCAAAAAATTCCAGTAAAACTTGTATTTTCTTTAATCCTATCTGTTCCAGATTACATAACCAAAACCAATATTCTTTCTTTGTCATATTAACACCCCTTGCTTATCACATCTGATTGCAGATGCGATACTGCCATAAATTTATCGACCTATCTGATGCAATTTTCTAATCTTCCCAATATTTTTTGTCTAAACTTCTATAGCAGATAGCTTCACTGAGATGTTTTTCTTTAATTATCTCTGATCCATCCAAATCTGCAATTGTTCTTGATACCTTTAATATCCGGTGGTAAGCTCTTGCACTTAAATTCATTTTTGTAAAGGCATTCCCTAATAGCAGCTTTTCCTTTTTGCCAAGTTTACAATATTGATTAATTGTTTTAGGGGTTAGCTGGGAATTAAAATAGAAGGTTTCATTCTCATACCGTTTTAGCTGTATATCCCTGGCCTTCATAACCCTTTCCCTGATACGTACAGAAGGTTCTGCCGGTTTATAGTTCTCCAGTTCTTTATAATTTACCTGTAAAGCTTCAATACATATATCAATACGGTCTAACAGTGGTCTGCTTATTTTTCCCAGGTAACGTTTAACCTGGTTTGGCGAACAGTTACATTTATTTCTATCCGGATAATATCCACAGGTGCACGGATTCATAGCAGTAACTAACATAAAATCAGCCGGATACCGATAAGTACCATAGAGTCTTGCTATGGTAATTTCATTTTCTTCCAGGGGTTGTCTTAATATTTCGATCGTATTACGATTAAATTCAGGGAATTCGTCCAGGAACAGGACTCCAAGATGGGCCAGGCTTATCTCGCCCGGCATAGGAATTCTGCCGCCTCCAGTCAGGGCTGCAGTAGTTATGGTATGGTGCGGGGACCGAAACGGTCTTTTTTGAATTAATGACCTGTTATTATTTAACAGACCTGATACACTATAGATTTTGGAAATTTCTAAACTCTCTTCAAAAGTAAGTTCAGGCATTATGGTCGGTATTCGTTTAGCCAGCATTGTTTTACCTGCCCCGGGTGGACCGACCATAAGTATATTATGCATTCCGGAGGCTGCAATCTCAATTGCCCTTTTTGCTAATTCCTGACCGGTCACATCAGAAAAATCCAAATCATCAGACTCTTCATTTTCGCAGAAAAATACTTCTTTATTTATATAATATGGTTCCAAAATGCTGTCATTATTTAAGAACATTACAGCTTCTTGCAGATTTTTAACTCCATAGACATCAATGCCTTGTACAACGGCTCCTTCCCTTACATTATCAACCGGTACGAGACATCTTTCAAAACCTAGTCTGTAGGCAGTATAAACAATAGGAAGTACACCATTTACCTTATTAATTTCTCCGTTTAAACTCATTTCACCAATGAATAAGGTTTTATTAAGATTATCTTGGGGAATATAACCGAAAGCGGTTAAGATTGCGATTGCAATAGGAAGATCAAAAGCAGTACCTTCTTTGCGAAGATCTGCCGGAGATAGATTAATCGTAATTCTTTTGGCAGGCAGCCGATAACCTGAATTCTTAAGTGATATCCTGACTCTTTCCCTGGCCTCCCTTACTTCAGAACCCAGGAAACCTACCATTTCAAATATCGGCAGACCATCACTGACATCAGCTTCCACAGATACGATTATGCCGTCTATTCCATTTACGGCTGCACTGAGTGCTTTACTAAACATATTTGCTCCTTTCATTGTCTCTCCACAATGAAGGGTACATCATCCGCCTTTAGTATAGCAAAGAAGGGAATAGCTTACAAGCTAATTTTATACATTATTTTCAAAACAGTAATACAAATGTTACTGTTCACAGCCTGTATACGCGACGTGTTTTTTGTGAGTGCAGCGAAGCGAAAGTCACAGAAAACCGGAGAATTGCCGCGCCAAAACGCTGTCTTTGCGTTTTGTGTGCATTGCGAAGCGTGTTATTGTTCACAACACTGC
>JBAVPE010000054.1:0-30698 GCA_049692775.1 Anaerocolumna sp. | reverse complement strand
TCGGTTGTGAACTCCTGATTTCGATAAACAATAATCTATCTGTCATCCGCAAAAATTGAATTTGTGAATGGCTTGTTTGCTATACTCTTTTTTATCGGCTTTCCTCTACTTTTTAGTTTCAAACTTTCACCTCCTGTCTGAAAAAATCAATTGATCATAATTAATCTTTTTCCTCTCCTGCGCAAGCTCGCATAAATATATGGCCGGATGTTCAAAACTACCTGTTTCATTCATTAATTCTGCCGGACAGGAGGTACAAAATTCCTGTAAGGAACACTGGTTACAGGTTTTGCAGACAGGAACAGAAGCACAAAGCTTTTTAAGCTCCTCCCAGGCTGCTGTAAATCCTTTCTCAAATGGAAATGTTTCCGGCTTAGCCATGAAAGAACAAGGTACCATCCTTCCATCCCAGGTCACCCAGAAGGAGTTTTTCCCGCTGCTGCAGGGAAAAGAATCCTTCATATTCAAATTAATTCCTGAATTATTTAACTTATCATTAAGGGTCGCTTCCATCGGATGAACAGAATATTGATTATCAGATATATTATTATAATCCTCCATACTGATTTTCTTCTCGAACTCAACCAGCTCCTTAGGCGACAGGCGTTCCGTCTCCGGACTGGTTAAGGAGCCCTCCCTCCTTGGTGATATGTAATTGACAATACCTAAAGTCATACCTGACTTTCCAGCTATTTCATTTAATTTATCATAGTCCCCTACATTACCGCGGACAATCGTCGTTCTTAGCTGTACATTGATTCCCTGGGCAATCAGTAATTCTATGCCCCGCATTGCTCTTTCATAACCACTTGCATCCCCACATACTTTCTGATAAGTCTCAGGTGATGCCCCATATAGGGTTACATCAATTTGTGATGGTGCAATCCTTCCCAGCCAGCTGGCAACCTGTGGTGTAATCATAGTACCATTTGAATATACAGATACATTGAATCCCATCATGGAAATCTCTTCATATATCGTTTTAAAGTCCTTTCGTAGGAATACTTCTCCTCCCGTAAGCAATAAAAAAAGCATTCCTGCATCAAAAGCCTCCCTTGCAAGCCGTATCCATTCTTTTGCTGAACGCTCCCTTTTCATTGCTTCTGTATCATTCCCCTTCCGGCAGACATAACACATCTTACACGTTAAATTACACCTGGCTGTTAACTCAAATTCCCCTATGAGGGGAATTTTCTTCTCCATTGAGTCTTTCGCTAAAATACCACTTAATTGTCCCCAAGTCATACTCATTGTTCTATGAATCCTTTCTCTCTTATATTAGCCAGAAATTCATTAACATCCGTCCTTGCGATATCCTCATCCACCTTATAGTTCTCTTTCAGTACCATTACTAAATCCTGGTCATCCTGTACTTCGGCTTCCAGCCTTTTCCAAAGTAATGCACCACTCTCACTAAGGCTCATAAGACCGTTAAATTCCACCACTCTTTTCCCCAGCGGAACAACAACCCAGGAACCTGCTATCTCTCGTAGAAGAAATCCTTGTTTGATTTTCATTGTCTTTCTCCCTTAACTCCCACTCCTTAACTTGCTAAATTCATTTTACGGTTCAGCTTCTTTAACCTACGCTTTCTCCTATTAGATTCATCTACCAAAGGTATCATACCTAAGGTGGTAATTCCCAGATGACGTTCAATATCCTCCGCGGTCCTGATATTGTCATTCACTGTATGTACTACTATTATGACCGCAGAAGAAATCAGTATTCCTAACAATGCACCCATCATGAAGCTCCTTGCTAAATTATTGCTGTCTGCTTCACCGGGAAGATTTCCATACTCTGCAACATTCACTTTTTCTATTTCCATAATATTAACCAGCTGCCTGGCGGAGACGTCAGCAATTGCATCGGCCAGTTTCTTAGCAAGCAGTGGATCATAATCCGTAACACTGATTTCCAATATGCGCGTACCTTCCGGATTGATAATCGATATCATAGCGTTTAATTCATCCGGAGTCATGTTGACATTTATATTACTAATTACCTGTTCCAGAACCGGACGGCTGGTTACAAGAATCATATAATCCTGCGTTATCTGGGTTCCTGTCTGCAGATCGGAATAGGTTGTCTTTGTTTCATCCTGACGATTAATTACATATATCTTAGTTGTTGAGGTATATACCGGAGTTATTACAAATAGATTGATACAGCCAATCGCTGCAGATGCAATGATAGCTGCTATCACTATTATCCATAGCTTTTTCACCAATATGTGAACTATCTCTTTTATGTCTATTTCATTCATATTATTATTTCTTATTTCCATTGCAGCACTCCTTATTTAATCTATTTTTTTGTTTTTATTTCCATTCATTATTTTTTATAAATATAAATGTTATTATTATTATCAAATATTTCTTATTAAATAATTAGTTTTATAAATCATCCGCATTATCTGCTTTTAAACTAACAAAAAGATTATATAATATACGTTTTACAACTTCAATTACAAATTGGTAATAAAAGGAAGAATCGTTATACAGATTTTCCCACATTTGGCCAGAATAATTTCAAATCCGTATAATTATTATCGCATATGACTTTTTTCATGAAATGCTAAAAAGATGTTCACTATTACAAAACCAATCCATGTTCCAAATGACTCTCTTATTTCCTAAACCTATTCCTGATTTTTAATAAAACTTGTTTTTCTAATTCTATTAGCATTTTTTCCTTAAAAACATGAAGCATTAATCCATAAATCCCAAAGAATATAAAAGCTGATACTACAAGGACCATAAATTCCGAATTACATGATACTAATTTAATGAAAGAAGAAAGAATTGACGCCACTATCAATGAAATTCCAAGTTTTAACCAATGCATACTTTTAAAAAGCGGAACTACTTTCTCTTTAAGTACGATAAACTGAACAATAAATACTACTATTTCAGCTGACAGAGTCCCAATTGCAGCACCTGCAGAAGCATATCCGGGTATTAATATTATGTTGATGATTAAATTAACTGCGGCACCAGCAATTTCAGAATATAATACATATTTTTCTTTTCCCAGCGGTACTAACATTTGAATTCCTAAAATATTGGTCAGCCCAATAAAAAAAACTGTGGGCATTATAATTTCCATCGGAACGATGGAACCGGCATATGCCGTGCCTGATAGAAATAATATGCCTTCTTTTGCAAATAGTAAAAAATAGATTGAAACAGAAGACGCCAACATAACAATGAAATATAAAGCTTTACCAGTAATTCTATTAAACTCGTTCTTTAATCCGTGTTCGATATAATAGGACGTCCTAGGCAGTAAAACCACTCCTAATGATGATACAAAACTAACCAGGACTCCTTTTATCTTTACTGCGGCATTATAATAGCCGACATCAGCATCTGTCTTAATAAACCCCAGCATAACCGTATCCAAATGTGTATATACCGTAGTTGCAACTGACATTGCGAAGAATATAAGAATTGCTTTTAGATGTTTTTTAAAACAATAATTGCCCATTGGGAATATGTAAATATATTTTCTTATATTGATAAAATTAAATATATTTGACCCAACACCGGCAAATATTGTAATAGCTCCATAAATTACATAATCTCTTTGATGATGAATGAAAAAAAACATGCCTACTAAAGCAATATATTTAAAAATAACAGAACGAATTGTTATATAGGCATACTGCTCAAGTGCTTTATACAACCATTCTGCACCGATTGTATTGAACATTATTGTTATACTTACAATAATAAACAACATTTTATCTTCTTGTAAACGGGGTACAAATAGTAAGGCTATAAAAAATGATGTATAGACAATAACATTCATCACTAAATTAATTATCAAAATTTCCTGGACAGTTCTGGTCAGTTCTTCTTTATTATCCCTTACTTTGGCACATGCCCTAATACCGTAAGTCGGCACTCCAAGTTGTGCAAACATATTAAAATAGAATACAACAGATATGGCAAAAGAAACTTTACCGGTACCACCCGGAAGCAGAATCCTTGATACATACGGAAATGTAATCAACGGAAAAATGATGGAAGAAAGCGTTAATATACTATTAAAAATAAAATTGCGTTTTATAGAATTCTGCTTAGACGGCATTTACATTACCTCGGTATTTTTTTCTATCGTCACTAAAACTTTCTTCTATCGGCAAAAAAGCCAATATAGATAAAATAAACGGGTTGTAAGCGATATCAACAAGATGCTCGTTGATAACTGATGAAATTGCTACCAGAAACATTATAAGTACAAATAAGTAATTTTTATTTTTAATATTTTTTTTACACATATAATTCATGGAAACAATTATAATAACGAAAACAACTGTGCCATATCTAAGCAAAATATTTACATAGGAGCAATCCATATAAAAATAATTGCTATTATCTATATTGCCTTTTGCTAACCCCGTCATTGTAATCTCCTTACCAAAAAGCGAAAGGTTATATAATTTGATGCCCATCTTTCCCCAATGCAATCTACCGGATAATGCAGCATCTAATCCCGTTAATAAAACATTATTTTCTGAATATAGCCATGTCACAATAACTGATATAGTTCCAATTAACAAATAACAATTAGATAAAAATTTTTCTTCAAATTTTGAAATGCTAAAATTATTTTTTATCCTAATGTTATATAGAATGGTAAGCGTTACTGCGAAAACTATAATATAAAGAGAAAGGCGGCTTGAGGTATATAAATCTGTAAGAAATGCAATTGCTATAATACAGGTATACTCTATGGTACGAAGCTTTCCCATTTTCATATATATGTAATAAAAAATCATATAAAAAATTCGGGCAGAACATTCTGTCGGATATGAAAAACCGAATGAATTCCTTATTTTACCAGCTCTAAAGTATTGAAGATTTTCGATAATACCAATATTAGAACTTATGATAGTACCCAATGTTAAAAAGAAAGATAAATAAAAATAAACTTTTATCAGTTTTCTAAAGTTTACATTTCTGGTTCCGATCATAATCAGACATAAATAAATCAGTCTGTTATAAGTCGACATTTTATATGCAAGAACAAAACTTATTATAATTATTATCTGAAAAAACAGGGTATATTTCTTCATTCTGGAACCAAATAAAATTATCTTAGTTACAATAATCCCCACTCCGATAAACCTTAATACCTGAAAAACCACATTAGGTAATAATGATTCAAACATTGTTGTTTGCAAAAATTGCTGGATATAAAAAATTGAAAATCCAAATAAAAAGATATTATTTTCATTCATCTTTAATTTCATGTTCTGCTTCTTTCTTGGCAACACGGACAAATAACCAATTATTTGTTTATCAACCATTAATCAATAATATTGTATATCTTACATTTATTGAATACTGCACCAATGAATTCGCCGTCTTTTCCCCTGCCATTATACCAAAGATACCATGTCTGTTTATCCTTATTATAATATGCAGAAGGTTTATAGACAGCGTATCTATCCCAACTATTTTTAGATGCCGATATAATTGGATTATCTGATATCCTGGTCCAATCGTCAATTCCATCGGAAGATGCCGCTAAACAGATTCTTGCCGTATCTACATCCTGATATCCAATATAAAACATTATATAAGATTGGTCCGGCAACTTTATAACATCGCAGCCGCCAACTTTTTTCTGATCATAAATTTCGTCGTCATTTGGAAATAGAACTGGATTCTGTTTATATTTCTTCCAGGTAAATCCATCTTTACTTACAGCATAGCAGAGAACATCCGGTTCATAATTTTCTCCGGCTGCATACCACATTTTAAAAACCTGTTCTTCCCCGTCCCAAATCACACAGGGGTTCATAACAGACACCCCCTCATGATCATACTCCGAAATTATAATAGGATTTTTATTAAATTTTTTAAAATTTTTACCATCTGAACTAGTCGCCACTCCTATACTGCTGACATTATCGGCCTGCCCTGTATACCACATATACCAGATACCGTCTTTATTAATAACATTTGCCCTATTTACTTTTTGTTCCCAGTCACTATTTTCTTCAGGCATTAATACTTCTTGCAAGCCTCCCCATTTTATTCCATCCTCTGATTTACTCAAAACAATACTATGATCGGAACGCTTTGAAACGTACATGAGATAAGTATTATCTTGAATTATTACATCAGGATCAAATAAAGTACCTGTTTCAGAATTCCCAAGAACAGGCGCTTCACTTATTTTACTCCATCCTCCCTGTGTTTCCTGATAATAATACAATTTATAATTTCTAATATAACCCTCTACTAATATACCGGCTAAAGCCATCGCAAACACAATGATTACCGGAATAAACAGGTATTTGGTTTTAATATTTAACTTTTTATGAAACACTTTATTTCTCCCTGTCTTATTCTTTAAATTTTGTTAAGTTAGAATTGATTGTATTAAACTAATATAATTCCGGGCAAATACTTCACTGGTAAAATAGTTTTTATATATCGCTGAGTTACTGGCTTCAATCATGTTTTTACTGTCTTTGTCCATTTTCATAATATCCTCTATCTGCCGGATTGATTCTTCTATATTTTTATATAAAAATATTCCGCAATTATTAAATTTTTCGAAATATTTGTTTCCACCAGTTTTTGAAGCAACAATGATTTTTCCTAAGGACAAGATTTCTAATAGTATTAAATCAAAATAAGTTTCTTTATTTGGAAGTATAAACAGGTCAGAAGCACTGATTATGGAATGCGGGTCAGCGGTCCAGCCGATTTCTATCCAATTCTTATGTTCCAGCCTGGTCAGCGGTCCTTCTTTACCGGCAATCAAAAAGTAAACATTATCATATTTGCCAAACAACATTACAGCTATTTCTTTTAAAACATCATATCCTTTTATTTCATTATGCCGTCCTGCATACGAAATTATAAAAGCAGTTTCCGGTATATTATATTTATTGCAAATCTGAGCTCTGTTTAATTTATAGGTACACTGATTTATACCCGTTAATAGATATCTATATTTATTTAGATTTTTTTTCTTAAATGTTTTATAATAGGGCCAACTATGATAATATGGTTCCTCTGCTTCCTGGCAAGGGAAAAATAAATAATCAGCCCTATTAAAAGCATATATATCCATATTAATTAGATTTTTATAAGATTTCTTTAAAAATTTCTTTTCAAAATTCGTAACCCTATCAAAGACTTCTTTCGATAGAATGGTAGGTGAATGAGAAGTAAGGGCTACGATCCCTTTATAATCCTCTAAGTCATCTCTTATAGAATACATATCCATGGTGCTGTGAAAATGTATCAAATCATAATCATTTAAGTTAATTGCGGCTCTATGTTTATGACCATGCAATAACCTTTCTTTCTTATATATACTCTTTATTATAATAAGAAGTTTTTGGATTTTAATATTTTTAATCCTCTCAATTTTTTTATTTACTTGCGTTGTCACGGATTTAAATGAACATAAATAATTAATATTTTTTGCAGCTTCCATCGTGTCCAGTTGTTGTTTTAAATTAAAAATATATCCTTTAGGGCCGCCTACAGGGGCGATCTCTTTCTTATCCATATAGATTAAAATTTTACTCATATTCGCACCTATTTAAAAAATTTTTATAATAAACAGCAAGTTTCCCGTTAATGTATTTTCTACTAAACTCATTATTAATCTTTAAACTGTTATTTAACGCCATTCTTTCCAAAATATTAACATTATTACTGCAGCTTATTAATGCAGCAGTTAATGCATCGATATTCCCAGGCTCAATAACAAATCCATTTTCACCATCTTTTACTACTTCCGGTATTGCTCCTACCCTGGTTGTAATTATTGCCTTTTGGGATGCCATACCCTCTAGAATTGCCATAGGCAAACCTTCATTATACGATGGAAGAACTACCGTAGAAACTTTTTTTAACAGCTCTATTTTCCCCTCAAAATCTACCCATCCATTAATTATAATATGATTTTCCAACTGTTTCTCTTTAATTATAGCTTTGACTTTCTGGATTTCACCATCACCAGCCATATAACAAGTGATATTTACTCCCTTCTTTGCTGCTCTATCAATAGCTTCAATCAAATCATAAGCACCTTTACGAGTCCCCAGTCTGCCCAAAAATAAAAAACTATCTTTATACCTTATTGTATCTGATCTGGCACCGGCAAACTCGTCTATATTAATACCGTTATTCAGGGATACACAATTAGTAAGTCCAAAAGTTGATACAAAACTTTCTTTCCACTTATCAGAAAGGGCTATGACCATATCCGCACTTTTCAGTGTATCAATAACACATTGCTTTTTTTCTTGCTTCAGTTTATCAAAAAAAACAAGATAGGAAGCACCGTGAATATGAACAATTACTTTTTTCCCATGCCTTTTTAATGTGCTTATATAAAATGCTTTCCTAAATGTGCTGCCATATGAAGCCATATGAACGTGAAATAAATCATATTTTTTATAAATTGTACAGAATTTTAAATACGAATAAATTGTATACAACAGTCTGATTATTTTACTTCCATCAATATAAGATTCAAAAATATCAATATCAAACATTTGATTTAAGTTAGAATCTTCTGAAATACCCCTAATTACAGTAGCCATGCCACCTTTTGATTTAGTTGGACTTGGACCTATAACTAATACTTTCATTTTCTACCCCTCTTATTTTATAAAGCAATTTCATAGTGGCAATTTCAGATAATCACCCATGGATTTAGCAAATTCATACGGTGATACAGTTCCAAACCCTGCGCTATTTGTAAATGTTATTTCACCAAATATAATTTTTGCATTTACAATATAAAAATCAACTCTTGCATGCAGAAAATCTTCTGATAAAATTTTCGCATAAGTTAATAACTCATTAAGACAGTCTGGCTTTCTTTCAGGTTCATTGGTACACTTATAAGCCATTTCGAACCCATACTGCAGATTCCACCCTGTATCGTAAATATCCTTAAAGTGTTCCCCTGTCCCTCTTCCAGAATCTACACTTATATATCTTGGTATTCCATTGAAACAATATACCTTATAGTCACGTAAACCATCATTGCCATTATCAAGATACCCCTCAATTATAATTCTCGGTTTCTCTATACCATAAAACCACTCTCCGTAACAGGGAAGGAACTTAACCTTAAGCCATTTTTTACAATTTGCAATTACATCCTGCTGATTCAGCTTACTTTTATCCGTACATATAATATTGAAAGTTGATCCGTGTGTTACTTTAATTACAAACCTTTCAGGCAGACTATCAAAAGGAATATCCCCAGGATTAAACCCTTCCCAGATCAGTACATTTAAAATTGCCCCGCATCCTTTCGATTCCACATATTCACGGACTGTATATTTATCACAGCACTTTGGCATTAAGGGGTTTTTATTATAAAATTTAATCCATTGAAGTTTTTCGTTATATGTTACAGGATTTTTCAAATTCAATTTATATCTACATTTCAGCCAAAAAAGGATTTTTATATTTAATTCAGGACTAATTTTGTATAATAGATTAAATGGTGTTAAAATAATATTTTTTTTTACATTATCTATATTCATATTGCGGATTATCCCTTTCTGAAACAGAAAATCTGATTTATTCTATATATGAAACTAATGCCTTAATGATGGTCATTGTATTTGACTCATAGTTTCTATACTCGGTTACCGTTACTTCTTTCATTGCATCATTTAATTTATCTATGTCTTTACAGGAACAAATAAGCTGCATTTCATCAAACTGGTTAATAAGCTGAAGCTGATGATTATCTACATGTTCACCATAACTTGCTAATCTTGGTACTGCAATCACCTTTTTGCCCTTTTTAATAGCGCTTATAATAGCTCCTGTTCCACCATGTGTTATTACAGTTTCACATTTATCCAACATTAATGCGAACCTGTCCCTATCCAAAAAATCTTTATATTCATAATGAATGGGTCTATAATCACTATATCCTATTTGAGCGAAAATCTGTTCTTTGACTATTCCTTGTTCCAATAATTCATCCAATTTCCGTAATAGCCGGTTAAACTGAAATTTCTGGGAACCAAGTATAACAAATATCATTCTACCTTTCTCCTCCCGCCAAACTTAGAATAAACTAGATTTTTTCCTGTCTTTTTTTATAAAATTGTTCCCACTCATATATAATGCGCTTCCTTTTATCCATACTGCCTGTTGAAATACTTTCATTGCGTCTCTTCAATCGGACGTCATCAAAGTTTCCAATGACAAAAGCAGGTACTCCGCCTACAACACTATTAGGAGGTACGTCCTTAGTAACAACCGCACCGGCAGCAACGATAGCATTGGGACCTATCCGGACATCCGGACATATTTGGGCTCCCGCCCCAATAAATACATTGTCCATAATTTCTATACAACCTCTATGAGCTGTATATTCTACACTATTACCAAGTCCATTAAAAACAATGTTTACAATATCGTGCATTATAAAATTAACATTAGTAGCGATTGCTATATTATTATGTATTTTCATACAAAATGGATCTGTTGGATAAATTCTCGGCTGAAAATGAACCCGTTCACCCATCTCTGCAAATACTTTATGCTTTCTTAACCACTTTGTTCTGCCTTCAGCGGTCGGAATAAGGTAAAATCGTAGTCTTTGCAAGAACTTCATTTTCTCACTCTTAAAATATTTAACCATAAAACGTCCCTCTCCTTTCTGTTAGCAGAGTACTCTCTTAAACCCTCACAACCTGTATTTATTGATATTTTAGAGATTAGTTTCCGAGAGTACTCTTAGTATATTCCTCCTTTAAATATAGCTTTGGGGTAAATATTTAACATTGATTCCCACTGGACATAAAATTGATCAGCGAATTTATAAATAAGCTTTCCAGTCTCTGTTGGTGTTGTAACTTTCGCAAACGATTCAATATATATTAACCTTTTACCAGAAAATTTCATTATGATACATATGGGTATCATAGCTAAAGCTCCGGTGCAAATAAGAATATCCGGCCTTTCCTTAATAAATATAACAAATGATATAAGTGTATTTATTACCATTCGCAGAAGAAATAATTTTTCTTTTCGATTTACCTGTTTCAAATAATAAATTCTTTTTCCTTGCACCTCAATAACATATTTAGTTTTTTCTGTCATTATGAAACTGTCATACTTATCCATCATTGGCTTCAGCATCATTAACTGTTCAAAATGACCCCCAGATGAAGCTGCAAAACAAATCTTCTTTTTTTTCTCTGCTTTATTCTTTCTCATTGTATTCTTTTACCTCATTTATAATAACTGCAAGCACCTATAGAGTTTGTTTCCTAATTTATATATACTGATCAGATAATATTTTGCGCTGATTATCAATTAACAGCTCCTTAGCATATTCATCCCCATATTTTTTAACGACATAGTCAAAGCACTTTCTTATTCTTGGAGCTCTGGCACCATCGCTATGGGTATCCGTTGCGATTATATGGATATATTGGTATTTCAACAATTTTTTCGCAATTCCATGATAATATCTCCCAGTTTCCCCGGTTATGCTATCAGCATTCACCTGGATACAGACTCCCATGTCTATGAGTTCCATTACCCGGCCCAGATCTTTTGTTACATCGACATACCGTTCTACATGGGCAATAACAGGAAGGTAACCCTCCATTACAAATTCTTGTAACCCATTCTTTATATATCTGTAATCTGCCATAGTGGAGAATTCCACCAATATATATTTGGTCCCTGCTATAGCAGGCATTCTATTCCTTCGCAATAATCGGACAATCTCATGACTGTAGTAGATTTCACTTCCCAGTAAAATATTCATCTCAGGTACAATGTCTTTAACAGCCTCCTTAACCTTTTGCAGCTTATATTCCAGTATGGATGGCGGATGTTCATAGCTTCCCTCATGAAAATGGGGCGTTGCTACCATAGTCCGGATTCCTTCTTCATAAGCAAGTTTAACCATATGAATGGTCTGCTCCATACTTTTTGAACCATCATCTATTTCAGGTAATATGTGACTATGTATGTCTATAAATCCATCCATCCCAATCTCCCACATGATATTTACATTAAGTTTTTTAGCACTAAGCCTCACTTATTCACTGTATATTCTTTTATTCATTTCATTTATATTTTCATCAAAATCCATTCCAATTACATCCATTCCACGGATTCTAAGAAATGAGCAGGAACCTTCTACCGGAATGCTCCATTGTTCGATGGCATAATCTTTGTACGCTGCTAAATTTAAGATTAAGGTAAATATTTCTCCTTACGTAAGATTGGTTGTAACTTACGGTAATATAATGTTTTACCTATTTTTCATCTCCTTTTTTTGATAATTCTTTTCTGCTATAAGAATTATAATAATTCCCATAATAACTTCCATGATATTTCCCATAATATCCATTATGCTTAAATTCTATTTTATTTAATATGGCACCAAGTATTCTGCAACTACCCTTATCCAATTGTTTTACTACCCGCTGTGCGAATTTATAGCTGATTGTATTGGTTTGGACTACCAGGATAACTCCGTCACAGAACTTGGCCACATTGGCACTATCAATTACAGCCCCCAGGGGAGGTGTATCAATAATAATATAATCATAGGCATCCCTTTGAGTTATTATTAAATCCTTAAATTCTTCACTTCCCAACAAATCAGATGGATTGGGGGGAACCGGTCCGGTAAATATAATGTCAAGATTCTCTATATTGGTTTGATAAATAACTTCCTCCAACTTATTAATACCTGAGAGGTATTGGGTCAATCCAAGGACGGCCTTATCTACTTTTAGTCTTCCAATAAGAATTGATTTTCTTAAATCAGCATCAATAAAAAGCACCTTTTTCCCACCTTCAGCCATAGAGGTTGCCAGGCTAAAGGATACTACGGTTTTACCTTCATTGGGCGTACAGCTGGTAATACAGATACTTTTAATGTCTTTTCCGCAAAATTGTATATTGGTTCTTAAGGTATTATAAGCTTCATTACTTCTGAACGTATAATTATCTACTCTCTCCAAATTAATAGATTGCATTACTTACTCCTCCTTTATACTTTTTTATTGCTTTTTTCTTAGCTGCCTTCACTCTTCTTGATTCCACAATACTTTCTTCTAAAGGTATCGTACCTAGTGTTGTAAGCCCTAAATATTTTTCAATATCTTCACTCTTTTTTATAGAGTCGTCCATAATATAGGTAAATAGTATTATAAAAGCAGACAGGAAGACTCCTGCTAACCCGCCAACCAGGACATTCTTCAGCAAATCAGGTGATGAAGGACCGGTTGGGAGATTGCCCTGTTCAACTATGTTGATCTTTTCCATCTCCATAATAGATACTATACTTTCAGCCGATACTTCTCCTATGGCATCTGCTATCTTTTTCGCCATATCAGGATCCGTATACTTTACGGTGACTTCAATAATCCGTGTATCAATAGGATTATTTACAGTTATGCAGGAGAGTAATTTTTCATGGGTTACATCCAAATTCAATTTATCGATAACCTGTTCTGTTACAATTCTGCTCTCTATTAATATCTGATAATCCTTTGTAAGCTGTGTTCCTGTCTGGAGATCTGAATACGTAGTTGCTTTCTCTGGATCCTGTTTATTTACAACATATATCTTCATTGTTGATTCATAAATTGGTTTTAACATAGTCTTAGTAAAGATTCCGGCAAATAATGCACATACAATTCCGGCTGCAATAATAATCCATATTCTACCTATGATTACAAAAAACAATTCTTTCACATCAATCTCGATGTCTTCTCTATTATTTGTCTCCATTTAGCACGTATACCTCTCAATTTTTTTATATATATTGGTCATTAAGTAATTTAAGAGTATTTTCTACCAGTAATTTATTGGTTAAGCATTCATTATACTTTTTTT
This sequence comes from Anaerocolumna sp., assembly GCA_049692775.1. GTDB lineage: Bacteria > Bacillota > Clostridia > Lachnospirales > Lachnospiraceae > Anaerocolumna. The sequence goes on along the minus strand of JBAVPE010000054.1, from coordinate 16,818 downwards.
GCAGAATGGATATTCCTTCCTTCATTCTTGGTGCCCTGTTATAATCCGAATGGGAGTCTGTACTTAAAATATGTATTAACTCATATTCGATCAGTTTTCTGCAATATGCTACCTTGCGGTCTGAACTCTTTCCGGTAATACTGGAGATATTCATCTGCATGTAGACCCCGAGCCGAATCAGGTCATAAATTCCTTCATAATTCTGATATAAACAATCATACCGCTCAACATGTGCCAAAATGGGTAGATATCCATAAATCAATAACCGGTGCAGACCCCTTTTCATAATTCCATACTCTTCACAGGATGCGAATTCTACCAGTATATATCTGGTTCCTGCTAAGGTTAAAGCTTTTTTCTTCCTTAAATGCTCAATGATATCATCACTAAAATATAACTCATTTCCCAGTTCAATACGGAAAGACCCATCAATTTGTTTTGCTTCCTGCCTTACCAATTCCAGTTTATTTAACAGTTCTTCCTGATCCGGATTTCGGCAGCCTACACCATAATGGGGTGTTGCAATAATATAATTGATACCTTCTTTATAAGCTATCTGGAGCATGTTTCTTGTTTGTTTCATACTAACGGAACCATCATCCACAGCCGGTAATATATGACTATGTATGTCAATCCAATGATTCAATTGCCTGTCTCACCTGCCTCTATCTTGATCCTCTGTTTACTAATACCACCCACATTGTCTTTAGGAGAATTTTTATATCCATAACTAGCGACCAATTATTTATGTAATCCAGGTCCAGTTTCACTACTTCCTCAAATTCATTGATATTACTTCTTCCACTGACCTGCCAGAGCCCGGTTAAACCGGATTTGAGGGCTAATCTTTTTTTATGCCTGCCTTCATATTGAAGGAACTCTTCTTCAGTGGGCGGTCTGGTACCAACCAGACTCATGTCGCCCTTTAGGATGTTAAAAAATTGCGGAAATTCATCCAAGCTTGATTTGCGAAGGAATTTTCCAACCTTTGTTATTCTGGGATCATCCTTAATCTTAAACATAAACCCATTCATTTCATTTTGCTTTAATAATTCTAACTTTCTTTTCTCTGCATCCATATACATGGAGCGGAATTTATATATGCGGAAACGTCTGCCATTTTTGCCTACTCTTATCTGTGAGAAAAAAATAGGACCGGGTGATTCTATCATAATTGCAGGTGCTATAATTAAGCCAAAAACTACGGTTAAGATACACCCAACTAATCCCCCTGCAATATCAACCAGGCGTTTTAAATGCAATTGGGATTCATTAAACAACTTTGAGCTAAAGGTTAATACATGATAACCACTCATCTCCTGAACCATTTTCTCATTGAGTTTTAAGCCGAAGGTATTTATACTTAAATTAACGGTAATTCCCATATTTTCGAATTCCAGTATCGTTTCCTCTAATTCCAGCTGAGGTGTATAATCACTTGGAATATGAATAAAGACACCATCTAACACCTGATGCTTTGCTACATCAAACATATTTAAAAAATCTGCCTTTACCTCAATTCCCTCAATTTTCTGACCTACCATATGTTTATCAATGATAGTAAGATACGTGACCTGATTTACCCAGTCATTTTCTTTCTGAATCCTATGTAATACTTCCTTGGCTTGATCCGATGTAGTTATAATCATGATCTTATTACTGGAATTACTCTTTTTATAAACTGCCAGCAGAAGAATTTTATAATATTGCCTCACTATATAAGTGATTAGTATATTAAGCAGGAAGAAACACATGAAAAATAATCTTGAATAGGATGCTCCTTCCTGAAATAAATACATGACTGCAGTTGAAGTAACCGCAAGTATACAATTAATTCTTATTACTGCAATTAATTCATCCAGAAATCCCCTCTTAAATAATTTGCTATAGGTATCATACAGATAAAATATTGCAATATATAATACGAGGATAAAGATGGAGGACCAGGTATATACATTGCTAAACCAAGTGTTTGTTATTCTCCCGTAACGGATCCAGGCCGCTAATAAAAAGGATATAACGATGCAGCATAGATCCACTGACAGCAGATATTTATTGAACAAATCCTTCTTCTTTAAATCCATCGTATGTCACTTCCTTTATAAATAATTGGTTTTTCCTGGCTATGAGGATGCATAAGCCAAGTAATATCATTATTACCACCAATGTTATCATGAGGGCTTTAAACTGGATTCCTGTATTTTGAACCGTATTTTCATTCTGATAAATAAAATTACCTGACTGATCTAATATCTGGTTGATATTGCCATGTATATCATAATTTAATTTAAGCCCACATAAATCATATATTTTCTGGGCTAAATTAAGGGCTAATTCTTTTCCATCCACAGACATTTTATTAAAGCTGCTTACATGTTCAATGTTTATAATTGCATTTAATTCAATTATTTTATTTAACGCTTCGTAGGCTTTTGATGAACTTAAAGTTACACCGGTACTGCTTAAATAATTATGTAGATATTTTACGTAGATCGTATATTCATTATCCGCTGTAATTGACTTTGTATCCTTCAACAAAATCCTGCTTGAGAGCATATTAAGAATAACTTTTTCAGATTCATTTAATTCACTGTTTTCTGATATTTCATTGTTACCGGATATGACTGGAATACTAATATCATCTTTCGTGCCCAAGCTTCCGGCCACTATCTCAATGCATACAATAAAGAAAAGCACGCATACCGATATCAGCGGAGGCATAATATGTTTGCTCATCACTATACCCATTGCATACCTCAGACCTCTCTGTGGTACTGCCACAATATAAAAATGTGAAATAAGTTTCACCGGCTAAAAGAATCTATATGTGGCGTCCTTTCAATATTTAAATTTTCTTTCAGCCTCTCAGACATGATGCCAGTGTGAAAGCGTTTTTCTTTCATACTTCGCGACATGGCTGCCACAGGCAGCCGCAAATGGCACATTAACTTAATCATTCTCCAAATTTTAGAACCGTCCCCCGGATAAATGACTCCGGTATTGCATAAATAAGCAATCATGAAATATTGTGGGAAACCTTTATTTATTTCCTCCTCTGCTTCTACTGCCTTAAGTAGTTTTTATTTTTATTCATTGATAGTAATTAATTTTCAGTAAATTTTTACCAAGCACCTAAGATTATAAAACACCTCATACTAATTAACAAGATATAAAATGTAAATAAATCCCTATTTCCATCGCATTAAATAGCATAATCGACCACCGCTATGTAGGATTTTACAGTATCTTTAATTCTTGTATTTTATTCTTTTTAATTCACTTATAACAGACAAAAAAATCCGCTTCAACCAATTTATGATTGAAGCGGATTTTTTGTCTGTTTATTTATATTGTTAAATGAATATTATGATTTAGGCGTCAAAAGTCCGATATAGTGTTTTGAATGAATACGAGTGTATCTATATTCAATTTAGCTGCCTTTCCCTCGAACACTATATTTTTTACAAGTCTCTGACGGCTCAAAAACCAAGCAGTGGCTTGGTTTTTGGCCAGAGTCTTGACAAAATATAAGCAGTGTCCTCAGCCGGTCGACGCAAAATTGAATATAGATACACTGTATTCATAAAATATACTCTGAGTGGACTTTTGGCGCTCAAATCATTACATAAGTATATTCAAATCAGGAGGAAAATAAATTGGCGGTTAAGTTTAACGAACAGGATAAAATATTCATGCTACATACAAACAGTACAACATATCAAATAAAAATCGGACCCTACCAAACGTTATTACATCTTTATTATGGAAAGAAAGTGGACAGTAATCTGGATTATTTAATACAGAGAATGGACAGGAGCCATTGCGGCAATCCCAATGAGGCCGGAAGGGACAGAACGTTTTCAATGGATATACAGCTTCAGGAATATGCAACCTTCGGCATGGGAGATTATCGCATTTCCTGTATGGATGTGTTAAATAAGGATGGCAGCTGTGCTGCTGACCTAAGGTATAAATCCCACATCATAATGGATGGTAAATATCAGTTGGAGAAGCTTCCGTCCATCTATGCTACGGATGAGGTTATCACACAGACGCTGATTATTACCTGCATTGATCCGGTAACAAACATAGAGGTGGATCTGTATTACGGTGTGGTTGAAGAATATGATGTCATTACCCGTGCTGTTAAAATCAGAAATATGGGCACGGATCGTATTGAATTGACTAAGGCGTTTACGGCCTGCTTAGAATTCCCGAATAATCATTTTGACCTGATACATTTTTATGGCAAACACTCACTTGAGAGAGAGTATGAGAGGACACCCGTCGGCCATGCAAAGCTTTCAGTGGAAAGCATGCGTGGCTTAAGCAGCCACCAGCATAACCCCTTTGTAATGCTGGCTGATCGATTTACAACGGAAACAAGTGGGGAATGCTACGGATTCTCCTTCCTATATAGCGGAAATTTCCAGGCTCAGGTCGAAGTAGACCAGATAGGACAGACCCGTTTTGCAATGGGAATTCATCCGGCATTTTTCCGGTATGAAGTAAAACCGGGAGAAGAATTTGTAACACCTGAGGCAGCTATGAGTTATTCCTTTGAGGGCTTGCAGAAGCTATCCCATAATTATCATAAATTGATTCGGAATAATCTGTGCAGGGGAAGATTTAAAGATACCAGAAGACCGATTCTGATAAACAACTGGGAAGCAACTTACTTCGATTTTAACACGGAGAAACTGGTGCAGATAGCAAAAGAAGCCGCACAACTGGGAATTGAGATGCTGGTTATGGATGACGGCTGGTTTGGTAAACGTAAGGATGATTATTCCGGTCTCGGTGATTGGGTGGTAAATACCGAAAAGCTTGGTACTACATTAAAGGAGCTGACGGATAGGGTAAATGCTGCCGGCTGCAAATTTGGAATCTGGTTTGAACCGGAGATGGTGAATGAAGACAGTGATTTATACCGGAAACATCCCGATTGGTGCCTGCAGATACCGGGGAGACCGATGACAAGATGCAGATACCAGATTGTACTGGATCTGACCAGGGAGGATGTAAGAAATTATATCTATGACTCAATTTCTGCTATACTTACCACTGCGAATGTGGAATACATTAAATGGGACTTTAACAGAAGTATTGCGGAAGCCTGGTCTGCACTTAAGGATGAAAATCACCAGGGACAGGTATTCCACGATTATATACTCGGTCTCTATGAAATTCTGGAACGTCTGACAACGGATTATCCCTATGTATTATTTGAAGGCTGTTCCAGCGGCGGCGGACGTTTTGATACAGGTATGCTGTTCTATATGCCACAGATATGGTGTTCTGATAATACGGATGCCGTCGACCGGCTTAAGATTCAATATGGAACCTCCTTCGGATATCCGATCAGCACGGTAGGAAGCCATGTATCAGCCGTCCCGAACCACCAAACCGGAAGAACCACACCTTTTTCTACCAGGGGAATTGTGGCTATGGCAGGTACCTTTGGTTATGAATTGGATGTTAATAAGTTATCCAAGGAAGAAAAGGAAGAAATAAAAGAACAGGTGGAAACCTATAAACGAAATTATGATTTAATTAATACAGGTGATTATTACCGCTTAACCAGTCCCTATGAAAATAGTGATTATACCTCCTGGCAGATAGTTTCGGCTGATAAAACGAGGAGCCTGCTAAGCGTTGTTTATCATCAAAGCCACGGAAATCCTAACTTTCATATTCTATTGTTAAGGGGTCTGGCCGAAGAGGCCATCTATCAGGTGAATGGAGAAGATAAAAAATATACCGGAGCAGCATTAATGAATGCCGGATTTGTTCTTTCTAATCCATGGGGAGATTATCAGTCCTATCAATACGAGTTTACGATGTGTATGGAATAACCATACACTGCCGGTTCGGATGAAACGTTTTATATATTATCTACCGGAGCAGTCAGCCGGGCAGAAGATAGATATTGATGCAGCGGAAGAGATTCGCAGGTTTGTGGATATTGATATAAGTCCATAAAAAGCTTGAAGAAATTATTGGATAAATACAATCTATCAGATTCCTCCTATGTTTACAGGCATTCAAAGGGCGGGATTGAACCTCCGTCGGTTTTCGGCGGAATACAGGAAGGTTATCTGGCAGTAATGGCAGACAAGGGATTAAAACCGGCAACGATAGGATGCAGACGTATTTTTGCCGCATAGTTTTTAAAATCGATTGAAGAACAAGGAGTCACTTCCGTAGAGGATAGCCACAGGTCATTTTTGCATGGGACAGCCAACTGACCTGTTCCCAGACGACAAGGAAGAAAAAATATATCGTATTGCGGGGATTAATGAGGTACCTTTCAGCGGAAGGTATCCATTATGATATCCCGGAAATCCCGAGAAAAGCAGCAAGCGAATATACTCCTTATATATTCAGCCAATCGGAATGGGAACGGATGATGCCGGAAGCAGATAATCTTTCAGGCACTTTAAAAGTCTCTGGTTCTGATATGCCGATAGTTTTCCCGATGATTATAAGCATTCTCTATGCCTGTGGGCTGTGCTTTTCAGAAGCCCTTGCATTAAATCTGGAGATATAGATTTTGACAAAGGCTGCTTAGTTATCCGGAAAGCCAAACGTAACCGTCAGCGGTTACCATATATGCTGCAAATAATAATGCAACAAGTGTGACAAATAACAATGAAACAGGTTATATAAGTGCTATAGAAAAAACAACTTTTCAAACAGAAAAATTGAATGAGTATAATAAAGATTTAAGGGAGGGAAAAATAAAAAAAGCTGGTGTTAAATATATTGAGTCTTTGATACTTAAAGCAGCTTCAAGTGATAGCAATGTTGATGAAATCTATAATGAACTCGAGTCATATGGTTCCTATGTAATGGATCCAGCTGATTCAAATTCACTAGTGTCCCCGATGAGTAGCTCTGGATCTGATGTAACAATAAATACACCTACCATATATTATAATGTATATAATAATACATGGACTGTATCTTGCGGTGGATATTGGAAAAATAACAACTGGAATGAAGCAATATCGGTACCTGGTAATGTTGGAGGTGCAGATGGATTTGGTGTATATTATACTAGTATAACACAACCTTATAAATCTTCTGTGGTTAGTGTTTCTGCAAGTTTAGGCAATAGTGATTATTCTAAAACTGTTTCTACAACAAATCGTTCAGGTGGAGATGGTGCGATAGGATTTGGTTTCAGATTACAAGACTATACATATCTTACTGGTCCAGTTACTGTAGGATATGTAGGATACAAATTCAGCGGCCTTTGTAATTATGATTCATATTTTGGAAGCTATGGTGGTGTTGCAACAGGATATTATTCGCATACATATAGTTCAGCCTATATTAATAGCATTTCATTTGATTCGGCTAAAAAAGTTAATGTAAGTTTTTCAAATGAAAAATTAGCATGGACTGGATATGGTTCTGACAAACGATTTGGTGTTCAATAATTTAAAACAATACCAATGATTAATTAATGAGACACACTTAATATGTAAATTTTCAGGGTGTGTCTCATTTATTATTTAGAAGCTAATGAGGGAGAAAATATGAAGAAAAAAAATATTTATATGCTGCTATATCTATATGTTTTTTATTGATAATTATTTACTGTAATATTAAACCTACTATAAACATGAAGGATGTTACTATAGAGGCAACATTAGGTAATAACTCTACTGGAAAATCTGAGTATCAAAAATACTGTCTTGATATAAATATTATTAAAAACAAAAAAGGTATACTTAACATATACCCGTATTTTGATGGTTTGGAAAATATAACATTTGATCCAACGGATAAAGATAAATTTTTTGTACCAGAGAATTTAGAAGCTGGGGGTGAAGACTATATAGTAGCTAAGAAAATACTAAGAGATAATTATTTTCTTATAAACGATGACCTGCCAATAGTTAGTTATATTTTACCTAATGAGGCAGGAGAGTATATTTCAAGATTTTACTTAAATTCGGAGAAAGATTTAAGCGAGATTGAGAAACCACTTATTCTATGTGTTTATACTGAGATAAGATTTGGGAAAAAACTTAGTTGGGTTAAAAAAATTCCTATTTCAATAATCACCGATTCAGACTAATAATGCTAAATTCTTTGACGTACGATTGGTATTTTATAGTTTACTACAAAATTTAGGAAGTAGTAAACTTTCCAATCAATCTATCCAATTGTCTTTTTATCGAGGCACGTAACCAAGTAAGTTTTGTTTAAGCTTTAAGCATAAACATCCGATTAGGGCATACTATAGATGAATCATAATATACTTTTTATTAAGACAAGAAGTGCTATATTGTATACGGTTTTTATAATAATACAAATGATAATTACAATTTGATAGTATTTGGAGTTTATAAACTATTTACATACAAAAAGAAATAAATAAAAATAGAGTGTGGTTTTCAGACCCGTTAAAAGATTTTTGAATCCTTCTAAGGTTTTTTCTATATCTAATAATTTCGGACAAGTACAGTCTTTTCTTAATAATCCCTGTCCGCATTATCCAATAATTGATGCAAAAGCCTTGCTCCGGTCTTCATCCCCATATTAAAATAGATTTCACCTATTTCGGAAGAGTATTCATTAAGTAAAGGTTCAATCTCATAAATCTGCTCATTACTTAATATTTCTTTAAGATTATTGTATAAATTATCGTCGGCGGTTGCCTCTCTTTTATCAAACGTTTCATAAATTAGAGAAGTCTGCTTATAGTCTAGTCTCTGATTAAATGGGATAAATGCTGTATCGTCGTCCGTTCCAGTATATCTTTAAATGTGCTCATAAATCCAACCTCCAATAAATTATTTAATATAAACATCTTTAAATTGAATAAAAGTATTCCTTTTCTGGTAAGTGCTTCAAAAGATGACGTCTAGTAATACGCCCACAATGGTGGTAAGTTAATGATATCATTTTTCGAGGCACTTTTTATATTTATGATTCAGCCTGCATTCTTCTGGCAGCCCCGACGACCAGGGCAGGTACTGATCCAAAGTAACAATAATTAAATTAACGCCGGCACATTTGATTTACTTCATATCCTACTCTTGGATATCTAAAAGTTGTAGCAGTTAACTTCATATTTGATTCTTCGAATGCTTGCTTTTTCAACTTTTTGTACTTGTACTTTTCTTAACATAGTACCAGTTTTAAAAGAATTAATGCTATGTACGATATAAATTCTTCAAATCCGGCTAAGTTTTATTTTGTGTATCTTCGTCTGAAGTATCTAAACATTCTGTAGTACTCCGGAATTTTGTAGGGTTAATACCATAAATTTTCTTAAAAGCTTTTGAAAAATTCAGAGCATCATCGTAACCAACCTTGTTTGCAACCTTGCTGACCGGCAATGCCGTATTTTTTAAAAGCAAGCTTGCCTGATTCATGCGGTAATTGAGAATATATTCCTGGGGAGACATGTGCAGTACACTTTTAAAGCAATTGGTTAAGTAAGAGCGGTTGATTCCGATGTAATCTGCAATACCGTGTACTTTGATATTCTTAGAATAATTATGCTCTATATATTCCAAGGTATGTTCAACATAGACCTGATAGGAATAATCATGAACTTCTTCCATACTTTCATGGCTCTGCTGGTCCTGAATCAAAGAAGAGACAAATTGATATAAATAGCCCTCCCTTGCAAAATCGTTTGCATAGGTCAATTGGCTGGAGGCCAGCATTCCATTTACATAATTTACGAAAGGTTCAACGTTTTGGATAGAAGCAACAAGATTATCTTTTGAAAAATGGGCGTGCTTCAAGGAGGCCTCTGCTTTGATACCATTGAAACCAACCCAGATATACGACCACGGATCGTCTTTACTTGCTTCATAATACGTGGTGACGCCAGGGCAGATAAGAAATGCAGTATCAGGGCCGATTTCATAAGTGCTGCTTCCTACTGTATAATAGCCTTTGCCGCTTAAAACGATATGAATTAAAAATTCGGTCCTTATTTCAGGGCCATAAGCATGTCCGGAACTGCATATCTGTGATCCGCAATAACATAAATACAAATCCATTGATGCCTTTTTGAGATATTCCAAGCATTTATAGCGAGCCGAATCAGTATATTTTACATTGGTTGACATGATTATTCACAGCCTTTCTAATTATCTTTAAGCAGAATGGAAGGATATGTTAATGTTAACAAATTTGCCGCTTATTGTCTATAGATAAATACTTTTATTGCTAGTATCTAAAATACCAGTAGAATCAGGCTGTGAGAGTTTCTGAGAGTACTCTGCATAAAAAAGACAGTTACAACACATTTATACATATATATATCACAGAACGCCATTCCAAAATCTGGAATATAATGCTATGATAAAAACAGCTCTATTACACGAATGAAATGAGTTGTTCTCTTTCTATAGAATAGCGTTTATGAAATAAGCCTGAAAGGAAAGGAGGTAAAATTAGAAATCGAAAGAGATACGGCATGATTTCAAGATTAATAAAATTTTATTTTAAGAAAATCATTGAGGAGGTAAGGAATGAATAAGGCAAAAAAAGTTATAGTGTTAATGTTATGTATCACGCTGGCACTGGTTTCAATCCCGGAGATACCAGTTTTTGCAGCCAGCGCCATGACCGTAGATTGTACAAGTGTACTCAGGGGTGTAACACATTGTGCAAGTGGTTCCTTATATGGAATCACGGAAAACATACCGGCGGATATTAATGGTCTTGTAGCCCCGCTTAAACCATATGTAATGAGAAATCCGGCCAGAGGGGGTTCCGGCAACCAGCATGCATTTGGTGATGCAATAGCTGTTTCAGCAAGGCTTACCCCAGTTCCCAGTGCCAAAGTCTCCATTGATTTAGCGGACATGCTTCCCGGCTGGCCATATAAGTGGCCAGGCATGACAAGCTGGCTTAATCAGGTAACATCTTTTATAGCAGACAAAAAAGCCTCCGGCCGCAACAATTATTATGGTTATGAAATATGGAATGAACCGGATGGTACCTGGAACACTGCTAACGGCACTTTTAATGATATGTGGAAGCAGACTTATAACGTAATTCGGGCAAATGATCCCGGTGCTAAAATCATTGGTCCCTGTTATAGCTATTATAATCAAAGTACTGTGAGCAGCTTCTTAAGCTTTTGCAAAACGAATAATTGTCTTCCTGATATCATGAGCTGGCATGAACTTAGCGGAATCGACAGGGTAGCAAATGATATAAAAAGTTATAGGGCATTGGAAACTTCTCTTGGAATAAGCGCATTGCCCCTTAGTATAAACGAATACTGCGATTCTGACCATAACCTGGAAGGGCAGCCCGGATCGGCAGCGCAGTTTATCGGAAAATTTGAGCGTTACAAGGTAGAAAGTGCATGTATAACCTGGTGGTTTGTCCCTACTCCGGGCAGACTGGGAAGTCTGCTTGCAACCGACACACAAAAGGGTGCAGGCTGGTATTTATTTAAATGGTATGGAGATATGTCGGGGAATATGGTAAGTGTTACACCGCCAAATGATGCCAGCAACCAGGTGGACGGAGCGGCATGTGTTGATTCAAGTGCAAAATATGTCAGTTTTATCTTCGGAGGGCATAATGACGGTACCATAAGTACAACCATCAAAAACCTCCCGTCTTTTATCGGCTCCACAGCATCAGTAAAGATTGAGAAAATTGACTGGGTAAGCAAGGATACCATATCTTCCGGGCCATCCACCATTTCAACCTCGAATTATTCCGTAGTGAATGGACAGATCACGGTAACCTTAACAGGGTGTAACAATAATTCCGGGTATCGTATCTACGTTACGCCTGGAAACGGCAGCAGCAGTATTGTATCCGGAGGAACCTACAAGCTGATAAACCGAAACAGCGGTAAGGCGCTGGATGTTTCTGAAGGTTCAACAGCAGACGGCGGGGATGTAATACAATGGAGTTCAAACAGCGGGAATAACCAGAAATGGGTGGTTACAAATATGAACAATGGTTATAAGCTTATCAATGTTAACAGCGGGAAAGCTTTAGATGTTTACAATAATTCATCAGCAGACGGTGCAGATGTCATACAGTGGACGGATAATGGCCAGAATAACCAGAGATGGAATATCGTAGATTTGGGAAACGGATATTACAATCTGGTTAATGTCAGCAGTGGAAAGCTTCTGGATGTGGATAACAGTTCAACAGCAGACGGCGGTAATGTATTGCAGTGGAGTAATAACGGCGGTTACAACCAGCAGTGGCAGCTTGTAATTCAGTAATGTTTATAAGGGTTATGTTTTTCTTAAGTGAAAGACATAGCCCTTTTTATATTCTCATAGGAAAGTTCCCCTATGAGATAAAAACCCTCCGGGGGATGCGCATGACGTGCAGGAGAAATTTGTCACCGAAGTGACAGCGCGTCAGCGCCAGAGTCTGGCAGGCCAGACTCTTTCTTATAATATTATTTTGAAAACCTTAAAATAGTATAGGTAATATCATTTTAGTACATTCACACAGCAGAGTATTTCTTTTATGATTAGAGTAGTAAATAAAAAATATAAATGGAATAGGGGTAAATATATGTTTAAAAATTTTGAACTGGATAAAGTCAAACTAATGGATGATTATTTTTCTTATCGGCGGGAATTAGTAAAAACCTATATTACGGAATTTGATATTGACCGGTTGCTGCATAACTTCAGGAAAAATGCGGGGATTGAATCAAATGTTCTGCCGCTTGGTGGATGGGAGGCTGAGGACTGCGGTTTAAGAGGCCATTTTACAGGCCATTTTTTATCTGCCTGTTCAAAATTCGCCTTTGGTGATCATGATGAACATCTGAAAAAGAAAGCATATCAAATCGTTGATATCCTGGAATGCTGTGCGAAACCTAATGGTTATCTGAGTGCATTTGAAGAAGAACAATTGGATATACTGGAAGTTGAGGAAGATGAGAAAATTTGGGCGCCATATTATACCTTGCATAAAATATTACAAGGGTTACTGGATTGCTATATTTATCTGAAGAGCCAAAAGGCTCTTAAACTTTCTGTAAATTTGGGAAATTATATCTGGAATCGATTTCAAAAGCTTTCTGACCGGAAAATTGATGGAATACTTCGATGTACAAAGCTTAATCCTAAGAATGAATTTGGAGGTATCGGAGATGCCCTTTATCTCTTGTACGATATCACACAGGACGACAATATGCTTCAATTGGCAGAGCTTTTTGACCGGGACTACTTTATTAATAAACTGGCTGTAGGAAAAGACATATTGGAAAATCTGCATGCAAATACTCATCTTCCTATGGTTATTTCAGCCATGCACCGTTATCAGATAACCGGTAATGACATGTATAAAACTGGGGCGGTTAATTTTTATAATTACTTACGTGGAAGAACTTTTGTCAATGGAAACAACAGTTCAAAAGCCAAAGCCTATATAAAAGGGGGCGTTTCAGAAAAATCCGAACACTGGGGAACTTTTGGAGACCTTAGTGATGCTTTAACCGGAGGTGAAAGTGAGAGCTGCTGCGCCCATAATACAGAAAAGATTGCCTTGCAGATGTTTCAGTGGTTTGGAGAGGCAGAATACCTGGATCATATTGAGAATTTGAAGTATAATGCAATTTTAAACAGTGCAAGCAATAAAACAGGTTTGTCACAATACCATCAGCCTATGGGGACAAGAGTCAGAAAAAAATTCAGCGGACTTTATGATACCTTTTGGTGCTGTACCGCATCAGGGATGGAAGCCATGAGTGAAATACAAAAGAATATCTGGTTTAAAAGTAAAGATTCTATTTTACTGAATATGTTTATTAAGTCTGAAGTTTTATGGGAAGAGAAAAATCTCATCATAAGTCAGGATACGAGATATCCGGACAGTCAAAGTTCTGTATTAACAGTTGAGGCTCAAAAGCCAACTGGATTTAAATTAATTCTAAAAGCAGGTAATATTCAAGCTATTAAAATAAATGGAGAATATCAGGAGTTAGTACGACACAATGGATTCATAACCATAGACCGGGTTTTTAATAATAATGACAGCATTGAGTTAGAAATCAACGCTTCCTTAGGGCTTGTTCCCCTAAAAGGGTGTCAGGATAAAGTTGCGGTAACCTATGGCAAAATAGTACTTGCACAAATTGGGGAAGGCAGATTAACCCAAGGAATAAATGTTGAAAATTTAAAGGAAAAACTAGTTAAAAATTCTACGGGGCAACTGTCTTTTTGTTATGAAGAAAAAGGGGAAGCTGTAACATTAATACCACTATTTCGTGTAGAAGAGGAGGAGTATAGTGTTTATTTTGATTTAAATAAGCCAGCCTCTATAGCTGGAGATTTTAAGTTCGCCCAAGATGGGAAAGAGGCCTATCATTCATAAAAAAGGTTTTTAGTAGAAGGAAGCTGCCTATTAGCTGCTGTCAGCTTCCTTTTTATATCTTAATCCAACTATCCTTTGATTATTAAATTGGAAAATTCAAAGGATAGGTCAATTCGGTCAAAGATTTGATCTGATTACAAATATATGCAGCCATCCTTTTTTGATTTAATTGGTTAATTTGTTTCGGTTTACCATAATCTGGTTCATAGATGGGTAAATATATAAAACAGAAGAATATGTAAATGTATTGCAATTATACTACATTGTTACGAAGCGAATTAGCTTATATAATAGATAAAATGAATAAAATAGTATATACAATACAAAAAAAATATATAAATTTACTAAATATTAGTTTGGCAAATCTAAAATTGAATATATTGTTATCCAGTTAATATATAACCACCTGAATTCTCCGGAGCGCATACTAAATATATAGGTAGGTCACGGTTCTATTATTTTGAAACATGGCAGATATGCGGGGTCTGCTTTTGTTAATAAATTATTTAGGAGGTAAATATGTTATTAAAAGGGAAAAACACATTTAGAAAATTTCTTGGTTTTACTTTATCACTTCTTATGTTTCTCACAATTGCAATTCCAACTTCTACAGTTCAGGCAGCTACCACAAAGACCTATAATTTTAACTCAATGACTTATCAATCTACATGGGGTGTTACTTATTCAATCAGCAATGGTTCTGCAACTTTTAACTTTACCGGACAGTACAGGGAAATTAAATTTAACCTGCCGGAAACCCTTGATATGTCCAAGTGTACCAGTGTTACCTTTAATGCATCAAGTCCCAATGGACCGATTGCCTTTAAACTCTATGATACGGCCGGGACTCAGGCAGCAGTTAACTACAACTTTAATTCAGGCACCTCCGACTGTACTTTTACACCAAACAGCACTTCCCAGGTCAACAGTATCGGTATTATGGCACAGGGGACAAGCAGTTATTCGGCTACGGTAAAAAGTGTAAAATTTACGATGACAGACAGCCCGTCCGGTACGGCTACCCTGTTGGATACGTACGGAAATGTGCTTCAGTATTCCGGTGCTGCTGTAAATTCAAGTCAGCTGAATAATGCTACAACTCTTAACGTAATAAAAACACAATATAACAGTATCACCATGGAAAATGAGATGAAACCGGATGCCGTATTGGGTTCTTCCCCAGCGCTTATTTCTGTATCCCAGGCCGAAGCAAATGGGTATTATATACCGTCAGGTTACACGGAAAGTACAGTGCCTAACCTTAATTTCGGCACGATCGACTCCGTCCTTCAGACTTGTTATAACAACGGATTAAAACTTAGGGCCCATACTTTAGTATGGCATGGCCAGACCCCAAGCTGGTTTTTCAGGACCGGTTACAGTTCAAGCGGTTCCTATGTCAGTCAGGCTGTTATGGATGCCAGAATGGAGATGTATATCAAGACTTATATGAACCATGTTTATCTCGGAGACTATGGCAGCGTTGTATATGCCTGGGATGTTGTGAACGAATACCTGCATGCTTCTTCTTCCGGATGGTCCGCGATATACGGATCGAACCTGGGGACAACTCCTTCCTATGTGAAAAAAGCGTTCCAATATGCACATGACTGCCTGAGCTATTTTGGACTGACTGACTCAGTAAGCTTATTTTACAATGATTACAACACCTATGAGGTAGCAGATAATATAGTTTCCCTGGTTAATTTTATTAATTCCGGGACAAAGCTTTGCAACGGTGTTGGTATGCAGTCTCATCTTAACACTTCCTACCCTTCAGTTTCTGCTTACAAATCGGCAATGCAGAAATTCCTGAATGCAGGTTTTGAAGTGCAGTTAACGGAACTTGATGTGGGTAATACTTCAGCATCTGCACAGGCAAGCTATACGTATGACTTAATGTCTGCTATCCTCGCCCTGAAAAATGCAGGCGGTAATATTACAGGTACCACATGGTGGGGGCTATATGACAGTGTCTCTTGGCGTTCCTCATCAAGTCCTTTATTATTCAGTAATCTGACCACACCGAAAACTTCTTATTACAGCGCCCTGCAGGCATATATGGATGCCGGTTATTCGGTTCAGTAAGTAATTGGGGATGGTATGCAAAAATGTATTTTAAGAAGATTCATGAAAATGGTTGCCGATAATTAGTCTTATAAGTTTTAAGTCTACCCGCATCGGCAAAAGTATTAAAATTTGATCAAGTAATTGTAGTTTCAAAATTACCTAATGAATCTAAATGAGTACGCTCGGAAACTAATAGTAGCAATTGAAGATATTTTAGATGCTGAATAAAGCTACGAACATTTTCTGTCTATCATAGGTATGTTTTTACTTGCCTTTCCTTCACTACGTTCAGACGGTCTGCGTAAAAACATACCTATGACATCACGAAAATGGAGGTGAAATTTTGTCGACAGCCTCTAAAATATCAGCAAATACAGGCTGTGAGAGTTTCCGAGAGTACTC
>JBAVPE010000053.1:0-16299 GCA_049692775.1 Anaerocolumna sp. | reverse complement strand
CGATTTATGTAAATATATACGATATTACATGATAATCAGTGGTATGAAGAGCCGAATGCCTTAATTGGGCACGTTCGGATCTGTGAGGGGCTTGTTCCGTAAGGGGCAAGTCTACTCGACAAAGGTCTCATAAAATATTTTTTATGAATACAGTGTATATATATTCAATTTTGCGTCGACCGGCCGAGGACACTGTTTATATTTTGTCAAGAATCTGGCCAAAAATCATGCCTGCTGGCTTGATTTTGAGCTATTTAGAGGCTTGTAAAAAATATAGTGTTCGAGGGAAAGGCAGCTAAATTGAATATATATACGCTCGTATTCATTCAAAACACTAAATTGACCTTTTGACACTCGAATCATAATATAAGAGTACTCAAAGTATAAAAGGAGACACTATGTTAAACGGACAGAAAAAGGATTTAGGTTTATATATTCATATTCCCTTTTGTGTCAGGAAGTGCGATTATTGTGATTTCCTTTCTGCACCAGCAGATGAAGACACAAAAAATAAATATGTTAAGGCGTTGATTGCAGAAATTAAAAGCTATAAATTAATCGGTGCGGAGTACCTTGTAAAGACGATTTTTATCGGAGGGGGTACTCCTTCTTCTTTGGAGGGGGAAGCGGTTGCAGATATTATGAAGGCTGTCAGGAAGGTCTTTACTATTTCTGATGTGGAAGAGGATAAGACAGAAATTACGATAGAAGTAAACCCCGGAACCATATCAAGGGAGAAACTGTATATTTATAAAAGCGCGGGAATCAACCGGTTAAGCTTTGGGCTTCAATCTGTCGATAACAGGGAACTGCGGCTCTTAGGCAGGATCCATACCTATGAAACATTTGAGGATAATTATAAACTTGCCAGGGAACTGGGTTTTTTGAATATAAATATTGATTTAATGTCTGGCCTGCCCGGGCAGACGTTAAAAGAATGGTTAAAAACCCTGGAAAAGGTAATTGCACTGCGGCCGGAACATATCTCGGCATACAGTTTGATGATTGAGGAAGAAACTCCTTTTTATGACCGTTACGGCGAAGGGGAGCTTGACGAGGAATTAGACAGGGAGATTTATGCAAAAACGAAAAAATATTTAGAAGACGCCGGATATAACCGATATGAAATATCAAATTTTGCAAAAGAAGGATTTGCCTGCAGGCATAATACCGCTTATTGGACAGGAAAGGAATATTTAGGTCTTGGTTTGGGAGCTTCCTCCCTGCTTAAGCATATGAGATTTCATAATGAGGAAAACATGGCATCTTATCTGATACTTTCAAAAAAATATATGGATATACGTAAGGAGGCTAAGAGGCTGACCCGGAAGGAACAGATGGAAGAGTTCATGTTTTTAGGCCTCAGAATGTGTGCGGGCGTAAGAAAAGATGAGTTTAACAGGCGATTTGGCCAAAGCATACAAGCAATTTATGGAGATATTATAAAACGCTCTGAAACGGAAGGACTGCTAAAAGAAAAAATGGGGAAACTATATCTGACTGATAAGGGAATTGATGTAAGCAATATGGTTATGTCCAGATTTCTATTAGATTAATTCCTAGTTAATGATAATAAAAAAATAAGAGGACTTAACCAAAGTCCTCTGACTCTAAATAATTTCCACCGGGGCTATTGCAAAATAACTCCTTTTTTTATTGCAAAATAATATAAAGTATTACTCCGCATAAAGTTTTTAATTACTTCGTTGGAAATTTTTCTTTCTTCGAGGTGAGGCCTGATAAATAATCAAGGGTAACATTGTAATATTGCGCTAACTTAATTAATGCCCAAACAGGAATTTCCCGTTCACCTTTTTCATATCTTCGGTATACTTCCCTTTTGCAGTTTAGCAGATCCGCGATTTCTTGCTGGGTTTTGTCAAAATCCGTTCTTAAATTCTTTAATTGTTCAAAATACATCAAATCACCTCTTGATTATACTACCAAATGGTGGCATAATAAGTAATAAAATGCTACCAAACAGTAGCAATAAATAGTAATGAAAAATTCGACATAATACGTCATAGTATTAGTGAATATCATAAATAAGGAGGTCTGTGCATTGGTATTTAACCGATAAGTAATATCACTTTAAAGCTTATCCCGTAAGCGTATGATTCAATCAATACTGCGCCGGGTAATTACTTTGCTGGGCTGCAAATCTGTATTCAAACTTAGAGTTGCAGATTCACACCAACATAACTTGTAAATCATGCAGGGGAGATGAAAACATGACAAATATTGCAATATGTGATGATCAGAAATACGAGTTAGATATTATTGTATCAATTTTAGATGAATGGGGTAACAGAACTAAAAATTATATTCACAAAGAAGTATTTTTGGATGGAATGACTTTGATAAATCATTGTGTAATTACTGAAAATCAGATTGACATTGTATTATTAGACATTCAAATGGATCAAATGAATGGCATAGAGGTTGCTAATAAAATAAGGGAAATCAACGAAAATGTTATTATCATATTTGTAACAAACTATTTGGATAGTGTTTTTGAAGGATATAAAGTCAGGGCATTCCGGTATATCATGAAAGATAAAATGAATAATGAACTCTTATTAGCAATTGAAGATGCCCTTAAGGAACTGGAGGATGATCAAAAGTATTTTAAGTATATGGCTAAAGGTAAAGCCATGAAGATTTTTTATTCAAACATTTTATATTTTGAAAGTAAAGCGAGAGTAATTGATATCCATACTGTAAATAATATTGAAATTTTTTATGGTAAAATAAATGCAATTGAAAAAATTCTTAAAGAAAATTTTTTACGGTGTCATCAAAGTTATATTGTAAATTTGAAATATATTGCCGGTGTAGAGGGGAATTATTTGTTACTTACAACTGGAGAGAAGATTCCAATCAGTGAAAGCAGAAAAAGCGAAGTCAAGAAAGCCTTTTTATGGTTCTCAAGGTAAAATACAGACACGCAGAGGGGGCGTTGGAATGCTTTATCAGATAGTCGGTTATGTAGCATCATTAATAGAAAGTTGGCTGTTGTTTCTTTTCTTAGGTGTTTGTCTTGGAAGAGAGGAAAGGTCTAAATATATTTATTATGGTGCAATCCTTGTGGATTTTTTAATTGTCGTAGTTATAGGTAATATTGTACAAATAATCGGATTGGCTTTTTTTATATCTACGATATATGAAATCGTAGCATGTAATAGTATCTTTGAAGGTAAAACCAGGGTTAAAGTGTTTCTGGTTATCCTGTATAATATATTGTTGGTAATAGTCGACAATCTGGTTTATATATTAACCTTAGGGATTTTAAAAGTTGATTTTATTGAGATTTATGATATGAATTTGATTAATACAATATTAACGGTAATATCCAAAACATTTTTGAGTTTAATTATTTTTACCCTGTCAACATACTGGAAAAGGGATAGAGAAAAAATACCGTTAAAAAACATGTTAATATTATATTCACTGCCAATTGTAAGTGTTGTTTTATTATTGTTCCTATTCGATTATTCAATCAATGTAGTAATAGATTCCAAAAGAATTATACTATTATATATGACGGTTCTTGGATTACTGACGATTAATATATTTTTATTGTTTATCTATAATAAGTTAGATGAGAGTGAACAGGTAAAATATAAAGTATTATTAATGGAACAGCAGATTAAACTGCAGGGACAATATTTTGGTGAATTAAAACAATCCTATACCAGGGCAAATAAATTATATCATGATTTTAAAAATCATTTATTGGTGCTGTCTTCGTTGACAGAACAGAATAAAACTAAGGATTTAAAGCAGTATCTACAGTTATTGGAGGTTGAATTAAATGAAAATGTAGTTATATCAATAACAAATAATCTGGTTATTGACGCAATCTTGCATGAGAAGAAATATCTGGCTGCGAGAAAGAAAATTCCCATTACAATACTGGCAGAAAATTTTGAAGAGGGAATACTAAATCCATTGCATTTATGTACACTGTTGGGAAACGCATTTGATAATGCAATCGAAGAATGCGAGCGCTTGATATCAGGGGGCTGCATGAAGGTATATATAAATGTCAAAATATATAAAAAGCTGGATTTGATTTTCTCTATAACGAATAGCAGTAGTAAGCCGCAATATGAAAACGGAAAAATAAAAACCTGCAAGGCCGATGTAGGAAACCACGGGTTTGGCTTAGAGAACATGGTATATGTTGTTAAAAAAATGAATGGCAGCTCAACTTACGGATTTGAAAATAATGCGTTTACTTTTGTGGCTAGAATACCTTTAAAAAAGTAAATATTACTTTAAAAGCCGTAAAAATGACTTGCCAAGCCGTAAAAATAACCTGTCAAGCCGTAAAAATTACATATCAAGCCGTAAAAATTACATATTAACCGCAAAAATTACATTTCAAGCCGTAAATTTTACAATTATGACAAAAAAATGTCGAAAGATGCTATATTACTTAAAGGGGAGGGAAGATGAATGCTTTTATTTCTTTCAAAAAATATAGCATCTTTTTTTGTGAAATATGGGGTTGCTAAGGAAGAAGATGAAGAATTATATATATATGGACTGCAAACGATATTATCATCTATTTTTTCATTGTCATTAATTTTAATCATTGCATACATAAAAAGAAATATGATAGAAACCGGATTCTATTTAGTCTGCCTTGTACTTATGAGAAGTTACACCGGCGGTTACCATGCAAAACAATATTGGAGTTGTTGTTTCATGACTTTAAGTTTTTATTTGCTGAATATGTATATCGGAAGAACGGCTGCTTCATATAATCTGCTATTTATATATTATCTGGTATCTATATTTATTATACTGAGATTTTCTCCGCTGGAGAATAAAAACAGGCCTATAAGGGAAAAGGACATACCTAAATTTAAAATCATTATAATAGGATTATGCTTAGTGTTTTCAACTGCTATTGCAGTTCTATATCTGACAGGAAAAAATAATTATGCAGTTTATATAGAACTGGCAGGCATAACAACAGCAGGTTCATTAGTTATCGGTTATTTAGATAAGAGTTGTTTACAGCATCTAAAATATCAGTAAAAACAATCTGTCAGAGTATCCGTGGTACCCAGAAAAGAAAAGGAGGAAATTTTGAATGAAAAAAATGTTTAGTGTTTTAGCGGTTGTTGTACTGAATGTTGCAATGATATCTAATTTAAGTGTAAGTAAATGGTTCTTTTATGAACCTGAAATTCCTGAAAAATTAAGAAATAAGTAATAAGTAATATCTGATTAAGATTGTATGATTAATTAAAGAAATGAATTTTCACCCTGCATTCGTTTTTTGGCTTCTGGCAATGGGGGAAAATCAAAAAAATACCGGGTTTTTACAGATAACTAATGAATCAATATGCAAATATAGGGTAATATAGTGTTAAATAAAGCCGCCATGGATACTTAAATTCATGGTGGTTTTATTTTGAAATTTTATATTGGGCTGTCGCAGAATAGCCTTGATAAACTTCGATAATAGGATAGAGGTATCATAATACATTTTGCGTCGACTGGCTGAGCTCATCTTGTGAAGCGGAGCGTTCTGAACGGGCGAGGGAAAAGCAGCTAAATGTATTATTATACACTCTGTTTTTTCAAAAAAGTTAATTTGCTATTCTGCAACAGCTCCTGTGGGGGCTAATATAAAATATGGTTTAATTGTCATTATGATCATTATATATCAAAATATTAAAATGAATTAAATATCCCAAATAGCACTTGACAAAATAAATTGATAGTGATATTTTATGTATAAAGATATTAGCACTCTATTCGAGTGAGTGCTAACAATCAAAAAAGCAGGAGGGATTAGATGCAATTGGATGAGAGAAAATTGAAGATATTACAAGCAATAATCCGTAATTATCTGGAAACCGGTGAACCTGTCGGATCACGGACAATTTCAAAATATACCGATTTGAATCTAAGCTCCGCTACTATAAGAAATGAAATGGCAGATTTAGAGGAACTTGGTTACATTATTCAGCCACATACCTCTGCAGGCCGTATTCCATCAGACAAAGGGTACCGTTTATATGTTGATACCATGTTGGAAGATAAAGTTCATGAAGTTGAGAACATAAAAGAAATCTTAATCGAGAAAGCAGATAAAATTGATTTAATGTTAAAGCAAATTGCCAAGCTGCTGGCGGTTAATACCAATTATGCTACCTTAGTTACGAAACCGCACTACAGAAGTAAAAAAGTGAAATTTATACAGTTAACAGAAGTTGAATCTGCTAATTTGCTTGCCATTATAGTGCTGGAGGGCAACATTGTTAAAAATAAAATGATTGCCATATCTGATGTTATTGAGAAAGAAATTATATTAAAACTGAATATTGTATTTAACACTTTTCTTCAGGGTTTAGATTTAACAGAGATTAATATGCCGATAATTCAAAAAATTAAAGAACAGGCAGGTAATTACGGTAATCTGGTGAGTGATATTCTCGATGCCATTGCACAGGCAATCAGTGAAGAGGAAGAAGTTGAAGTTTATACCAGCGGTGCTACCAATATACTAAAATATCCGGAACTAAGTGACATGGATAAAATAACCGAATTGATGGGAACCTTTGAAGAACAGAAGCAGCTTACGGAACTCATTAATAAAACCGAAGGAACGGATAATGGAGGTATTCAGGTATATATCGGCAGTGAAACACCAGTGGAAGCAATGAAGGACTGTTCTGTGGTCACGGCGACTTATGAAATTGAAGAAGGTGTTTATGGTAAGATTGGTATTATCGGTCCGAAAAGGATGGATTATGAAAAAGTAGTCGGTACACTGCATACACTTATGGTGCAGCTGGATGACATATTTAAGAAAAAGACCTAACATAAGGAAAGGTGGTTACAAGAGTGGATGATAAAAAAAATTCTATGGATGAAAAGATAGAAGATGGTGCTGACTTAAACATGGAATTAGAGAACGAAGGATCTGTCAATGCAGAAAACACAGAAAAAGCGGAAGCAGAAAAATCCGGATGTAATGATGATAATGAAAGCGGTGCCGATAATAATGATATACTTAATGATGAATACGAAGAAGTTGAAGAAGTAAATGAAGATATGAAATCCGGAAAATCTTTCTTCCGGAAAGATAAGAAGGATAAAAAGGATAAGAAAGATATAAAAATTGAAGAATTAAACGACAAGCTGATTAGAACTATGGCTGAATTTGATAATTTCCGTAAGCGCTCAGATAAAGAAAAAGCCCAAATGTTTGAAATCGGTGCCAGGGATATTATTGAGAAAGTACTTCCGGTTATTGATAATTTTGAAAGGGGCTTAGGTGCCATTACAGAAGAAGAAAAGGAAGGTGCCTTTGCCCAGGGAATAGAAAAAATCTACAGACAACTGGTAACAACATTAACTGATGCAGGATTAAAACCAATTGAAGCAGTAAATAAAGCCTTTGATCCTAATTTCCATAATGCAGTTATGCATGCAGAAGATCCGGAACAAGGTGAGAATCTGGTAGCAGAAGAATTCCAGAAAGGTTATACTTACAAAGATACAGTAGTACGCCACAGTATGGTTAAGGTAATAAACTAGCAGAATAAACCTATACTAAACTTTGTGCATATTACGAAAGCATTCAAAGTGTATAAATTACGGAATTATTTATTGTTTTTACAATTCAAAGTGAACATTTACGAAGTGCTTATGAATATTCACTTTTAAATATATTAACATTTAAAATTAGAATTTATTATAGGAGGAATATATTATGGGTAAAATCATAGGAATTGACTTAGGTACAACAAATTCATGTGTTGCAGTTATGGAAGGCGGAAAGCCGGTAGTTATTGCTAATACGGAAGGCGCAAGAACTACCCCGTCCGTTGTTGCTTTTACAAAAACAGGAGAAAGATTAGCCGGTGAATCTGCAAAACGTCAGGCAGTTACCAATTCAGATAAAACCATTTCTTCAATCAAGAGACATATGGGAACTGATTACAGGGTAACAATCGACGATAAGAAATATACACCACAGGAAATTTCCGCGATGGTATTGCAGAAGTTAAAAGCAGATGCTGAAAGCTATTTAGGCGAAAAAGTTACGGAAGCGGTTATTACCGTTCCTGCTTACTTTAACGATGCCCAGAGACAGGCAACCAAAGATGCAGGTAAAATTGCCGGTCTTGATGTTAAGAGAATTATTAACGAGCCTACCGCAGCAGCGTTGGCTTATGGTCTTGATAACGAACATGAACAAAAAATTATGGTATACGATTTAGGCGGCGGTACTTTCGATGTATCTATAATTGAAATCGGAGATGGTGTCATTGAAGTTTTAGCAACTTCCGGAGATAACAGACTCGGTGGTGATGACTTTGATGAAAGAGTTACCAGATATATGATAGATGAATTTAAGAAAACAGAAGGTGTTGACTTATCTTTAGATAAGATGGCGCTTCAAAGATTAAAGGAAGCAGCTGAAAAAGCTAAGAAGGAATTATCTTCTGCAACTACCACTAATATCAATCTTCCTTTCATCACTGCAACATCAGAGGGACCAAAACACTTTGATCTCAATTTAACCCGAGCTAAATTTGATGAATTAACCCATGATTTAGTAGAACGAACATCCGCTCCGGTTCAAAATGCTTTAAGAGATGCAGGAATTACATCTTCAGAACTAAAAAAAGTATTATTAGTAGGCGGATCTACACGTATTCCTGCCGTACAGGATAAGGTAAAACAATTAACAGGCCATGAACCTTCCAAATCCTTAAATCCGGACGAATGTGTTGCAATCGGTGCATCTATCCAGGGCGGTAAATTAGCAGGTGATGCCGGTGCCGGTGATATCCTTCTTCTTGATGTTACACCATTATCCTTAAGCATTGAAACTATGGGTGGTGTAGCAACCAGGTTAATTGAAAGAAATACAACGATACCGACTAAGAAGAGTCAGATATTCTCTACAGCTGCCGACAATCAAAGCGCTGTTGATATCAATGTAGTACAGGGTGAAAGACAATTTGCGAAAGACAACAAGAGTCTCGGACAATTCAGACTGGATGGAATTCCACCGGCAAGAAGAGGT
The DNA here is from genome assembly GCA_049692775.1 of Anaerocolumna sp. Classification (GTDB taxonomy): domain Bacteria; phylum Bacillota; class Clostridia; order Lachnospirales; family Lachnospiraceae; genus Anaerocolumna. The sequence continues at coordinate 7,238 of JBAVPE010000053.1, read as the reverse complement.
ATTCCCCAGGTTGAAGTAACCTTTGATATTGATGCTAATGGTATTGTTAATGTATCTGCCAAAGATTTGGGAACAGGCAGGGAACAGCACATTACTATTACTGCAGGATCTAATTTATCCGATACCGATATTGATAAAGCAGTGAAAGAAGCAGCTGAATATGAAGCACAGGATAAAAAACGTAAAGAAGCTGTTGAGACCAGAAATGATGCTGATTCCATGGTATTCCAGACGGAAAAAGCATTAAATGAAGTTGGAGACAAGATTGGTCCTGATGATAAATCAAAAGTAGAAGCGGATTTGGGACGTTTGAAAGAGTTAGTTGAAAAATCTAATCCGGAAGTTATGTCCGAGGGTGAAGTGGCTGACATGAAAGCCGCAAAAGAAACTTTGATGGAAAGTGCCCAGGCGTTATTTGCTAAGGTTTATGAGCAGCAGGCACAGGCAGCAGGCGCAGACGGCGGCCCGGCTCCGGATATGTCGGGAGCACAGGAAACTACCGGCGGTGCAGACGACGTTGTAGACGGAGATTATCGAGAAGTTTAATCATATTTCAAATGACGAAATAAGTTTTAACTTGACGATTTTAAAATAATTCATTACAATATGATTTGACTTGTCGAGTCTGAGTTAAAGTATAAAGGTTATGGGTCGTCCCGTAACAGTAACAAATAGGCGGTCTAACGACTGCCTATTTGTCGATATAAGTAAAAAAGTTTTTGTAACATAAATTTTAAAGTTGTATGGTTACTTTTAGAATTCATAAGGAGGATGGGTTAGAGCATGGCAGATAAACGTGATTATTACGAGGTCTTGGGAATTCCTAAGTCAGCGACAGAGGATGATATAAAAAAGGCATATAGACAATTGGCAAAAAAATATCACCCGGATGCCAATCCGGGTGATAAGGATGCCGAAGCAAAGTTTAAAGAAGCTTCAGAAGCCTATGCAGTATTAAGTGATGCAGATAAACGCAGACAGTTTGACCAGTTCGGACATTCCGCATTTGACGGGGGTGCAGGTGGCGCCGGCGGCTTCGATTTTAACAATATGGATATGGGAGATATTTTTGGAGATATCTTCGGCGATTTATTCGGTGGCAGCAGATCCAGAAGAACCAGTAATGGACCGATGAAGGGACCTAATGTACGTACCGGCGTCAGAATTACTTTCCAGGAAGCAGTAACCGGTGTTGATAAGGATCTCGAACTTAATTTAAAGGAAGAGTGTACGAGCTGTCATGGTACAGGTGCTAAACCTGGTACCAGTTCAGAGACCTGTAAAAAATGCGGCGGTAAAGGGCAGGTTGTATATACCCAGCAATCTTTATTCGGAATGGTGCGTAATGTACAGACCTGTCCGGATTGTAACGGTACCGGTAAGGTAATCAAAGATAAATGTCCGGATTGCTATGGCTCCGGTTATGTAAACCGAAGGAAAAAGATTCAAGTATCAATTCCTGCAGGAATTGATAATGGTCAGAGCATTCGTATCCGTGAAAAAGGAGAGCCGGGAACCAATGGCGGTGAAAGAGGAGACCTTTTAGTTGAGGTTACAGTAAGCAGACATCCTATATTCCAGAGGCAGGATTATGATATCTATTCTACGGCGCCTATTTCCTTTGTCCAGGCAGCTTTAGGCGGTGATGTAAGAATTAATACGGTGGATGGAGATGTTATGTATACCGTCAAACCAGGAACCCAGACAGATACTAAGGTAAGATTAAAAGGAAAAGGTGTGCCGACACTCCGTAATAAACAAGTCAGAGGTGATCACTATGTTACCTTAGTTGTTCAGGTTCCTACCAAGTTATCCGGTGAACAAAAAGACATACTGGAAAAATTCGACACTGCGATGAAGAGTAAGAGTGAATCTGAGGCGGCGGAACCTGAAAAAGAGAAAGAAAAAGGTAAGAAAAAATTCTGGAAATAATTCAAATATAATTACCGCAAATAATCTTGGGGTATGGAAGTTTCATGCGCCATTTGTGGCTGCCAGGAGCAGCCATGTCGCGAAGTGTGAAAGAAAATATAATTAAGAAAGGCTGCCACGTAAGTGTTCTTTCACTCCTTTATTTATGGCAGTACCGAAATAAGTTTTCGGTATGCGATTGCAATATGCAATGGGATTAAATTATGAAATGGACGAAATTAACGTTATCAACTATGGCGAAAGCTGTGGATCTGGTAAGTAATATGTTAAGTGAACTAGGAATTGCAGGTATTGAAATAATAGATAATATACCGATAACGGAGAATGAAAAGAAAGCTATGTTTATTGATATCCTTCCCGAGTTAAATACGGAGGATAAAACCGCTTTAGTCAGCTTTTATCTGGAAGAAGAGGATGATATACAGACAATTTTAGATAAAATCCAGGCTGGTCTTAAAGAATTATCGGATTTTACAGACATTGGTACAGGGTTAATTGAACAATCAGAAACGGAGGATTTAGATTGGATTAATAACTGGAAAGCGTATTTTAAACCATTTCGTATTGATGAAACCATAGTGATCAAACCGACATGGGAAAAAATGGAAGACACGAAAGATACCGACCTTATAATCGAAATCGATCCGGGCACTGCTTTTGGCACGGGTGCTCATGAAACTACAAAGTTGTGTATCCTGGGCATTAAAAAATATATAAAAGCTGGAAACAAATTATTGGATGTCGGCTGCGGAAGCGGGATTTTATCCATCATAGGCGCCAAATTAGGTGCAGATAATGTACTTGGTACCGATATTGACCCGAATGCTGTAAAAGCATCTTATGAAAATGCAGAGGGAAATCATATAAGTACTGAAATATTAAGTATCATAAGCGGTGATATTATTACGGACGTTGACTTACAGCAAAAAGTGGGATGTGAGTGTTATGATATGGCAGTAGCCAATATTTTAGCTGATATTATCATACCGTTGTCTGCCGAAATCGGGCAGCATATAAAACCAGGTGGAATTTTTATCAGCTCAGGTATCATTAATACCAAAAAAGAGCTTGTAAAAGAAGCTATATTAAAAAATAGATTTAAAATCCTTGAAGTAAATGAAATGGGAGACTGGGTTTCTATCGTGGCACAAAAATAATATAAAAGAAAGGCTTGGTGTCCTTATGTACCGTTTCTACGTCGAACTGAGCCAGATTGGTGAGAAAGATATAAAGATTACCGGGTCAGATGTAAATCATATTAAAAATGTACTGCGTATGAAGCCCGGAGAGAAAATAATTATTTGTAATGGACAAGGCAAAGATTTCTATTGTATAATAAAAAATGAAACTGACGGACAAATCGAAGCGGAAATTCTTAAGGTCTGTCATACAGATACCGAATTAGAAGGAAAACTGTATCTTTTTCAAGGTATTCCTAAAAAAGACAAGATGGAATTGATTATTCAAAAAGCTGTTGAATTAGGGGTTTATGAAATTATTCCGGTTATAACAAAAAGGACTGTAGTGAAACTGGAAGATAAGAAAAAAGAACTAAAAAAAATTGAACGATGGCAGGCAATTGCAGCCAGTGCGGCAAAACAATCCAATCGGGGCATTATCCCTAAAGTTGTTGATACTATGCCTTTTAAGGAAGCTTTAATTTATGCAGGGAAAATCGACTGTAGAATTATTCCTTATGAAAATGCGGGAGGAATTGCATTAACTAAAAGCATAATTAATAAAATAGATTCTAATTCAAACGTAGGCATATTCATCGGACCGGAAGGCGGATTTGAAGAACCGGAAGTGAAATTAGCGGTTGAAGCTGGTTTTACACCAATCACTTTAGGCAGAAGGATATTGCGTACAGAAACAGCCGGGCTTGCCATTTTATCGATGATAATGCTTCAAATGGAAAAATAAAGTTTTTTAACTATAGTCAATGGGAGCTTGTTGAAAGAAAATATAAATTTAGAAAGTCTGCCATGTATTAATTCTTTCAACTTTTTAATAATGGCAGTATCACTTCGACCTGCAGATGTGATATGTATTGGGTGTTAAAATGGAAGTATATTTGGACAATGCTGCTACCACAAGGGTATTTGATTCAGTTAAAAATATAATGATGGAAACATTAGGCGTGGATTATGGAAATCCTTCTTCCATGCATAAAAAAGGTATTGATGCTGAAAAGTATATCAAAGAATCAAAGAAAATCATTGCAAAAAGCCTAAAAGCTGCCCCTAAAGAGATTATATTTACATCAGGCGGTACGGAATCTAATAATATGGCGATTATGGGAACGGCTTATGCAAACAAGCGGGGTGGGAACCATATTATTACTACCCGAATAGAGCATCCCTCCATACATAACCCATTAATATTCCTGGAGGAAAACGGATTCCGGGTGTCTTATATACCGGTGGACCAGAATGGAAATGTCCGAATGGAAGAGTTGTTAGGGGCAGTATGTGAAGATACCATACTTGTGTCAGTTATGTATGTGAATAATGAAATCGGTTCGGTACAAAATATTACTGATATTTCCAAACGTTTAAAAGAGAAGAACCCAAAACTTCTGTTACATGTTGATGCCATACAGGCATTTGGTAAATATAGGATTTGCCCGAAAAGGGAAGGCATAGATTTAATGTCCATAAGCGGGCATAAAATACATGGACCTAAGGGCAGCGGAGTTTTATTTGTCAGGGATAAGGTTAAGATAAAACCAATTCTATTTGGCGGAGGCCAGCAAAAAGGAATGCGTTCCGGTACGGAAAATGTACCGGCAATTGCCGGAATCGGACAAGCAGTGCACGATATCTATGAGGATCATGAACAAAAAAGGTATGTTTTATTTGAACTGAAAAGAGCATTTATTGAGGAAATAAATAAAATGGAAGGTGTAACTGTTAATGGGACAGGCAATACTTTAGGGGAGACGGCTCCTCATATAGTCAGTGTAAGTTTTAATGGAGTCAGAAGTGAAGTTTTATTACATGCCCTTGAAGACAAGGGAATTTATGTTTCTTCCGGCTCAGCATGCGCTTCTAATCATCCTAAGTTAAGCGGGACATTAAAAGCGATTGGTCTTCGGGAAGAATTATTAGATTCAACCTTACGGTTTAGTTTTTCTGTTTTTACGACTATGGAAGAAATTCAATATACTATCAGTATGCTAGAAGAACTTGTGCCGGTTTTAAGAAAATACAGCAGGCATTAATTATCGTCATGAAAGCAGATTAGCTGATCTAAAGAAAGGATAAAGCATGTATCAAGCATTTTTAATAAAGTATGCGGAAATCGGTATTAAAGGAAAAAATAGATATATATTTGAGAACGTCTTAAAAGACCAGATTAAAAATTCGCTCAGGAATCTGGGTGGTTACCTTGTAACAAAAGAACAGGGAAGAATTTATATAGAATGCCCGGATGGGTATGATTATGAGGAGACAATTGAGGCTTTACAACGTGTTTTTGGTATAGCACAGATCTGTCCGGTAATGATTGTAGATACTATAGAATGGGAACCATTAATGAAAGCTGTCGGTGACTATGTAGAAAACAGATATGCCGATAAAAAATTTACTTTTAAGATGGAAGCAAAACGCGCTGATAAAAAATATCCCATGACCTCTCCCGAAATATGCATAGAGATGGGAGCTTATTTATTGCGTCGTTTTCCGGAAATGAAAGTGGACGTCCATAATCCGTCAGTTCGAATTATGGTAGAAGTCAGAAACAAATCTTATGTATATTCTGAAGTCATCCCGGGTCCTGGCGGTATGCCGGTAGGTTCCAATGGCAAAGCCATGTTATTATTATCCGGTGGTATTGATAGTCCGGTTGCCGGATATATGATCTCTAAAAGAGGTGTTACCATTGATGCAGTGTATTTTCATGCACCTCCTTATACCAGTGAAAGGGCGAAACAAAAAGTAGTAGATCTGGCAAAACTGGTGTCTGTATATACCGGTCCAATTAAGCTTCACGTAATTAATTTTACGGATATACAGCTCTATATCTATGAGAAATGTCCTCATGAAGAATTAACTATTATCATGAGAAGATATATGATGCGTATTGCAGAAAAAATTGCTGAAGAATCGGGCTGTCTCGGACTGATTACAGGAGAAAGTATCGGGCAGGTGGCAAGCCAGACATTGCACAGCCTGGCATCTACCAATGAAGTATGTACAATGCCGGTATACCGTCCGTTAATCGCTTTTGATAAGCAGGATATTGTAGATATAGCGGTGAGAATTAATACCTATGAAACCTCCATACTTCCATTTGAGGACTGCTGTACCATCTTTGTAGCGAAGCATCCTGTAACTAAGCCTAACTTGAAGGTGATTCGTCACTCGGAAAGATGTTTAGAAGAGAAAATAGATGAAATGTTTATGACGGCCTTAGAAACCAGGGAAACCATTTTTATTCAATAGGACGTAATTTCCAATTGCACAAAAAAAGAGGATACAAAATGTATCCTCTGTTAAGTAACTTGAAAACCTGATTATTCAACGATATAAGGTTTTAAAATACTGAGAATTTTATCAACGCTGTCTTCACTATGGATATTCAAATCAATAGGTTTAGACAAATCCAAACTAAAGATACCCATGATTGATTTGGCATCAATAACATATCTACCAGAAACTAAATCAAAATCGGAATCAAATTTAGTTACATCATTTACAAAGGATTTAACCTTATCAATTGAATTGAGAGAGATTTTTACTGTTTTCATTACAACTCCTCCTTTTACATAGATTTTTATAGGATAGTATTTACTATCTTAACTACAAGTATATACTACAATTTAGCAATTTAAAAGTCAATATACAAAGTAAATAAAAAAAGCGGATTACTAGTACACATTTCACTAAAATATAAGTTTGCAGGGGCTTGCTGTAACTTTATTAAGTCGTAGATTAAATATAAGTATATGAATATGGAGATACTATAATATGAAATATATGTAAAAAACCAGTAAAGAAATAGCCATAATATGGCTGAAAGTTATATAATCTGAAAAAGTTACAATTAACAGATTCTTTCAATCTGGGAAACGTGGGTTCACATTTTATGCTGCGGCAGTATCATAGCAGGTTTAGGATACTGCAAAGGGTGTAATAATGAGAAAGGATTTAAATGAATTTAAATAAAAGCCAGGAATTAAATTGTAAAACAGTCGCTTTTCTTACACTGGGATGTAAGGTAAATTCTTATGAAACAGAAGCAATGCAAAAAATATTTGAAGATGCAGGCTTTTTGGTAGTTGATTTTGCCCGGTGTTCGGATGT
>JBAVPE010000052.1:0-31314 GCA_049692775.1 Anaerocolumna sp. | reverse complement strand
CCTGATAGCTTCTGTTAAATTGTTTTTCAGAAACCGAAACATTTCTGTGTATAAGGCGGTATAGCCTCATTCCAATATAACACAGGGAATAAAAAATTATCATGATGATGCCGGCAATCAATCCTGTTCCCTGCCCTTTAATAAATGGCATACTTACAAGGGCAATAATGAGCGCAATTAAAACAAACAAAGAAGAATAAGGGAACCAGCCTAATTTGCATTTTCCTTCGGGGCAACCATATTTTTTACGGAAACGGATATGGGTTGCCATAATGACCATATAAGTAAAAAGCAGAGCAAATCCACCAGAGCTGATCAAAAACAAATATACCCTTGGCAATAATAATCCCATTCCAAGCCCTAATAACATGGCGAATCCGGAAAATAAAATCCCCCGGTACGGAACATCTTTATGATCTTTTAGCCAGTTAGGGGCAAGTCCTTCGGCTGCCAGGGAGCGAATCATTCTTCCAAGACCAAACATGGCTGCTAACATAGTAGATAGAATGGCAGTTATTAATACTAAGTTAATGGCCGAACCAGCCCAAGTAACTCCATAGCGGTTCAGTGCGGCTACCATGGGGCTGGTTGCTTCGTTTATCTCTGCCGTAGGAATAAGCGGCAGCATTACAATAACGGATAAAATATAAAATCCCACCAGGCATATAACTGTATATTTAATAGCTTTAGGAACAGTTTCCCTGGGATTTTCCGTTTCAGAGGCTGCCAAACCAATTATCTCAAAGCCTGCATAAGCAAACATAACAATCAGCATACTTCCGGCAAGACCTTTCATACCACCCGGTAAGAAAGATTCTGCCGCCAGTTCTCCCGCTCCTACTGCCGGAGTGCCGGGAAATAAACCTGCAATTAATAAAATTGCAATTAAAATAAAAACTAAAATTGTTAAGATTTTTATAGCAGCAAGACCACTCTCTAATTTACTTAGTTTACTGGCTCCTAACAAATTTAACAAAGTTACACCTACTATAATAAAGGTTCCTAACAACACTATGGATATACTCGGAATCCATTCCCTGACTAATATGGATATGGCTGTTGCTTCACTGGACATAGCTAAAACCATTCCAGTCCAATATACCCAGCCAATAACGAATCCGGTTCCCTGCCCATATGCTTCTGCCGCAAAGGACCGGAACGAACCGGATTCCGGATTTGCCACAGTCATTTCAGAAAGTGCAAAAAGTATAAAATATACCAATACGCCTCCTAAAATATATGATATTACAATAGATGGCCCTGCCGAATTTATTGCTACCGATGAACCAAGAAAAAATGACCCGCCAATCACAGTCCCTAATGCCAGCATAGTCAATTGCCAGGCTGATAATCCTTTTTCTTTTTTCTTCAATGTATTTTCCCTCCAAATAGAACTATATATGTTAAATATTTTTTTAATCCCTCCTTATTATTCCTAAAATTCAATATTACATACCAAACGGAATCTCATCTGCCAATAAACATATGGAATATAACGTACTGGCCGGCACTGTTTCTGGACTTTTAGAATACTTTACAAACACTTGTCTTTTTTTTAATAAATATGTTACAATTAATAAGGAAAAGCAGATTGTCATTTTTTGTTTTAAATAATGAACCTGCCAGTGCCGGAAGTAATACCTTATTTACATTAGTACATAAATTAATACGGGATACAAAGTATGATATAGAAAGAAGAATGACTTTGAAGAATGACTTTACAAAAGGAAGTATCGTTAAAAATATTTTAAATCTGGCATTTCCAATGACTTTAGCGCAGTTAATTAATGTTCTTTATAATGTTGTTGACAGAATCTACATAGGAAGAATATCGGATGGGGCAACCCTTTCTTTAACCGCTATTGGATTAACCCTGCCCATAATCACGCTTGTAATTGCTTTTGCCAATCTTTTTGGTATGGGAGGTGCTCCGCTCTGTTCCATAGCCAGAGGACGGGGAGACAATGAAGAAGCCGAGCGGATTATAGGAAATTCTTTTACTTTATTAATCTTATCCGGTGTTTTACTGACTGTAACCGGACTGATTTTTAAAGAACCCATGTTATATTTATTCGGGGCCAGTGATACCACCTTCCCTTATGCAAATGATTACATTACAATTTATCTATGCGGCAATCTATTCGTTATGATAGGTCTTGGTATGAATAGTTTTATCAATTCACAGGGTTTTGGTAAAACTGGTATGATGACCGTATTACTTGGTGCAGTTGCTAATATTATCCTGGATCCAATTTTTATATTCGGACTTCATATGGGAGTAAAAGGTGCTGCCACAGCTACAATAATTTCGCAATTCCTTTCTGCTTCGTGGATATTATTTTTTCTGACAGGCAAAAAAGCAATCCTAAAATTAAAATTCTCTAACTTTAAACTAAACTTAAGTCTTATCAGAAACATTTCCATGCTGGGCTTATCCGGATTTATGATGGCTATAACCAATGGTGCGGTTCAGATTATGTGTAATGCGAACCTTAAGTTTTATGGCGGAGATCTGTATGTCGGGGTAATGACGGTTATCAATTCTATCCGGGAAATAATATCCATGCCTGTATCCGGCTTAACCAATGGTGCGCAGCCGGTTATGGGTTACAATTACGGGGCCGGGCAATATAACAGGGTTCGCTCTGCCATTAAATTCATGTCTGCGGTTTGTATTACCTACACCGTGATTGCCTGGGGCATACTAAATCTCTTTCCTCACTTCTTTATTCAGATATTCAGCCAGGATCCTAAGTTGCTGGATGCTGCCCTGCCCTCCTTAAAAGTTTATTTTTTCGGTTTCTTCATGATGTCACTCCAGTTTGCGGGACAATCCGTTTTTGTTGCACTTGGCAAAGCCAGACAGGCAGTTTTCTTTTCCTTATTACGTAAGGTAGTAATCGTAATTCCCCTTACTTTACTTTTACCAAGGTTGTTTGGACTTGGTACAGCCGGGGTGTTTTTGGCAGAACCTATTTCTAATTTTATAGGAGGTATTGCTTGTTTTGCTACGATGATTGTTTTAGTTGGGAAAGAATTAAAAACGAATAAAAACTGAATATTTCAAGCGTCATAAAATGATTTTTTTGAATTATTTATACCCTTCGGGATTCATAACCTGCCACCGCCAGGCATCTTCGCACATCTTACCGATATCTCTTGCTGCCTTCCATCCCAGCTCAAGTTCTGCCTTTGATGGGTCGGCATAACAGGCACCGATATCTCCCGTTCTTCTCCCTACGATTTTATATGGAAGTTTTTTTCCGCACACCTTTTCAAAATTATGAATCATATCAAATACACTATAACCGGTTCCGGTACCAAGATTATATACTTTTAAACCTGAATTTTCAAACGTTTTCCCTAAGGCCTTAATATGACCATGTGCAAGATCTGCTACATGAATATAATCTCTTACCCCTGTTCCATCCGGTGTATTGTAATCATTACCAAAAACTTTAATTTCCGAAAGTTCACCTATGGCAACCTTAGCAACAAAAGGAAGGAGATTATTAGGAATACCTTTCGGATCTTCACCTATTAAACCGCTTTCGTGGGCCCCGATAGGATTGAAATAGCGCAGCAGCATTATATTCCAACTGGAATCGGATTGGTACAGGTCAGTTAGTATTTCTTCCAGCATTAATTTGGTCCTTCCGTATGGATTAGAGACGGATAACACGGAATCCTCTTTAATAGGCAGGGCTTTTGGAAGGCCGTATACCGTTGCAGAAGAACTGAAAATAAAATTTTTAATCTTATATTCCTTCATACTATTAAGTAAGTTAAGAGTTCCAATTATATTATTTTCATAATATTGCAAAGGAATGGAACAGGATTCACCAACTGCTTTTAATCCTGCAAAATGAATCACTGCATCCGGCATCTCATTTTTTAAAATCTCTCCGGTTGCTGTTTGATTTCGTAAATCGCACTGGTAAAACTTAATCTCCCTGCCGCTAATCTCCTGAACTCTTCTAACCGCTTCATATTTAGAATTACATAGATTATCAAGAACAATAACTTCATAGTTATCCTGCAGTAATTCAATACATGTATGGCTGCCGATAAATCCAGCCCCTCCTGTGACTAATATCTTCATATGATTTCCTCCATTTAACCTGTTCCCGGAACCCTTATTTAGTATCCATTCATCCGGGCATTTACTCAGCTGTTTTCTTAGTACCTATTTCCGTGTTATTAATACTTCCGCCATCTAAGCTGACCGTATATGTTTTATCGGCCTGTATACTGGTTATATCCGTCCAGTCCGATTTCATGAACTTTATATAAAAATCACTTAAGGTAACACCATTATTTAAGCCGAACATAGTACCTAAAGGTATTTTATATTCTATACTTCCGTTTGTATACTTATGCACATATCCACTTGGTATCATAAGTTCATTACTCCCCTCCCCATACCAGACATATCCATTTGTGGATGTTGCAGATGGCGCTGTGGTATAAGTACGATAGCTTTTACCATTCTTTCCGTTACGGAAACCGATCTCAACTACCTGATAATTAACTGCATAAGAATTTTCTGCCAGGATATATAAATACTGTTTATCATTTTTAATATATATTTTCTTTCGGATATATTGATATAGCAGATTCGTTTGCATATATTCCAATTCAGAAGTCCTGACACCATCCATCGTCATGTTACCGGTTAAAGTTTTTAATACCATAAAATAACCAGGACCAATCATTCTGTTTTTAGCAACTACGAAACTTCCTAAATAATTTGCACATAAATCAGCATTCCATATATCAGCATTGGCAAATTCAATCGCCCACTTTGTATCATCTTCCGTTGATGTATTCGGATTAGATATCCTAAGATAAACTTTCCATGTACCTTCTTTTATATTTATGGGCAGCTGCATAGTAAGAGATAACGATTTTATCGTATTGGCATTCCATTGTGTTACATCCATATTCAACTTTTTTATATAATAGCGATTATCTTTTAGTAAAATTAATTCAACTTCCTTCTGGTTAATTACATTTCCAAAACCGGTATTTTCAATCTTAATTTTTAACGGAAGGTTATTACCCTGACTTATACTTTTAGGAAGCAGGGAATTACACAGCACAAACCGGTATCCAAGATGATCGGAAATATACTTCAATGCAGTTTTCCCTTTGTACGCTTGATTGCTTCCCTGATATATCCTGTTCCACTCAGCATATTGCCCCCCGTTTATATAAGCCGTATGAGTTACAGACATTTCCGGAATACAATTTACCGGAAGATAATATTCATCGTCATATGCACTTGGAATCTCGCCCCCATAAAAGGTGTGTTTTGCTTGTTCCTTTAACCAGGCAAGTTCCTTATTACGGTTTTGATAGGTACCTAAATCGCTTACTGACCCCAGGTAACCATCATTATAAATACCTATCCTATATCCAGGTGTTCCTTTTTTTGAAATAGATTTATTTATGTTATTTATATTTATACCCAGCCAATTCGCATAAAAGGCAGGCTGCCTTACGCTAATGGTCCTGGATTTTGGAACGGTATCTAATAAAGCGTTTATTAATAGATTAATATTCTTCACAGTTACAATTTTACTTCCATGCATTTCACCCCATTTTCCAAGAAAACCAGCTTCGACAGATGCGATTACATCTTCATTTGCAGCAAAAACCGGTTTTAATTGGGTAATATGTTTTAAAATCTGCTTCATGGAAGGCTCTGTATCTGCCCTTCCCTCATAACCATCGTAAGAAAATCTTATGATGGCCATGGAGCCATTTTCCCTAAAGTTTTTAAAAGTCTGATTTAAACCGGATAACATATCCGCACTAAAATCCAAATCACCTTTACCGCCATTCCTTGCATTGGAAAAATCACCAATATTAAAGAATAAATGGCAGAAATTATCTTCTATGTTTAAAATTTGGGAACCCTTAACCTTTAAATTTATAAAATAATTGCTCATATACCCTCTTTCCGGGTTATTTAGCTCTTCCGTGGTTTCAGCATAATCGATACCCGAATCTACAAAATTTAAAGTTTCTGCGAAGGATAGGAGCTGAAGCATTAAAAAGATGGAAGCAGACAGGAATATTATAAAAAATAATACGATCAATTTTTTACTCCAATCATTTTTCATTTCTTACTCCTAACCCCCTTTTGCAGGTATTTTACTTTTCATGGTCCCTAAGAATAATATCGCATATTCTGTCAACATCGGCAAGAGGTAAATCTGCAAATAACGGTAAAGCAAGTACCCTAAGGGATATCTGCCTTGCCACCGGGGTGTCACCGGGATTTAACCTGTGATTGTAACAAGGAAAGGTATTGGTTAAAGGATAGAAATATTTTCTTGGAAATATATTATTCTTTATTAATCTATCACTAATTTCATCCCTTGTATAGCCAAATAAGGTTTCATCAATTATAACCGGAAAATATGCATAATTTGATTTTACACCTTCTACTTCTTTCATTAGTTTTAAGCCGGGAATCCCGTCTAAATTTTTGCGATACTGTTCTACGGCTATTTTTCTTTTTCTTATTTCACCGTCAATATGCCTAAGATTGCATATTCCCATGGCAGCTTGGAATTCACTCATTTTGGCATTCATTCCAATACTGTCTACGGTATCTTCCAGTGATATTCCAAAGTTTTTTAATTGATAAAATAAATTCTTAAGTTTCTGATTCCGGAAAGTAACAGCCCCCCCTTCAATGGTATTATATACTTTTGTCGCATGAAAACTAAAGACAGAAGCATCACCATAGGAACCGATGCCATATCCGTTTAACCTGACTCCGAACGCATGGGCAGCATCATAAATTACTTTTAATCCGTATTTTAGGGCTATACGGTTAATCTCGTCCACTTCGCAAATATTACCATAGACATGAACCGGGACAATTGCTGAGGTTTTATCGTTTATCATAGATTCGAGCTTTAATACGTCAATCGTGTAATTCTCCGGATTAATATCACAGAATACCGGTGTTAATCCATTCCGCATTATAGCATGTGTTGTAGAAGCAAATGTAAAAGGAGTCGTAATTACCTCACCTGTCAGATTCATCCCCTGAAGTGCCAATTCCAGGGCCAGATGTCCATTGGTGAATAAGGATAAATTCTCGGTTCCAAGATAACAGGCCAATTCTTCTTCTAATTGATTATGCTTTAAACCCATGTTTGTAAGCCAGTGGCTGTTCCATATATCTTTTATCTCTTCTATGTATTCTTCCAACTCAGGCATGGAAGACCGTGTTACCATAATTGGTTTCATTTGTTTCACCCCCATTCCTCTTAAATTATTAGGATTAAATTATAATTTAATCATACTGGATCAGCATTACCAGATCCTGCAGCCATGGTAATAAACGGCATATTAATATTTTTAATTTCGTTTTTACTTCTATTGAATGATAATAATCCAGACTTAAAATTTCTTTTTGCTTTTTGTGCATTAGTAAAAATTCTATTTCAATTTTCTGTTTTGTTTTTATAATAATGGTGTTGTATTTGAAATTTGTATACTGATTTAATTCCTCCAACATATCCATCATACAATTGGTTATGTTTAAATGTTTTTCATAAGCTGCATTCACTACAGACCAGGAACCGGGTATTCCAACCCGGTAAGTTGACATATACTCATCCATATAATAAATCGTTCCTTTTAAAGCTAAATATATATTTAATGGGTAATCATCCACACCGACTTTCTCTGCAATATCACAGAAATAAGGAAAAGTTCCATGCAATTTATTAGGGTACATCATAGAATTTGTTGCAAATACCCCCCCGCCACCATAAATCGTTTCTTCTATGCTGACGATACCGTTACTTCTTCTTGGCCGTACTTTGTATCTTAATCTTTTATTATGTGAATTTACCGTATAAGCTGCATGGACGCATAAACTGCACTCAGGATGGGCTTCCAGATAATCTGCCTGCTTTTGCAATTTATAAGGATCATTCCAAAAATCATCACCTTCACATATGGCAATGTATTTCCCCCTGGCGCGGCCTGAATTTTCTGATAACACTTTAATGCCTTTTGAATACTGGTTTTCTTTTTCATAGACTGGTTTTATAATATCCGGATACTGTTCTTCATATTTTTTAATTATGTTGACCGTATCATCGGACGAGGCATCGTCATGTATCAGGATTTCGTATTTAAAATGTGTCTTCTGCATAAGAAAACTTTCAATTGCATCACTTATATACTTTTCCTGATTATAAGTAATGCAGTTTATACTTACCATAATATTTTCTTCATTCATTCTTATACCCATTGCATACCGCCGACCTGTCTGCGATATTGCCACAACATTAAAATATGAAAAAATCACATCGTGGCAGCTTTCCTTTCTCTATGCTTTTATTTCAATAGATTCTTCAATGAAAATTTATGTATATCGATTGTACCGACAGCATTCGCATTCTTACTATTATCAAAGATATCCGGATTAGCCATTTGAATCGCCTTACCATTATCACCTGTTATTTTAATATATACCTTATAAGTATCTTCCATTAATTTATTGACAGGAACCGGCAGATCCAATTTCGTAATTTCACCTGAATTCCATAACCGGATATCTGGTTTGATAGGTATCGTGACTTCTTTTCCGGTATTTAAGCCGGAAAAGATCAGTAACATTTCCTTTGGATAATAAATATTAGCAAAACCTGTATTTTCAATCTCTATTTGCAGGGAGGATGCCGTATTTAAAAAAATACGTTTCGGTACAGATACCTTTCTAAGAACGAAACGATAACCAAGATGATCCTGAATATATTGATATCCATTTACCTTATCATAAGGGTCATCTTCTTTTACCGCAGAATAAACGGATGCCTTCCATTTATCCAGAACATCCATGTTGTAATCTTTGTTAAGGTAGGAAATGTGCAGCATGGGAAATTCTTTAAGAATATTATCCAAATCATTGTACTCACTCTCCACTGCTACTTCTCCGCCATTCGGAACAAAGCGGCACAACTCAGCTTGAAATTCCAATTCCTCCGTTCTCATCCATTTATTTGCGTAACTCCAGTCCAGAATCCCGGTACCATCAGAATAGGTCCCAAGATCGGAATCCGAACTGCATAAACCATCATTATACAAACCAATTTTAGCTCCCGGTAATTGTGAAAATGCACTGACCGGATTAACCTGTCCACAAAATATTCTCCAGTAATCAGGCGTTCGGACAGAGAGTTTTGTGTTTTGCGGGGTACATTCTATCAACTTATCCAATAAAGAATTTAAATCCTTCGTACCTAAATATTTTGAAGAATTCATTTCTCCATAACTTCCTGCAAAAATCCCCTGTATTAAATAGATAATGTCCTGATAGGAAATTAATTGTTCTTTTAACTGTTCCATATGATTTAAGATAAGGCCTATATCCTCCGGCTCATTATCAAGACCTGATCCATCCCAGTCATATACAAAACGGACAATCGCTTTTAATCCTGTCTGTCTTATTCCATCCAGTACATTTTTAATATAGAGCAGGCCTTTCCTGCTGATATCTCCGTCCCTGTATCCGTAAAGATTAAACATCAATAAAACCAGGGCGTCCCCAGCCTCATACTGTTCTTTAAAACGGTCAATATATTCCTTTCCTTCCTCCGCGTTATTATTTACCATACATCTGTAAATCAGATACCATCCTCTCTCAGGATTTTGAATTGATTTCGCAGAATCACGATAATCCAACTCTAAGGTTATACGTTGTTTTATCTCCCTTGTATATTTTATCCAAATCACTCCCATTACAATAATAAATATAAATAAACAAATGGTTACAAGCTTTTTCATTATTCCGCTTTCCAATATATATTTCTTTTAATGATTTTACCGTTACTGCCTATAATGACATTTTGCTCTGTAATTTTTTTACCGCTGAGTACAGCTCCTGCTGCAATAATTGACTGTGAATTAATATCCGTTCCTTTGAGAATCGTAACATTACAGCCAATCCATACGTGATCCCTGATAATAATTTCCTTATCGGGATTTATCACTTTACCGGTTTCATCCAAAATATCGTGATAATCCGTATCCATCAATAACGTCCTCCAGGAGATACCGCAATTATTTCCCAGATATATTTTCTTATGGCATATAATTGTCATAAAAGAATTGCATACTATATTTTCTCCGAATTCCAGGATGCCTGAATTATCTATTCTTGAAGCAAGCCGTATTTCCCCATAACCATTGAATACAACAGTTCCGGTATTATGCCAGATGAATCTTTCATAAGGTCTGTCAACGAAAGAAGTATCAAATCCGAACCCAAGAAGAATACGATGCTTTTTGGGGTTGTTTACTTTCACCTCCCCTTTTAAACACAATAGTTTTACATTTTTAGATACAAAACAATAAGGACCATTCCTTATCATGGCAGCCAATCCAAAATAATAGATATTAAACAATAAAGTTTTGAATATTGAAATCTGCTTCAGCGCCTTTAAATAGTAATTATTCATTATCAACTACCTCATTAACTAATTTATTTTGCCCTGCATAAATTAAGCTAAAAATATCTCATACTCCCTTTTTTCCCGATTAAACATAAGAATTTTTATAGGGTTATCCTGCTTGGTAATAGTATTCCCGGGTATTTTGGCTTCAAAATATATTACGTTTTCATCTTTTCCCCCATTGTTTAATAAGAACTGTGTATTGTATAAAATCTTTTTCGTTCTCTTTTCTGCCCAAACCAATATTTCATAGTCTGAATTCTTCGGCACCGTAATCCTTCCCCGAATATAAATACCTACTGGATTCTTTATCACTTCTGCCCTTGTATAGGAAAGCTTTAAATCCATCCTTTTATATCGTTTACAGGAAAATTTTACTTTGTCACTATATTTTAGCGGGATAATACCATGATAGTTAACATACATCTTTTTAGCCAACCTGCTATAGAACCAATTGAGTACAGATAAATGCTGGCGTATTAATACTCCATTGGGCCAATGGGAAGCTTCTACTAAATCAATTAATTTATTGATATCCTTTGATGAGAATAGTGATTTGAATAAATTTATAATATTTACGCTGCAGGCCATATTTTCTAACTTCCCGATTCCAAACATATTATTGTCTACTAATTCAAAAAATGGTCTTATAAATAATTTATCCGGATTGATCATCATTTTCTTTAAAATTCTCATTGCATAGGGCATTAACTCAGCGGTTGTAAAGGAAAAAGTCCGTATCATCCCACCTGATTCAGGTACAGACATAAGAACACCCTTCTGATAATATTTAACATATTTATCAAAAACAAAATCTTCCTTACTATAATTATTGCGGACGGCCTTAACACTACCATCGTCTGATTCCTGATATCCGGTAACACTGCCGTTTTTTGAATTGGTATACATTTCGATTGGATATGGATGCCTGAGATACCAAAGATAATTATCTTTTCCCTTACTTTTTACAAAACAAAGCTTTCTGGAATTTAAAACCTTATCATAATAAGAATGAAATAATCCCATATAATATCCTACAACTTCTGTATTTGGTAATAATAGGGCAATATTATCCTGAATAGAGCCACGCCAGCCGATGTCTACTACAAAAAGCTTTTCCATCTCTTTATGTATACCCTTCTGCTCAAAATATTTTAGTAACAAACAACGTTTTTTTTCTATCTCTGCTCCCAGCTTGTTCCTAAATTGCTTATCCCCAAATAATTGTTTTATGGAATCATCCTTATATATTTTTTTTATTGGTCTATTGGTATTATGTATTCCATATTTTTCAAAAAAAAATCGATAAGAATCACTCTCAATATGCAGGGATTTAAAAAATGTCTCTACGGACTGATCCGGGTATTGGGACCATAACCGTATCATTCCATCAATGGAAATTTCCTGGATGGAAGGCGCAAAGGTTGCCATCCGGCTGACCTCCAGCACAATTGCTTCAGGAATGGGAAAACCAAATATATTAGCTTTCTGTATTTCATTATGAATCTGACTGAAAAATTCTCCTTCCCTGGTAAAATAATACACTTTATCTACCTGCTCTTTTATTGCAGATTCGATAATGGCCAAGACATAAGTAATATAATAAAGGGAATGGTTAATACCAAGTTTCATATATGGATTATCTGATTTAATCGTTTTCAACTGTTTTTTTAAGGTTAAAAAATATCCAAAAAGCTTTCGTTTCTGTAAAGGCCGCTTGATTCTGCTGCGGAACATATAATCTGAGGTATGCCGCATTTGTCTTATCGTTTCATGAATGGAGAAATACCGCCTGGATTCTATACCCATTTTATGCGGTACAATTACATCGCTTAATTTATTATCACCGATGTGATAATGATTTTTTGCATTCAGGCTTAATTCTTCTTCTACTTTTTTATATAATCTGCCGGATTTTTTATTTAAATTATATTCACAGGAAACAAATCCCAGGTCAAAACGAATCCTATTACCATAAGGTTTTAAAATCCTGTCTATTAACGTATGATTCATATAAAAATCCGATATGTATATTAATTTTTCATAATTTATTCGTTTTATTTTATCGATAATTTCCGGATCTAAATATGATATATAGCATTCATGTTTTAATTCGTATTCAATAAATTCTTCCAACAGCAGATTCTTCCTATAATAAGATAGGTTTATCATGAGTTCGTCTGACCAATAGGATAACACTTCATTAATATCATACTCATCATCGAACCCCATTATCATATTATTTCTGCTAATACTATATTCAAAACCCTGCCTTATTTTTACCAGATCAAAAGGAAGACTTTTTTTATATTTATCCTTAAGTAATGGATAATATTTTATTAAAACGTATTTTGAGAGTCCAAATTTACTTTCATCCGGATAGCATCTTCTGCGTATTACGGTGTCCCATATGTCTAAACTGAGTACCTTACTTTGTTTCCTTACTTCATTCGTATAATTATTATTCATTCTTTACCATCCCCAGGATTATATGTTATCCTCCAATTTTCTTTTAAAAAACATCTTAATTATAAACAGCATATACTGAAAATCGTCTGATGAATGGTATAAGCCGATATTAATTAATAATGGTACAAATATGGAGATAAATCCCCAAATTGTAAAATTTAAAATTGGGTTACCGGTATCAATACAGCATGCTATTACTTTTACGGTTACGATTTCTACTATAAAACATAGAAAATAACCAACCAGATGTAATACATAATCAGTCCCATTGACTTTTAAAATTTCTTTAAATATCATACGGATCCTGAAAACATACTCAATTACGATGGATATGAAGGTAGCTAGGAAGACTCCTATAATTCCTGTTATTTTTACAAAAAAGACGGATAAAAAAACATTAATGATACATCCTATTAAATCTATCTTTTTTGATTGTTTAAATAGTCCGCCGGCACCGGCAAACTGTACGATTACAAGCTGCATAATAAATATATATATATTAAAAACGCATACCCAGACTATAATATCATTCATCACATAATCCTTACCAAACCATAAAGCCACAAATGGTGTTGAAAGCTGGATAAGGCAGCATCCGCAGATAGAAACCATAAAAAATGATACAAAAGTTATTTTACGAAATACGGAATATACAATACCGCCTTTTGCCTCTACCAAAAGGTTACCGACACTGGCCTGTACCGATTGTATCAATAAATATAATACATTCTGTAACGTATTGAATACCATGGAATAATTAGAATATAAGCCGGTAACAGATATCCCCAGGAACATGGATATGATTACATTATCCGTTGCACCTACAATTCCTGAGGATGCCCGGCTTACAAAAGCATTCTTTACATCGGTACCGATTATAACTACTTCCGCCCTGTCTAAAGATACTAGTTTATTCTTTTTTATATATGGATAACGTTTATTCACAATATTAAAAATTATAAAATCATTAATGATTTTTTTGATTATTTCTATTAGAATTACATAAATAAAACTTCTGGTATATTGTAAAACCACAATGGATATCAGCGTATAGAATAAAGAGGTTATGATATCTACAATCGTAATAATGTAAGCTTTCTGATCCGCATATAATAAAATCTGATTATAAGAAAAAAAATATCCTTCTACACTCCGAAATAAAAATAAAACAAAAATGATAGCTATATATTGATAATCAAGTGTTGTATCCCCAACTAAATAGCTTAAAAAAGGCATGATCCCAAAACCTAATAAGGTTACAAAAAGGCCGATTACCGCATATGCCTTTTTAAAAAAAGCCATAACCTGAATTACTTTGATTTGATTTCCTTTTGAAAGCGGCTCATATAAATGATATGCAATAATACCGGTTAATCCCAATTCAGCAACTGACAAAAGGGATACAATATCATTAAAGAGATAATTTAACCCTATGTTTTCCGTTCCAACCGTATGGATAAGAACCTGTTTTAAGAATAATCCCGAAAAAATTAAAATGACCTGTCCAATAAGATTCCATACCGTATTTCTTAAAGTATTTAATAGTCGCATTTAAATCTTAGCTCCCTTACATTTTCTACTATCTCCCATAGTCCTATTAAATTGATAATTAAGGAATTATAAATGCAAATTTAATCTTCTATCTATTATTTCCGGTACATGAAAGCTTTTTATCTATATTCCATTCAATAAGCAGTTTTATGCTAATAGAAAGTAATCCATATAACTTTAATGTAAATGCTATTGAAAAAGACCATATCATTATCTTCCATATTATTGAGGAAATAGAGCGTATATATTTACCTTTTGCTAATTCTTTCATATGTTTTTGAGTTAAATAATTGCCTCCGTATTTTCTCAACTCCGAAATTACTGCCTTTCTTCTTCTTCCTGATGCTATATATTCCTGTTTGCTGCTAAAGAATACGGCAAAGAATAAATTAAAAGCTACAATGTCTATATACTGTTGTCCCTTTTTCATATTTTGCATATCCTGGTACATTTCATTCGTAATGCTTAACCAGATTTTATTAAAATTTTCTTTATATTGATGGGATACTGATTCAACATTTAACCGATATACGTATACCGATTCCTGTATAAAGCTGTATTTAGGCTGATGCAGATAACATTCCACATTAAATAATTTATCCAATGAATAGATATAAGGTTTCATGGCCAGGCCATTTTCAGCTATAAAAGAATGTTTGTATATTTTCCCCCAGGTATAAGCCAAATGACCGATTGAATAAAAACCCCTGAAACGGTAATCTGCCGTTTGTGTATCTGTGTTCTTGCTAAATCCATGTGGTTTCGTTGAAATTATCTCTCCGTTAATATCCTTATGATAATTCCCCACAACAATATCTGCGCTGGATCTTGCCGCTTCCGTCATTAATAAATGAAAGCTGCTTTCATCATATATGTAATCATCGCCATCCACATAGGCGATATAATCTCCGGTCACATATTGGAAACCTAAATTTTCTGCATGATACAATCCTCCGTTCTTTTTATGTATGACCTGTATCCTCGTATCTTTTTTAGCATACTCATCACAGATCATACCGCAATTATCAGGTGAGCCATCATCTACAAGAAGTATTTCTAAGGGTCTATAGGTCTGTTTCATTAAAGATTCAATACATTGGGCAAGGTAATCTTCCACTTTATAAATTGGTACTATAATACTTAATACTAAATTATTTGCTGTCATAATATCACCTAACATTTTTAATTAATTTAATTCCTTTTTATAAACGACCTGGGATGGCATATTTTCTTTTTTAGTAAGAATTAATCTGCCTTTTCTAAAAATATGGGCATCAAAATGCTTCTCCAGATAATAAAGCCTGAAAAAGCTGACCACCCATCCTGACATTGCACCAAAAAAGGCTCCCATACCATAAAATCTTAAATTAAACCGGGTTGCTATTATACTTCCTGCCAGTACTCCGGCAAAAAATACCAAAGAAGTTAAAAAAGCTCCTGTCATATCATTAAAATAATATAAAAAGATTAAATTACAATACATAATAAACATAACAAAGTAGCCGGCGGTCAGTGCCGGATATATATGCATAATAATACCCGAAAATCCAAAGGAAGGCAGAAATATAACAACAACTAAAAATAATATACAGGTAATAATTGCCTGTACCTGGATCACATAAGATATTTGCTGGATCAAGAGCCGGAACATATCATTCTTAGCTTTTTCTATATCCCTTAAAGTGGAACGGATGACTGCCTCTGAATAAGTCTGATACCGGTCATGAAAACTGGTCTCAACGATTACTATAAAAATTACCATTGTTGAAATATTAGTCAGCATCGCTAAAAAAGTAGCCATATCATAGGTTGGTGCTGAGATATAACTATTCGCTACTATAATTCCAAGATCAGTTGTCCAGGCAACAAAATTATGGCAATAAAGTCCCAGAATATAGAATAAACCGGAGAAAAATAATCTTTTGAATTGAAAAATATACTGAAGGCTTTCTAAGTAATTACCGCTGCTTATATAAAAATATTTTTTTATATAAGTAAACTCACCAACAGCAATAAAGAAAAATCCAATTGTTAAAGCATATAAAATTCCTTTTATAATAACGATATCCCATATCTGGACAAATAAATATCCGCTTATTAATGCTATAAGCATTCCCAGGATAAAGTGTATTGTGATAATTCTGTAATCTTTCGTTGCCGTTAAGAAGGTCATGGAAAAAAATACAATAGCAACCGAAACCAGGAAACAATAAGAAGAAAATACAAAAAGTGCTCCCAGGTTACTTACTAAATAAAGCCTGATAAAAAAGGGTACTGATATAATAGCTAATATTAAAGTTACTACTGTTAAGCCGGTATAATAGGCGGGCAGGATGTCCTCTAATTTCCTTTGGAATAATTTATCAGCTATGTATCTTGACCATACTGCATTGAAGGGGGTAGTAACAATTAAGGAAAAAATAAATACATATAGGATGGTTGAGGACAAAAGTTCTCTTTCCGCATATTGAACATCCATGGCTTCTAATAATTGATGCATAATTAATATGATGCCGATTGTAATAAGTGTAGGTCCAACTGTAACAATGGTACTATATCCTATACCTTGCAGAATATTAAATATATGTTTTTTTTTATAAATTTTTTTTAATTCAAAACCAATACCGGCCATTTCTCAACCCCACTTTCTGCTTTCGGAATCTTTATCCTGCAAAATAAGCTTCTCATACAGCTTATGATATTGATCCAGATAATTCTTCTCTGTATAACAACTGGTTACCCTTTTGTATCCGGCTTGCCCCATTTCTGTACGCAATTCTTTGTTTTGTGCCAGTTTAACAATGGCATCTGCTATTTTGGAGATTGACATGATTGGGACTACAATGCCGGCTTCCCCGTAATTATCCCTCTCTCCATAAATTAATCCATGGCAATTGCCTACATTTGTTGCAATACACGGGATTTTAGCTGCAAATGCTTCCAAAATAGATAATGGCTGCCCTTCACTGATACTTGTAAGTAGAAACAGGTCCATTTTTCCCAAATAATCTAAAACGTTGATCGAACCTGTAAAGGTAACATCTTTTAACTCTAAGGAATCCACAATATCCATACATTCTTTCGCATATTCCGGCTGTTCATCCAAAGGTCCCATAATCCAAAGATTTAACCTTGGTTCTTTTTGTTTTGCATAATAAAAAGCGTGTATCATAGTCTTAACATCCTTAATCTGGGTTACCCGAAGTATTGCCCCTACGTTAATGGATGTATCATCCTTGTGTTTTTGGACTATATTTTTATATTTTCCGGCATTAATACCATTTGGTATTACTTGTGTTTTCCCCTCCGGACACCCTATTTCTACCTGAAGCCTGCCTGCAGATTCAAAAAGTGAAATTACCCGGTCTGCATATTGATAAGCACATTCTGAAAATTTTCCAAATTGCCGGATCCAGATATCTTTGTATATACCTTTAACCCAGTCAGCTTTAATAATTTCTTCTTCCCGCTCCCTGGTATATATCCCATGTTCAGATATTAATAACGGAACCTTGTTTATGTACTTTGCCATACTTCCCCATAACCCGGAATAACCGGTAGAAACGCTGTGATATAAATCAGCTTTAACCGGTTTGTTTTTTAATACCAGAAACATCGGCATATACATAGAGCGCATAGTCCATAGAAAATCAGTAAACACAATACGGTTATAGGATGATTTGTAGTATTCCCTTACTATCTCAAAAAAATCTTCTCCCATTAATAATCCATTCACAGAAATTGTCTTGTTATGAAATAGCTCAAATAAATCTTCCCAATTAACATTTTCAGAAAAGACCAGGCTTTTAAGGGCTTGTTTTTCTTTTTTTGATAATTTTACTTTTGTTTTTTTATTTTTTCCGATCCAATCCATGTCCTGCAGATAGATTTCCCGTACCTCAATTACATTATCAGGCAGCTTGTATCGAAATTTACCGCTTTGTTTCCGGTCTACGATTAGAGCCTGAATATAAAATTGTGCATCCGGTGTATTAGAAGTAAGTTCATGCACCCAACTGGAAACACCGCCTAAAATATAAGGATAACATCCTTCTACTATGATACAAATTTTCATATTTTACACCAATTGCATATCGCAGACCTGTCTGCGATACTGCCACAATAAAAAGAAGTGAAAGAATCACAACGTGGCAACCTTCCTTTATCTATATTTTCTTTCACTTTTACACCAATTGCATATCGCAGACCTGTCTGCGATACTGCATTAACCTTTTCCTGTATTTTTTAAATCTAAAATCCTATCCCCAGTCAAAATTATTCTTTTAAAGTAATCGTAACATCAGCTCCATTTGCGCTTATTAAATAAGCATTGTCTTCAATCCTTTCAGCATTTCCATTATTAATATCAGCAACTTTTTTATTTGTCCGGAGGATAAAAAATACCTCCTCCTGAAAATTATAAATCGATATTTTAATACTGTTATTCTCCTGGATTATATTGGGTTTACTATCCAGAAACCTGCTTACCCTGCTTTCTACTCCCGTAATATTTAATCCATCTAAATATTTATAACCAGCCAGATAAGTATCGGTTGCAGAAGTTAAATCAACATATGCATTTGTCCAATCATAAGAATTACTTTCCGGATATACAATATCGTTCATATCAATACCTTGGATAATAACCCCTAGTGCGGTAGATAAGCTGTGAAGCTTGAATAGGTCCTCGTCATTATAGGTGAATCCTTCGGTTATAACAGGGATATTTATAACATCCCTGTTATAATGAGAAAATGTTGTTCCTTCATCCCAGGGGGAAACTAGAGAATGTACCGTTGTCAGTTTATTAACACTGTTAACCAGTGTATCATTAAGATTATCATGATTCTTAAAATATAAAGAATTAAATTCATAATCACTGCCAAGCTGATTTTTAAATAGATTTATAGCCTCTGTTGTTTTTTCTTCTACATTTATATCCGTCCTGTCGAAAACCGAAATGCCCATCTCTCCGCCAATTTTTTTCAGTTCTCCATTAACAATTGACAATACGGGGGTATTAAGTTCATTTCCATAGGTACTCTCCCCGTCTAAACTGCTGACAGCATAAAAAGTCGGTACATTTTTGGTAGACATACACAATGCAATAATATCAGGTAATACGATATCCTCCAAAAATCTCTGTGAGTTACGTGCATATCTCTTTTGCATTTCATTTCCATTTTCATTGGATAAATATGGTGCATTATTTACCAGAAGTGCTTTCGCATTAATTACAGGATAAATAAAATCTTCATACATTTGAGAAAATATAGAACATATAATACCAATTCCATTTCCATTATCAAAGAAAGAACCATTCACTACATAGATCTGACTACCGGAATATACATTACGCCATAGGATATCCGGTATATCACCACTACTTTCTTCCCCATTATTATCCTTAGGAAAACCAGCTATATATGTTTTGCAGTTAGATAAAACTTTAATATTCTGTATATCCAATTTTAACTTGGGATAGTCATGTTTGCCTCCTATCAAGAAGTCTGAAAAAATACTGATACCTTCCTGGTTTAATCCACCATTTAGTGTTTTAATTCCTAAAAAAGAACACCAATCTTTATCCAGTTCTATTTCTCCGGGTACAATTGCCATTATAATATTAATACCTTTATTCATACACTTTTGGACGGTTTCCAAATTATAGGCATCGCTTATATTATATGAGGCCAAAATAATAACTTCCGTATTCTTTAATTCTTCATCCGTTAATGCAAGTAAACTTTTTTCCTCCCTGTAATCTTTATGAAGATAAAGAAGTTCCTCTTCTATATATTTAACTTTACTTTCATTATCCCCAGTAATCAATAAAACCGAATCTGAATTATTTACATTCCTGCTGTTCATTGAATTGTTTTTTTCTAAGTTATTTCCATTACTTTGAAAACTATTAATTAAATCATTAAATGTAATACTGGTAGAAGTAATCTGAAATAGAATAAATAGTAATAGCATTAATAATGTCAACTGAAAAAAATATACTTTCTTAATCATGCAACTCCCTCCTTATTTTGCTTTCAAAAACTTATATTGCAGTATTACAGTTAAAGTGCTTAGCATCATCAGTATCATGTATAAAATAGGCTTTAATCCCGAATGAATACTTTCTCCTGATGTTCTTTCATACATAACAGAAGGGATCTCTTCAATCTTATAACCCAGTAACAGCATCTTTATAATCATATTTGCGTCCGGATACCTGGGATCAAAATTCATAAAACCTGCATAATAAGAAAATGCCGTCCGGTTTAATCCCTGAAGCCCACTGGTCGGATCCGTAATTTTTTTCTTTGTGAACACTTTTATTAAAAGCCGGAAAAAACGAATGGCAACTTTTTTGATTGAGGATATTTTAAAAGAAATACTGCCTTCTACAAATCTGGAGCCGATAATGATATCCGGTGAATTATTACGTTTCATCCTTTCATAGAGATTATGGATATTATCAACTGCATGCTGTCCATCGGCGTCCATTTGGATCACATATTGATATTTATTTTTGGTTGCATATACATAACCTGTTTTTAACGAAGCCCCATATCCCATATTAAAGATATGGCTGATTAATGTGACCGGACTTCCATAATTTGCAACTACCCTGGCAGTATTGTCCTTTGATTTATCATTAATTACTAATATATCTGCATATTCCCCATATCCATTTTTCAAAATACTGTCTAATAAATGCCCAATGGTTAATTCCTCATTGTAAGCGGGAATAATTATTAAAGTATCCTTCATTTGTGTTCCTCCATAAAACGATAAAGTTGATTCAGGTTTTTTCTATAATCAAAACTGATACTTTCATTCGCATGCCCAAAGCTGCTCATTAATGTTTTATCATCTAATACTTTTTTAATACCTGCAATAATCTCCCGCTCATCTAAAGGTACAATAATTCCGTTCACTCCGTTATGAATCTGCTCCCGGTTACCGGTACAATCCGAGGCAACAACAGCCTTGCCTAATACCTGGGCTTCCTCAATTGCTATGCTCTTTCCTTCAAAACGGGTTACATGGACATATAAATCACATTGTTTTAAAAACGGATAAGGATTCAGGCAGGCACCCAGTAATATAAAATCATTCCGGACCTGGTATTTATCAATCATTCTTTCAAGTTCTCCCTTAATGGCCCCATCCCCTAATACATACCATCTGACCTTATATCCCTCTTTTTTTAAAGCAGCTATAACCGGTATTGTAATATCATAGGCTTTCTGATAGTGAAGCCTGCCAATTGTTAAAATCCTTATTCCATCATAATTATCCTGAAAACCGGCACCTTGTGAGGCAAGTTTTTTTATTGCTTCTTTGTTTATGATGTTATAAAACAGCTCCATCTTATCTGTAAGCTTAGGATAAACTTCCCTGAATGCTTTTCCGGCATCTTCAGATACCACATAGATCCGGTTCATCTTATCATAACAGCCGTGATCCATAAGGGGCGTATAGCCTGCCTTTTTATAATCTATATGTATGAACGCGGCTTTTTTATCAGCCTTCACATGATCTGCCACATAATAAGCTGCACCACCCTCAAGATAAGCAATTGCTATATCATATTTTTCCTGTAAAACCGGTGTTCCGTCACTGATAATTTTCCAAAATAGTTTATCAAATTGTAATCTGCCATCCTTTATCTGCTCCCTGATATTCAGGAATAAATAAGGCAGTTCCCTGAAAATACGAATTTTTGTAAATAATGCTGCCAATACAGTTTTGATTAGAATCAACCGGGCTCCCATTGATAATACCGATCTGCTGTCAGGGCATTTATTATGCAGTATAACGCTTTGGGGAACTTCATTAAACATTTCGCCCCGATTAATTAATGCCAATAAATGTAATTCATACCTGTCTTCATCAAATACTTTTAATAATTCAGTCATTGATTTTTCTGCTCCTGCAAGTCCCATGGTATTAATTACAAACAAAACTTTTTTCATTACTTTCTCCTATTCCCCGGTAGTTACATTATAACCATAATCGATTGCCAGATTATTTAAATAATAAGGTTCCTGCTTTAAATGATAGCAGATAAAATTATCGTCTTCATAATAAACGGTCATTTCATTCGGGAAATAATACCTATACTTCTGTGCCCAGTAATACGCCCTTGCCATGATTGCAGTTCTAAGCTCCTGATCGCTGTAATACTTACTCGGCTGCTCCATATATTCATCTGTTATCTCTTCTCCGGCATCTTTTTTTGTTATTTCCTCATAATTTGGAATTTCCTGCCCAATCGGGATCAGGCTGCCATAAGCAATTGGCCGTTTTTCAATAAAAAAGAAAATGTTTTCCGTAGGAATGTAAACTGATGTTTCATCGTTATAGTGATTAATTCCAAATAGAAAATCAGTCCACTCATAATGAAAACCGGAATCCAAAACAATACTATATTCATCAACCGGGGAAACTATAGTCCAGGTATCATCCTCATATTTTTCTAATATATCATACAAAACTTTTACGGAACTATCTGACTGTAATAATGTAAAACGACTTAACTGCCTTTTACAGCCATCGGCATATACACTATATACAGCTAATCCGATAAAGCTTATTACAGCTATACGAAAGGTTAATGCTGACCAGTTACTTTTTTCAAAGATTTCATATCCCAGTTCCAGGGGTATGCATAAAAAGAGAGGAATGATATAAGATAAAAACACACTTACCCTGTAATCCTGTATTATAATCGGCAGACCTAACGCAGCACTATTTAACATAATTAGCAGAATCAAACTGTATAGTAATAGGCTGAATTGTAAAAATGTTTCATTTTGGGTTTTATGAAATAAATTTCGGAAAACCGTATTTATAAATATCAGAAACATTGCAAATAAAATGACTTTAAATACATTATTATGTAATACTGTTGTTACCGCTTTCTCCTTTGTAGATGATGCAGCTGCAATCAGTTTATCTGCCATATTACCCTTGTACGTAATTAGAGCGGTAGTATCTGCTTTTACTTCAGCTTGTTCCTTAGCGTAATCCCCACTCTCTTCATGATCCACCGATTTACCGGTAAGTACACCGATTGCCCAATACATGGAGCCCTGAAATCCATGGCCCGTTGCAATTCCGATACCCATTGGCAAAATTCCTATCAGTGTACTGATGAATCCACAAAGTATAATCTTTAAGAATAATTTTTCTTTAAAGATCTTAAATATCCTGCTGATTCCTACACATAAACACAATAATAAAGCAATAATGGTTACGTAATAGTGGACATATATCGTTAAAGTAAAACTGATTCCAAACAATATTAAATATTTTTGTTCTTTATCCCGTAAATAATGATATAAATAAATGAAAACCGGATATAAGAACAGCATTCCAAACTCTTCAGGCAGCGTATATTGTAACCGGTCCCAGGCCGCATTTAAATATAAATCCGAAGCAACATACAAAAAAAGTCCCAGTATAGGAAGATATTTTAACCGGCATACCTTTTTTATAAGCAGATACAGCATGATTCCCAGACACATAACTAATATAAATCCGAAATATCTCATGACCGTAAATGCTTTAAATCCAAAGACCTTGATTAGGGCATAAAGAATATTGTGTAATCCAAAAGGATATATGCCATCACTGAAAATGACACCTTTTTGCATATTCTGTACCCATTCTAAATGGACTAACTCATCATATGAACCAAACCCATTATAATAGACAAATCGATATCCGATATAATAGGCATGTATTCCCAGGCAGATAAATAAACTAATCGTTTCAAACAGATTTTTCTTTATCAGGATTAAAACTTTACTTTTTATTGTACTTCTTAAAGATCTCCTTTTTTCTTTATAGAAAAAATTCCAACCATATATTCCTTCCGATAATAAAGCGAACACCCTTAAACTCTCTGCTATTGATTTTCTGAATTTATTTTTATTAATAAAATACCTGACTAAAAAAGCTCCTGACAGCAAAACGGCAATTGTTAAAAATCTTGAGCTACATCTTAAAAACAATAGCAGATATATTATATTTATTACATAAAAATTACCTGTTACAAAATAAAGAAGTACTTTATCAGATATTGTTTTAATCCAGGTTAAGGGTTTTAACATAATATAAGCAAGTCCAAAAATTAAAATGATATAGGATAGACTTGTAAGAAATAAACGTATGAGTTTTTCAATTAACATTGGTATTCTTCCTTTACACCTGATAGTAACGAACTAATTCTATACATTCATTATCAAACTCAATATCAGACTTTTTCAATTTATTAAGTATCTCAAAAAATTTAAATTTATTTCCGGTTTCATAATATAACTTTAAGATACCTTTATAAGCTTCAAGATCATTTATATTTTCATTCAACGCACGTTCTCCCCAAAGGAGTGCCGCGCTGCTATTGCCTATTTTCAGCAAATGATAGATTACCTGCTTATACATCCTGCCAGTGACAGCTTCTTTATGATAATAAAACAGGTCTTCCATTAATTGCATATATTGTTGAATATAAGTGATTTCTTCTATTTCGCTTAAAACATTCTTTACTAGAAACTGATGTATGTAATCTATGAGTAAATACCTGATTTCTATATCCTCCGGGTATTTTTCTGAGTTTTCCTGCATTTTTTGTACAGTCACCTTAAAATTAGATTTAACGTCAGCAATTACCGATGCTACATAGTGTGATGTTTCTGAATCCTCACTCTCTAATGCACTGGTAATAACAATCAGGGAATTATTATAATCTTCTTTCAGTACATCTAAGATAACCCTTCTTTTATTAAAATTGTCAGAAATAAGTAAAGCCTCTTCAACAGGTACAACATTGATTTCTTTATTAAAGTCCGGTCCGATAATCATTTCCAGATTTTCCGTATGAAAACTTAAGTCTTCCATATCTATCTCTTTTTTGTAAAATAATAGTTTTAACCCCCTTGATAATAATAAGAAACACGGTCCGATAAGGGGACAGGTCAACATAAAGACAAATAACATAAATCCTTTTTCTTTCTCTTTCCTGCCCAATAATACCAGTAAAATTATTATGCTGATTATAAAATTAAAGATAACAATGAATTCTATGATATTATTTTCCATGAATCTCATTAACTTCCTTTCTCGTATCAATACCTTTCTTTACCAATCTTTGAATAACAAATTCCGCTTCATCCTCATTTGTATTAGTCAACAGTAAATAAAGACCCTCATCTTCCCCTACACCTAAATAATCATGCTGACGTAACATTGGTACAATAACATCGTTCAAATTTTTAAACGATGTTTCCGTATCTGTAATTTTTAAAATATAAAATTCCGCCAGGTTATTATCTGAACCGGTCTTTTTAATTTCCATCAATTTTTGAAAAGATTTCTGCGTCAGTATACTGGTTCCATTAATATATCTGGTTAACCGGCTTTCCTCAATATACAGGTTAGCACGGTGCATAGCCTGTGCAATCAGATTCAAAACTACTGAAAACAGGTTTATGTGATAAAGAGTAGTGTTTTCAAAGGGAAGTGACCAAATCATGATAACGGATTCTAACGTATCCTCGTGATATATGCCCCCTGCCATAGAGGGAATATTATTATCAATGGTACGGTTGATATAAATTTTATGCTTTTGAATTTCCTCATAAATTTCCTGTAAAGAATCTAATTCAATGGATTTAGGGGCCGCATAGGAGGAATCAGCCATACCAGCCGTTAACCTTGCATAGTTACTTCCTTTATCCACACTGTATATTACGACATCTTTACTGCCCATTATCCTGGATACTACATCCACAGCAGAAAACATTATTTTATCCGGTTCCAATTCATCTAATTTAGTTACAATAGAATAAATCCTGGCAAAACTATCCTGATAATTAATCAGACGGTTTTCAAAGATTTTTTTAATACGTATGTTACTATGGTTTATCTCTTTTATTTCTGAAAGCTCTGCTTCTAAATACTTTATTGCATCTCCCTTATCATCAATCGCCTGCTTATAACGGTCACGGATGTAACCGATTCCCATTCCGATAATCAGTAACTGAAGCATCCACAAATATGTATTATAATCTACGGCAACATCCAAAAGAGAAGCAAACTGCCCAAGCACAATGACCTTACCGGTTAAACTTAACAGTAATGCAGTAATTGTCTGGCCCTTACCGTAAATAATTGCAATGAAAACTACGTATAATAAATAAAAATCAACTGCTTCCACAATAGATGAACCATTCGAAAAGACAACAATAGCCTGTATTACAATAAAGGTAAGAATTGTCTCAAAATAAGGGAAAAACCAACCGAAAATTGTCTGTAAATTCTTCGTAAGCCTGTTAAAATAATGTCCTTTCCTGTTCCCTGTTTCATCAAATAGTTCAGATATCTGAAGTTGTTTTGCCATTTGACCAAACCCTTCTTCAAAAGAATACTTCAAATTAAACCCTAATTCATTGACTGCTAAATTATTACTGTATTCCTCTTCTGAATCAGAAGAATCTTTCAGATATTTAACTTCCTGATCTTTATCCAATAAATGAGTTAGCAATTCTAAAGTCTGCCTCTCCGTTATCCCGTTCCCGGAACAGATATTATATATACAGTGCGGCAGCTTCTCCCTGTCCATAATCTGATAAACCACCTCAGTCGAATCAGAAACATGAATATAATCATGTTTCTGATTCGAATCAATATAAGGTGTTTCTCCCTTTAAAGTCTCCATACATAATTTAGTACAAAGGCTCTGCCCGTTTATCTTACCGGCGACAAACCCATAAACTTCTGAATATCTTAATAATACAACCTGCATGCCGTTTTCCCTATCATACCGAAGGGATATATCCTCTCCGCCCTTAATCGTTATGGTCCTTAATTCCACTGGATTTGCTGGAAAATCTTCCGTAACGGTAACTCCTTGTCCTTTATCATAAACATCAATGGAAGATACATAGATAAAGCGTTTTACTCCTGCTTTTTCTGCACTGATTAATATATTATCAAGGCCTGCTATATAAGCAACCGCATCCCTTTGTTCCTTCCATGAAAAATGCGGATCTAAGGCACCTGTAAAAATAACCACTTCAGCTTTGGTACTTTCTAAAATATAGTGAATATTAGGATTATCATATTCAAAATTATATTCTTCCACGATCCCACTATGTTTTTCAGCCGATTTTGATTTGTTTCCGGTTATTACAAAAACCTCACATGCTTCCTTTTTTAATTTATTGATTAATGATTCCAAATAAATACCGTATTTTCCAATAACAATAGCTTTAATAAGACTCACCCCTATTCTGTTCAACTTTATCAATTTGCAATTGTAAAAACTCTAGTTTCTTTTTCGTTTCATATAATTCCTGTCTTAATATAGATGCTTCCATTGCTGTTTCCTGCATTTTCGCAGACAGTTCTGAATTTATAATTGTATTTTTTAATACAATTAAAAGTAATATTATAATTGCAACCGTAAATATAAATGCAGGTGGGTATGTAATTAAAAATAGATTCGACAGTTTTACAATTATCCCTGGAAATGAACCTGATAAAATAATTACAATACCAATGCATATCCAAAGTATTGCATTCGACTCATTTAATTTTTTCTTTACCAGGAATCTTAAAATTATGCATATTAAAAAAACTCCTACCAGAGCAATAGTAAGATAAACAGCAGTTAACAACTTTCATTCCTCTTTCCATATTCTTATCAATTATAGTGTAATTTAGATTATACTATACAAATATAACTGTCAATATGATTACCCTATCATGCAAATCAGACGTTTTTCGAGCAAATTACCTCTATTCATTGGTTATCCTTTTTCCTTTTTTCAACAAAACAAGAACTTTCCTATTAAATAAAAAACCGGAATCCTTAGATTCCGGTAAATAATAATACTTTGATTACTGTGGGGATTTAAAAATAGCAAACTCTTTACCCTCCATTCCAGACATCTCTACTCCTAACAACTTTGCCAATGTCGGGCATTCATCCAGCATATCACCACTTTCTATTACAATGCCCTCCGCTACATCCGGTCCAAAAGCCAGAAAAGGCGGTTTGGGACCTTTGGATGGGTGATGTCCATGCATCCCATGATAAATGGAATGAACGGAATGTTTTACCTCTGATACCACTTCCCCAGTTATGGGATTGTCAAAAATAACACCATCAGCAGATTCAATAACAAAAGAAAATTCTCCTGATAACCCTTCTTCTCTTGCTGCTTCTTCCGCACTAAAGATTCGCCCCATGTAATCCCCATAATCTTTCTGGATTTCCAGTAAAGCATAATAAATTTTTTGTTTTACCTGTTCCTCAAAAGGATTTTTAAGCATTATGTGTGTTGAAAATCCTGCTGAAAAACTATAGGCATCATAATCAATTACCTTATCTGTTTCGACACGTATAAAACCTTTCTCTTTTAGCAGAATATTGAGATTAAATACTTTTCGGATATTAATTTGTCCATGGTCACCCAATATCACAAAGTTTGTGTCTTCATAATAGCCGGCATCTTCCACTGCCATAAGTATTGTACCAACGATTTGGTCAACACGATCCAAACACGCATCAATCTTGCTGCCTTCATCCCCGAATTCATGTCTGCAGTGATCGAGGCAAATAGAATGAATCAGCATGAGATCAGGCTTATAATGTCTTATCATATCTGCTGCTATATCAATGGAATATCCATCCATATCGGTCCTATGTTCCCAATCAAAAGGTACTATATATTTTTCGTAATATAAATCCATAACATCCTTTGTGCAGGCACGGTCAAAAGTCTCTCTCATATCTTCCTGTCGATTGGGCCATATTTCAGCTAAATTGTGCATTGGTGTCTGACCTCCCATAACCGGCCACATAACGGATGCAGTTACCAGATTTTTTTCATTTGCCGCATCCATTAAAGAAGGCACCTTGACCGAATTACTATACCAATTCCAGTCTGACCCCATAATACTCCAGTTCGGATTTTCAGGTACAATCGAGGGCAGCTGATTATGAGTAATTCCATGCGTATTAGGGTGTACCCCCGTAATAACCGTTGTATGTATGGGATAGGTCAAAGTAGGATATATTTCACGAATGTTTTTCACTAAGGCACACTTCTTTAGAATTTTTGTAAAATTTGGCTTATCTTTCAAATAAATTAAATCCGTGGTCTGAAGTGAATCGATTGATAATACGATTAATTTATGTTCCATGTTACCTCCAATAATCTTTCGTGTATTTCACTTGTTATTCATTTAATAATGTATTGACTTTTGTCTCTAATGATTCCAAGGTTCCATCCACATCCTGATCATTTACCCATATCGCATCCAGTGCATCCTGAATTGCCTTGGTTGACTCTGTATAGCCTGGATTCATTGGGCGTCCTGTGCTATAGGTTAACTGGTCTAAAGCTACTTTAAATTGAGGTACTTTTTCATATAGTGCCAGCATATCATTGGAGTCTTTTGCACTGATTGTGGAAGGGAGGTAACCAGTATTCGTACTTGCCTTAATAGTCTGCTCTGTTTCTGTCATCCAGTGAATAAATTCCCAGGCTGCTGCTTTTTCCTGATCTGTAATATTGGTTGTCATGATTAAGTTACATCCACCGGTCGGTACCCCATATTGAACGTCTTTTGGAATAAACGCAGTATCTACTTCAAATCCATTTTCTCCTGCTATTTTTAGGGTATTTGTCAAGTCTCCTGTAGAGCTGAACCATATCGCGGCATCCTGATTCATAATATCAGCCTGAAGCTTATCGCTTTCTGCTGAAGAAATCATATGGGCACTGCCATCCGCTTTTAAATCTTTAAAGAATGAGATAACCTCCTTAGCCTCCGGGGAATTCATATTGGTTGCAGTTTCCTCTTTATTTAATACACTGCTTCCATGCTCCATCATAAATGCCTCTAATGTCCAGATATAACTATACATAGAGATACCATATTTACCTGTTTTTTCATGTACCGTTTTGACATATTCAGCTAATTCATCCCAAGTGGATGGTCCTTTGGGATCCAGTCCTGCTTCTTTTAGTAAGGTAGTATTCATATACATTATCGGGGTACTTCTTAAATAGGGAAGTCCATAGCAGGAATCTTCATAATAAGAATTTTTCATTAATCCTTCCTGATAATCGCCCATATCTACCCCAGACTTATCAATATAGGAATCCAACGGTTCTAATACACCGTTCATGGCAAAGGTTTTTATAGATGCAATTTCCATAACCGTAACTTCCGGTGTTGTACCCGCTACATAAGCTGCCTGCAGTTTTTGATGAAGATCATCATAAGTTCCTTGATACTCTGCAGTCACGTAAATACCCTTTTCTTTACCAACCGTATTATTAAATTCTTCAGTAAGTGTAATATTATTCTCTTGGATTAAATCTGTCCAGGAATACCAGAATGTGATTTCGGTTATATCCGCTCCTGTATTAGCAGCATCTGCTGTTTTAGTAGTTTCTGGTGCCGTATTATTGCTATTAGCTTCCAATGTGGCTGTTTCTCCCGTAGCCGATGTATTTTCTGAATTACTATTTGTGGGTTCTGTATTACTCCCACAGCCGGTTAATCCCAGTAAGATTACCCCCGCTAAACAAAAAGCGGTTATTTTTTTCCCTAATTCTAAAATTCTCATTTTTCTTTCTCCTTTTTTAGTTAGAGTACTCTCGGAAACTCTCAAAGCCTGTCTTTACTGATATTTTGGATGCTGCTAACAAATTATATCTCCATTTTCGTGATATCATAGGTATGTTTTTACGCAGACCGTCTGAGCAAAGCGAAGGAAAGGCAAGTA
>JBAVPE010000051.1:0-50358 GCA_049692775.1 Anaerocolumna sp. | reverse complement strand
TGATATTTGCGCCAGGGCAAGACGGAGGAATGAGGCGTAGCGGTTCCTACGCCGATTGACGACAACGCAGCACTGGTGTAAATAGCAGATGCTGAATTAAGTGTTATTTACGCAAGGCAGTACTAGTATTTATTTAACGTTAGGAATCAGCTTCTGTAATTCGTAGAGAAGTTTTGTTTTCATTTCCGTTAATTCTGATTCGGCGGGTCTTACTTCTTCTGAAAACATTATGGTTTTGTCTACCCACCAGACTGGGCCTCTTACTGGAGCATCGTTTTGTTTACGCGGAAAGATATGCCAGTGTATATGGGATTCTCCGTTTCCCAGCAGCTCGTAATTTATATTTTCTGCCTGAAAAGCTGTATATACTGCTTCTGCTACTTTACTCATTTCATTGAGATATTTCATTTTAAATTCTTCTTCTAAGTAATGGAGTTCTGCTTTGTGTTCCTTACAGAGAAATAATGTATATCCTTTAAAGTACTGGTAATCTCCGATTACTACGTAACCGGTTTCTAATTCTGCCACAAAATAAGGATTTGTACCTTCTTTTATCTGAGTAATTCTTTCACATATAAGACATTTGTTATGATCCATATTCAACTCCCGCATACGCACGCCGACTTGCTTCAAATCAAGATCGTGAAAAATGATGTTTGCTGTCCGTAAATGTTATCTCCAGTTCGACCGGGCAATGGTCGCTGCCCAGGGTTTCTTTATGGATTATGCTGTCCTGGATATTGGTTTTGATTTTATCGGATACAATAAAATAATCGATACGCCATCCAACATTCTTATCTCTGGCGTGAAACATGTAGGACCACCAGGTATAAGCATCTGTCACGTCCGGGTACAGGTAACGGAAGGAATCTACAAATCCGTTGTTTAACAGTTCTGTCATTTTACCGCGTTCTTCCTTGGAGAATCCTGCATTTCCGACATTGGATTTTGCATTCTTTAGGTCAATCTCATTATGGGCTACGTTTAAATCACCGCAAAGGATTACCGGTTTTATCTGATTTAATTTTATAAGATAATTTCGGAAGTCATCTTCCCACTCCATTCGGTAATCAAGCCTTGCAAGCTCTCTTTGTGCATTTGGTGTGTATGCAGTTACCAGATAGAATTGTTCAAATTCCAGGGTTATTGACCTGCCTTCATCATTATGTTTTTCCATTCCCAGGTCATAGGCTACAGACAAGGGTTCTATCCTGCTAAATACTGCCGTACCTGAGTACCCCTTCTTTACCGCACTGTTCCAATACTGAGTATATCCCGTAAAGGATAATTCGGCCTGTTCCGGCTGCATTTTAGTTTCCTGTATGCAGAATACATCTGCATCAGACTGATAGAAGAAATCTTCAAAACCTTTAGTCAGACATGCCCTTAATCCATTTACATTCCATGATATTAATTTCATATTCGGCTCCTATCTGCCCGGGTCAGCGGGCGTACCTTTAAGGAGGAATAATGCCTTCCTCTTTATGTTTCCCTTATTACTCAAGATTTTTTCGATGGGTTTGCCATTACTTAGTATACAATACACTACGTTGGATTTTGACCCTCGAATCCATATTAAGTGTTATATATTTCGTAATAATATAGCTTTTAATTCTTCTACCGTCGCTGCGGTCTCACCCGCTCCTGCCTCCGTTAATTCTTCCCTGGTACCGAATCCATATAAAACACCAATGGAATCTATCTTATTTTCCTTAGCTCCTTCGATATCATGAAGGCGGTCACCTACCATTACTGCCTGTTCTAAGTTTGTAATGTTATTTTTATCCAGCGCATAGCGGATTATATCACCTTTTTTAGATCGTTTGCTGTCCATACTTGCACCGCAGATGTCATAAAAGTATTGATCCAGATGAAAATGCCCCATAATCAGCCTTGCAAATTTCTCGGGTTTGGAGGTTGCAAGTATCAGCATCTTTCCTGCTTTCGTTAAGCATTCAAATAATTCTTTTATTCCTTCATATTCATAGTTCTGATAAATACCGGTTACCGAAAAATATTCCCGGTACAACGAGATTCCCCTGTCTGCTTCTTCTTCGCTAAAGTTCCAGAAATCCATAAACCCATACTTTAGGGGCGGCCCGATATGTTTGCATAAAGAATCCAGATCTTCGACTTCAATTCCCATATGATGTAAAGCGTATTGAATGGATTTTGTTATTCCTTCTTTGGGATTGGTTACTGTTCCATCCAAATCAAATAATATATATTGTTTCAATTGTTTTATTCCTTTCCTTGCCGTAAGTTAAATATTAATCATATAGACTGCTGTAATCATTCAGCCTTTTTGTAAGTAATGTAAAGATATCTTCTAAAGACATATCCTTTGCTTTATCCACATAAATTGTAAAAGGGGGGGATTGATTATCTATATTATTTTTCGCTATCCTCTGCTTTAATGGAGACAATTTATCTGTAAAAAACTTCTCATCTTTTGGTATAACGCCAATTACTTTCTGCCCCCTATTATTGATGATACAAAAGCGCTCTATATCCTGGAACGGTATATATCCAACGGAACTGCCTGACGTACTGTCAATTATGCCGTCAAAAGTTATAGTAAGTAAAGGCTTCCTTTGAAGGGCGCGCCCCAAATAAATCAAAAATCCGATACCGGAAATAAACATTGACACTAATCCAGTCATCCATACCAATGTTCTCCTTTCCCGCATACCTAAAATCCATACAATTACTGATAAAATTAATAATAATAATCCAAGGAACATTAATTTTACCGTTTTCGATTGTTTCTCTTCGATTACAATCTTCTCCACAAAAAAACCCCCTATTTTTAAGGAACCCTGCTATTCATAAATCATTGTATATTATTTTATATGTTAATATGAAAAAAAGCAAGCCAACCCGGGATTATTTTTCATATATGATATGGCTTTTCTCTGACTTTCGCTTCGCTGCACTCACAAAAAGCACGTCGCGTATACAGGCTGTGAACAGTAACTGGCTTTTACTGCCTTATTCATTTTCATTGACGTTATAAAATCTGTTTAGTATACTGAAAGAAAACGTATATCAAAATATTAAACGCTTAACAATTCCACTACCCCGAAAAGTTAAAAAGAAAGGTACTCATGTATGAACACTTTATATATATCCGATCTGGACGGCACTTTATTAAATGAAAATGCCGAATTATCACAATTCACAATCGACACATTAAATTCTCTCATAAAGGAAGGTATGAACTTTACCGTTGCAACCGCCAGAAGTGCCGCTACGGTAGATCGTATTTTAAAGGAACTCCACTTGCCCTTACCGGCTATCTTAATGAATGGGGTTTTAATATATGACCTTTCCACAAAGTATTATATTAATATTGAATATTTATCAAAAGACAGTCTGAATTTTATCTATCATGTTTTAAACGACTTTCAATTATCAGGATTTATGTATGAAGTAAAAAATCATGCACTGGCAACCTATTATGAAAGGTTAGCAAACAAGGCACAGAAGAAGTTTTACAAAGAACGGGTAAATAAGTATCAGAAATCTTTTACCCAGGTATCAGACTTTGCTATGGTTAGCACAGAATACATCATTTATTTTTCCATACTTGATACGAAAGTTCATTTAGAAGCTGCATACCAAATACTGAAAAACCGCTCTGATATTGCCCTTGCATATTATAAAGATATCTACTCCGAAGAAGAACTGTGGTATTTGGAAATCTTCAGCATAAATGCTACTAAATACAATGCGGTGCAATATCTTAAGAATAAGTACCATTATGAAAAAATTATCGGTTTTGGAGATAATTTAAATGATCTGCCCCTATTTAGGGCATGTGATGTAACCTGTGCAGTAAGTAATGCAAACGGCGAATTAAAGGCAGCTGCCACCCATATTATAGGAAGTAATACAGAAGATGGGGTTGCAAGTTGGTTAAGGAGGAGTTATCCATGATAAATACATACATTTATGACACGCTAATTGGTAAAATAGGCATCTCTGAAAATGGTGCCGGAATTACACAACTCACATTTTCAGAAAAAAACATATCCACCGGGACGGAACAAAAAGAAACCCCTCTTTTAGCAGAGGCGGCTAAACAACTAAATGAGTACTTAGCCGGGGTCCGTAAACACTTTGACTTAACCCTTATACCGGAAGGCACCGAATTTCAGAAAAAAGTCTGGCAGGTACTGCAGACAATAGCCTATGGTGAGACCTTAAGTTATAAGCAGGTAGCTGAAGCTGTCGGTAATCCCAAGGCCTGCCGCGCTGTTGGTATGGCGAATAACAAGAATCCTATAGCAATCTTTATTCCCTGTCACCGTGTAATTGGTTCAAGTGGTAAACTGGTGGGCTATGCGGGCGGTTTAGACCTGAAAGTAAAATTATTGGAAACAGAAAAAGCATTTAATAAAAAGCAGGAATTAATCTAGAAAAAACAGGAAAATAATCAAATAAAAAACAACTTGCCAAATTCGTTGAACTACTTTGGAACTAAACTTATATTCTATTCGAACAATATTGTTACAGGAGATAACATGGAGAATTTAGCAAAGCAGTTAACGGTCAGATATGCTTTTTTACAGAGTACCTATTGGATTTGTCAGTGCGCTATCTATAGTTTTGCAGCTGTATATCTGCACTCTAAGAATTTTAATAATATGCAGATTGGATTTGTACTTGCAATGGCTGCCATCTTATCCATTGTATTACAGCCTATCATTGCAGCTTTTGCCGATAAGACGCATAAAATATGCCTGCGCTATATTGTTATTGCACTTATGCTTATAGTTTTTATATTTGCTTTCTTATTATATGTACTACCGGATTCTTTTTTATTAATCGCAATCTTATATGTATTAATTAATGCAATCTCATTTACTTTAAATCCGTTGTTTAATTCCCTGGCGCTGGAATACATGAACGCTGGCATTCCAATGAATTATGGGCTGGCAAGAGGCATTGGTTCCATCTCTTTTGCTGTTATGTCATATATGCTTGGATTTTTTGTTGATCGTTTTGGTGCAGGGATTTTATTATTCCTGTTTTTAATATGCTATTGCTTTGTCATATTAGCCACTGTTCTCTTTAAAATTCAGCTGCCAAAATCTATCGGTTCCATCGATTTAAATCCCAACTCCAAGGTTTCCATAACCCAAGAAACGAATTTAAAGATCCCTAAAAACACGTCTGCCGGAATATTTACCTTTTTCAAAAAATATAAAAAGTTAACCATTTTTTTAATTGGTGTAGCGATGATATTTTATTCCCACACTTTAATTAATACCTATTTAATTAATATCATGGAAAATGTAGGGGGAAACAGTAAAGATATGGGCATCTCCCTTTCCATTGCGGCTACCTTGGAACTGCCTGCCATGGCTGGTTTTATTTACATAATAAAAAGAATAAAATGTGATAGATTGGTTAAGATTTCTGCTTTTTTCTTTTTAGTGAAAGCTATAGTCACCTGGCATGCAACAAGTGTATTTATGGTTCATGTATCCCAGGGGTTCCAGATATTGTCCTATGCACTGTTTATACCTGCTTCAGTCTACTATGTCAACTCCATCGTTGATGATCATGACAAGGTAAAAGGACAGGCTATGCTTGGCGTCTCCTCCATGGGTATTGCAGGAACAATTGCTAATATTACCGGAGGAAAAATTTTGGACACCTTGGGTGTTTCCGATATGTTAATGCTAGGTACCATTGTTACTGCACTCGGTTTTATCCTTGTATCATTTTCATTTTCGAACCCGTTTTACACTTGCAGGTATGGTAACAATGTGCTGAAGCGGATTCCATACAAATAATGCAATGGTGAAGTCTATCATGCTGTGGATTACAGTTCCTAATCCAACGAGTCCGATTACGGTCAAAAGATATCCTTTTTCATAATATGCCGTAGTCATCCCGCTTCCCCAATAGAAGAAAGTAACAACCCCTACTTCA
This sequence comes from Anaerocolumna sp., assembly GCA_049692775.1. Lineage (GTDB taxonomy): Bacteria > Bacillota > Clostridia > Lachnospirales > Lachnospiraceae > Anaerocolumna. The sequence continues at coordinate 44,415 of JBAVPE010000051.1, read as the reverse complement.
AATACAGCATGAATGAATGAAACAAATAGGCCAAATAAAGCTGCACTTTTAGGTGAATTTAGCAGACTTCCATTTTTCTTAAGTATAAATGCACCAACTGTTGCGAATACAATATGGCTTAAGGCACGCAGTACAACGACAATAGGAAATCCAGCCATCAGGAATCCAAATGCACTGATTACTGCAACCGCTATAGCAATATAAGGCGAAATAAACATAGCGATAAAAATAGGTACGTGACTTGCTAACGTAAAGGATGCAGGTTCTATCATAATCTTTGGTGCAAACAATGGGATCATAATTCCAATTGCACTTAGTAATGCAGCTATAGTCATTATTTGTATTTTATTTCTTTGATTCATAAAAATCCCCCTGACTTGTTCTTTTAGTTTTAAAAATCAGTATATTTAATACATGTGATATCTGTCCGGCTATATGTCTTGTCATCTGTATTGTCAAACGTATTTTAGCTTATATAGTTACAAAAGTCAAGAGTAATTTAAGTGAAGAGGTATGTAATAATTGTAAAGTTATTCATAATTATAGCAATATAATTTAAATGGCATTTAGTTGAAAGAAGCTGCTTTGCGAATGGAAAAGGTGTATTCAGCCGGGATAATTCTTGGAATCCTTAGGAATACCGGCTGGTAAAACTGAGGACATTAAATAATTTATTATTAAAAAGTTACTTATTAAATATTTATTAAGTTATTGTAATTGGATTGAATTAGATTTATAATAAACAAGTAACTAAAATTTGTACCTATTTATAGTTATTAAAAATGATAATCCCGCGGATATGGTTCAGTGGTAGAATGCGAGCTTCCCAAGCTTGAGATGCGGGTTCAATTCCCGTTATCCGCTTACTTAAAATAAGGTACTACGCCGTTTTTTGGTGTAGTGCCTTATTTTTATGTAAATGCGTTGACCACAAATAGTGAAGAGAGGACAGGGCTTGTCAATGATGACGTTTCACAGATAAAAAATTAAATCATTGCGTTTTCTGGATGCCCTTTCATGAATATGGACTGAGATAGTTAAAATCTTCTCCGGCAATTATTAAAAGGTGAATTTTCCAAAGCTGTTCATTCTGCAGCGCCCATGCATAACAAGTCGTTCCAAAGCTTAAATATAACGTTCCATCCTCATATTCCAACTTGATTTTATCTTTTCCCGTACAAGTCCATGATTGCTTATTAAAGGTTCTGTTGCCTTAATTCTCCCGTGTAAATCTCATCAGAAAAAGAACCCTGCTATCCCTTTCATATCGCATTCATAAGCAGTGCCGCTCCTTGTCTTGCTGCCGGTAATTCCGTTTATGATACCTTTCTATTTATAAATCTATCACTACAACTCCATGCGGGGGAACCATAAGTGTTATTATATCATCGCACTTTATTTTTTCTGCTTTTAGTACAGATTCTGCATTCAGTATTTCTACTTCCTCCGGTTTTAAATATTCGGGGGAACCCATTTTTATCCACAGTCTTTTCACATTTACATGGTCTTCATCAATCCTGTATGCCATTACATCTTTCCCTCTAACCATACCCGAAACATGAATTGTTACCGCTTCATCCTTAATCGCCCCCTCCGGGATATTATGATTGTAAACTGCAAGCCTGTAACCATTATCCGTTTCGGTAGCCAACAGTTCCACTGTACTATTCTTTTCGTCACATTCTGCCTTAAGGCGTTTTCTGCCAAGTCCATGGAACAATTCGAATAACCGGTAAGCCGGCTTTGCGATTCCCGCATAGGTCAAAAGTCCGAAACCATCGTGAAAAGCACCGGGGATTTGTGAACTCTCCTCAAAAATATCGGTAAAGGTCCAGTAAGAATAGCCCTGTACAAGTCCGTCATTATCCGCCAGGGTTTTTGCTATCATTGCAGAAGCATAACCTTCATCATGCCTGTCGGCATTGGTCATTGCCGAGGTATTCCATTCTGTATAATAAAGCGGATAATCTCCTGCTTCTTCCCTGGCTTTTTTTGTCATTTCACTTAATATTCCCCGTTCATATGCGCCTTTGCCGGCAAGCCCCGATTTGAAGAAATCTGTGATATCCATCCCCGACCTCCAAAGGGGATCGTCTGTCGGATAATGATGAGTAGAAATAAAATCCAAGGGCACTTTATTTTTTTCACAATAATTTACCATATCTTTTATCCAGGAGTTACATGAGGTGGCGGGTCCTCCCACTTTCAGGTTGCTATTAACCTGCTTTATTGCCTGTGCAGTGACTTCATACATCTTAAAATATTCTTCCTTGGTACCGGAGAAAAATACCGCCAGATTTGGCTCATTCCAGACTTCAAAATACCACTGGGCAACTTCATCCAGACCGTATCTTTCGATGAAATGCTCCGTCAATCTTCTGATTAGTTCGGCCCATGCATCGTAATCCTTCGGAGGAGTAATATTTCCCTTATAATGAAATACTGTTTTATCTTCGCTGGCTAATACAGAGGGCATAAAGCCCAGCTCAAAAAAAGGCTTCATTCCGATGCTTAGAAGAAAGTCACAGATATTATCAATGTTTACAAAATTGTAGACCAAACCCAATTCATTGCCCATAAAGTCTTTTTTCATAATCAGCACGCACATATCATCATCCAAAAGCCCATGAAATCTCACATATTGAAATCCCAACTCCTCATGTGCCCTCTTTAACTGCTTTCTGTAATCCTCTCTTAATGCAGTATAGGCGTGGCAGCTGCCGACGCACATTTCCCAGTAATGTGGAAAATCTGTTTTTATGTTTTTATCAATCTTAAAATTAATCATTTAAACCTCTTTCCTGAAACATTTATTTTTCAACCTGTTCCTCCAAACTTTAACATTTGCATGAAATTGCATTGAAACAGGATCAATTTCAGAATCTTAACACCGGATTCTTTAACAGTCCGGAAGGTGCAGTCACCTGAAACCCGCCAAAGTGACTGATACCAGATTTGATTTCATGAGCCAGTGTATTGGAGACCTCAAGTACAACCCGATTCTCACCCGGTTTGAGGGTACCACTGCAATCAAAATCATAGGGCGGACAAATCTCACTGCCAAGCAACACGCCGTTTAGCCAAACCTCTGCAAACTCATGGGCTTCTAAAAGACTGACCCTTGCGGTATCCGGCACTTCATTTAATATAAATACGGCTTCATAGCGTATCGTACCGCTAAAGTCAGGATGCAATTCGGAAATATTAATCAGCTCTTTAAGCATCTCCGTATCCGTAAAATCAGGATAGACCTTTGCCCTGGCATAAGACACCTTATAAGGACCGATAATTTCTTTCTCCTGTGGCAGACAGACCACCATCGGCTTCGCTTCCTCTGTACTTTCCCTCTCCATGCTGATGATAACAGACTGATATGGCGTCAGGGACAGCTCCATACAGCATTGACCATGCTCTACCGTATAATTAACAGTATGTAAGGTATTATGATAAGCATCATATGCCACCGGAATTCCTGCTGCCGGTACGGTCACACTGCCACTGAAAGTTTCAGAGGCATCCTCGTTACTGAACATATAAATGTGTGTGGACTTTTCGTAATGAAGATAACGAAACATCGGAAACGGTTCGGGCAGGGAAACCTCAGCCAATCCGTCTGCCATGAGTACTTCCGCTATTTGATTTAACTGCACTATCCTGCAGCCTTGCAGGGAGGCGAAAACTGCTTCATTCTCTTCCATAGAGGCACCAACGACCGCTTTCGGAAGATCATTGATAAAGTAAACACCAAAACCACCCGGTACTGCTTTGGCAATAAAACGAGCCACATCAATGGGCAGATATTCACACTGTGGAATAACCAACGCCCGGTATTTTGCGGTACCTGCACTTAGCACGCCAAAATCGAAGGAACTATGATAAGGATTTTCTGTTGTCCATAAATCACCTGGTACAAAATCGAAATCGATCTGATGCTCCAGCAATTCACGGGCAGGCTTTTGCATTAGCATGGTACCGCCCACCCAGTCAGACTCGCCGTGATATAAAACCGCAACACTGCAGCACTGCCTGCCGTTTGAGAACACATGGCAAACACGATTCATATACCTGGACAATAGATGCATAGGACGGTACATAGGGTTGTGGCCGCGGGCATAGAAATGCGGCGGACAGTCTGTATCCGGGAACTTTGGCGAAAATGCGTGGAAGACAAAGTTGTTGACTCCCCGTACAAGAAAATGATCCGCCAGATACTTCATCAGGCGGGTACCCTCCTCCCAGCCATAAGCACCAAATATCTCGCACATGGTACGGCCATTCTTCTTACTGTCTATATGTGCATGGGAGGAACCCATTTTGCCCAGCGCATAGTGATAGAATTCTCCGTCACCCGGTGCAATACCTCCCTCTCGGGTGCTGCTTTCACCGCCGAAAATGACCTGGTTCCCGATATCGTCAATCCCTGCCATGTGCTGGCCGCTCATAGCCCGGAAATAATGCCCCATGCCGCACCCCATACGGCTGTGGGAATTGTTATCTTCCAGAACATGTCCGATATATTCAACACCATGCTTGGCACACCAGCCACCCAATTCTTCTGAAAAATTACGGGAGATCAATTTTGTCATACTGTCCATATAGGCATATCGGAAAGTGGCACACTGTTTCTCATCCTCCATGGGAAACCAGAGTGCAGGCAGCTGTTTTCTCCAGTCAGGACCCAGCTTATTCCGAAGCATTTTAAATAGCTCTTCGGAATAAGGAAGTGCTTTAACGCCCTGCCCCAGCTTATCATTAAAATTATAGCCGGTCGAGTTGCCGATCTCGGCTTCGTCGGAGAAGAAACCCGCTAACGTTTTACCGAATTCGTCCCTGATATTCTTCCAGTGTTCCTCATAAACCGCTTCGATCTGCAGACGGGCGGATTCCCGGTCCAGCATGTTGATATAAGACAGACGGCCGCCGCCCTGACGCATCAATAGAATAACATAAATCTTCCACATACCGGCAGGAACATCCCAATGCAGTACACCGCCCTTAAGATTTGCCGTCAGGTCTGTAGGATTACTCAATTTACCGCTCTTTTCCACCTTGCAGGCAATTACCGCACATACTGAATCATCCCCTTGCATTACCGGCTTTAAAAGACCGGCCTCAAGAATATTACTCACGGGATTAAGCGGTACCGGCAAATTCAGCAGGATTTTTGTATCAAATATAATTCCAGACAGCGGTCCTGCCACTTCGGCGGCCTGTATTTTCAAATACTGCTTACTTTTTTCCGGATATTTTTTTGCGATAATACCGTTGGCATAACCTGTTGGGAAATGTGCATCATCAAGAATCCAGACTTTCATACCATGCTTTTTTGCTTCGTCAAAAATGATTCTTAAATCGTCCCACCACTGCTGATTACAGTAGTCCGGGTGAGGCCTGCCCTCTACGCAGAAGGCATAAATTCCGCATTCAGCGATTTTCTGTATTTCCTCACGAAGTATGGCTTCTTCCTCACCACGCACCCAGAGAAAGGGCATCAGATAATTACCGTTCTCATTTTTTATTGCTTCCGAAATAGACTTTTCCATTGTTTTCTCCTTAATAAATGACATATCCTCCGCTTATCTCATCACGCGCTTAACCCTTAACACCGCCAAGTGTGATACCTTTTACAAAGTTATTCTGTACTATGGGATATATTAAGATAATCGGCAATATACCAATGACTGCCATCGCCATCCGGACGGAAATTGACGGTATGGATGCAAGCCCAACATTGGCATTGGAAATATTAGTTGAACTCTGCGATAAAAATTGTATGTTTTGAATCATTCTGTTCAAAAGGTTCTGTATGGAATATAGATCTGTCCGTTTGGTCAGGTAGATATAACCGTTCTGCCAATCATTCCAGTAAGCGATTCCCGAAAAAAGCCCTATGGTCGCAACGACCGGCTTTGCAAGGGGAAGAGCCACCTTGTAAAAGGTTTTAAATTCCGAAGCACCGTCAATATAGGCCGCTTCCAGGATTTCATCCGGTACACCGGTAACAAAATAGGATTTCATAAGCAGCACATTAAATCCATTCATCAATAGACTGGGTATCAAAAGTCCCCAGAAGGTATTTTTGATTCCAAAGGTACTCGTGTAATTCATGTAGGTAGGAACCAGTCCACCGTTAAAAAGCAGTGTAAAGAATACCATGAAGGTAAGTATCCCTTTTCCCGGAAGATACTTTTTTGATATGGTATATGCCAGCATTGTTGTAATAACAAGTGATAATACGACACCAACTGCCGTCAGCAATATAGATATCCCATAAGCATGTATTACTGAATTACCGGTTGTAAAAATATATTCATATGCATAAAAGCTTAATTTTTCCGGCCAAAAGGAATAGCCGTTCCTTATCAGTGTGTCATTATCGGTGAAAGAAGAGATTACCAACAACACAAGTGGAATAATTGCACAGGCGGATAACAATATCATTATGATATGACCGATGGTTTGGAATATTTTATCTTCTCTCGTTTTCATATTTTACACCCATTGCATACCTCAAGCTTGCTTGGGGTACTGCCACAATAAAATAGGTTGAAAGAATCCATAAGTGGCATCCTTTCTATTATTAAATTTTCTTTCAACCTTCCCCTTAGAAAAGTGCATTATCTGAATCAACCTTACGCACGATCAGGTTGGCAGATAGAACAAGTATAAAGCCTATGATCGATTGATAAAGACCTGCCGCGGAAGACATTGTAATATCACCGAGCTCAAGTAATCCACGATAAACATAAGTATCAATGGTATTCGTAACGGAATAAAGTGCTCCTGAGTTTTGAGGCACCTGATAGAACAGTCCGAAATCCGAATAAAAAATACGTCCGATTGACAATAATGTAAGCATTATAATTGTAGGTTTCAAAAGGGGTATCGTTATCTTTTTCAGCTGCTGCCACTTTGATGCGCCATCGATAGAAGCCGCCTCATAAAACCCTCTGTCAAATCCTACAATGGTCGATAAATAGATAATACAATTATATCCGATCATTTTCCAGGTATTAACAAGTATCAGGATGAACGGCCAATATTTCTTTTCCGTATACCAGGATATGCCCTCCAATCCCAAAGGTTTTAAGATAGAATTATTGACAAACCCATTTTCTGTCGAGAGAAAAGCAAATACCAGATAACTTATAATAACCGCCGAAATCAAAAAAGGAAGTAATATTGCAGACTGATAAAACTTCTTTACCTTTGACGTCAATTCCGCAAGTATAATAGCTACCGCAATTGCACAAACTGTATTGATAACAATGAACGCTAAATTATATAGAATTGTATTTCTCGTAATTATAAAAGCATCCTGTGTGGTAAACAAATATTTAAAATTGGATAGCCCTGCCCAATCCGAACCAAAGATTCCCTTTCTGGCATTAAATTTTTTAAACGCCAGTACCAGACCCGGGAGCGGCATGTAGTTATTAATAAAAAGATATATTATCCCGGGCAGAGCCATAAAATAAAGAGGCAGACATTTTCTGATCTGTATCCGGCTATTATTCTTTTTACTCCCAGCGTCTACGGCTGTAACTGTTTTTGACATATTTTCCCTCACTTTACTTAACCGCAAAAGGATGGACCAGCAAGGTCATCAGCTTTCCATCCTTTTTCCATAATCAATTTATATTATTTTACTGCATTTACTTTAGCCCACTCGTCAAGAGCTGCTTGTTTTGCATCCATATAAGTTTTTAGTCCGGCCGCCATAAACTTTTCTTTCATTTCCGGTATTCCTGTCGCCGGATCCTTAAAACCATACATAAGCTGGAATGCATATTCGTTATATACGTTAGAAAGCACAGCATATTCCGTTGACACACTGCTATTATCAAAAGAAAAACCAAGTGCTTTTGATTTTACCGATCCATTATTAAATACAGCCATACGCTCCCAGATATCCAGAGCATTGCCTTCCCAGATATCTGCAATAAACTGATTTGGCATAAGCCAGTTAACGTTATTATAGTACTCTGAATTTGCTGCCGTAACACCGTCTGCAAAATTAATATGTCCGTCTTCTGTTTTTGCATATTCGGTTCCCTCTTCACCCCAGCAAAGTAAGTTAGAAAGATAAGGATCTGTGTAAAAGGCATTTAATACCTGCATTGCGGCATCAGGATCTTTACTGCCTGAGTTAATGCACCATGGCATTGTAGCAACTGCTGATGATTTAAGGAAGTCATCCCCTGTCTGGAATAATACCATATCACGTCCGCAAAGGCCGGTTTCCTGTGCTCTGATACCGGGCTTTGTAGCTGTGGCATACGACATTGCCGTACCGGCTTTAACCTGTGAAGTAGCCGAAGTGTCATCAGTCAGTGCATCCTTTGATATGTATCCTGTCTGATTCCACTGATACATTAAATCGCAAAAGCTTTTAAATAGGTCACTTTCCCAAAGATCTTCCATAACCAGACTATTTTCCGGATCCAATAAAACACCATAATTATCGCCGCCAAGTGCATCATATTTAACATACTGCCCAAGAGTAGCCTCCTGGGGAGCATATACATATACATTGGGATAGGCAGCATGAAGCTTTGCGTAAATATCATTGATCGTGTTAATATCCGTATAGATTATTTCATCACCGTCTTTGTACTGTGAAGCATAATCATATCCAATACCATCCAGGTATTCTGCACCAATGGCAAATCCTCCAAGTCCGATTGCCATATCCCGTTGTTGCGGAAGGCCATATAAAGCACCGCCTACACGGCAGGCATTTACATAGGACTGATCCATGGTATTAAGAATTCCTGCACCATATGTCTGAATCAGATTATCCTCTTCGAGGTCGAGGCAATAACCATTATTGATTGAAGATGTATATCCAAGAGTTATTGCATTAAAAATATCAACCTGTTCCCCTGAGGAAAGCATCAAAGTCAGCCCCTGTTTATAAGATGCAAAATCAAGGATTTCAAATTCTACTGAAACACCCAGTTTTTCTTCCGTATAATCACTGATCAGTCCTTGAATCCGTTCCAATCCGGCCGGCGAACCTGACCAGTTCATAAACGCCATAACAATTGTCGGATATTTCCCGCTGGCTTTTCTGTCAGCGATTGCCTTGGCAGCAGCATCTGCCTCCTGAGTTGATGCTGTATCCTCAGGTGCACTTGATACAGTGTCATTGCTTCCCGTGCCGTTGTTGGAACTTGATTTGCCGCAGCCGGTAAGACTTACCATAACTATGGCCAAACTCAATAGTACTGCTAAAATTTTTTTCATAAAAATACCTCCGCTTCATTTAATATCATCAAGGAAATCTCACTGAGCCATGGAGAAATCTTTTCCATGATCAAGTTTCCCTTGATATTAGTTACAAGGATATTATATAATATAACGTAAACAATGTAAGGAACTATTCTTAGAGGTTATTCTACTTTCCTTAGATTATTGTATATAATATCTAATTTTAGATTGTATCTTATATCAAATCATACATTTTATACAACGTTTATTTAAGAGGGTGTCAATCATGCATGTAAATACTCACAAGTCCGAGAATAAGACCTATTCGTTCCGACGGCGTATGCTTACCATTATCTGCCTCATTTTTTTATCGTTTATCATAATCATAGGATGGCTGTCCAGCTATTTTACTAATGTATTGCGCGAAAAAACCTATGATAACTTAAAAGACACACTGGAATTATACAATCACCAGCTAAGTGACTCCCTGGAGGAACTCGATATCTACCTTTATGAAATGAATTCCTATAGTTCTGACATTTCCTCTATTTCCTACAGAGGCGATGTGAATTATATTTACAATAATATTATGCGCGCCAAAGATTTACTCGATTATAGCCTTCCCTCGTTTTCAGAAATAGGTGGTTTGTTTATTTATGCCCCGATCAATAATACTTTTATACAATCCTATAAGTTAACAAATGATGCATTAGCGGCAAACTATCTGCGCAATAACTTAAGAACTTTGAATGCCAAAGACAAATTAGATGAAATCAATATAAAAACCTGGTTTACCAAAGAAATTAACAACTCGTATTACCTTATGCGGATTATCCGTATTAATAATACCTATCTGGGCGCATGGGCAAATGTTGATCGGCTTACATCTACATTTAAAAACATAGCCGAGCATGGGGGCAATGTTATCTATGTAACCGCAGGCGGCGTTCCATTATGTGAAAATAAGCTTTCAGACTATACTTTTGATGTCGAAAGCTCATTAAACAATTACAGCATTTTCACGATGTATGACAAAAGCAAAGCCCTGCTGGTTACAAATGAACTGGATTACTGCGATTATTATCTGCTGGCACTGATACCCCTTAAAAATATTGATATACAGCTTTATACCATATATAAAATTCTCCTTATTATGGCTGTTTTTATAATTATCCTTACTCTGTTTCTACTGATATCAGTAAGTAAATTTTTATCCAGGCCTTTGTTTATGTTAGAAAATGCCGCCGTTTCTATTCGCCTTGGAAACTTTGATAAGAAAGTAACCGCCGACACCTCAAACTGTAGGGAAATTATTGAAATTGATACGGCATTTAATAACATGATCGACGAAATACATAACTTGCGCGTCGATATTTATGAGGAGAAAATCGCCAAATCACAAATAGAACTCCAGTATCTAAAATCACAGATTGCACCCCATTTTTTAATCAACTGCCTGTGCTCCATTGGATCAATGGCAGCGGGCAGTTCAGAAAACCATGAGGTATTACCCAAAATGATCCAGACCCTTTCCGATCATCTGCGCTATACTCTATCAGACCGTACAACCGTTGCACTAAAGGAAGAATTATTGTTCATAGACAATTATATAGAGCTGACCAAAATACGGTTTCCCGAATGCCTGACATACGAAAGCCATATCGCCCCGGAAACAGAGGAGGCTTCTGTATTTCCTCTCATTCTGCTGATGTTTACCGAAAATACAATCAAATACAATATGGTAATGGGAGAACCCTTAAAAATTAAAATCACCTCCGATATGATTGTCAAAGGAAGTGAAAAATGGATTTATCTGACACATATTGATTCGGGGGATGGTTTCAGTTCAGATATACTGGGAACGCTGGAAGATTTAAATAATAAAAAGCCCAATCAAAGAGATGGACGTCATCTCGGAGTCCACAATGTTGCTAAAAGGGTTGAACTTGTATATGGAGAAACCGCCGTAATACATTTTTCCAATGAACCAGGTTCAGGCGCAAGAATTGATATTGAAATACCATATATTCCGTTTCTGCATTAAGATAACCGATAGGAGGCACACTCACATGAATATACTTGTAGTAGACGATGAATATTATATTGTTCAGGGTATTACAAAAAACATTAATTGGGGTGAAATAGGAATCGATGCGTTATACACTGCATACAGCATGAAACAGGCACAGGAGATTTTACTCCAGCAGGATATCGATATCCTGTTAACTGATATTGAAATGCCAAAAGGCAGCGGTCTTGACCTGATTGCCTGGGTTAACGAGAATTCATACCATCCTGTCAAGTTATTGCTTACAGGACATCAGAATTTTGAATATGCCCAGAAAGCAATCCTGTTACAATGTTTCCAATATGTATTAAAGCCGGTTGAGTACGGTGTCCTGGAAGAAGAACTAAAACATGCGGTAGAAAAAGTATACGAAAACAAGAATGTCTACAGGGCCAAAAACATCGCAGAATCCTGGGATTCCAGCAAATCCCTGCGCATGGAACTCTTTTGGCAGGAATTATTTACAAGAAACATATCTTCTTCTGAAACGAGTATTGCCGACGCCATGCACCGTCTGAACGTGCCGCTTTCCTGGCTTGGGGAAGATTTTTATTTCCTTTTGTTTGATGTCCATGCAAAAAACATTTCAGGCGAAAAGGAAAATCCGATTCCGCTTGATGAAATACTTGCGATTGTTTCAGATCTGATTTGTGATAAAGCGGATACCTCAATATATAAAATTTCTTCTTCTGAGTTTTTACTAGCTATGATATCGGGTATTTTTCCCGATTATCAGCATACCTTTGTTTTCTGCGAAGAAATATTAAATAAACTATGTACGGCTCTGCCCGCATACAGATTTTCAATCTATATGTCGGATAAAACGCCGGTTTCATCTGTTACCGACTGTTACCAGCTGCTTAAAAATTTTGAATCAAGTATTTTTACTACAGAAAGTATTGTGATACCGGTTCATACATTATCAGACCTGCATACCCAGGAATTTTCGGATTCCCAGATGAGAAAGATACCTTTGTCTGAATGGACAGAGCTTCTTTTGCATTATAAATCATCTTTGATTCTCGAAAATATTAAGGCCCTGTTCAAAGATAATTTCTCCTATTTTCCAGCCAAGATGCTTATTGCTATCTACTACGGAGTATTACAAACCGTATTTTCAGTTCTGGAATCAAATGCAATTTCGATAAATGAATTGTTCCCGAAAATAACTCATCATACGGACTTAATTAAAGCAACCTCTTCCATAGAGAACTTCCTTTTTTGGGCAGGGCATCTTCTTTCAGATACCGAAGAAATTCTGAAGGTCAATGCTGATTCTGCTTCCTTTGTCGAGTCTGTCAAAAAATATATTAAAGCCCATTTAGACTCCGAAGATTTAAACAGGAATTCAATTGCAGATGCGATCCATATGAACCCTGATTATATCTCCTATCTTTTCCATAAACAATCGGGACAGCTCCTTAGCACCTATATAAAAAGCGAGCGGATTAACGCTGCCAAAAAACTCCTTATAACCACAGATTTATCTTTACAGGCCATAGCCGACTCAACCGGATTTTCCAACAGTTCCTATTTTCATAAACAATTTAAAAAAACTGTAGGAATCACTCCACAACAGTACCGAACCAAAGATTCCTCTTAATTGTCGAACGAACTATCGGGTAGGCCACCGACCATTCGTTAATTAGCCAACCATCCTTTCTCCAAAAGTGGGCTCAAAGGTCCGACTTGCGGCACAAATAAGCTTTATAATTTGGATTACATACTATATAATGTAAATATCTTAGCCAATAAGGAGGATCTCAGCTTTTTAGGCGGAGGCCGGGAATATTCCGATGGCATAGCATATGTCTATTATAATAAAAGACATAAAAAGGTCTTAAAGATTTTAGCCTTCGATAAACCGGGAACCGGCGATCTTGAGGCTCTTGATGAAAGGCTTAAATTTATACACTACCTGAGTGAATGCGGAATTGACATCGCATGGCCAGAGAAAAATGAGAATCGCAGACTTTATGACACCTACATGGACGAGAAACATATCTTTATCGCTTATTCGATGAATTTTATAACTGATCTTGCGGAGATGAACTCCTTATATTGGCAAAACCACAGCTTTTTAAAACCTTACTTTGAACGCAGAGTACTTGACTGTGCAACCTTTGACATAACAAATGATGAAGCATTTCGCTTAAGAAGCAGCGGTGAAGTTCTAAGTGAAGGCAATCTAAAGAATCCTCTGATCTTACTCGCTAATTATACGTTTGACAACCTTCCTCAGGATCCTTTGCATAAATCTCTTAAGACAAAAGAGCTGCTGACCTTTTTACGGTATACTGTTTGGGATGCAAGAATCTTGAAAAAGCCATGGAATATATAGAGAAATCACTTGTTTTAAATCCTGACTATGAAGAGGTCATAAAATTCAAAAGCTTAATTGTAGCGATATAAATTAAACTCATAGACACAAGTTATTTATGATCGATTTCTTTTTATGGTAAGATTAAGATATCAATAACTCATTTTTATGGTAGAATATATTTTACTAACTTCATAATAATATACAAAAAAGGAACTTATATGAACAGAAAATATAGACAAACTCTATACGCAAGCTATATCGGCTATATTACCCAGGCAATTGTTAATAATCTTGCCCCATTATTATTTGTTACCTTTCAGAAAGAATTTTCAATATCCTTGGAGCAGATTGGGTTTTTAATTACCTTTAATTTTGGAATCCAGATGCTGGTTGACTTTGTATCGGCAAAGTATGTGGAGCGGAGCGGATACAAGGTATGTATTGTGGCTGCTCATATTTTTGCATTTCTAGGGTTAATCGGACTTGGAATTTTTCCTTATTGGTTTGACAATGCATACTGGGGGCTGTTGTTTGCAATCGTACTTTATGCCATAGGTGGAGGATTAATAGAAGTTTTAATCAGCCCGATTGTAGAAGCACTTCCGACCGATGAGAAATCTTCTGCCATGAGTTTATTACATTCCTTTTACTGCTGGGGCCAGGTCCTGGTGGTGGTTTTATCTACTTTATATTTTGTTACCATAGGTATCAGACATTGGATGTATCTGCCTCTTCTTTGGTCATTGGTTCCGTTGGTTAATGCGATCTTATTCACTACTGTACCCATTAATACTTTGGGCAATAAAGGTGAAGCCTTATCTGTAAAAAGTTTGTTTTCCATGAAATTATTTTGGGTATTTATTATCATGATGATATGTTCCGGGGCTTCCGAACAGTCTATGAGCCAATGGGCTTCCTTTTTCGCTGAGTCCGGTTTAAATGTTTCAAAAACCTTGGGTGATTTGTTAGGCACTTGTATGTTCGCAATATTTATGGGAATCTCCAGGACCTTTTATGGTAAGTACGGGGAAACCATAGAATTAAAAAAGTTTATATCTATCAGCAGTATCATTTGTGTCCTCAGTTATCTTGTCGCAGTATTTTCTCCCATACCGCTTCTGTCATTATTTGGTTGCAGCATATGCGGCTTATCTGTCGGAATTATGTGGCCAGGTGTATTCAGTCTGGCAACTGCCCATTGTCCCAAAGGCGGAACTGCCATGTTTGCATACCTAGCTTTAGCCGGTGATATTGGCTGCGCCGGAGGACCTGCCATTGTGGGGACATTGTCCGAAGTATCCGGTGGAAATTTAAAAATAGGTTTACTTTTTGCCATAGTTTTTCCTATTGTATTATTGAGTCAGATTCGTGTTCTAAGGAAATTAAGATAGATTGGAAGGTAGTGTAAACAACGGGCAGGCAGACCCTTTAAATAACTTATTGCCCATTGATTTTCACTAAAAAGATAAGATTGAAAAATATGATTAATACGTAATGATAAATTTTTATTGATAATAATTTAAATTTGTTTTATAATGGTTTGGTAACTATCTTAACAATTTAATTATTAGAAATTCTGATAACAACCTGATAATTACAACTAATTTCGGGGCATTAGCGCAGTTGGGAGCGCATCACACTGGCAGTGTGAGGGTCAGGGGTTCAAGTCCCCTATGCTCCATTGGAAGAAATACAGTAAAATCAACATTTGTTGCGATTATGACAAAATTTCACCACTCAGAAATGAGTGGTTTTTTGATGCCTTGGGGTTTATTGGGGCTTTGTAAGCAGTAGGTTTTACGGCATTAAAAAAGCAACTACCATTCCTTTTATTCTTCTGTCATAGACGGTCATGCCATCCGTTTCAAGTCTTGCGAAAGGGGTGGTGCTTATGTACATTACATATAGTGATTTATTTACTTTTGTAATTATGCTTGTAGCTATCATTACACCCGTTAAAGATAACAAGCGCAAAAAATAGCCATCCTGCACTCCGCTAAAAGTTAGGACGACTATTTTGTAGTTAACCAAATTTTACCGGGACGGATAGGTTAGAGCTATCCTCCGGCTGTCTTGCTAAGTATATTATACAACTTTAGTACTAAAGTGTCAACGTGTTAAAATGTTAAAAACCGCCCCGGCTGCAACCATGACGGCTTAAATAGATACCATATAAGCATGAGCCTATACAATAGCTCTCACAGGTCTATTGTAGCATACAGGCTCTTTTATTAAAATACGAAAGGATGTTTGATACAATGGCTGCAGTAGAAAAAAGAAAGTTCCCTATGCTCCATCACAATTTAGCTGAAAAGTCCGATTTTATCAGGCTTTTCAGCATTTTAAGAAAGAAATAAATCAGGAGTCAGCTTTTTCAGGAGGGTGAAACAGTTCATTCCTTATGACTAAATAACTGGTCAGAAGACGCAGGATATTTTTTCGGGAGTGCTGTTTCAAAAACGCAGGCGTAATGGTGTTACGCCGAGGCTTTTGAAATAGTGCTATCGAGAAAATAGACAAGCTTAAATAGCAGAAACTTAGTCACCGATGTACTAGATGGCATAAAGCAGATATTCTGTGGGTACTAATGGATATCCATAGTAACGCAGGTAAAAGTGATAGGAAGGATCGAATTTCTCAATAATGCGGGCCAATTTCCAGAGGTCTTTGTGGTTATGGTAAACACTAAGTGCCAACTTAGGGTGATTCTCCTGGATTTTCTTTTGACACCCCAGCAGGGCCTGTTCTTCACCGCCCTCAATATCCATTTTAATAAAAGTAACCGGCGTATCAATGTCGTCATCAACCGTGACTGTTGGAACCGTAATTGTCCCTTCTTCCATGAGAGTGTATACGGATGAAACGACGTCACTGGAGATATAAAGATTATCGGACTTGTCGCTTATCCCTTTTTTATTTACAATAACGTTTTTTAATTTAAATAGTTCAACGTTCTTTTTAATAAACTCTATATTTTCTTGTGAAATATCATAACAATAGATCTTTTTATAGCAATCCGAACCAAACATTTTTATATAATCCACCATTGTATCGCCTATATATGCGCCAATATCGACAAAGACTTCGTCTTTGCTACATCGAATCAGATCAAAATCAAAATATTGATGGAAGAGCTTTTCCTGTATTTCGACGATTGGCTTATAATTTGAGGAAAGCCAATAACTAAGAATAACCAACAATACTTTTTTTGACCGGTAGTCATATAAATGAGTGTACAGCCACTCAAAATCCTGCCTATGCTCCACCAAGTTCTGAGCACGATTATTTGCTAACTCATAGATCCCGCTTTCCGGTTTGATTTTACCCCATAGGTAGTCGTATTTATTGTAGTAATCTATTGTTGCATTGTAATTCGATAGGTCTGTATCTTTGAAAAAACGGAGGTTTCTTATAATAGCATCCGTTATCTGAGACAAACTGTAACCTTTAATATAATCCATTAAATATCCGAATTCCTTATCGGTCTGGTTGCGTAAATTATCTTCGGCCGGTTTATGGCCTACCAGCGTTTCCAGTGGTTCATCTAACATTAATTCACCCCCAAACAATATATATTCCTTATATAATATATGATATTATAATACTCTTGTGCTTGGTTTTCATAATTTACAAAAAATCCTTACTTATCAATCCATAAGTAACTATAATTTTCTATAGAAAATACCATGCTTTTAGGATTCAGTAATTTTTTCGATACTTTAAAAATATTGGGAACAATTTATATCTTCCCTTTAATAACTTTTAAGTCTGCTCATTATAACCATAAAGCAAATTCTTAGACCTACGTAGAGAAATGCGAAGATGAAAGGTATATTATTGGAAACAAAAGTAAGAGAAAAACACATTAAGCTGGTATTTACTAAGTAAACAATCATATAAATTCTTAATTGCCTTATAAGTTCCTCCGCTATATCCACATTATTTATGACATATAGATATTCTGCTGAACCATTTAAAATATAATATTCTGCTAACAGTTCAACCAGGCTGATAAAAATAATAGAAAAAATCATAAACGGAGTATAACTGCCCGCACTTTGATTCGTCAGTTGAACTATTAAATCCATCACGGAATAAAACACTGCAATAAGTGCCAGATATGCTGCCTTTGTAAATTTATCGGATTGATAGACGCTACCCAATTTGTTTATACCACTTACAATCATAACCCAACCGATAAAATTAGGGAGAATCTGAAAACTTCCAAGATTAATATGGAAGCTTATAAAGAAAATACCCCAGAATATTAATTGATAACCGCTAAACATCTAAAGCTTCCCCCCTCGCCTTTAAATATTTTAGGATCTGTATTTGAGTAAATTCTCTATAATCTATATTATACTCAAGATTACAAATCCTTTTTGTATAGGTAGTTCCCTTATCGGTCTTAAAATAAATACCCGGTTTTAAATCAAAAAAAGATAACTGATCGATAATATCTTTCGTAGGTTTTAAAGTATTTGTCACAATCATTCTGTCCCCACTGTCATAACTGATACCCTTTATATCATCTTTGCTATGTCCATCAACCTTAATTTCAAAGAACTTATCCACTTTATCCATTAAGGGAGAGTCGATTTTAATCAATGAGAATTTATTTTTAACATGCATTTCCGCTGAGGAAGATCCATCTGATGAACTGGAGGTGGAATAATCGTCCAGATAGCCCTGAAGATATTCCGGCTTATATAAAACAATTTTACCTATATCCGCACCCATCTGTGTTCCGTCCGAAAAATCAAAAGTTGCCTGTGATAACTGAATGCCATCCAGATTTTTTAATTCTCCGTTATATGAAATGCTGACATAGACAGAACGGAGAGAATAATTTCCATATGCTTCACCAAGCTGATTCCTGCTATTATTATGAATGAATATCGTATTACCATTATTACCTTCCGTTGCATGAAATAATATCTCCGGTGCTTCTTTAAAAGAAACTCCTGTAACCGTTCTTGAATCCGACCGATTCGTTATATAGTAAATGTTAAACAGCACTTGGTAAAAGGGTGTTTCATTCATTTGAAACTCCTCCTCATAATAATGATATAAGAATACCGGTTCTTCAAGCTTACAATAATATATAAAAACCATACAGAAAGTCAAAGATATTCCTATTAAAATAAATCCTACCTTAAGAATCTGTCTGTTAATATAATCCGTTTCCTTTTTACCTGCGCCCTTATTCAATTCCATTTCACTTGTATCAATATTTAACTCCATTCCCCACATCACCTATACCTTATTCTTCATCCACATTATATTTTCTTAATTTCTTGTTCAGGTCCTCTGCTATTTTCTTATCATTTTTAAACATTGTAGTAGTAATAAATATATATACTGTGGTATATAATCCAAACAGAAAGATAATGTAACCGGTCTGACCTGGTTCAATCCATTTACAAATAAGTGCCCCGCCTATAACTGCCAGACTATCATATAAATAATGTACGACGCTGCGAATTTTCATCTGTTTCTTACTTAATTCCTTCCTGGACCAGAATATAAAATTACCAGAGGCACATGCGGCTGCAATCGCAATGATCTGCAAGAAAAATACATAGGAAAACTTACTGTCACGACTGAACAGGGTAATAAATATAGTTACTCCTACGGTGTTTCCGGCTATAACATAGACAAAAACCTGTAACATACCTTTTATGTGTGACATATAACCTACCTCCTTATAATCCAAGCCTTTTCTTAAGCTCTGGTACATACTGTCTTGAAATAACTACCTTTTCCCCATTAAACAACAAAGCTTCAAATCGTCCCGAGAAGGCCGGACTGATACTCTTTATTTTAGTGATATTTAAAATTACGGATTTTGAAGCCCGGAAAAAATAAGTATCCTCATACTTTTCTTCAATTTCATACAATTTTAACTTTGATTCATATACACTCTGTTTGCAGTAAATAAATACTTTATTATCAATCCCTTCAAAATAATATACATTTTGGGAATCAATCATGGTAATGATGCCATCCTTTATTCCTGTAAGCTTTTTCTGCCCAGCTTTCAATTCCGATATCAACTTTAAGACAGCATCATCCAGATTTTTACACCGAATGATAATTTGTTCTTCTTCCCCTGGATTGATATCTTCGATAATAATCTTCATGACGGCTGGCTCCTATCTGATAACTGTATTTCGCTTTCTTTGAATCAACGCAGATACTATTATTAAAATTATACCACTAATTATCAGAAATGCCACCTGAAATTGGCTGCCAACCATATGATTGCCCCATTTGATTGAAATCCCCATATATTTCTTGTATCCCTCTATCAGTTCCTCCGGGCAATTTTTAAAAGTCAACCGTAGTGCAGTTTTTGTAAATGCTTCCCGCATTAAGGAACAGCCATGAAGCAGGGGAAAGCATTTTAATATCGTTTGAATGTTGGCAGGAAGCATACCCATGGGTAAATAAATGGCAGATAAAAAGCCCACCAAGGTTCCAATGATAGTACTAAGCCCGGAAAATGCACTGGTACTATGTACGAAATTAGCTATAAAAAACACATTGGCCCTATTTCTGGCATAAATTAAAATATTTCGTTCTACTAATCTTATCAGAGTCATTTGAATGCCTCCCTTTCTAGTATCAGGTTCTTTTTCTTTTCTGAATAAACCCAAATTTAAATAGAGTACTCAAATATTATAAGTTCTTACCGGTTACATTTAAGAAAACATCATCCATGGTTCCCTGAATTAATTCACAGGCACCCAAATACTCCCTGATGTTGCTTAATATATCTGCCCCACTCAAAGTATCCGTTAAATTGACCCGGATATGATTACTTCTTTCTTCATAAATAAATCCCTTTTCCGTCAGATAATAAATAATATTTTCCTTATCCTTAGGATAGATTCTTAATAAATCATTCGCATACTTTTCTTTTAATGCATGGGACGTTCCCTGTGCAACCAGCTTACCGGCTTCCATAATTCCAATATACTGTGCCTTTGCAGCTTCCTCCATATAATGGGTTGTAAGAAATACGGTCATATCTTTTTCTCTTCTAAGCGCTTCTATGCTGTCCCAGACATTTTGTCTTGTCTGAGGATCTAACCCTGTGGTTGGTTCATCCAAAAATAAGATTTCCGGAGTATTCATTAAGGCTTTTGCAATCTCGCACCGTCTTTTCTGTCCTCCCGATAATTTACGGAACTGCCTGTCAAGAAGCTCCCCAATTCCTAGGATATCACAGACATTTTCTAAATTCTTTTTAATCACTATAGAATCTGTAAAATAGAGGGAAGCACGTATCATAAGATTTTCCTTGACGGTAAGCCTGTTATCCAGCGAATTATCCTGAAATACCACACCTATTCTACCTCTGATTTTTTCATTATCCTTACCTAATTGATAACCGCAGATGGATACTTCTCCCTCTGTTTTGGAAAGCAGGGTGCATAACATGTTAATCGTAGTGGATTTTCCGGCACCATTCACTCCCAAAAAACCATATAGCTGACCTTTTTCCACCTGAAAGCTGATATCATCAACGGCCTTGATGTCTTTGAAATATTTCTTTAAATTCGTAACTTCAATAATGTGCTCCATACATAACTCCTTTCAAAATCAGAGTACTCTCAGAAACTCTCACAACCTATTTTTTACTGATATTTTAGATGCTGTTAATAAAATTTCTTCTCCATTTCCTTGATATCATAGGTATGTTTTTGCGCAGACCGTCTGAGCATCGCGAAGGAAAGGCAAGTAAAAACATACCTATGATATCAAGGAAATGTCGTGGCCTATATTCAGCAGCTAAAATATGTCCAAAAACAGGTATTCTTATTGCTTTTAAAGTGTATCTTACCTTTCTCCCATCCACAATGCCTTACCTTGTAAGTTGTTATCTGTCTATGGTATGTGGCAGAAAGAGGTTGGCAAGTTGCAAATGAAAGTTTACATATTACTAATCTACAGTTTACATAACCATGATAGTTTCCTTTTCGAAAATAAGGTATAAATAAATTATAGATTTATATAAACACCAATTGACATTTAAATTCATCCGCTGGAGGTAATGCCTATGTTTCTACTCGCTGAAATGGTAAGTAAACCCCATCTTATTTTTTCTTTTTATTTATTTGGCATCGAAGCCATACTCACGATTATAATGTTTATTTATATTTCAAAGCATGAAATGTTCTATGCATCAGAAAATAATATATTTACAAATGCAATGCTTACAACCTCCATGGTGCCGTAAGCATTTTTTTGTTACCATAATATGGGATTTCAATATATTTGAGTAAAGTAAATCAAATATGACATAAAAAAATTTGTATCCTGCTTGATATTTAATTTTTATTTTCTAAAATACTTATTACCTGACTTAATCATAATTCACATTTAATGGAGGTATCTATGGAAAAAACTTATGTTATTGATACGAATGTATTAATTCAGTCTCCCTATGCTTTGCTTTCCTTTGAAGATAATAAAGTAGTTCTCCCTATTGCCGTACTGGAAGAATTAGATAAATTAAAAAATGATGACGGCGATCGTGGTGCTAATGCGAGACAGGCTATCCGTTATTTAGAACAATTAAGATTAAAAGGCAGCCTTTTTGAAGGAGTTTCCATTCATTCCGGCGGAATTATTAAAATAGAAGCAAATTTTGTTGCTGTTGAACTCCCCCATGGTTTCCATACGGAATCCAACGATAATCGTATTTTAAAAGTTTGTAAGGGATTAATGGATAAGGGTGAATCTGTAATTCTCGTAACGAAAGATATCATCGTACGTTTAAAATCCCAGATGTTAGGAATTCCCGCAGAAGATTTTACAACGGAACAATCCCCACAGATAGAAGCGCAATACACAGGAAGAATGGATGTATATGCCTCAGATAAAGTTATGAGTGAATTTAAGAAAAAAGGCATCTCAACGAAAAGTATTTATATCATGGAAGATGATAACAAAATACCCGTATCCCCTGAAATTAATCAGTTCCTTATTATCCATTCCGAAACCAGTGAAAAGAAAACCCTGCTTGGCCGTTATGACGGCAAAAATATAATACCTCTAAAAAACTTGAAAGCAGAACCCTTTGGAGTGCAGCCAAAAAATGTAGGACAGCGGTTTTTGCAGGAAGCTTTAATGCAGGACGCAGACACGGCTCCCCTGGTTATTGTAAAAGGTACGGCCGGTACGGCAAAAACTTTTTATTCCCTTGCCGTTGGTTTAGAGCAGACCTTGGAAGATGACCGTAAGGCTTACCGTAAAATACTAATCACAAGACCTAATGTACAATTTGATGAAGATATCGGTTTCTTACCGGGAAGCGAACAGGAAAAGATTGCTCCGTATTTACGTCCTGTTATTGATAATTTGGAAATATTGGTGGACCGGAGTGAAAAGGAACGTTATAAAAACGAAAAGGAACTAAGAGGTAAAATAGATGAGTTATTTGACCGTGGAATTATTACTGCGGAAGCCATGAATTTCATCCGCGGCCGTTCCATTACCCATACCTATTTAATCATTGATGAGGCACAGAACTTAACACCGAAACAGGTGAAGGGTATTGTCACGAGGGTAGGTAAAGGCACAAAAGTTATATTATTAGGAGATCCCCAGCAGATTGACCATCCACTTTTAGATGAACGTACCAATGGCCTTAGTTATGCCTCCGAGAAAATGAAAGGCAGCCCCCTGTGTTTTCAATTAACCATGCAGGCAGATGAATGTGAAAGGTCAGCTTTGGCATTTGATGCAGCAAAAAGAATGTAATCAACTTTATTAACCGGTGTGTTCATCAAAGCCCATACGGTATAGTTTTGCACTAATCCGACTAAAGCACTCTTTTATTGACTTCCTTATTCACCAGGTATCTAAGTGGTTAACTTTAGGAACTGTTTTTCATTTCCTTCTCCATTATAAGTTATCTTCCACTGTTTTGTTTTAAAATCGACCTGGAGTAGTGCATAATCTTTTCCCTTCTGGCGTCTGATGACTAAGGAACTATCCTTGCTCTCCTCCAGTATGAATTCTCCGTCGAAAGCAGGATGGCTGTTTCTAAATCTCATCAATGCAAGAAGGTCTTTCACTACAGGGCGCTTAACATCCTGTTTTATTTCGTCTTCCGTATAATAGTGCCTGTTAATGTTTCTTCCTACTTTGGTTTCTTCCAATAATTTCAAATCATTCTTACCCGCAAGCATTCCCACGTAATAAACCTGGGGAATTCCCGGGGCAAAAAATTGTACTGCCCTTGCAATCAGATATGCCCTGTCATCATCACCCAGTGCTGAATAAAAGGTACAGTTGACCTGATATATGTCAAGATTGTTATAGGCCGCCGTATTATATATCTTCTTAACATTTGCACCAAATTTGAATATATCATCCTTCGTCTTAACAATCTCCTCATCGGGGAGGAGGTCTTTCACATCTACGATTCCAATTCCGTCATGGGTATCAAGCGTTGTAAATTGCTTTCTTGGACAAATATCCAGCCAATTTTTAAGGTATTCACTTTTGCCATAATATAATGCATGAATCAGCAGTAACGGCAGGGCAAAATCATAAACATAAAACCCTTTTTCCGCAATCTTTAACTGCATTGTATAATGTTCATGAATTTCCGGCAATAGGGTAACCCCATATGGTGTAAGAATATTTACCACTTCCTGTAACAATTCCCATACTTCCGGTTCAATAAAAAAACAGCTTGTTCCGGCACGCTTGCCTGCATAAGCAAAGGCATCCAGCCGGATTAAGGCGGCATGATGTCCTGCTAGAAATGTTAGATTATCATGGATAAATTTTTTTCCTGCTGCTGAACAACAATTGATATCAATCTGTTCCTCATCAAAAGTACACCATACTTTCTCTTTTGTTCCATCCGCAAAGCATGCATCAACATAAGGAGTCCGTGGTTTTCGCTTATAGATAATATCCGCTTCTTCCTCTGACGGCTCGCCGTTTTCCCAAAAATCTTTAAATCGTATGAAAAGGTCTTTATAGGCCGAGTCCTCCTTCTTTTTCAGAAAATCCTGATAATACTCACTTTGCGCCGATATGTGGTTTATCATATAATCATACATCAGGTAATAGTCTTTACTTAAGCTTTCAATCTCTTTCCAGTTACCAAAGGTTTCATCAACTTTTGTATAATCCATGGGCGCAAAACCCCGGTCCCCGGAAGATGGGAAAAAGGGGAGTAAATGTATTCCGCCTATGGCATCCTTTATATAAGTTTTTAATATGTTATCCAGATCTTTGATATTATGACCCATTGAATCTGCATAGGTAATCAGCATGATTTTATTCGGTACTTCTTTCACCAAATTCTCCTTTCTTACATTCGGGTACTCTAAAAAACTCTCATAGCCTGTTTTTACTGATATTTTAGATGCTGTTAATAAATTTACATCTCCATTTTCGTGATGTCCTATATTTATTTTCACGCAAACCGTCCGAACTACGGGAGAGGTAAGTAAAAACATACATATGGCAAACAGAAAATATCCTCTATTACTCCTGATCGTTTCTGAGAGTACTCACATTCTTTTACCGCCTGCAGGGCATAGATATATCATTTTCCGCACCGTAACAGATTTTATCACCCCGTATCCACTTTTCATCGACACATACATATTTAACACATTTTCTTTTTCCGAATTTCAAGTTACCCCAGCTGTAGGCCACATGGATTTTCTCATCCGAACCCTGCATCATTACCGGATATTCATACCTGCCGTTGTTACTATCATTCCACTTACCGGTAAATCCTTCTCCTAATTCCACAATTCTCCGGTAAGGCCAGGTTATTCCTCCATCCTCAGAAATGGCAAGGGTTACGGGACATCTTTGGTCCGGCCATACGGTTTTCGAGGTATCTTCATTAAAGGAAACCGGATTATATACAAGCCCAATCGCACCACTTTTTAATCTGATTGCAGAAATACTGGAATTATTGTTTAACAGTTCCGTACGACCCGGTACACTCCAGTGATCTCCGTTATCTTCTGAATTAGATATATAGATGTTATCTGCAAAGCGGCTTCTAAAAATTGCTGCAAGTCTGCCAGGTCCCAGTTCAACGATATTAGCATGTACCCTTCCCTGACTTTCCGGAACGGTAACTTCCCTCCAGCTCTTTCCTGAATCATCAGAAATCTGCATGACGGTTATATCACTGCCGTTTCTTGAATTATCCGGAAAGCAGATCCAGTTACCAAATATCCATCGTCCGTTTGATAAAATCTGAATTTTTTGTCTGCAAAATGATCCCGGTCTCCTAAACATAACATCCGTTTCTCCCCAGGTATATCCATTATCTCTTGATATCTTGCGCCTGATTTCAGCTGTATACTGAAGGTTAAATCCTTCTTCCGTTTCCGGTGTTCTTGCCGTCTGTGCCGTATACATGATCCAGATTTCACCTTCCGGTGTAAGAAATAAGGATGGATTCTGTTCAGAACGGGTCGGATCATCGGATACCTTAACCGGATCAGTCCATTCACTGGAGTCGGCATTTAATCTGGAAAGTACGATACTGACATCTGCATTTCCTTCATCTGATCCTGCAAACCAGCAGCAGAGAATGTCTCCGTTTGGCAGCTCCAGAAGATCAGCTGCATGGCAGCTTTTATACGGAGTATTGGGAATACGCGATTCCACTGTATCCATTAAAGCATTCTTGTATAATTTCCCATTTTCTTCTATAGTATCAATATTAATATATTCTCTCTTCATATTAACTCCCATCTTTGTACCAGCTTGCACTCAAATAAAATCTGCCGCTTTCATTTGTCATCCCTTCACGGAACCAATCAATATCCCTTTCTTAAAGTACTTCTGTACAAAAGGATAAACACAGACAATCGGGGCCATTGCAATAAAAATGGCTGCTGCTTTCATATTATTCTGGTTTAATGTATATCCATTCCGCATAACATTGGTAAATACAGTACCCGATGTACTGGATGTAATAACAACGCTTTTTAATATCTGCTGGATTGTCTTTAGATTATCTGACTTTAAAAACATCTGCGGAACCAGATACTGATTCCAGATACTTACGGCATTGAATAAGCCTACCGTTGCCAGGATGGGCTTGGATATCGGAAGAAATACCCGGGTCAGGGTCTGGAAATCTGTTCCGCCGTCAATAAATGCCGCTTCCTCAAGTTCTACCGGTAAACCATCCAAAAATGCTTTTGTAATAAGTAAAAACTGTGAATTGATTGCTCCCGGTATAATCATAACCCAGATATTGTCAATAAATCCAAGTTTACTGTAAATAATATATTGTGGGATAATACCCGCTTCAAATACCCAGGTAATCACAAATAATGCCATAATGATATAACGCTGTTTCAGTCTGGGCCTTGATAATGCATACGCCGTAACATAAGTAAAAATCACCGCAATCAGTGTGCCAAATAATGTATAGATAAAAGAATTCTTTATTCCTGTAAATACATCAAATTTAGGATTACTAAGTACATACTTAAAAGATTCAATATTAAATCCCTTTGGGAAAAAATTTACCTCGCCCCGGGTTAAGAAGGTGCCATCACTGCAGGCAATAAATAAAATGTAGAGGAATGGATAAATACATATTATAGCAACCAATAATAAAATCGAATTATTTACTGAATCAAACACAGTTATTTTTTTTCTGTTTTTCATACTATTTTTTTTCAATATTTAGTCACATCCCTTCTATCAGAATAATCTGGTTTCTGCATATTTCTTAGCCGCCTTGTTGGCGAGCATTACCAGAACGAATGCAAGTATCGATTTCAACAGGTTCACTGCCGTACCATAACTATAATTCGGAAACCCTGTACTTTCAAAAGCAATACGGTATACATAGGTCTGAATTACATCTGCAGTAGAATACACGCTGGAATTATACATTAACAGAATCCGGTCTAAATCAACTGTAAAAATATTACCCACACTGATAATGAACATTGTAATAACGGAAACAGAAATGGACGGCAAGGTAATATGGAACATCTTAACCCAGCGGTTGGCACCATCTACTTCCGCCGCTTCATATAATGCCGGATCAATCGCTGTCATTGCCGCAATGTAGATAACTGCAGAATATCCAAAGGTCTGCCATACCTGCAGAAAGACATACATGGGCCTGAACCACCCGGGACTTGCCTGAAAGTGAATTGCTGTACCGCCCAATGCTTTAATTATATTATTCACAATACCATTTGTCGGGGAAAGCATTGTAAAAAGAATACTGACCATAACCGCTGAGGATATAAAATAAGGCAGGAAACTTAATGACTGAACAAAACTGCGGATTGTTTTTTGTTTGATTTCGTTTAAAAATAATGCAAAGATAACGGGGATTGGAAATACTAAACTCAAGGAAAGTACCGCCAGAATAATAGTATTTTTTAAAAGTTTAAGCATATAGGGATCGTGAAATATTTTAACAAACCATTTAAGTCCCACCAGGTCGCTTCCTAATAGTCCTTTAAAGGCACTGAAATTTTCAAAAGCAATTACCATTCCAAAAAGAGGTCCGAACTTAAATAATATTAAACTGATGATACCCGGCAATAAAAGCAAATATAACTGCCTGTTTTTCTTTATGTCATTCTTTATACGCTGCTTAAGCGGTTTCTTTGTTAAAGGAATTGTAACTGCTTTATTTCCTTTTTCCAATATTTTCATCCCTTTCTTTTTCATTCTGACAGGCTGTCCCTTGCATTGGGACAGCCTATAACCAAATGTCTGTTATAATCAGAATATGATTTAATTATTTACTGAAAGTATTAGTATACGCTTCCTGTTGAATCTTTTCAATATCAGCTAATCCCATGCCGTCCATTTCCTGAACAAAAGAATTCCAGTTTGCTTCATTCAATTCGGTATCACCGGTAATGAAATGTGTAAGACCGGAGCATTCTGCTTCATATACGGATGCAACCAGACCGGTAAGTTGTTCTTCCTGTTCCGTCGTGTAAATTAAAGTGGGCCTGTCAAGGAAGTTGTCAGCAATGAAATATTTGTTAGCAGCGTCTGAAATAAGCTTTGTATTCCAGCTGTAAAACGCTGTCTGGTCAACCGGCTTGCATACGGTAAATCTGTCGCTTAAGAAAGACCATTTCTTTTCACCGGATTCTTTTGATTCTTCTGCTGTATAATCGGCAAGGAAGGATTTGGTATTGTCGCTTCCAATTTGGAAACTATCACCTTCAACACCCCAGTTAGCTAAAGTAATGCCTTCTTCACTGTAGAAAAAGTCAATAAATTTAAGAATTGTTGCAATTTTTTCTTCATCGCAGGAAGAATTAACTGCTGTAACACAACCACTTTGATATAATGTTGAAGTAGTTATTGGAATTGTTTTTCCATTGGCATCCTGGAAGAAATTCAATACCTGCATATCATAATCCGGGTTATTATCAGTTCCTCCATTTTCCATGAACCATTCTGCACGGTTATAATAGTCATAGAATACACTTGCCGTGCCTTCTAACGTCTGTGATTCCCAATCACCTTCACTATTGGTACCTGAAACCCACAATGGATTAATAAGTCCTTTGTCATACCAAAGCTTCATGGTTTTAATCCAGTCATAGGCTCCGTCTGCCTTTATATCAAAAGATCCATCCTTTTCATGATTATAGTATACACCGCCTGAACCATTGGCATCCGTATAACTGGCTGCACCAAACCATGCTGCAAAACGTAATGCACTATCCCTGCCTGATAACGGATAATAATTATCATCCTTTGCACCGTAATATGATTTTAAAGTTTCAAGTGCTGCTGTAAAATCATCAACTGTTTTAACGGTTGAGACATCAATGCCCGCTTCTTTAAACTGATCCGCACGATATCCGATTAAGTCTGCAAAGATAGGTGATTCCTTTACTAAACCGTAAATAGCGCCATTATCACTGGTAACATAGGAAGCATAGCTGGGATTTGCATCTATATAAGCTTGCAGATTCGGTGCATACTTCGCAATGTAAGGAGCAAGATCGGCAAAAGCACCTTGTTCTCCATAAACCTTAGCCTGTGCCAGGTTAACCATTGCGGCATCCGGAAGAGTCCCACTGGCAATTCTTTGATCTACTTCCGTATAAGTGTCGCTAATTTCTTCAGGTCCTTCCACATAGTCAACATGGATTCCTGTTTTTTCTTCTGCAGCATCATACCATTTCAGTTCCTTAATCCAGTCAATATACTGGGAACGCATAAACATGGTATAAGAACTGGATGTATCTCCAGTTGTTTCATCAGATGTTTTCGTTGCCTCTGAGGTTTCTGCTTCAGTACCGGAAGATGTATCCTCGCCGGATTTTTTGGATGAACCACAGCCGGTAAATACCGCTGCCGTCATAACAAGTACAAGAAATAATGCTACAACTTTTTTCATGTTTTTCATAAAAATACCTCCCTTTAAATATAATTTTTATACGGTAGAAACAAACCTCTGTTTCTATCGTCGGATGCACGGCGCAGAGTTTGCGCCTTTTCCCAGAAGATAAAAACATCTTCTGGAAAATAATATATTATGATCAGTCCGCTTTCCATACGGCGTATTAACCGTTTAAAACATCCAGCGGTAAATTACCGGCTTCAATCTTTATCGGCAAAACTGACAGCATAATCAATCGCATTTACCAGACTCAGTTCACTTGCCAGGCCTGTCCAGGCTTGGTCAAAAGCAGTTCCATGATCTACCGAAGTCCGGATAACCGGTAAACCAAGTGTTATATTTACGCCTTCTACAGCATCCCATTTTTTCAAATCCCTATTATAGACAAACCCAACTACTTTTAAGGGTATATGTCCCTGGTCATGATACATTGCAACTACAATATCATAATAACCACCTCTGGCTTTTGAAAAAATACTGTCCGGCGGAATAGGTCCCTGGGCATTAATGCCTTTTTCTGTCGCATCATGAATTGCAGGAATAATTTCCGTTATCTCCTCTGTTCCAAATAAGCCGTTTTCTCCACAATGAGGGTTTAATCCGGCCACACCGATTACCGGAGAGGTGATTCCCATACCAATACACGCCTGGTTTGCAATTTCAATCACTTCAAGGATGCGCTCCCGTTTGACCCGGTTGCAGGCCTCCTTTAAGGAAACATGTGTAGATACATGTACTACACGCAAATTTTTATGCACAAGCATCATGGTATATTTTTTAGTTCCGGTAAACTCGGCATATATTTCCGTATGCCCTGAATAGTGATGTCCTGCCAGATTAACTGCTTCTTTGTTTATTGCATTTGTCACCGTAGCGTCAACTTCATGATTCATTGCAAGTTCTATTACTTTTTTTACATATTGAAAAGCTGCTTCTCCTGCCATTGCTGTTACGGTTCCGGTTTTCAGGTTTTGAATATCAATAAGGCCCATATCCAATACATCAATTGTACCGAATGTAAACACCGCTTCCTTTACGCTCTTTACTGAGTGAATCTGAATCTTAGGCATACCCGCAATGGCTTTAGCCTTGTTCAATACTGACGTATCACCAATAACGATTGGTGCACATCTCTCATATATTTGGGAATTGCTTAAAGCCTTAATTGTAATTTCAGGTCCAATACCGGCCGGGTCTCCCAATGTAATACCAATAATCGGTCTTTTCACCTTAACTCCCATCTGCGTGCCCTGCACGCACTTAAATCAAGATGGCAAAAATATGCTTTACTGATTTTTCGCCTTAACTCCCATTAAAATTTGTATCTTTTATAATTTCTCAATTTATTTCATGCTTTATATATTCATCCAGTACCTTTTTAATAGCTTCTATTCCTTCAGGTGATACCTGGTTAAACGGGCTTCTGCATTTTCCGACCTGATAACCTGACATAGCTACTGCGGTCTTAACAATCGTATTGGGATTTCCATATTTAAAGCAGTTTCTGAAGCTTCTGATATTATCCTGATATTCTTTTGCCTTCTGTAAATCGCCCTTTATGAAATTCTCATAAATGGCAACCATATTATGTGGGAAAACATTGGCGCATCCTGCAATTCCACCGGTACCACCCGCCATAAGATTCCAAAGAATCAGCGAATCATTGCCGCTAAGAACTGAAAAATCCTTAGCTTGGGTCTTTTCAATGTACTGAAGCATATTATCGAAATTTCCGCTGCTGTCCTTTGCCCCAATAATATTATCCACTTCCGCTAATCTTGCCACGGTTTCCGGTAATAACGCATTTCCAGTTCGGTCAGGAATATTATAAAGAACGATCGGTAAATCTACCGATCTTGCCACTGACTTAAAATGCTCATACAACTCTTCCTGGGAAGCCTTGGCAAAATAAGGCGTAACGATGGAAAGTACATCAGCACCGAGTTTTTTAGCATTTTCTGAGACTCTTATCGTATCCTTCGTACTCACACATCCTGTACCTGCATAGACGGTAACCCTTCCGCCTGCCTCATCAATTACCGCTGATAATACCTGTTCTTTCTCTTTTTCACTTAGTATATAGCCTTCCCCATTTGTTCCGGCCGTAAATATACCATGGATACCAGCACCAATAAGACGTGTGACCTGATTTCTCAATTCCTTTT
The DNA here is from genome assembly GCA_049692775.1 of Anaerocolumna sp. Lineage (GTDB taxonomy): Bacteria > Bacillota > Clostridia > Lachnospirales > Lachnospiraceae > Anaerocolumna. The sequence continues at coordinate 12,238 of JBAVPE010000051.1, read as the reverse complement.
CATTGATACTTTCATCATCATTCATAGGAGTTATTATTGGTGCAATAATTCCTTTCATAAGTTCCATATCTTCTCCAATCTGTGCTTAATTGCAGCAATCTATTTATTATTATCCATCTGTTACATTACTTCCAGATATAGACTACGTGCATCCTCTGCTGTTATCACCCGTTTATTATTATTAAGAAGTCGTTTGACTTCCATCCCATCATGTACCAGATCCTCTAAATCCGAATCACCTATTCCAAAGCTTTTAAGGGAAGATGGAATTTCTAAACGTTTCAGAATTGCACTGATATGACTTAAAATCCATCTTGCTTTCTCCTCATTGCTTTTATTGTTACTTTCTCCTGTGACCGCATCATAAATCTGTCCAAACTCTTTTTGGCAGGCAAGCTGATTAAACTTAAGGACCGGAAGAAGCATAATTGCATTGGATATGCCATGGGGAATGTGATATCTTCCTCCCAGGGGATAGGAAAGGGCATGTACCGCTGTTGTCCCGGATGCTGTAATAGCTGCCCCTGCATAAAATGCCGCAAGAAGCATTTTATTCTTTTCTTCAACAGCATTCCTGCTTTCACAAGCAGGTATAATATTTTCAAATATCAGCTTAAGAGCTTCCAGCGCAAATAAATCACTAAATGGGTTAGCCTTATTTGAGGTATAGCATTCAATAGCATGTGTCAGTGCATCAATTCCTGTAGAAGCTGCAATGTTTTTAGGAATATCTTTTAACATTCTTCCATCCAGTATAACTGCATCTGCTAACATTTCCGGATTTACGATCCCTATCTTCAGATTCTTTTCCGGTACGGATACAATGCTGTTGGGAGTAGCTTCTGAACCCGTTCCGGCTGTTGTTGGAATTAATAACGTCTTCACCAGTTTTTTACCTATGAGCGGGGAATCCAGTAAATCTCTGATTCCATAGTCTTTCGTACATGCAATGGATGCAAGTTTTGCAACATCCATTACACTGCCCCCACCGATTGCAACAATAAAATCTGCTCCAGACATTCTGAATTCATCTACTACCTTTTGTGCCTCATCACAGGTTGGTTCCGTTGGAAGCTCATCATATATAATAATATTCGAACTATATTGACCTAATATTTTCAGAGGATATTCGGCTATACCTGATTTCCTTATTCCTTTATCGGTAAAAACGGCAATTTTTTTATACTGATTTTTTAATATGGTTTCTATTTGCTCTAACGCATTACTTCCGTTTATCACTTTTTGGGGCATCATAAGCGAGTATTGTTCTAACATAACATCCCTCCTGCTAATTTAAGTTTTCTGGCTATTCGATAAATTATATCCTGTTTTCCAAATCCTCCAGACTTAGATATTATCCACAACTTTTGATTCTTATAATTGATATAGGAAAGAACTGTTCCTGCCTCTAACTCACATACAGGGAAAATTTCATTGCACTGAATTTGATTGAAAAAACCTAAAAGAGTATCTCCTCCAATGATCATCAAAGTATGTCCAGAATTAATATCTAACAATTTTTTTATGATTTCTCCCAACGTTGAGGCTATCCTGGCTCTTACTTCATGTAAATCCATATGATTCTTATAAATATAAGTATTACCTGTATTCAATTCCGATATTCCTGTATCCAGCATGACTACAGGGTATTCCGCAAATGCATTTTCCAATGATTCTATCCATAGGGTTCCTTCCTGTGATGGCAGATAATCCTCTTCCAACTGTTGTTTTGGTGTCAGTACAATCCTGCCAAACCCTTTTTTCTCTGCATATTCAATCTGGTTTTTCGATATTGGATTCACACTTCCGCACATTACAAGCATTGATTGATCTGGAACAGGAATTTTTATTTCCCTTTTTTTAAAGTTAAGCAGCTTTGGAAGAAACGATGCAAACCCTGCACAGCCGGCCATTATTTTTAGCTGGTTCTTATTATTTAAGTATTCCGCTATATTCTGTATATCATCATCGGACTCCGCATCAAAAATACCTATCGTCGGAATTTCAAAATCAGTGTTATAAGATTCTCTTTGACCCAAAAGTTCGATTCTGGTATTCTTATAATCAAACAATTTCCGAACCTCTGATGAAATAACAGGTTCAAACGGATCTTTACCAAATACACTTTCTCTGATCAGCTGACCGTCAACATAATGGTATCCCTGAATCGTTACCCGGTTCATTTGTGGATATGCAGGTATAAATGGTAAAAAATTTTCACCGCTTGCATCCAATAAAGCCTTCAGCTCACTGCCGATATTACCCCTCAGGCCTGAATCGGTCTTCTTGTAAATATGGGAAACGCCTGCTAAAACAGCACTCTTAGCCAGATCATAGACTATTTTATATGCCTGTTCACAGGACAGGTGTCTTGTCTCAGCATCAATAACCAATACTTCTGCTCCGTTTTCAACAAATAAGTCTTCCTCTGTATTTGAATTTGAATTTGAATTTGAATTTGAATTTGTTATTATCTTAGTATATACCCCATACTGTGCAAATTGAATTCCCGTATCCAATGCACCAGTGAAATCATCTGAAATCAATAAAAGCTTTATCATTCCCTCTTGCTCCTGACTGTTTCGTTTTAGAACATTTATTTTATCTATATAACTTTTACCTTATAAATGTTCTATCACATTTTCTTTATATGTATATATTAACAGGTTAATATGAATTGTTCAAGGCTATTTTAGTAATATTTTCGCCTTATGTGTTTTATTTTGAAACATTTATTTTATTATTGATTTAACTGTTCACTTATGATACTATTAAATTAACATGAAATTTACTAGTATCACTAAACTGAACAAAATATGAATACTAAGATTTAAGATAATAATTGACTCCATCGTAAATACAGAAATACAAATATAAAAATTATATTAAATATATACACTCAGGTTCTTCTTATTATTATGCTCGTGAAAGGAAATTATTATGCCCCAAATTAAGATTTTAGGAATTGCACCATATGATGGAATTAAAACACTTATGCTTCAAATTGCTGAAAAGCGTACCGATATTGAGTTATCTGCATTTACCGGTGATTTAAATGACGGACTTGCAATAGCGCAAAAGTATGAAAATTCAGGTTATGATATTATAGTATCCAGAGGCGGGACAGCTGAGTTAATAAGACAGTATTGTAAAATTCCTGTCGTTGATATTTCACTCAGTATCTATGATATTTTCAGATCAATCAAATTAGCGGAAAATTCTACAAATAAATATGTTGTAATCGGCTTTCCCGCTATTACAAAAAATGCACATTTTATTTGTGATATTCTTAATTATAATATCAATATTTATACTATCCATAACGAATCGGAAGCTTCTGATATACTAAAGAAATTAAGATTAGAAGGGTATGACATGGTATTATGTGATATGATAACAAGTTCTTTAGCCCAAAAATTCGGAATGAATGCTATTCTGATTACATCCGGTTCCGAAAGTATTGAGGCAGCCTTCGACCTATCGATTCAGATGTCAGAATCCATTAACAAAATTAAGGGTGAGGTTAATTTCTACAAGATGATTCTGGAGAATCATCCGCAGCCTTTTGTAGTATTTGATGTTAATTTCCAGCAGATTTTTTATTCCGGATTATCCTCTGAGCCTGCACATGTAATGGATGAAATTAGAAAACGCCTGCCAGGCGTTATGAGTGAAGGATATCAGAAAACTTATTTTGAATACTCAGGACTTCTTTATGTCCTGACAGGTAATAAACATGTGGAAAATAATGAAACCTACGTGATTTACTATATAAATCAACGTAAAGTTCCTCTGGCGCTTACTAAAAACGGAATTTTCTATTTAAACAAAGAAGAAGCGTATGATAAATTTTTTAATAGCTTTTATGGCATTTCACACTCAGCCCAGAAAGATCTCATGAGTATTGAACAATATGCCGAAAGCAGCTATCCTATTATGATTATGGGCGAGTCTGGTACAGGAAAAGAACAGCTTGCAAAGCTTCTTTATGCCAAAGGTAAGTTGCAGGATTGTCCCATGACCATTATAGACTGTGCGAGAATCAATACACGGGGCTGGGATTTTCTAACAGGTGATAATAATTCCCCATTAAGTGACACTAAGACCACCATTTATATTCAAAACATGAATTATCTGACCGAGGTACAATTTTCTGAACTTTGCAGTATTATAAGAGATTTAAATCTTCATCACAGAAACCGGATTCTGTTTTCTAATTCTGTTGAAAATGAAGAATCCATACTGCGTTGTGAAAAAATCATTAATAGTCTGTCCTGCATGACGTTAAGAATTCCTCCCCTAAGGGAGCACAAGGAGAATATCCCCAACCTGGCAAGTCTGTACATCAGCGAGCTGAATATGCGTTTTGCGAAAGAAATAGTTGGTCTCGAACCAGATGCCATGAGACTGCTTCAGGAATATAATTGGCCATTCAATTATGATCAATTTAAGCGTATTCTGAATGAACTTGTTACTTCCGCAACTTCTTCTTATATTACTACATCTGCGGTTTCAAGTCTTCTATGCAGGGAACTTTCCGATACTGTTATCAATGATAATGGGAAAATATATGTTAATTTAAATCAGACCTTAGAGGAAATCAACTTAGACATTCTAAAAATATTGCTTAACCAGGATAAGAATAATCAAAGCAGGGTCGCTAAGAATCTTGGGATAAGCCGGACAACCTTATGGCGTATGCTGCAGAAGATGGATTCCAGCCGATAGATGACTTAGTAAAAACTAACAACAGTCCCTGGATAGGATTGGTTGAATAATAATACCACCAATCCTTTCAAAAGAATAAATTATCCAGGTAATTGCGAAACTATATAGTTTTCTGAATATACCATTCAATTAATACAAACTTTTGATGTCCAAATCATGGTATATAAATACAATAGCCTTGTTTCGCAATTTCTGGAATAATTTGTATATTTTTCAACGGCCCCATCTATGCTCGGTTTAATGTTGAATCGTTAATACAATTTCCTGATCATAATCCCCAAAGTTTCTTCCAAAGATATTAAATCCTCCTAAATGCTGCGCATCTGGCTTGTTACCAATTTTAACACTTACATAGGGAAATTCAGTTAACTTCAACTCATCAATCGTATAATTCGCCGCTTTTTCCCCATTAATATAACAACCGGTGCCCATTACAGTCCATGTCATTAACATCCCATACTGAGTTCCCCCCAATCCCCATTCCGGTTGGTTCAGACGCCCTCTCCTGTCACCGAAATCACCTGGGCAGGTCCATGTCCCGCACTCGATTCCATTGATCCACATGGTAATATCTGACTTCCAATCTCTGCGGTAACCTGGTGCTTCCGAACAAATTTCCAATGAAATTGAAATTTGCTTAGGTACCCGATTCTTTGGAACTCCGTTAGAGAATTTATATTCTACATATCCTGAAGAACTCCATAGCAATCCAGCCTTAATACGTTCCGGCAAGTAAAAGCAATGTTCCTGATCTTCATTTCCAATAAATCCATTCACGCTGTACAAACCACAGGTCGGTGTTACTTCACAACTGCTAAATGCCCCAATCGGCATTTCTGCACTGAAAGTTTCATCAATATCCGAATTACAATTTGTAAAATCAATTGTCAAATGATCGATCTTTCTGGTACAAAGCTTCATAGACCCTCTCGTACCTGGCTGCTCCTCCATTCGAATCAAACCTGCCTGCTCTAAAATCTTCAAATGAAATGCCGTACTGGATGCAGGCAATTCCAACTCCTTAGCAATTTCTCCAATGATTAAACTTTTATCATATAATAATCGAAGCATCTCTATTCTGACCGGTGAGGACAATGCCTTCCCCAGATCACATAGAATATTGATATCTTCTATCTTAAAGTTCCTGACTTTTGCCATGATATGTTTTCTCCTAGTTATCTGTATTGATAAACTCATTCTATCACGATAATGAATTTTATCGCAATCATTATTTCACATTCAAACCACAGTAACGTAACCGTCAGTTATTTTTAATATCCTCGGCATTGCTTCTTCAACTTATGCCTGTGATAAACTATAAAGAAATTCTTATAAAATAAGTATTCATTCAAAATAAATGAACCCGGATGAATGCGCAGTTCTTATCAAAACAATTAGGAGAGGCTGCCGACTAAGTAATTAGTTTGGCAGCCTCATTCACACCTCATTAATATAAGTTTTTTCAAAATACCCATTTTCCGCAGCTGTTATTCAAATATTACTCTTGGATGGGTAAATTCTTTAAATCTGTTCTCATCCTCTTGGATCGTTCCAAGCATGTCAATAACACCCGCCAACAACCGGTCAATGATTACATATAGGATCTCCAGTAACCAATTTTTCGTTCATTGATTTCTTTGATAATCTTGGAATCAATCTTGAAATTCCGTTCCATATCCATCAGTCCGTTGATTTCCTGCTGTACGTCGGATACCTGGGTGTAACAGAACCCACTGACATATGGAATCTCTTTCACTGCGGTAGTGATCTCGTCAAACCGACGGATAAAATCTTCTTTGGTGCTCACCTTATTGCCATATCCCCAGCCGGAATCATCATTGTTAAAGGCTATTCCGCCATACTCACTGATGATGACCGGTTGTCCTTTATATGCAAATCCATTTGCCATGGCTGCTTTATAGTTATTATGGTAAAGCTTAGCATCCAGGATATCCTCTTTATACTCCATATACCGGCTGCGAAGAACTTCGCCTGCCTCTTCATAGTCATGAAGGGTAATAATATCAGAAACTGTGTGTTCCCATCCATCATTTACAATAACTGGACGATTCTTATCCATACTCTTGGTAAGATGATAAATTGCTTCTGTAAAATGCTGTTCAGGGCGATTGGTTCCGATCCGGTTAACGCCCCAGGATTCATTGAATGGAGTCCATGTAATAATACATGGATGGTTATAATTCTGTTTTACAATCTCCATCCACTCTCTTGTAAATTCTCCCACCGCATAATCGGAATACTGATAAGCACCTGCAATTTCGCTCCATACAAGCATGCCCTTTACATCACACCAGAGTAAGAATCTCTCATCCTCGGTCTTTTGATGTTTACGAAGCCCATTATAGCCCAATGCATGAATTTTATCAATATCTTCTATCAACGACTCCTCGTTTGGTGGTGTCAGATGGCTGTCTTTCCAGTAACCCTGATCCAGGATTAAGCGCTGATATAATGGTCTTCCATTCAGAAGAATATTCTGCCCATCAATTCTAATTTCTCTCATAGCAAAATAAGAACCGATTTCATCATAGGTTTCTCCGTTATGTACAAGCCGGAACTCAATATCATAAAGATCCGGTGTTTCCGGACTCCAGGTCTTCATGCCCCATTCAAAACTCTTTGGTTTTTTCGTAAATACATTAACCTTTACCTCTGTATGTTTGTCCAAAATAGATGTTACTGTTTTGCTTATAAGGGAGCCTTCGTAAGTTATTACAGTTTCTACGGCTGTATCTGCTCCGAATATTTCTTCCTGCGCATTCATTTCAAATTCCAGATCCAGGGAAAATTCCTTAAAACTTGGCGTCATCTTAATGTAATCCAAACTGATATTGGGAACATACTCTGCCCAGACCGTTTTCCAGATGCCTGTGGTCTGTACATACCAGCACCCATAATTTTCATTCATCCAACGCTGTTTACCTCTTGGCTGCTGCATATCAAAAGAATCTTCTACTTTTACCACTAAGTCATTGCTTCCGTCTTCCACCAAATTAGTGATATCAAAAGAAAATCTGGCATAACCGCCTCTGTGGCTTCCGGCATACTTACCATTGACCCATACCTTAGTAATAAAATCACTTCCTTCAAAATGAAGGATATAACAATTCTTATCCAGCCTCACTGCATCTACCTCAAGAGTTTTGTGATACCAGATATTGTCATGGCGTGTCTCATCCTGAATACCACTCAGTTTTGTTTCATAGGTAAATGGGACCTGTATAGTCAATCCACTCTTAAAGGATTCAAACCATTTCTCCCGTTCTCCGGTGTTTCGATCATCAAAACCAAATTCCCATGTTCCGTTAAGATTGAACCACTCATTCCTTACCATCTGTGGTCTTGGATAATCTTTCTTATAACATTTTACCATATTGGACTAACCTCCATACATTTTATTTATTAAAATTATTTATTATAACAATATTGCTGTTCTTATATTGTTATAATAACCTTTTTACAGATGTTTTGTCAATGTTTTTATTCGTATTAAGACATTATTACTGTCTAAATAATAAGAATCAAAATACTACAGTAAGAACTGCTTAAAAATGAAGATGCGGTCGGGAAATGGGAAACTGTTGATTTTGTAAACGAAATGGAGAATTTTAATGTTAACGTAACATCCTGGCAGGGTGATTTATATCTTAAGAGTATCAATCTACTTCCTAACGGTCAGATGACACAGCCCGTTGCCGCTGGAATAACATCGGTGCTTGCCGCGACAGTTCTCTTATCCCTATGAATTAATTGATAAAGCAACTGTTGTTAGTGACCCAAAACTTTCTGTATTGCCTCTTTGGTTATTAATATGTTCTCTGCCAAATGTTCAACTCGCTCATCTTTCATGCGGCTTACCGGAGCCGAAATACTAAATGCATTGTTCGGTTGGCCGTGATGATTTCGAACGCAGACTGCGATACATCGTACTCCTAGTTCATTTTCTTCATTATCCAATGCATATCCTTTTTCACGAACTTCACATAATTCCTTAAGAAGCTTCGGAAATGTTGTTATGGTATGTTCTGTTTTCTGCTCAACAATGCTGTTATTCCAAATATATTCCGCTTCTTTATCTGTCATTTCAGCCAATATCGCTTTCCCAACAGCTGAACAATAAAGCGGTCTTGCCAGACCCACTTGTGAAGCCATATGAATTGCACTTTCATGAGGATCTAGCGGTGCCACTTTATCCAAATAAAAAACTTCTGTCCCTCTTCTTTGCACAAAATGTACAGTTTCCCTGCAGTTGTTAGCCAACTCCGCAATCAGAGGATGTACAATAGAGGTAATATTCACTTTGGACAATACTTTTTCAGACATTCCCACTATCTTAAATGTTAGTTTATATTTACCGGTATACTCCTCTTGATCTACATATCCCATACAAATCAAGGATAGAAGCAGTCTATGAACTGTACTTTTATGAAGGCCTACCCGCATACTTATATCCATGAGCCCAATAGGGCCGGTTTCCGTTAAAGTTTCCAGCACTCTGAAAATACGTTCTGCAGATTGTACTGGATTCTTTGTTTCATTATTATTGATCTCTGTCATAATTCATTTTAACCCCTTTCAATTTCACATTATGAAACACTATTAGTCTAGCAGTTAATCCATCAAAATTCAAGAACGTCCTTAAGAATTCTTGAATTTCATTTATCTTATAACAATCATTCAGAAAATCCCTTTGTTCTCTTAAAAATCCCTTGACAATTATCATTCACACTTTTATACTTAAACTATCTCAATATGAAACTCTGTTTCATATTATGAAACCTTAAGGAGGATATCATTTGAACGATATATTAGAAAAAATATCAAAACTGGGCATAATCCCGGTAATCGCTTTAAATTCTGCTGAAGATGCAGCCCCACTTGCGAAAGCCCTGTGTGACGGCGGCCTTCCCTGCGCAGAAGTAACCTTCCGGACTGCCGCGGCAGAAGAATCTATTCGTATTATGACAAAGGAATTTCCTAATATGTTAGTAGGTGCAGGTACTGTTCTTACAACAGAGCAGGTTGACCGCGCTGTAGCTGCCGGCGCAAAATTTATAGTTAGTCCAGGGCTAAATCCCAAGGTTGTAAGATATTGTGTTGAAAAAGATATTATAATTATACCAGGATGTACCAACCCGAGTGATGTGGAACAAGCCATTGAATGCGGTCTTGAGGTTGTTAAATTCTTCCCTGCCGAAGCAAGTGGTGGTCTTGATATGATAAAGGCCATGTCCGCTCCTTACACAAAGATGAAATTCATGCCAACCGGTGGAATCACTGCTAAGAACTTAAATTCATATCTTGATTTCAATAAAATTGTTGCCTGCGGTGGGTCCTGGATGGTAAATAATGAGCTGATTAAAAATGGTGATTTTGAAGGAATTTCTAATCTAACAAAAGAAGCCGTTTCCACCATGCTTGGTTTTGAAGTAACGCATGTCGGAATTAATGCAAAAGAAGAATCAGAGGCGGATATTTTAGCTTCTACCATTGAAACTATGTTTGGATTTAAGAAGAAAACCGGTAATAGCTCAATTTTTGCTGGAACAGGATTTGAGATTATGAAGTTACCTTATCTTGGCACTAATGGACATATAGCAATTAAAACAAACTATATCCATCGTTCTATGTACCATTTAACAATGCGTGGTATGGAATTTGATATGGATACCGCAAAATACGATGAGAACAACAACTTGAAAGCAATTTACTTTAAGGGTGAATATGGTGGTTTTGCTTTACACTTATTGCAAAAATAAAAAAATGTCGTAAGGAAACGGCGGAATGGAGTTATATATATGGCTAAAAAAGTTATTACTTTTGGTGAAATCATGCTTCGATTCGCACCTGAGGGTTATTATCGATTTGTACAGGCTGAACTTTATGGTGCAACCTTTGGTGGCGGCGAAGCGAACGTAGCAGTGTCCCTGGCTAATTTTGGACTTGATGCCGGATTTGTCAGCAAGTTGCCAAAACATGAAATTGGACAGGCTGCTGTTAATTCTTTACGCCGTTATGGTGTAGATTCAACCTATATTACCCGTGGTGGTGATCGTGTTGGAATCTATTTCTTAGAAAAAGGTGCCAGCCAAAGACCCTCAAAGGTTATTTATGACCGTGCGGGATCTTCCATTGCAACAGCTACAACCGCAGACTTTAATTGGAATCAAATTTTTGAAGGAGTAGATTGGTTTCATTTTACGGGAATCACACCTGCTCTCGGTGATAATGTCACTGCGATTTGTCTGGACGCTTGTAAAATAGCAGCTGAAAAAGGTATCACCGTCAGTTGTGATCTCAACTATAGAAATAAATTATGGTCAAAAGAAAAAGCTGGAAAAGTTATGGGTGAGCTTTGCAAATATGTTAATGTGTGCATTGCGAATGAAGAAGATGCCAGCGACGTATTCGGAATAAAGGCTTCTGATACTGATGTAACATCAGGTAAAGTAAACCATGATAGCTATAAGGATGTTGCAAAACAATTAGTCGACCGCTTTGACTTTAACAAGGTTGCGATTACATTAAGAGAATCGATCTCAGCAAATGATAACAATTGGGCCGCAATGCTTTATGATGGTTCTGAATACTACTTTAGCAAAAAATATCCAATGCATATTGTTGACCGTGTCGGTGGCGGCGATTCCTTTGGCGCTGGACTGATTTATTCCAATTTAAATAATTTCGAACCACAAAAAACCATCGAATTTGCAGTTGCAGCAAGCTGTTTAAAGCACAGCATTGAAGGAGATTTTAATCAGGTTTCTGTTGATGAAGTTAATAAACTTGCAGGCGGAGATGCTTCCGGCCGTGTACAAAGATAACTATTTTGCCATTTATCACTAAAATAATATATCGGGTAGGAGGGGCTAACCATTAATTGATTAACCGACCTCCTATACCGCTCGTACATACTGTTCGGTATACGGCGGTTCCTTGGTTCTCACAGATTTTCAGATGATAGTCAGACATGGACATATATCCTCCGAAAGCAAGCACATTTCTGATTCAAAAATGGCTTGCACCTGATTTCAACAAAACAAAAAAAGCCTTTAAACCTCAGCATATTCAAAGTTTAGAGACCATTTTACGAGAGGCGACAACCAGATTTGAACTGGTGATCAGGGTGTTGCAGACCCATGCCTTACCACTTGGCTATGTCGCCATATATATCATATTGTATTATAACAATAAAATTTTTATTCGTCAACCCATTAAGCTTCTGCTATAATCCTTATTTCAACTGATAAATATCGAGATTGCATACCATTTTAAACTAAGTGTAGAATCTCAATCTGAGATTCTATTCTGTTTTATACTTATCACTTAATGTTCTATTTCCGATTAACTCCCCGAGTTGGACTCGAACCAACAACCCCACGGTTAACAGCCGTGTGCTCTACCATTGAGCTATCGAGGAATAACTACATCTGATAATATTTCATCCAATCACTTAAAATCTTTCGATTTCTTGAGGAATTTGGTATTC
>JBAVPE010000050.1:0-43330 GCA_049692775.1 Anaerocolumna sp. | reverse complement strand
TATAGCAGCGCCAAAACGCTGGTTTTGCGTTTTGTGTGCATCGCAAAGCGTGTTACGGTTCACAGACCTGCTGATTTTTGCAGAGCTGTGAGTAGTAACAGTAACTCATTATACTTCCGGCATAGCCACATTACAAGACTTGAAAAAATATTGATTTTGTGGTATTATATAAGTAGAAAAGGGGTTGTTGCAGAATAGCAAATTAACTTTTCTGAAAGGATAGAGTGTATAATAATACATTTGGCTGCTTTTCCCTCGCTCGTTCTTAAATTTTCAGGAAACATTTGCTATTATCCAACACTGCTAAGGTAACAAATTAATTTTAATTTATGTCCTTTTTATCTATATCATAATAGGAAACGAATGCAACCATCACTCCTATTATACATAAAAGCAGGGGGATAACCGTTGAGGAGAACAAGGACTCTCCCTGATTACCGGAGGTACTGTTAATCAGTAATGACACAATCATTGCTACAATAATAGTTGTGGATGCGGATTTTTTCCTCATTCCAAAAAATAGTGGAATTAAGCCAAGACCTGATGTTACGACAGCACTATATAAAATAGCGGAAGCTCTCCCTGCAAGTTCACTGGGAATTATGGTATCCGGGGTGATCTCGATAACTCTATCTATTAACTGAACCCCTAATCCAAATAGTATACTCTCAAGAATAATGGCTGCGAATATAAACCCCCAGATAATAATTAATTTTACCCCTATTATTTTCTTTCTGGAAATGGGATAAGTAAACATTATTTTTATGGTGGAATTCTTAAATTCACTAATAATTAACCGTGACAAGAGAACCCCTGAAAATATGGTAAAAGTAACGCGTATAATAATATCCCCGAATTCAAATAAATCACCGGCTGTCACAAACATAACATCTCCATCCGCATCAGCTGCCCCCATAAGAGTGGTCATTCCCAATATTGCCAGTGTAATAATTATAAAATTTAATCCATATTTTAATAATTTAAACTTTTTAAACTCCAGCTTCAGTAATGAGATCATTTATCTGCTCCTCCATTAATCAAGTTTATAAAATAATCCTCCAGGTTGTCACTTTTACTTGTAACACCATACACAGTAATACCGGAAAGCAGCAGTTCCCGGCACAGATCCATCTGAGTAATAGTTTCATCATAGATACGGAGACTGGAATCCGATATCACCTTAAAATTATTGGTTCTATATTTGGAATCCAAAAGTGTGACCGCTTTTTTCAGATTATCTACCTGAACTTCCAGATACTGAAGATTTTCTTTCCGTACTTCCTTCATAGAAACTTCTTTCATGAACTTTCCATTATTAATAATACCGATTACATCTGCTACCTGCTCAATTTCTGTAATAATATGGCTTGATATTAATATTGTTGTATTATATTGCTTTTTGATTTTAAGGAGCAATTCACGCACTTCCTTAATTCCCATGGGATCTAATCCATTTATCGGCTCATCTAAAATTAATAATTCCGGTTTCGTTATCATAGCGCGGGCGATTCCAAGTCGTTGTTTCATGCCAAGAGAAAATTCCGTAACCGGCTTTTTGTCTACCTTATCTAAATGTACTAACCCTAATACCTTATCAATCTCTTTATAATCATAAAATCCCATATATTCACAGTGTAACCTTAAATTTTCCATTACGGTAAGATTGTCATAGAATATGGGATATTCGATAATATTTCCAATCCTCTTTAAATAGGAGCAGGAGGTCATATTTAATACTTCCCCGAAAACTTCAATTATTCCTGAGGTTGGTTTTACTAAATTTAATATCATTTTCATAATTGTAGTTTTGCCTGCACCATTGGGGCCAAGGAACCCATATATTTGTCCTTTTTTAATATCCATGCTGACATTACTTACAACTTCATTATGTCCATATTTTTTAGTAACATCACGTAATTTAATAATATTATCCATCGTTTTACTCACTTTCTTAAGATTGCATTTCTCTTATCTGTGATTTATTATAAAGGCCTTAACAGATTTATTTATAACATTTTTCTTACATTTAAACCATTTAATTCTTACACTTGCTCATTATCTTATCTATAGACTTAATTTCAATATTTTTGTGTCTCACTCAATATTCAGTTTTCATCCATATTAAAATTATATAAGTTCATTAAAGCCATACTCAATTATATGAATTTTAAAAACAGCACCACAAAAGCCAGTTTTAATAACTGGTTTTGCGGTGCCTCTCCTATAAAACTCAATTTGTATTTTAATTTAATATTCGTTTAATCCGGCTTTTTTAAGCAAACGGTAAAGACTGTTTCTATGTAAGGTCTGCTCTTTAAACTTATTGTACCATTCATAGATTCGATCAGTCTTTTCGTTATAGTAAGCCCTAACCCGCTGCCCTGATATTTCTTATTTCTGGAATCTTCTAAAGTAAACAAACGTTCAAAGATTTTGTCCTGTTTATCTTCTATAATCCCTTTACCTTTATCAGCTACTTCTATATAACATCCATTTCCCTGTTCCCATAATTTTAATTTAAGATATTTTCCTTCAGCACCATATCGGATTACATTCTGTATCAAATTAGCAAGAACCCTTTTTAATGCAGTGGTATCAGCCTGAATCAAAATCTGCTGATCCGGTATTTCTAAATCCACTTTAAATCCTTCTGATTGCAAGACATCATAATAATTTATTATTTCCTCACGGCATAACTCATTTATATCAATTATTTCTATGTTTAGCGGGAAATCCCCAGATTCCAATCTCATTAAATCAAAAAACATATTGATAAGTTCCAATACGTCTTGTGCCTTTTTTTCTATTTTATTTAATTTTTCTTTTATTTCCTTATTTATATCAGAGGCATTCTGAAGCAATTCTGTATATCCCAATATGACAGTCAAAGGGGTCTTTAGGTCATGGGATATATTAGCCAGCATCTTTTTGTTACTCTCTTCCTGAGCCTTTACCTTTATTTCCATATCAAATTTGTGCTCAAGTACATGATTGATTTCTACCAGCAGCTGCCTGATAGCCATATCTTGGGATGGCAGTAAGATATTATTGTATGAATTATTACAGTCGGCCTCTGCTATAGCATTTTTAAGTGTTACAAGTTGTCTGGATTGATGGGTATATTTGCTGTAAACAAGGGCTAACAGGAAAAGAAGGATTATAATTATTAGAATTAAGATAATTATTTTCATACTGGCTCACCTAACTTATAACCAATTCCCCAAATCGTTTTAATATATTCCGGTTCAGAGGGATTTCTCTCTATTTTCTCCCGTAATCTCCGTATCTGCACGTTTACTACATTTTCATCGTTCAGATAATTATCATCCCAGATTTCTTTATATAATTGGACTTTCGTATATACTTTGCCCGGGTGTGTAATAAAGAGCTTTAATATACTGAATTCCTTCGCAGTGAGATTAATAAGTTGTCCATCTTTTTTTACTATAAAATTATCGGGTTCAATTTCTAACTCACCGATAGTTATCTTTTCATTACTTTTATCTGCAGAATCCTTGTGATATTCTGTCATTCTTCTTAAAAATGCTTTTACCCTGGCTTGTAATTCTATAATGGAAAATGGTTTCGTAATATAGTCATCCGCACCAAATTCTAATCCAAGTACTTTTTCATATTCCCCGTTCTTAGCGGACAAAATTAAAACAGGAATTGTACTGGTTTCCCGTATTCTCTTTAATACACTTAGTCCGTCAATTCCGGGAAGCATTAAATCTAATATAATTAAACTGACTTCATCATGATAGCGAAATGTCTCAAGTGCCTCCTTTCCATCACTTGCCGTATAAATTGTATAATCCGGCTGTGATAAGGCTTCTGAAATCATCTTACATATGTCAATGTCATCTTCTACGATTAAAATAGAGTACATCTTCTCTCCCCTGCCAAATATATTTTACTTTCCTTCCCCTATCATAATCAAGACATCCCCGGCTGTCAATATATGGGGAGAAAATAATCTAATTATAGGAACAAACTAGTACTGCATTGCATAAATAATGCTCAAAAAACACGTCGGGTATATCGGCTGTAAATAGTAACACAAACTACTCTATATAGTATTAATCTTTCGTAGTTAAAGCGTACTGCGGCGCAGCCCATAAAAATACTGCACAATGGGATGTTTAAGCTTCATCTTATGTTCCAGATTTAAAAGCCGCTTTTTTCCGACACGCCGGTCAATCAAAGCGAATACATTTAATAGGATATCCTTGCTCTCCAGACTTTCATCGATAGAACCGGATAAGAACCTATTTGCGGAGGAATAAAAATCCGATTTACTCAAGGCCGCCTGAGCTTCCATCATTTCTTTCCCATAAGCTGCTAGTTTACGGCTTTTAGCGATTACTTCCAAACGGTCCTCTGGGACCGCCCCTCCCATATCTTTTCTTACCATTTCCAGATCTTCCTTATATACCGGTATGGAAATCCCATGATCATTCTTTATTTCCTGTTCCGACTGATACCAGCGAATCATGGTCGTTTCATCACTCATATTAAAGATTTCCTTTTTATCCACTGTAATATAGCATTGCCCTGCTTTACCTGTCTGATACCGGTAACTTGACTGACGGTATTCCACTCTTCCTATAAGTGCAGGGCAGAGAAAACCCTCCAGATTTTGTTTCATTTTACTAAATACCATCGTTTCACTATTTCCTTTGTTTTTTTAAGGGGCTGTTGCAGAATAGCAAATTAACTTTTTTAAAAGGATAGAGTGTATAATAATACATTTAGCTGCTTTTCCCTCGCTCGTAATATAGGAATATGCTAAGAGCACTTTCTATACATTACTTTGCTTTACCCTGATAAGATTTTCTCTTTGCTGTTCTGCCTGCATCTTTTTTCCCCTGTTCTTTTCGCTTTGTATAGTTCTTTTTTTCTTTCAGCGTACCATCCGCAGTCATCCGTAACTTTTTCTTTTCAGTTGAAGCCTTTTGGGAAGCATCCCTTCTCATTGGGGTTGTTTTTTTCGTTAAGGTTGTATTGAGTAAGGGGTATGGGTGGTCTTTTACCTCTGTAATCCGTTTTCCGATCAATCTTTCAATATCTTCAAACATTTCTTTCTCATCAATATCACAAAAAGATATTGCTGTTCCGCTTTGCCCTGCTCTGCCTGTTCTTCCGATACGGTGCACATAAGTTTCGGGTACTTCCGGTATATCAAAGTTTACGACGTGAGACAGTTCATCAATGTCAATACCTCTAGCCGCTATATCAGTTGCAACCAGTACTCTTAAGGTTTTATTTTTGAAGTTATTTAATGCAAGCTGACGGGCATTTTGTGCTTTGTCGCCATGAATTGCCTGCGCGCTGATTTTAACTTTTGCCAATTGACGTACCAGCCGGTCAGCACCATGTTTGGTACGGGTAAAAACAAGTGCAGACTCAATGGATTTATCTTCTAGTATTTTTAATAACAGCTCCTTTTTGTTTTCCTTATCCACAAAATAAATGAACTGAGTAATTGTATTAACGGTTGAAGATACCGGCGTAATCGTTATTTTCACCGGATTTATTAAAATTGTACCGGACATTCTTGCAATTGCAGGGGGCATGGTAGCAGAAAAAAGAAGCGTTTGCTTCTTAACCGGTATTTTCGCTATTATCTTTTTCACATCATTTATAAATCCCATATCAAGCATTCTGTCTGCTTCATCTAATATGAATATTTTAATATGTTCTAAATTTATTAATTTTTGATTGATTAAGTCGTTAAGCCTGCCCGGAGTTGCAACAAGAATATCCACACCTTTTTGCAGTTTTTCCTCCTGGGGTTTTTGAGATACACCTCCAAATATAACGCAGCATCTTAATTTTGTATATTTACCATAAGTACTGAAACTTTCATAAATTTGAAGTGCAAGCTCTCTGGTAGGGGTTACAATAAGGGCTCGAATTGGTTGATTTGCAGTCTTTGATTCCTTTTCTCCCCATAGAAGCTGCAAGGTCGGAATTGCAAATGCAGCTGTTTTACCTGTACCGGTCTGGGCACATCCTAATAGATCTTTACCGCTTAGGACCGGTGGTATCGCTTTCTCTTGTATTGGTGTTGGTACTTTATAATTTTCATCGTTTAGGGCCTTTAAAATAGGCGGTATGATATTTAATTCTTCGAATTGCATTTAAACTCCTTGCTTCTGCCATTATTCATCTTTTTGTATATTTCATTATATTTTTATATGTTCCGGTTCTTATATTTATATCTTTTATATCAATCCGATATAGTTACGGTTCAAGCTTATATATGCTAATGTTAATGAAATAGGTGGTCTACGTTTGATTCTTCTGCATTATACCATTAAACAAAGTATTTTACTATGTTTAATTATAATTAGTTAGTCCGGCTGATTCGATTTTCAAATAAAGAGTGTGCCTTGACGGCTTTAACAATCTCTGGCAGTGAAGTCTGATACCTCCGTAACAAATTTTTCCTGACGCGTCTTGCGCATCCCCCGGAGGGTTTTTATCCCATAGGACGAACTTTCCTCATAGAAGATAAAAAAACTATCAAGGGTCAGTTGATAGTTAAATACTCCATATATTTAGCTTACTCTATTAATATCCGTTACTTTATATCCATTATTTTGTAAATGATTATTAATCTCTGCATCTGATGTTTGATCATCATAATTTATATCCACATAATTCTGACCCGCACTTAAATCTACCTCTTGTACACCTATTATGCCTTCTATTTGATCTCTAACTTTATCCTGAGTTTCTTCCTGCTCCAACCCATCTATAATTAATCTTAAACTATGCATATGTTTATTCCTTTCTGCTTATAAATTAAAAATCGACTATACAGCCACTGCGGTCCTGACAAACCGATCACACAAAATATGCAAAAAGACGCATATTTTGGCACCGTTTAACTCGAAATTCTACATGAGTGTGTTTTTTACGCTCATGTCTCGGGAGTCTGGTCATAACAAAATTACATACAAATATTATCTGCAGTAACCAATATTTTATACCTGCTATCTTCTCTTCACCATGTAAAAAAGACAACGTATTCCTGAATTGATACGTTGTCTTTTTTATAAAGAATCCTTAAGAAAATGTGCAGTGACCTTTCCATGATTTACTATATCACCTTTTCGATATTATATTGTGTATTAATTAAAAAGAAGGTTTGTGTAAGAAAGTACATAATATTCCAGATGTCTGCACCTTGCAATTTATTCTCAGACATTGTTCTCATGGAAGTATCAATACTCCTTATATCATGGAAATAAACCAGATATTCATTTGAATCCGTGATAAAAAAATAGGAGGAAAGATTACTCTCATTATAATTGATTTCCGCACCTACATCACTCGCTAATTGTACCGCATTGGTATTACTTATTGAATTAGCCCTTGAAACACCCTGTATATAAGGAATTTCCCATACATATCCAATACTGGATACCCCAATTGAAATCTTTTCCGGCGGTATCTGTGTTAAAAGATATTCTAATAAAATTACCAGCAGATTAAGCGGTGCCGCTTCAATCGGAATCTCTGAAGCATATCCCCAGGAATAAGATAAAATGATTACTCCGTCTGCTGCCTGGCCAAGCTGTGAATAATTAAAACTTTCATAGCCTGCTTCCGTATCAAATTCAAAAGAATTTGGAGTTATTGTAATAAATACTTTAAACCCTTCCTCATGCACCTTATCTGCTATAAACGCTATAAAATCAAAAAATAATTGTCTATCTTCAGCCATTACATAAGGAATATCAAGATTTACTCCATAATAACCTTTCGTTTTTAAAACAGAAAGGATATTTTTAATTAAATTATTCATTATTTCCTGACTGATTAGAAGATTATGTATCATCTCCCGATCAACCGTGCCTTCTTCTGTTACATTTGATATTACCATAATAGGTGCTACTCCGTATGATTTTGCTAAATTAATAATCTCAGTATCATCTATATTATTTAATCCACCATCTACTGCAACTACATAATTAAACACAGATAGATAGGTTAAATAAAGTAAATTCTTCTGAAGTATGTCTTTGTAAATATATGGGTATGCGTAACCGTTTGTCGTAATATTTCCTAGTTTATCATCAGCATAATCAATAATTATCCTTTCTCCCGGATATATAAATTTCCTTTCTAAAAGATACGGATTATTCCTTAGCAATTGCAAGGTAGAAACACCATAACTCCCTGCTATACTTATTAAGGTATCTCCTTCTTGTACCGTATGGATCTGTTTCGGATATACAATAAGAATAGTCTGGCCGATTGCTAAGTTATCAGCATTTGTTATGTCATTATCTTGAATTAAACGAGTTACATTTACCCCATATTCGTCTGCTATTGAATTAATCGTTTCGCCTGATTGAACCACATGTATAATCATTATGACCTCATTAAATAATATATTATTATTATTGTATGATGAGAAATTTAATTTATTAAATAACTTTTGAAGCAATCTATACCCTGTGGACAATTATTCGCTGCCTCTCCCCACGTTCGATCTATAACTTTAATTCATATCCTTTTTCGGCTTCTGATAGATACAAATTGTGTTTTTTACAGCTTTGGCTGCATATAAAGCCTGATCCGCGTTTGCAATTAATCTTGTCATATCCATATTTTTAGAATAATCAGAAATTCCGAAACTTGCTGTAAGAGAAAGCTTTATATCATCAGCTAAGGTGACCGACTGCAATTCATTTTTTATTTGCTCACAAATTTTGGCTGCATCTTCCATTGCATAATTGCGAAACAGAATACAAAATTCATCTCCTCCGTAGCGGAAGGGAATCGCATCCCTGCAATTTATTTTCAGTAACCGTCCAAACTGGCTTAAACAATGATCACCAACCAAATGTCCATGGGTGTCATTCAGGGTTTTAAAATTATCAATATCAATCATTGCAAAAATATAAATGCTTTCCGTTTCATCTGCTTCCATCTCCTTAATTGTATCATGCAGTGCCCTTCGATTATAGATTCCTGTCAGTTCATCCGTCTGGAGCTTTTGCTGCAAATGGTACCGTTCTATTTCCTTTTGGATACCGGCTGCATTTTTCTCCCGCTCAAAACGTATCAATACCATACTTACTGCAAAAAAAGCACACAGTATAAATAAAGAAATCATAAAATTACCTAACCGGATAGTGCTCTCATAAATACTTACCTTATCTGCGTCCCATTTAATAAACAATTCAGAAATTGTTACTGAAACCACACATAATAAGAAAATAACAACGGTTAAACGATATTTGGCATATATTATAGTCAGCAGAATAGGTATCGCAAATATAAAATATAACGCGGAAAAAGCAATATGTACCGTAAACACCACAAAACAGATTACAACAAACAAGATTGATACAATATATACTTTTTTCTCCTGTGAAACTTTTTCTGAACAGATCACTAAATAATCAATTAAAATACACGTAAAATTTAATATACACGGTAAAATAATGAATTTAAAAATAAAAACCGGAATGGAAGTGTTCAGTTGATCTGAGTTACACATCATATACCCCAGTAGGCATTCCACAAAAAAAGAAAAGATAAATAACACAGCAGAAGTCCTGAAATGAAGGTTAAGCCACTTTTTATCAATCCGGTTATATTCTTTTTGCATTTCTTTTTGTATTTCACTTATTTGAGTTTTTTCCATCATAAGAGTATGTAGATGCTTCCTCCTTTATCAGTCGTATTACAATTAAATCCTGTTTACAGACGGAAATAATTTTACTCTATCTCTTTTTTGACATAATAATAACAGATATTATAAAATAAATCAATTTATTGTAAATAAAAGTACTTCCTCATAATCAATCAGTATTTCCTTCTAAAATAGGCGGCCGCCTTTAATTTATAAAAGCGGCCGCCTGCTGAAAACTTATAGAATCAGATTTCATATATTATAGTCCTGTTTTTACCACCGGATTTAGATGAATACATTGCTGAATCAGCTGCTTCAAATAACTGTTCTGATGTCCACCCCTGCCTCCATTCGGCTATGCCGATACTAATCGTAATTTTATCTTCCATAAAACTGTACTTTTGTGATTCAAATGCGATACGTAGTTTTTCTAACAAATCAATTCCATGGTTTAACTCATTTCCAGAAAATATAATCGCAAACTCTTCCCCACCGTATCTTGCAATGACCTGGTTTTCATTAAAGTATTTTTTCATCAGATCAGCCAATACAATAATAATCTGATCTCCTTTCAAGTGACCATGGGTATCATTTACTTTTTTAAAATCATCAATGTCAATCACTGCCACTGCAAATGGTTTTAACGTCTTATTTGCTTTTTCTATCATACTATCCAATGTATTCATAAAAATCGTATGACCGAACAAACCTGTTTTTTGATCTCTGTTGAGTAGTTCCTGCATTTGAATTTGTTTAAGATAACTATGATGAATAATATTTGTTTTCTCCTCTGCAAAACGGATCAAAACATTGCAGAGAATATAAGTAGCAATTAATATAGCGATTGATACAATTGCTTCCGCATAGAAATACCGGTCATTCTTCGGTCTGTAAAGAGAAGCTTTTCGATATAACAAAGATAATATCAAAAAAAGGGAACAGATTATTCCAATTATTCTTGTCATTTTCTTATCGCTAAACATAACCGTTGTAAAAAGGGGAAAGCAAAAGAGACATAAAGTCACCGAAAAAATATTATGGGTACTGGCTATTATCATGCATATTACAGACATTTGCAGAATGGGTATGTAATTAATATATTGGGAATCAGACGGCATATGATTCATTACAACATTTCCAATATATAAAACCAGACAATCAAGGATTGTAGGCACAATTAAAAAGCATCTTAAATATTCATTAATGGGTTGTTCAATTAAATCAGACTTTTTTAGTATAAAGAACATAATAATTTCTACAAGAAATACAAGCAATGTCAGTATAAAATTAGTATTCCGGAGCTTATTTCTCCACCCTTCGTGTATTAGATCAAATTCTTTCATTTGTTACCTCACCCTATTTATAAAAATAAATAATTATATAATAAAATTTATATAATTTTAAAACGAATTACTTATTATTTTTATTGCACAATCTGCCACGAAAATCAAATATCGATATCTGAATTACAAATTGTTTCTTCCATTATAATCCATATTAAGACGAATATCAAAAGTTTTATGCAATTCAGTAATAAAACTTATTACAGTCCTGCCTTAATCAAGCAGCTTTTTTAAATAGAGTAGTGTCAATTGGGTTGAGGTTGATTTTTCCTCCAGGGAAGTGAATCCAGACAATAAGAAGTTTTTGGTTTTGTCAAAAATGCCATGCTTTAACAAACCAAAGGCATCGGATATGCAGTCTTTAAACGTCTGCTCCTGCAGGCGCCGCGGTAATGGCAGCCGCTCATCCGTACCGGATAATTTACTGGCCGGAGTTAGATTTATTCAGGCAGATGTAACTACACAAGGGGGTTTTCTTTCAGTAATATAATAAAGAAATGCAAGAACCGGCATACTAAATCCTATTATTGACGCGGTTGCCCAATTCCCATAGGCATATGACCATCCACCCAAAGCTGACCCAATAGCACCTCCGGCAAAGAAAACTGCCATGAATATTCCATTTACCCGTCCCCGTATTTCATCCCCTAAACCATATATTGCCTGCTGGCCAAGTACAAGGTTTCCTGAAACCGCCATGTCGAGGAGAATTGCAGCTACACAAAATATAATAATTGATATCCTTTGGTTATCCTGTAAAACATGCGTTAATGCAAATGCAGCAGCAGCGATTACAAATGCCGTCCCCGTGAGTTTTCTGGTTAACCCCCTGTCTGCCAGCCTTCCTGCAATCGGTGCCGCAACAGCACCTGCTACACCTGCAAATGCAAATAATGCAATCTCTTTCTGGGTTAAATGAAAATGGTGTGACAGCCATAAAGGGACAACCGTCCAAAATAAGCTAAAGCTGCCAAATAAAGCTGCCTGGTATAGTGACCGCCTCCGCAAAACAGGCGTTGTTTTAAAAATAAACCACAAAGATTTCAAGACATCCCGGTAACTATCTTTTGGTGCCGGAACTCTTTTCGGAAGCAGGAAGCTTAATACAACCGTGAGTATTACCATAATTACTGCGGACATTAAAAATACTGTCTGCCATCTCCAAACACCGGTAATAAAGCTTGCCGCGGGTCTTGCCAGCATAATCCCCAAAAGCAGGCCGCTCATTACATTACCAACAATTCTGCCTCTTTGATTAGCTGGTGCCAGATGAGCAGCTAAAGGCACTAATATCTGAGCTGCCACAGAGCCCAATCCAATCAATACCGCAGCAGCGAAAAACATTAGGGAATTTTCCGCCATGGCGGCTGCTACCAGACCTCCAATTGCAATAATCAATACAGATACGACCAAGCGCCTATTCTCTAACAGATCACTTAAGGGAACAAGAAACAAAAGTCCTGCCGCATAGCCTAATTGTGTCATAGTCACAATTAACCCGGATGCTCCCGAAGGAATACCCGTCGCTGCACCAATAGACCCTACTAAGGGCTGTGCATAATAGAGATTAGCCACAATCAAGCCGCATGCACCTGCAAATAAAAAGATAAGCCACCCGGAAAGCTTTCTTTCTTCCATCAATTTGTTCTTCATACGATATCCTCCATTCAGAATCGCAAACAATAGAAAGCACGCTTCGCGAACTTTCTATTGTCATGAATTATATATGATGCGTCCAGTTTATTTTTATATACTAAACGCACCGTTTATTTTTGTCAAGTCTTTCTTTTTAGAAATAAATATTGTATAATATACGTATCGTTTTTATATATGAATACAAATAAAGAGTACTCCTAAAGAGTAAGGAGATTTGAATTCCATGGATAAAAAGATAGGACGTCCCCGTAGTGAAGCAACCAGAAAAGCCATTCTCACTGCTTCTTACGAGCTATTACTTGAGAATGGCTTTGATGCTGTAACCGTTGAAGGTATTGCTGAGAGGGCAGGGGTAAGTAAAGCGACAATTTATAAATGGTGGGCTAACAAAGCAGCTGTTGTTTTAGACGGTTTTTTTGCTGCCACGGAATCAATGCTTAAGGTACCGGATACCGGTTCCGTAAGTGAAGATATTTTCCTTCAGGCAAATAATCTGGCAGCCTTTATTACCAGTCCCAAAGGGAAAGTCATTACAGAGCTTATTGGATCAGGTCAATTTGATGCTAATATCGCGGAGGAATATCGTATCAGATATTTCAATCCCCGCCGTCTCATTTCACGTCATATACTTGAACGCGGTATTCAAAGGGGTGAGTTAAAAAAAGATCTGGATATTGAAATGGGGATTGATCTGATTTTTGCCCCTATTTTCTATCGTTTATTAATTACGGGAGAAACGATAGATTCCGTATTCGTTAAAAGTTTGATAACCAATGTCCTTTGGGGATTGAGTGCCCATTAAATTGATTGTATCATAACCTTATAGCCCAAGAAATCTGACGTTGCCCACGAATTAAGGAATCCAACAAAACCATTACATTATATTTATTGCCTGATCGGATGACATATCTCATATTTTCCGGTTTTAAGTACGAGGGTTAAATTATCGTCTTTTTCCGAATAATATAGTTCAGAATTCTCAAGTGCTGTTCCGTTTACTACCACACTCTTACTATCTGCATCCGGAAGCACCAGCTCGGCCTGGGCGTTAAATGGTATGGTAAACTTATAGTGCAGCTTCTTTTCTTCAAAGCTCCATCCGCTCTCATAAAGCCCTGCTGCAGTATTTATGGAGGCCTTGGCATATTTTAGCAGATTGTTCGGCTGTGGTGCCAGACGTATTCTTTTGAATCCCGGATAATCCTCTAAAGGATTAATTCCGCACATATTGCGGTACATCCA
This sequence comes from Anaerocolumna sp., assembly GCA_049692775.1. Lineage (GTDB taxonomy): Bacteria > Bacillota > Clostridia > Lachnospirales > Lachnospiraceae > Anaerocolumna. The sequence continues at coordinate 29,434 of JBAVPE010000050.1, read as the reverse complement.
TTCGACAATGGAACCATATGTATAGTGGTTTAAAGAATTCATTCCAAGTTCTCCAAACTTTCCGTCAGGAAGCAGTGAATTCCATCTTTCCCATATGGTTGTAGCACCTAGTTTAACCTCATAAAGCCAGCTTGGAAATTCCTCATTAAATAAAAGTCTGTAAGCCAGGTCGTTATAACCGTTTTCCGATAGTACCCTGCAAAAATATGGAGTTCCAACAAAACCAGTCTTTAAATAGTACTTATTATCCTCCAGATTCTTTCTCAATGCTTCAATCATTCTTTCCCGGAACTTTTCCGGAACAAGATCCATAAAAAGTACAAGTATATAAGCAGTCTGGGTATCTGCCGCCAGACGTCCCCTTGGTGAAACAAACTCCTCACAAAAGGCTTCCTTTACTTCAAGGGAAAGCTTTTGGTATTCGTCCGCCAGCTCTTCCTTACCTAAAACTTTAGCGGCTTTTGCCACCAATTCTGAAGAATATGCGTAATAAGCGGTAGCAATTAAATCGTTTGGAGTTCTGCCAAAGGGATTATAATCTCCCTGTCCGTCAAGAGCCAGCCAATCACCAAAGTGGAAGCCTGTATTCCACAGTCTGCTGCCATCATCCTGCTTTCTTATATAATCAACATAATCTTTCATGCTGTTAAACTGCTGCCCTAAGATGGCCTTATCCCCATAATGAAGATATACATTCCAGGGTATTACCGTTGCTGCTTCAGACCATGCGCAGGATCCACCGGATAAAAAGCTGTTTTCATCTTTTTTACTCATACCAAAGCTTGGTACTGTATGAGGAACGATCCCGCCAAAACTTTCCTGTTCCTTAGCAAGATCATACAGATACTTATGATAGAATGCATCCGTATTCATATTAAAACATGCAGTACCTGAGAACATCTGGGCATCTCCTGTCCACCCCATCCTCTCATCGCGCTGCGGACAATCTGTAGGAACATCAAGGAAATTCCCCTTCTGTCCCCAAAGAGCATTTAGAAATAACCGGTTTACCGCCTGGTTAGAGGTTTCAATATTTCCTATTATTTCCATGTCGGAGTATACAACACATCCTGTGAAGTCTTCCGCCCTTACTTCCCCTGGCCATCCTTCTACCTTAACATACCGGAAGCCGTAGAAAGTAAAATGAGGCTGAACCTCGTCAGGCTGTCCATTGGAAATATATTTAAATTCCGCTTTCGCTGAACGAAGATTCTCTCTGTAAAAACAGCCTTCCTGCATTTCCTCGCCATACTGAAGATAGATAACACTGTCTTTCGGTGCATTAACCAAAAAGCTGACCCAGCCTACCATATTCTGACCCATGTCAAGAACGGCCTCACCTTTTGGAGTATGGATGACCCGCACAGGTTTTCGCCTTTCCTTGATACGTACAGGGATACTCCTTCTGGCTTCCAGGAGGTTGAAATCTATATTGATGAAACGAACTCCCCTCCAGTTATTATCATTTATGGAAGCAGAGGACCACTCTTTTAAGAACTTATTAGCATCCTGAAATTCGCCGTCATAAATATTGCTCCCAAGTATGTAGGATGGTACCGCCTTCCAGCTTTCATCCGAACAGATAACTTCTGTACTGCCATCCGTAAATTTAATAGCAAGCTCACACAGATAAGCAAAGCTATCGCCATAATAACCTTCCTCGCAGCCTTGAAATCCAAAACGGCCCTTATACCAGCCATTTCCCAGCATAGCACCTGCAACATTGTTCCCCTTGTCCACCAGGTCTGTAACATCAAAGGTCTGGTATTGAATCCAATTATTATAACTGTTACAGTAAGGTGTTAAGTATTCCTCACCGACTCTTTTCCCATTAATCTCTGCCTCATATAATCCTAACCCGGAGACATAGAGTCTTGCCTGTGCTACCTCCTTAGTAAGGTTAAAGCTCTTTCTTAAGAGTGGATGAATGGATTTATCCTCCCAATCCGGGGTAATCCATTTACCGGTCCAGGGTTCCTCCATCTTAGAGGTTTCAAACCAGGAAACCGGACTGATAACATCGCCGCAGTCAGTCCATACATGTACTCTCCAGTAATATCTGGTACAAGGCTTTAAATCCATTTGCAAGGTGTAGCAGGTACTGTCAATACACTTGTCTTTACCACTGTCATGGACTATGTTTAAAAAGGCCTCATCAAAAGCCACCTCCACTTGGGCAGATACCTGGGTGGTTGCACCTTCCGCCTCCGTAATCCAGCTTAAGCGTGGATTGTTTAAGGTATATCCAATTGGATTTACAATATGGTTGCATTTCATGTCAACAATTTTCATAAAATATCCTTCCTTTCAGGGTTTTTGAACTTTCTCTTTTCATTTTATAGTTTTAAATGTAAAATATAAAATAAATACAATTCTGCAGCCGCAGTATATTACTTATTAAATTAGAAACTATTCCACCGTACCTTCTGAAAATTACGTTTACATGCTGCAGTCCTCCGGTTCTGCGTTTTTAAACACTTTTTGGGGTACTACTCAAATTATACATTTTTATGTTTTCAAATTCATGGGGTTATATTATAATTGTAAGGGGTGAATTTTATGAAAAACGTTAGTATTTACCACGATACCGGTAAAAATTTTTTTAATAATGGCAATTCTATCTTTATAAACTTTAATAGTGAAAGTTCAAAACCACACTTACATGTACATGACTTTATTGAGATATCTTATGTAGCCTCAGGTTCGGGCATACATATACTGGGAGATAAAGAATATGAGGTGTGCAAAGGCGATTTGTTTCTCATCAATTACCATATACCCCACGAATTCAGGTCAGTCGATTCTCCTGCTGCCCTACCCGTAAAAGTTTATAATTGTGTATTCAAACCTGATTTTATTGATGTTAATTTAATTGATTATAAGGCTTTTTCTGATGTGATTCACTATCTTTCCTTCCGTTCTATTTTTTCACTGGAATCTGATAATATTGATGATTTAAAAATACTAGGTGGTGAAAACAGTGCTTTAGAAGCTATATTCAAAAAAATGCTGGAGGAATTTACGAAACAGGAAGACGGATATATTGAACTTCTCAGAGTATACCTGATGGAACTTCTGATAAAAATTTTCCGATCTATGAAGACATCCTACAGGAATGAAAACAATACGATGTCACATCATGCTAAGCTGATAGGACAATCTATACAATATCTGAAAACGAACTATGCCGTCAGTCCAAAACTTACCGATCTTGCATCCAGGTCTTTTTTAAGTCCGACTTATTTCTGTAAGCTTTTTAAAGATTATACTGGTACAACTATTTCAGAGTACGTTCAAAACTTAAGGATAGAAGAAGCTTGTAACCTGCTTAAATCTACTGACAACAAAATTATAGTGATAGCTGAAAAGATAGGATATAAAGATATTAAGCATTTTAATGAGGTGTTTAAAAAACTCACCGGTATGACTCCAAGCGTTTATAAGAAATTACACGGAAGCTCAGCAAAATAAATGGTTTTTATATTTAGGCGGTTGTTCTATGAAAGGCAGGATGCAATATGCTGATTCTACTCATGCATAAAAAGCCCTTCCAAATAATCAGAGGGACATTTGCCGGTATAAGAGCGGAAAATCCTGCTAAAATAGAACTGGTCATTATACCCGACCATAGCCGCTACATCTTTTATATATATTTCCGGATTTCCCTGCATTATTTCAATGGCCTTTTTCATTCTTAAGGAGGTCAAGTATTGATTAAAGGATTGCTCTACATATTTGCGGAACAGCTTACTTAAATAAGTCTGGGAAACTGCAAATGTCTTGCAGATTGATTGCAAAGAGATATCTTCAGACAAATGGCACTCCAGGTACTGTATGATGGAATCAAAAAATTCCGTAGTATCCACTTTATAACATTCATCTGAAGTCTTGACGTATTTAAAAATAATTTCGAACAAGTTATCAATCAATTCCTCTATGGTTTCCGCGTAAAAAAATGTATCCTCCATCATATATTCACATTCGATAAGAGGTAACGATTCTTTATTATATTTGTTTACTATATAAATAATCTGGCGTGATATATGCTCCATCCATAATTGAGGTTTCTTTTCCTCCAGCCAAATCTGATACAAACACTTTAACTCTCTTTTTAACTTTTCATACTGCTGATCCCTTACGAAACATTCTAAATTTTCCATTACTTTTTTAATCGAAGCACTATTAAATTCTATTTCTTTTAACAAGAAGGGTTTATCTATCTTCAACACCTGATTTAATCCTACAACACTGACTGTATCCAGCGTCCGGTACAATTCTTTTATTTTTTCCCCTAATTTGGATACTGTAAAACTATGATTACTGTAGATCATGGTTATATATTGATTATCCAATTTTCCTTTTTCCCTGACCCCCAATATATATTCTTCAAATGTTTTTCCAAGCAGCAGTTCTTTTGGGAAAATATATAATGCCTCCATCTCATCCCGTCCATAAATTGTCATAATCTCATGAATATCTGAATAAATCTCTATATTACTGTCCGTAGCAAACCTACGGAGCAGTCCGTTTTTTCGGATTATGGCGCAGTAATAATCCTTATATGGGAAATACTTCTGTATCCGATACGCCTCACAGCTTTTCCCATTTACAAGTTTATGAATTATCCTCTTCCGTTCAAGATAAAAATTTTTCCTTAATATTACCCCCAGTTTATCTAAAACCTTTTGCATACCTGACGGCAATACAGGCTTTAGTATATAATCATAGGCCCCTGATTGAAGGGCTCCTTTGGCATATTCGAAATCCCGATACCCGCTTATGATAATGGTAAAAATACCAGGGAACTCCTTCCTGATTTCAGATACCAGCGTAATTCCGTCCATTAAAGGCATTTTTACATCACTGATAACTAAATCCGGCTTCAGACAACGTGTTTTTTCCATCCCCTCCAGACTATTTTCAGCCGTTGCTATAACTTCATATTCTGGATTTTTATTTTTAATAATTGTACAAATATGATCAAGGGCACTAGGTTCATCATCTACTACAATTACTTTAAACATAATTTTCTCCTTTCATATGACAGAGTGCTCTCGGAAACTCTCACAACCTGTATTTACTGATATTTTAGAGGCTGTCGATAAAATTTCACCTCCATTTTTGTAAGAAAAGAAACCCTATAGCACTAAACCTCCAAAAATTGCTAAAAGAAAGCTCCCATAAGGGAACCTTTCCAATACATAAATTCCAAATCAAACCCGTAAGTTGCCTTAGTCTTTTGAAGAATATTTGATACGTTTGTCTTAACATTTACATAGGCGATAACACAGGATTGTGTCAAAATATTTTTCAATTCGCTTCATCCGGTCTTAGAAACGCACCTATAATTACCTCGGCACCATCCGTTACATTCTGGATTTTGAAAAACAATTCATCATTATATAAAAGCAGCAATCTGGCATAGGTATTAATTAATCCCATACCTCCTATCTCTAACTCCATATTGCTGTCCTCTTTTAACAAACGTTCCTTTGTAATTTTTAGTTTATCGTTAATATCTTCCAGTGTTTTCTCTTCAAAACCCTGGCCATTATCATGTATTTTAATATACCAATGATTTTCTTCTTCCATTAATTATATTCGATTCGTTTACATTTGCATTTTATTTATGGCCGCCATGAAAAACAAGGTATAAGAATGACCACACCTTAATTATTCCAGCGTGGTCTAGATAATAAATCTTATTATGTGCTTTTTCCTATGGACATCAAATTGTGGACACCGCTTCTATTGGCAGAATGATATACCCCTTTGTCTCCATATAAAAGATTAAAATGTCCCGCATATTCCAGTTTCCCTTACTACCTTTTCTTAATAGTAATCCTAGGCGAAATAAGAATTCCAGTTGGCTTTAGCTGATATTCATAAGCCCAGCTTGTTTCTGTTGTCCGCCATGCATTTGGCCCAATCCAGCTTTCTGTCTTATTGCAATTATGAATTGGTCCAAAAGTATTTACGCGGTTTCCATACACAATGATTTGCAGTTTATGTACTCCTTTTTTCACATCTTTTATTTGTAATTCATAAGGTGAATATGCAATATATCCTTTTTCTTCTCCATCCAGAAGAACTTTGATAACCGGATTCCGAAATTGGGATGCTTGTACTGCAAGGTCTCCTTCGTTTGTTTCTAGCTCCAGGTTATAAGTGATGTTACCACCATAAAAAGGTAAGCCCTGGCTTGTTATATCTCCAAATCCCAGCTTTTTAATTGGTTGTGTTATCTTTAAATTACTTCCGGATACTAAAACACCAAAGTCACCCAGCAGATACATGGCTTCCACATTCGTTTTTGAATTATAAAGCATCTCTGCTACAATTTCATTACTGCCGGCATGCAGCTCCGGTAACAAAATTGTCTTGATGTCACGGTCAGTATACCAGCCCTCCGCCTTTTTCTCTACTTTTATTCCGTTTACATATATGCACGTTATCTCCGGGTTTTCTAATGCAATCTTAGGCGACAGCACTTGGACTTCTGAAAACACTTCAAATCTAAGAGACAATTTATGTTCATATCCTTCTTCCCTTTGATCTACCCAAGGTTGTGCAAACGCTTCCATCCGAAGGGGATAACCCAGTTTATTCCTGAACAGATTATCAATTCTTAGGATTTCTTCTTTCGGCTGCCAATTGCCTTCGTCAAACCGGTATTCTGAAATATCTAACAGGTATACATTAGGCTCACTTAAAGTTACGGAAACTTCTGAAGGTATAGAGATTCTTAAACCGTCCTCTCTTGGGGTAACTGTCTCTTTCGCAGTCTCCTCCATTTTCTCCTTTGCCAAATCTGCTTTCTCCAGTTTTATCAATAAACTGTCATGTTCGAACACAGTTTGGTATAGAATTGTATTACCATGTTTATGTTCACCTTTGCATTCCTTAATCGTACCGGTAACAGCGTCATAGATTATTGTCTTCCAGGTTCCTTTTATGGATATCGTAAGTTCTTCCCTTGCTGGAATATCCGGATTATTCATCTTATTCACATGGGCGAGAAACAGCCACTTATCCTCTCCGTCTTTGCGAAGTTGATGTATTATATTATTCGTTCTGACACCCAGCCCGTTTCGAATATCAATGTCCCTATATTTCTCCAGGACCTTTAATAATTCATAACGGCCAAATCCTATGCTCTCACATTTACCGAGTAATTCCATGGGCTGCTCTGAAGGTAATGCATCCACAAGCTTTGGAATGCCGCCAGTAAATATTACTTTTCCTCCCTTATTTACAAACTTTTTCAATCGGTTCAGAGTAGTTCCCCTGATTGTTACACAATTTGGTACTACAATGACATCATATTTCATCTCGCCAACGTTTAATCTGCTGCCACTAATCGATGCTTCCTCATTTAATTCCGGTAACAAGGATTCTGAAATAAAATCAAAATCAATCAGGCCATAAAGCATCCATTCAATCATTTTTTCAAATTTTTCATCCATTTCCCTCCGGATACCGCCGGTCTTCTCCTCCGTACCCCAGTATAACCAGTAGGATTCAATTGGGTGAATAACTCCAACTTTCACCTCACAGTTTCCTCTGGACAGTGCTGTATTAATTCTTGAGAAGTAATCTTCTACATAAGGATATTCCTGATACCAGGGTGATTGATATCCAATGGCTGCGGGATAGTCTCTCTTAGCTTCCCCTGCCATTGAGGTCCAGGTTAAATGGTGAACACGTACTGTAACTCCCAGAGCTGCCTGCCAATCTCCCTGCAGCTTGTGCCCCCTAAAGTCAAAGTCCCAATTAGTTACACCATATAATTCACTAAGTACCCCTTCTCTGCCATATTGATGCGCAGCACTTTGTGTCTGCTTTACGGTAGATAATTCTCTTCTGTCACAAAGCATATCAACACCCGGAAGAGTAAAGGAGCGGTAAGAACGCATCGCCTCTCCAAGTGCAGCTGTCTGGGATTCTAAAGTAGGTTCTTCCATCATGTGCCCTGCTAAAAGAATATTATGAGCCTTACACCAGCCACCAACCGTATCAGCAAAAGCATCAACAAAGCGTTCACAGATATGATCGTGATAATGGTAACGGGCCACCGAATATTGTTCCTCACCTAATTCCCAGAATAATTCCGGGAGTTGATCTAATATACTATTGCCATATGCACTTTTAAAGGTATCCTCAAAATCATCGGTATACGGGAGGGTAATCTCTTTACGCTCACTAGCAAATCCAAGCGTCATTTTATGGGAGAATTGTGGTTCGTCTGTAAAGATTGCCGGAATCGTTTTCCCGAATTCCTCCCCTATTTCTTCGAAATATTTTTCATGGGTTACTTCTACAAATCGTTCTACTGCTTTTTTATCCAACGTATTCAGATAAGCCTGATTATTAAACCAGGGATTATCTCCTGAGATTTCTAAGTATGCAAACCATTCCTCATATCCGCCCGGTAAATCCTCCTTTTCCGCAATTCTTTTATAATCTGCCAGATATCCGGCTTCTAATTTTACTCCATATCGTGCCAAAAAAGTACGATGCTCACTTCTGACTGCCTGACCGGAAGAACTAAGATTTTGGTTTTCAATCTCCTCGTTTGCCAGTTTATCCGGAGAGAATACAAGAAAACGCATACGGTATTTTAAGTCCTTCGTGACAATTCCTCCGCCTGCTCCGGACGGCCAGCGATCCTCATCATAGAGCCAGGTTAACATATCCCTCTTTTTAAATTCCTCATTAGAATATTTTACCAGGTCCATAAAGTCTTTCCCCAGATACTCTAAATCCATTCCTGTCCTGCAATGGATATGTCCTCCGCCCATACCCATATCCTGTAGAGATTCAATGGTTTTATCCACACTTTCTTTGGTCAGCTTACAGTTCCACGCCCAAAAGGGTGTTCCTCTGTATTCGGCGGTAGGATTTTCAAATAATTCCTTATTTAATTCATTTTCTCTTTTTTTCGGATATAACATGCTTCTTCCTCCTCTTATATTTTAATCCGGATTTTTTATTATCCTTTGATACCTCTTATTATTACTCTACTACTTTTCTAATTTAAGATACATGGATTATCAAAATTAATAACAATGAACATATGTATTTTTTGTCCATTCTTTTTCCATATCCTTTCTTTAGAAATATGGTAGATGTAAAATACGAAACAACTTAAATTCTACAGCCATAGTTAAAAACAGAACTACATATTAAATTATACATTTTATATCTTAAATTTCATGGGGCTATATTATAATTATATGGGGTGAATATTATGAATAACGTATCCATTAACCGAGATACCGGTGAGATATTATACATCGAATAGTCTGATAATGAACGGATTAAACGCATACTAAGAGGACTGAGTCCAGGGCAATACCGGATCCAATCCTCTAGAGCTGCTTAATTCATAAAAACTATATACCTTGCTGTCCTCCGGTGCATTACCATCGGTGACTGCAAAACTATTAATGAAGTTCATATTCATAGCCGAAGGGATCGCCGCATTAAACATTCTTGGATTGACCCCGCGGCCAAGGCCAATATAATCCGGGTGCTTTTCTTTGCACAAAGTATAAAATTTTTCTAAATCTTCAACGCTTGTGATATCGGTTACTCCTACTTCATCCATTAAATCTTTTCTGGCCATTACAAGGTAGTCTTCACCTGCATTGGGCTTATATCCAACCGGAATTGCATAAATCTTATCATTAATGGTAAACGCCTTTGCAGCATTTTTTGCATCACAGTATTCATATAATTCTTTTGCATTGTCTTTCATGACATTAGAAAGATCTGCATAATACCCTTTTGCTACCATCTTAGCAGTAACTTCTGTATTGGTATAACAACAATCTTAATCGTCTGAGTCGGTAAGACGATATGCGAAGCCCCTAACCCATTTGGATTTGTCGCCAAATATTGTATATTCGAATTCATCTTATATAAAATATACTGCATCGTAAAATATTTTGAATCATCCACTAACATCAACGGAAGATAAAAATCATTCCAGAACGTTAATGCATAGAAAAGTGTGATGGTAACTATTCCTGCCTTTGAAAGCGGCAGTACTATTTTATAAAAGACCTGGAAATAACCGGCTCCGTCAATTTCTGCACTCTCTGTCAGTTCATGGGGCAATCCTTTTATAAAATTCCGTATCAGGTACATATAAAAAACATTCATGCTGTAGGGTAAAATCAGCCCTAAAAGTGTATTATCCAGATGATAATACTTTGTACATACCAGGTACCAGGGAAGCATTCCTCCACTGAACAACATTGTAAAATATGCAAAAAAAGCCAACTTGTTTGCATGCCGGAATCCCTTTACAGAAATCACATAAGCAAAACAGGTAGTAATAGTTACTGATACTGCGGTTCCTATTACAGTGGTCAGAATCGTCATCGTATAACCGCTTATTATTTTACTTCCCTGACTGTTAAAAATGTATTTATATGTATCCAATGTCATTCCTCGTGGTATAAGGGAGAATCCTTTTACAGCAATCTCCTGTTCTGTAGATAAGGAGCCTGAGATTGCAAGAACAAGAGGAAACAGACAGATAATGGAGAACAATCCTAAAAGCAGATAAAATAATCCAATTAATATTCTGTCTGATATTATGTTTTTTTTCATATTCTCCCTCCTTTCAAAATAATGTTGAATCCTTATCATACCATCTTAACATTATAGCAATTGATACCGCAAAGTCAGTACCAAATATAAAGAACAGGATATTAAGTCCAATTGTATTTCTGGTAGCCCTTAAGGCTGTATCCATATTATCAAAGAAAAAGTTGAAATTTTTAAATAAAGGGTCTGCCCATTCACTGCCGAAAATACCACCCTTATAATAATAATCCTTAAAAACCAGAACCAATCCGGCCATAGGAACATAGGCAAAAGCAATTAGGACTGCTACACCCGGAAGTGCCATTAAGTATAATGGCAGCTCCTGCTTAAACGTATGTTTCCGTTTCATGTAATTTCCTCTCTTTTCAGTTTATAGTTCACCGCGATAGTTCTTCCTTTCTATAATTTTTCCTCTCTTTCTTTTTTCACCGTGCGCACTTGTGATGATGTCTATACTACCGGCATATTGACGAATTATCAATCTTAAATATATCTTTTTCTATTAAAAACATCTTGTTTCTTCTATCATTTTCATATTAAATTTATGTTATTTACATTTTCCCTGCATCTATATATCTGTTTTTGTAAAATTTGTACATCTTTTAACATTTTATTTTTTGTCTCACTTAATTAAATAAATTATAAACAGTCAGGGAAGTAAAATAATAAGCGGTTAATCGATGACTATTCTGACCGCTGTAATAGGAACCGCAGTATCGGTTCCTATTACTACATGCTGCACATAGGACAAATAAGGAGCAGATACCTAAACTTTAGGTCCTACTCCTCTTCCTGATGCAAACTATTGTATCTGTGAAAAACAAGTAACTATTCAATAAAAACCCGTTTGATTGCTTCAAGATAACCATACCCGTACAAATCATCCGGTTCGAGATAACTAGTCTCTGTCCATTCGTTCCAGCTATTGATGGTAATGAGAGGTTGTTGTGAGGGGTGGGAATCTGAATAGGCTTTTGCCATGCGCAAACCTATTTCAAAGTTTTCCGGAGTGTTGTTCTTTACAATTCCTCCTCGGAATTCCTTAAAGCGTGGGTTGTTATCCCAACCAACCGAAATATGCGGAAAATATGGAATGTCATAATCCTTATCAATACGGCTCCATTCTGCCTTTACCTCTTCTAAGATTGCAAGATAATCTCTATCTATATCCGCGAAATGCACAAACTGATAGTGGCTCATGCTGTCAAAGCCTGCTGCGGAAACAACATTCCTTATAGTTCCGGCCGCCGTACCATTACACCGGAAAGATTAAGGCTGTTCTCAGACCACATAGTTAACTGCAAAGCATATATTTCCATATTAAAAAACTCGATAATCAGCATATTTATAAGCCATTCGATAACCTACGGAAATAAATACAAAGGATACAGCTGATTTAGCTAGGTTTATAAATCTCCGGTTTCTTTGTATAGTCTAATAATTTATCGTTCAATTTTTTATCTCCTTATTTTTAGTTTTGTGATAACATAAAAAAGCTGTGGAATTTTCCACAGCGTAATAATTTTTTATTATATGCGTGGAATGAAGTTAAAATCATAATTTGAGTAATGAACATAAACTGTCAATCAGACAGTTGCTATTACCAAAATTGAGTTATGATTTTATTTATCTTTTCCACGTTAACACTTATATTATCGATTATATAATATCAAGTGTGCCGGATTGCGTCACTTCTGTAGCTTATCACAGCCGAATCCTATTGCCAATATTAAGAAAAAACAGTGATAGCGGTAAACAAAAACAGCTCATCTATACTTTACATCTTTATATGCAACCTATCTCCCATAGAATTTTATATAAATTTATTTTACAACATCTGCTACTTATACTCTACTGTGCTATTTATAGCTTACTCTATGCCTCAAAGCCCGGGTAATCACAGCAGGGGCTGTTGCAAAACAAATTTTTATACAAGATATTGGTGTTGGCCAAGCAGCCAAGGAACTTATCTTGTTAAATTTTTGCATTTTGCGACAGCCCCTGCTGTGCCCCTATAAGGGGTTACTCCGACCTGCACCTTGCCCCGGTTATCCCCTTGGGATTTCCCGGTATGATAACTCTTCTAAGCCAGCATCGATAACTTCTTGCAGCGTTGGTATGGATGGTGCTGCCCCTGCCTTTGAAACAGCCAATGCAGCTGCCGCTGAGGCAATTCTCAGACACTCCACTGCTTCCAGTCCTTTCAGTACTCCGGCCAGGAAAAAACCCGTAAACGTATCTCCCGCCGCAGTTGTATCCACTGCAGATACCTTAAAAATTCCATGTTGGTAATACTGTCCGTCTTTCCTGTATATTACTCCGTCGTTTCCTAATGTCAAAACAACTTGTCTTCCGGAATATTTTAACTGCATCTCTTCAAGAATATCTTTGGGTTGATCTTTTCCGGTTAAAGCTCTTCCTTCAATTTCATTTAAAATGAACCACGTTACCAATTCCAACGGCATATTCAGCAATCTGTCATCAATCGGGGAAGGATTTAAAGCGATACGAATACCTTTTTGGGAGGCCTGCTTCAATATATATTCCATACCGCTTACTTCATTTTGCAGCAATAAAATATCATCAAGCTCGGCAAAATCCAAAACCTCATCGATGAACGCTTCTGTAATGCATTGATTCGCTCCTCCATATAAGAGAATCCCATTTTCCCCTTCTTCATCCACCTGAATAACCGCATGGCCGCTGGGTCCATTGATGGTGCGGACAAAGCGGGTATTAACGCCCCGGGATTCCAGATAATTCAGCAGAATCATACCATCATCGCCAATCATACCTGCGTGAAAAACAACTGCTCCGGCGGCTGCAAGAGCAACTGACTGATTCAGCCCTTTTCCTCCTACATAGGTTTTCATGTCCTTTGACGCAATTGTCTCCCCCGGATTTATAAAATGTGCAACTTCATATACGCGATCTATATTCATTGAACCAATATTTATAATCTTCATTATAATTCTCCTGTGAAAAACAGGCTGTCAGACAGTCTGTGCCTAGTTAGTATACAATCCCTTTTCCTGCTAAACTCAAGGCAAAACTATGAGCTGCAATTTCGGATAAACATCGCAGCCCTGTATTCCATTTAAAAGGGCCTAGCGAAAAAACCGTAATCTGACGCTGCTTATAGGTAATACCGATTTCAGGATCACTGCATTCAAGGTGGTGAAAAATTTCATGTGCTAAAAATAATTGCCGAATAACTTCATACTCACAAGTCAGCAGATTGCTGTATTCTATACGGATAAATTTATCCTCGATTGTATTTTTAAACAGAACGATTTTTTTTCTCGCCGTATGATACTCACTATAATAAAAGCCCGGGCCATCCATATCTTCCACCGTTAATCCAAGAGCCTGAGCAAGCTGCACCGGCGAAAGCTTTTTATACTTCATGGAGCAATCATCTGCAGCCCCTTTTCCTTTGTACCAGGCAAAATTACCGTATTCACGCAGCTTTTCTACGGAAGTGAATCTTCGCTGAGCCTCTCGTCCAATCATATTTTCGATTAAGTCATTTTTATCCATCAAAACAGGATTCAAAAGAAAGTCCCCTTTCTATTTACTGCAAGTAAGTACATATATATCCATGGCATTATTACCTATTCCTTCTAATTCCGCACTGGCCAGAGATAATACCTGCGAAGAATTTATCAGACCCGAAAGACTTCTTATCTGTTTTCCATAAATCAGGAATAAATCAGGGACCTCCTCTCCTCCATCCGTATACCTGGTGGAATCTGAAATTGCCCGTTCCAGATCTTTCCTGGATTTTTCCAACCGAATCTTTGTCACCGTTCCGTAAGGTTTCTGAAGGCGGACAACACCTTCTTCATCCACAATACGGATGGGGCTCTTTGTCTTTTTTAATAACCCTAAAAAGCCTTTGGTAACAATCTTACCTTCCATAATATACAATTTTCCGGTATCTGCTAAAGTAGTGACCTGATCTGGTGATATCTCAAGCTGCTTTGCAACTTGTTCTTTGATTTCCTGTTCTGATTTCGCCTGACTCATCAAGTCTTTTGTTCTCAGCTCTGTTGCCCCCGTTGCAATTGCTCTGACCAGATTCCGCGAAGAATCCACTTCAACATTTACCTCTATCGAATCCGGCTGAGCTCCGGAGTTAATAGCAGCATTATACGCTTCACGCTTAATCGAGAGAATGTCCTCATCCGTCGGATTCAGTACAGTTCTTTCAACCATATCACGAACCATTGCCAGTGCAACACCAATCGGAGAAATGACCTCAGCATTTTTCGCAATCCGGCCTTCCATGCCCATTGTTTCTGCCAGATGCGGAACAATAGATGCCGCACCGCCTCCTCCTCCGACTAATGTAGTATATTTTCTCTCCAGCTTGTAACTATCTATCAGCTCATTTAAAACAACTTCATTTTTCTTTGAAGCCTTCTCCATAATTTGTCTGGCTAGTTCTTCTACGGTAATTCCCAGCCGGTCTGCAAAGACTTTAAGTCCCTTTTCTGCAGACTCTTTATTTCCATAACTATAATGATCCGGCTGAATATATCCCAAATAATTGGCTGCACAAGATACTGTGATTGTAAATTTTTTGCCATTTGAGCATTTAATTGCAGCATAATCATCAGGATCTCCCGGTCTGGGGGCAAAGAAAACCGGTTCCGGGTCCGCAATGTCATCAGTATCCCCAAAACATGCATATGCTAAATTTGCAATGTGGGCACTGCGCGGTCCTACATCCACCACTTTTTTTGAATCCATCCTGACCATACTGCCCCCAGCAATACCAACAGTGTGCACATCAAGGGAATTAACATAAGTTTTATGCCCACCCACTTCCGCATACTTTATCATAACCTGCCCGTCACGAATTACAGAGATATCTGTGCTTGTTCCGCCAACCTCAAGAAAGATTCCGTTGGATATCTTTTCATACATCAAAGCACCGGCCACGCCGGCAGCGGGACCTGATAACATTGTAAGTACAGGACGTTTTTTCACCTCCTGAACATCCATGACGCCGCCGTCACATCGCATTATCATCAGGGGTTTTGTAATTCCTGATTTACGTACACTTGACTCTGTCATATTGGCGGTTTCAATCATTTTAGGAAGAATGCTTGCGTTAATGGCAGCTGTCCTGGTTCTGATTTTCAGACCATACAGCTTAGAAATCTCATGGCTTCCAGTGGCTGATAAATTCTGACTCATACATTCATCCACTACCGCGATTTCTCCTGACGGATCGTCAACAGAGAATGCCCCACTTGCGACAATGACCTTGACATCCTTATTTAACAAGCTCCTGATGGCATCTTTAATTAACTTTTCATGGTCTGGTTTGCCAAGATCCACATACTCGCTTTCCGTATATAAGAACTTATTTTTAGCCAGTTCAATATTTCCAATTACAGTATCCATTTTTGCCTTTATCGCTTCGCCACCGGTACCTACTCCCACAATTCCCACCTTGGCCACATCACCCTCCAGAAGGGCATTGGTAGCCTGAGTCGTGCCATGGGCAATAAACATAACCTCCTCCGGAGAAATGGAATATTTTTCCATTATCTTCTGTATTGCCAGCACAATCCCCCTTGCCACACCTTCCCGGCCAGTATGGGTCGTTGGTATTTTTAAATATCCAATTAGTTCAAATGTATCATTATCTATTGCCACTGCATCTGTAAATGTTCCGCCCACATCAATCCCAATACGTACTCTCATAATGCTCACCACTTTCTTAATTTTATCCGAGAGGAGCGCTGCACCAATCCTCGCTTAAGCTTATTTCCACATGAATGTTGACAAAATGCCGACAGCCCCAACGGCTAAACCGCATGTTATCCAAACATAGAAAAAGACTTTTTTAAGGAGAGTCAATGTATCGGTGCCAACATAATTTGCCAGCCATACGTTGTGTGAATTTGTAGGATCACCAATTACCTGCATGCGCTCACATGCAATAAAACAGCACAAAACTACAGGCACCGGTACGATTACCATTGCAGCTACCAATGTTGCAATTCCTGCACCAATACCCCAGACATTTAACGGTCCCCGATAAAGTGCTAACGGTGATAATACGGCAAAGAATATAAGGAAGAACAGCAATTGGCTCGGAAAAACCTTTCGCAGTGAATCACTGATGACACTTTGTACGATTTCATGTGTGAGAGCTTTTGATAGCATACCAATAACAATCATTGATAAAACACCTAAAGCGCCGTCATTGACACCATCTATTGCAGACTTTGTCACAAGTCCCAGCATTTTGGACAAATTTACACCCTGATTTTTCTTTCTTCCAAACACCAAAACAGTAAAGAAACACCAGGTAATTCCTGCAAAAAGAGCTGGAATGATCGGAACGGAAAGGCCAATAACCAAAATGATTGGAATAACAGGTGTGAATAAAGACAGCAAAGGTGCCTTTTGGAAGTCTAAATCCGGTGCCCCATGCTGATTTGCCTCTGCTGCCCATGCAAATTTAACCCCATTTCGTTTAAACTCAGCAAAAATAAAAATCAAAGTCATCAGACCTGTGATTACACATAAAATCACGGCAAACAATTTAACATCACCGAACTGGAGTCCCACAAGATCCGTAAAGTATTTCCAGTTTGCCATATTTAAGGAAAGTCCTGTTGCATATGCAAATAAAAATACTGATATAGCGATTATAGACGGAACGCCGACTGAAATCATAATAGGCACTGTAATAGATGCAATCATAATTACACTGCCTAATCCGGCGATTGTTGTATAGCAGAGTGAAACTGCCGCAGTAAGTAATATGGTAACCAGCAAAGGTTTATCCCCGCCAAGTTCAGCCGCAGTTTTTATAATTGTCTTGGAAATTCCTGTATTATTCATCATGGCCCCCAGCCATGCACTTATAATAACCGCCACGTAAGAGCCGGACATACTGACTACACCTTGCTGAAATACAACATCTAATATGCCATTGTCTCCCAGCCACGGTACACCCGCAATTACAGCAACCCCCAATGCTAAAAGCGGAAGCGAAATAACAAAGGTTAATTTACCTCGCATCATAAAATATACCATGACTAAAAATAAAACTAAAATACCGATTGATTGAATCATACCTTCTCTCCTTTACTTTTGCCAATGAAATATCTTCTTAATTCGTTATATAAATCTTCCTGGCTGACCCATTTACTGCTGTTATATTTCACATCATAATAACAGTATTTAATAAAATGATTCACTGAGTCCATACCTGACTGTTTCCTATTATCCCAATACATAACTCAATTTTAGAAATCAAACAGCAGAAACTTCTGAAAATGTTCAACCGGATCTGCTGTTTTTATGATTTGTCTCTCTTTAATTTACATTAAAATCCAATTCGTTCTTTTATGCATGCTGCTTTAAAAATTACTGCATATCAGCCAGAAGCTTGTCGATCTTCTTCTTATTTGCCGCATCCAGCTCACCCAGCGGTTTTCTTGGAAGTCCGGCAAAATCCAGGCCCTGTGCCTGCAGTGTATATTTACAGATTTCCTGCCAGTGCGGTTCTTCATTTACTTTATCATGGAAGAAATAATCAATATACGGCTGAATCTTATTCTGGGCTTCCATGGTTGCCTTCACATCACCGGCAAATGCTGCATCCTGAATGGCGCGGCACTGTTTTGGCAAAACTGCCGGGAAGCCGGAAAGCCAGCCATCTGCTCCGCACAGAAGTCCCTCTGCAGCCGCATAATCGTGTCCGTAGAAAACAGTAAGCTGATCAGCGCAATGGAACTTCAGTTCATGTACCCGGTTCGGATCTCCATGGGCCGCTTTTATAGACTGGATGGTTCCATCATCCACCAGTTCTTTTATCTCCGGCACTGTCAACTCATATCCTGCAAACCAGGGATTATTATATATCATAATATCAATATCAAGAGCTGCTCTCAAATCACGGAAGTGCTGCATAACTGCTTTTTTATGAGGTTTTAAGTAAAATGGAAGGATTACCATTACACAATCAGCTCCGCTATCCTGGGCATACCGGCTCATCTTAACAGTATTGAGTGTATCGTATCTTCCTGTGCCACATATTAACGGTACCTGACCCTGAAGATAATCACAAACATGGCCGATGATTTCTCTCTGCTCTTCCATGTTCATTGCAATGTTCTCTCCGGTACTGCCGCAAACAGAAATACTCTGTGCCCCGTTAGCAAGCAGCCAGTCAAGATATTTTTCCATCCCCTTTTTGTTATAGGTCTGGTCTGCATTCCAGATCGTCATTGATGCCGGTGTAATTCCATAAACTTTTTTAACTTCTTTCATTTTGGCTATCCTCTCTTTTCCTGTTTTGTTTTTTGGTAACGTGTGTACATTGAGATGAATATTTGTTCATCTTTATGCTTTTATTTTAAATTATTTATTTAAAATTGTCAATAAAAAATAAAAAATTTTTTATTTTTTATTTAACCATAGTTAAAATAGACAAAATACACGAACTATTTCCAATTGAGTAGGAGGTTTCTGTGTCATTCAGACCCAAACGCTGCCAAAAGATAGGTTGCACTGGACTTCCACTTGTTAGAGTCTGCCCAGAGGGTAAATTAAAAAAACCCCATTTTCATCAAAATGGGGTAGAGAAGCTAAAAATATGCTCTTTTATCAGCGTTAAACACTTTTCCAGGTCATGCTTTCGCAGTGCATCAGCTAATTGAATATGACTTCCAGCCGCATCACCAAAATCACGTTTATCAAGAGGAAGCATTAAATAATTTGCAACGATAAATTTCCCCTGTATCCTTTTATACTCACTTACTAAGTATTCATTATCACAGGCAGCCACTAATGTGCTGTGAAATTCTAAATCCTTCTTATTAAATTCCAGTTTATCATCCAGCTGCAACGCCTTCATCCCATTCTTCGCTATACTTTCAAGTAAATCATAATATTTATCTTCTGCCTGCTTCATATTAATTATTTTTCTTATTGCAAACTCTTCCAGCAACAGTCGGACATCACAGATTTTTTCCATCTGCACTCTATCAAATTCAGGAACCATTACCCGGCCATTACTCATCAAATTTAACAACCCATCATTGGCAAGAAGCCTCACCGCCTGAGTAACCGGCGTACGGCTCACTTCATACTTTTCTGCAAATTCATCCAACAGGATTGTCTGTCCCATCTCATATTCCCCTAAGATTAATGAATCTACAATATGATCATATATAATTATATCCAGATTTGTTTTTACTCTCAATAAATTCTTCCTCTCGTATCTTATTTAAAATAAAAGCAGCAGAGTCGTATCTTGCCGATAACAAATCTGCTGCTATTTTTCTTAAATGCATACCTGCATAACAAAAAAATCTTTTGTGTATCAACTCTTCAGCTCTTTTATTTCTTGTGCCGACGGCAAAAATTATGTAAATCAGCAAAATAATCTCAGACCACTCTCTCAATATAAAACTACCATTTTATTAATGAAAAGTCAATAAAAAATTAAAAATAAAAAATTAGAATAATTCAATATCTATTATGATTTTTATTTCTGAGGGCGGAAAACTGGAGTGGGTATCAGGTGATAAAGGGAAATTGGATTGCTCTTTTATCCTCCCAGATAAGCTTTTTTAAATGTCATCGCTGTCAATCAATATCTCCAGTGGTCATTCCCTTGGCATACATCGAAAAATTTTTTCCTCCATGTCCTGAGTTAAGGTATTTTAATATTTCTTACGATTTTTGACCCGAATTCTCCATTACGGTCATGGGAAACATCCAGTTCTATGCCGCCATAACTGGTATGTAAGGATTTTGTGTTATAGCCATTTCTACTATTATCTGTTTCTTTGTTCCGAAAATCATACTTGGAGTAACCCAGTTCCTCATCATTTCGCCATCCAGACTGCCTTCCAGAATAACCGACATCATTTCCCCCATGAGAGCATTGACATCTGTTCCATTCTTAACCGGATTGTCCTTTAGATATCCACTAACCATTTCACGTAGAGCCTGTCTTTCGGGAGACTCGTCCCTTCTTTTCGCCATAAAATAAACCTCCAAACTAAGTAATTTTATATTACTTTAATGCGGCAACCGCTTCTTTCTCAGTATCATCAAATATAAACTTATATAATTCAACTCTATTCTTATCCCAATCTAAAACAATCGGATAAGTGATTCCATTGTATTTCTTAGGTGCGTCAAAGGCTCCGTCAACCGGAATTCTAAAAGTATCCAAGGTTGTTATTTTATTCTCAACCATATCCGCCATTGCTTTTTCTATCAGATCCTGTGTTAAATTCGTTGTCACATAACCCAGACTTTCTTTTGTAAAGGATAGAATTTTGAACAGGTTTTTCGGAGATTTATAGCTATCAAATATCGCTTTTAAAGCTCTTTGCTGTCGGACAATACGGCCATAATCATTATTTACTCCGCCCAGGGTTTTTACTTTTCGTACACGTACATATCCCATGACCTGATTGCCATTGAGATGATTAACACCTTCTTTTACATTTCGATTTTTCTTTTGCGATATGTAATTGGTTTTATTAAGGTATTGTGCTTCTTCTTTCCCCAGCTCAATTGTTACGCCGCCTAATAGATCAACTATTTTCTCAAAGGATTTGAAATCGACCGATACATAACCGTCGATTTGAACCTTATAATTCTTTTCTATCGTATCAACCAATAATCTCGCTCCGCCCCTTGCATAAGCAGAATTTAATTTATTTGCTTTATAACCTTGTATATCAACATAGCTGTCACGAAGCAACGAGGTAAGCTTTAAGGTATCATTTTTGGTATTGATGGAGGCAATCATCATGGAATCGGTATTTCTGGCTCCCCCGAATTCTTCGATACCGAAGATCAGGTAATTGGTTACATAGTCTTCGTGCCTTGCGCCGTCAGCATGCTCTGTATCGCCTGCCGCATCGTATTCCTTGATAATTTCTTCGTTGTTCATATTATGAAAGGCAAAGGTGCTTGCTGATTTATAGATTATGCTGCGTCCCGGCTTTGTTCCAATAATTATGACAATTAGAATCAGTAGAATTAAAGCCATAATGCCTGCCACTTTTAATGCTTTATGGTTTTTCTTTTTTCGAGAAGGAGACTTCTTTGGCTGCGGAGTCCATCCTTGCTCTTCCCTTTCTTCTATCTCCGTTGTATCTTTCTCTGCTTTTTCATCATTCATGATTTCAAGTACTTGCTGTTTTAATAAATCTTCTTCGTATCTATTTGACATAGGATCACCATTTCCGTATTTTGTATAGAGTTATTAATGTTACATACTCTCTAATTATTGACCATATTATGATTTCTGTCAACTTATAACGAAAAACAGTGGTATTACAGCTTTTATCATAGCCTATAAGCTATATAATTATACCTATTTACGTATTTTTTATTATTAATCCTATATGCTAATATTTTAGGTAATTGCGAAACAAGATTATTGTATTTATATACCATGCAAATAATACAATTTCAGAGCTGAATCTTGCCAGAAGGGCAACTGAAGCTATGAAATTCGTATTAATTGTATGGTATATTTAAAAAACTATATAGTTTCGCAATTACCTAAATGCTAATATTTCAGGTAATTGCGAAACTCCAATATTGTATTTATATACCATGCAATTAATACAATTTTAGAGCTGAATCTTGCCCGGAGGGCAACTGAAGCTATAAAATTCGTATCAATTGTATGGTATATTCAAAAAATCACATTGTTTCGCAATTACCTAAATGGCTAATATTTAATTGAAAGGAGAGTTAAAATACCATTAAACCAATAACCCTGACCTGCAGAAAGAACTTCAGTTGCAGTTATACGATTATATTATTTGAATGTTCAAAATCTTTAAAATAATGAATGGTATAATCTTTAAATTGTTTGGCTGCCAGAGATAAATAGCGGTTCTGAGTAAAGGATAAAGCAATTGTCCTGCTGCACACAGGTTCTTTAATATGCAGAATAACAGGATGTATATCAGTTAAATCACTCCATGGAGGAATTGGATGCAAACCTACCCCGACTCCGATGTTAACAAGATCTACTGATTTTGTGGATATATCGCTTTCAAAGACAATATTCGGATTGAATCCGGCCTCATGACAAAATTTTTCTGTCAGATCCCGCATACCAAATCCCTCTTTCAAGCTGATAAACGGTTCATTAGCAGCTTCGATCAAGTTAATGTCAGTGCGATTTGCAAATTTATGATCTTGCGGAATAATTAAATATACCTCCTCGGTAAACAACGGTATATATTCAATACCCGGCCCTTCAATTGGAGGTGATGAGATACATAGATCGGCTGTACCATTTTCAAGCTGTTGCTGCATTTCTGCTGTTGTTCCTATCATCTGGTGGAAATTTGTATGGGGATAGAGTTTTAGATAGCCCTCAAGAAGTTTTGAAAATAAAGATATGTTGTTGGATGCGATTGTAACTTTAGAATTATCATTTCCAATCATATCGGACAACTCACGTTTTCCATCCTCAAGTTCAGCAAATATTCGGTCTACCCTGCATAGAAATGCCCTACCGTAGTGGTTTAGTTTAATTTGCCGGCCTTGCCGGTCAAAAAGGCATACCCCTAAATCCTCTTCTAATCTAGTAATTACTTTGCTGAGAGATGGCTGGGCAATATGAAGTTGTGCTGCCGCACGGGTTATATGTTCCGTTCTGGCAACCGTTTGAAAGTACTTTAATTGAAGTAAATCCATAGTTCGTTTCACTTTCTATTATAATTCATAGCTTTATAGTTATGTATATTTAACATAGTATACATTTACAGGCATATAAAATCAAGAGCTGGCATTGTCAGGTAATTAAATAATGATAACAATAAACCATATCAAAATATTGGTATGCAATAAAGAAAGGTAATTACATATGAATAGTAATAATAAAATAAGTACGCTGTCTGATGATGAGCAGCAAATAAGAATTTACAAGCAGCTTTTATCTGATGTAGGTTTAGAGGAAGATTTTCTTAGTGAAGTGATATTTACAGGCCCTTCAAGCCCATTTGTTGATTCCCCTTATTATTTGGGAGAGGGCTTTGCAGCCTTAGCAGGCGCCGTCGGAATGGCTAATACAATTATATGGCGTATGCGCGGTGGAAATAGTCAGAAAATTACGATTGACCGCCAAATATCAATGTATCACTTATATCGGATGCAGTTTCTTAGGCAGAACGGTTACCGGGTTTTGCTTTCAGCTCCATTTAAACATACCGGGATGACGCACCGCTGCAAGGACGGTCATTTTATTGAAACATTGACTACCTTTCGGCATTTGGAAGATGGTATGTTAAGATTGCTTGACTGTGCTAATACAAAAGAAGCTGTAGATAGTGCTTTTTCGAAATGGAATTCCTATGAACTGGAAGAAGAAATCAATAAACGTGGACTTTGCGGGGCTGTAGTCCGTACCAAACAGGAGTGGCGTGAGCACCCGCAAGGGAAAGCATTACTTAAGCTTCCGGTGATTACAATTGAAAAAATAGCTGATGGTGAACCAATTCCCTTTAAAGCGGCTGACCGTCCATTAAGCGGAGTGCGGATTCTGGATCTTGCACACATAGTTGCCGGTCCGACCATGGGAAATGTTCTAGCCGAGCAGGGTGCGGATGTGCTGCATATTAATCCGCCTAACCGTGAACAGTTATTGACAAATATCATGGATACCGGATGGGGTAAGCTTTCTGCATATCTTGACCTTAACGACTTAGAAGACATTGCACGGCTAAACGATTTAATAAAGGATAAATGCGATGTGTTTATCCAAAGTTACCGTCCTGACTCCTTGAATCAACGTGGTTTTACAGCTGAAAAAATGTCACAGCTTCGTCCGGGAATCATCTGTGTAGATGTCTCTGCTTATGGGCAGGTCGGACCTTGGGCGGGTCGGAAAGCCTGGGAAAATATCGCTCAAGCCTGTACGGGAATTATGGTGGATCAAAATTCTTTTAATTCACCGCAGCTGGCCCCCGGCTTTGTAACAGACTATACCACCGGGTATTTTGCAGCGTTAGGTGTCCTTGCGGCATTAATACGCCGTGCCCGTGAAGGCGGCAGTTACCGCGTGCATGTATCATTAGCCCGCAGTGCTATGTGGTATCAGGAATTAGGTTATGTTTCAGAGGCAGAACGTGAACCGTTTAGGAGACCACTCAAAGAAAATATGCAGAGATGTCTTGATCCAAGAATTGGAGATGGCTTTAACGATAATGTTGAGCTGATGGAAACAGACACACCCTTTGGCAGATTGACCCACATGGCACCGCTCATCAAGTATTCAGAGACTTCAGGCTACTGGGAACGTCCGACCGTACCGCTAGGCTATCACCGTGCAGAATGGCCGCGCAACTGATTTCCGGACATATAATTTTACGATGAGAATAAGTAACAGTAAAAGAGCAGACGATTAACACCAGTACAGACTTGCATAGATTTCACTTAATTCAGTACCCGAAACTTACGCAAAGCTGTACTAGTTATTCGCTTGCTCTTTTACTTTTGACTTGTGCAATTTTCATCTGTTATGGCTGATCAACAATCGGTGCCAGATATTCTTTCATAACAAGATAATGTTTGCTGGTTATAATGATTTTATTGCCGGACCTGCTGATATAGCCATTCTCTTCCATCTTCTTAATGGAACGGTTGATAGTCTTTACACTTAACCCGGAGCGCTCTGACAATTCCACTCTGGTAAGACTTAAGACACACCGATTCTTTTCACTAGCCTGTTCATAAATTTGGGTAAAGAGATAGATAATGCGGTCAATACCCTGAAGAAATAAAAATACCCGCTCTTTTCTGGCCTGTTCTAACAGATAACTTCCCATGGACTCAATTTCAATGTGTAAGGCATGTATATCGTTTAACATCCACTTCTCAAACTTACTCTTTGATATTACAATCATGGTACATTCTGTCACTGTCCTAAGGGTAGTTTTGTACTTCTCCATTTTTAGCAGGATTTCCATAGCTCCAAACACCTTGACCGAATAAAACCACATATAATCATAAACAATACCGCAAATGCGATAATCAATTGCCCTTACGACCCCATCAATCAAAATATAAACATTATCCACTTCCGCATTCTCTTCAATAAAAATACTATTCTTTTCTTTGCGTACAATTTGCATCGATTCCAAAAACCAAAGGGGTGAATTGTCCAGATACCGGTTTAAATAATCTTTCTTTTCACCAGTCAGGCTGTTTTGTAACGTAACAATCTTATTAATATTATCTTCTCCTGCCACACTTATTTCCCCATTTCCTTGAAAAGTCTATGTTTGATATAATCAGCAGCAAAAGAGATTTCTACCGAATTTTGAAGAAGCTGCTGTATTATGTCTTTTTCTAATCCGAGCTTTTCACTTAATTTAAATAATTCCTTCGTGACCGTTGTATTACTGACTGTTCGGTTATCTGTGTTGACCGTTGTAAGCAACCCTTCGTCTAAAAACTGCTGTAAGGGATATTCCTCCCAACCAGTAACTGCCTTAGTCTGAAAATTACTGGTAGGACACAGTTCGATCCCAATCCTCTTATCCCTGCATTCTCCCATAAGTGAAATATCCTCTTTTAATGCAATTCCATGACCCATTCTTTTTGCACCAAGTTCCATGGCCTCTTTCACATTCAGGACACTTCCACATTCACCGGAATGTATGGTAAATGGCATGTCTAACCGCTTTGCCAATTGAAATAATTCTCTTTGCCCACTGGTTGGAAAAGCCAATTCATCTCCGGCTAAATCCAGGGCGCAGACACCCTCTCCTAAGTATTCCCTTGCACAACGCAACATCAGAAGATTCATTTCCAGGGAATAATGCCTCATGGCACAAACAATTACAGAAGCTTTTATGTCCCACTGCCGTTCTGCTTCCGTAATCCCCTTAAGGACACTTTCAATCACCTGGCTGCAATTAAGACCCCCTGTAATAGAAGACATGGGAGCAAATCGGACTTCCAGATACTTTACATTTTCTGCGGCTGCACTTTTTAATAAGTCCGAAGCTGCCAGTTTCAGTCCCTTTTCCGTCTGCAGACATTGAAGCGGTAAATTAAATTTTTGTAAATACTCCTTAAGGCTGGTACAATCTTCTGAAACCACAAGTTCTTTCTGCAATTGTTCCTCTGGTATGCTAATTCCTTGTTCCGCCAGTAAAAGGAAACTGTTTCAGAATTCATTGAACCATCCAAATGGCAGTGTAAGTCTATTTTCGGCAGCTGCCGTAACCATTCCTGTTCCATTAATCTATGCTTTTCTTTCTACAAACATTGTTTTTAGCTGATTGGAGAAAAACTGAATCACCGGACCCGCTGTTAATGCCGTAATTAATGTAACAACTCCTAATTTACCTCCAAGTGTTGTACCAATTACGACCATAAAAATATCAAACATAATTTTAGTCCTTTTATAATCCCATTTGATTTTATCACGTATTACCATAACCATACCGGTAAATGGATCCAGACCAATATCAACAACAATAAATATTGCTACTCCAGTATATAATAACAGGCAGCCTATCACAACGGTCAGCCCATTAAAAAGTAAGCTATTTGAAGCGAAAAAAGTATGATAAAGCTTTGTCCCTAAATTAACAAAAAATCCATAGGGAAGAATGTAGATAAGAGTTCCTATATTGACATATCTTCTTCCAGTGAAAATCAGCAGTATAATTAATCCGCAATTCACTAAATTGGAAGCCGTACCCAACTGTTCACTATTAAGCTTTGCTATATTTCTTACTCCATCATATACGATCCCAATTGGGTCATTCCCTAGTTTGGCACAACTGTTTAATGAAACGCCCAATCCGATAAGGAAAATCCCCAAAAGGGCACAAAGCATTTTTTTTGCATTTATCATTCATTAACGATTCCTTTCTATCTGTCAATCAGGTCTTTGGGGCCAAATCCCATTGGCAGCAATTCCTGCAAAGTAAAGCTTTGATATTCTTCTTCTGATTTGCCAAGTATAATTTCAAAGTTTATATAATCACAGAATTCCATCATGACTTGACGGCATACACCGCAGGGTGCGCAATAATCTAATTTACCTTCAGCCGGACCGCCTACAATGGCAATGGCCTCAAACTCTTTTTCGCCTTCACTGACTGCTTTGAAAAATGCCGTGCGTTCTGCACAATTACTTGAACTATAACCGGCATTTTCAATATTACAACCACTATATATTTTCCCTGACTTCGTAAGAAGTGCAGCCCCTACCCTGAAATTCGAGTAGGGACTATAGGAATACTTTCTTGCTTCTATCGCCGATTTTACCAATGCTGATCTGTCCATATTTATACCCATTGCATACTGCAAGCCTGCTTGCGGTACTGCCACAAATAGAATAGGTTAAAAGAATCTATAAGTGGCATCCTTTCAATATTTAAATTTTCTTTCAACCTTATACCCACCAAATACCGCAGATAGTTCGCGGTACTGCCACAACATAATTATGTGAAACAAGTATCACATAGTGAAAGCATCACAACGCGGCATTCTGATTAAAACCTACTGCGCAAATCCGCTAACCGAGTGTTTTTTTATTAATGATAAACCAAATAATGACTGCCGCAATGACTGCTAAGAAGATACTATAATTACCACTGGTGCATCCTGAGAACTGTCAGTTGAACTTGATTTCCCACATGCTGTCATAGATAAAACCATAGCAGCCATTAATATAATGGCGATAAATTTTCTTTTCATAATGTAATCTCCTATTGATTGTGTTCTTCTGTATTTCAATAATGGAACAACTTACTTAATTAACTTTCTGCTATCCTCCTGAATCAGATTATGAATTGCCTCTACTGCTACTTTTATTGCAATTTCTGTATCATGTACCTGTGGATTGCTTAGTCCTTTTTTCTCACGTTCCTGATTTGCAACTACCAG
This sequence comes from Anaerocolumna sp., assembly GCA_049692775.1. Classification (GTDB taxonomy): domain Bacteria; phylum Bacillota; class Clostridia; order Lachnospirales; family Lachnospiraceae; genus Anaerocolumna. The sequence continues at coordinate 895 of JBAVPE010000050.1, read as the reverse complement.
AAATGCTGAGCCTACCCTGACTCTTAAGTAGCTTCCGACTACAAACAAAGCGGCTGACTCCATCTCTGAGCCCAGGCAGCCACAGCGAAGCCACGCTTCCCACTTATCCTTAAGCTCATAACTGACCGGTTTAGTCTCAGGCTCATGCTGTCCATAAAAAGCATCCTTACATTGTACAACCCCTACATGATAAGGATTTCCTGTTTCTTCTGCTGCTTTCATTAAAGCATTCAGAACATGTATATCTGATACTGCGGGGAATTCGATCGGTGCATATTCTTTACTTGTACCTTCCATCCGGATAGCACCATTGGCTATTATGATATCTCCTCCCAGAATATTTTCCTGCATACCTCCGCAGGTACCCACACGGATAAAAGTATCTGCACCGCATCTGACCAATTCTTCCATAGCAATAGATGCCGATGGTCCTCCAATTCCAGTAGAAGTTACACTGACTTTAACCCCGTCCAGATAACCTGTATAGGTAACAAATTCTCTGCTGTCAGCCATCAGTTCTGCATCATCAAAATGCTTTGCAATCTTTTCGCATCTCTTTGGATCACCTGGTAATATAACATATTTGCCAACGTCACCCGGCTTTAATTGAATATGATACTGTCTGCCTGATCCTTCTGTGTAATCCACCATTTTCTTCCTCCTTTCACAAACAGAGTACTCTCGGAAACTCTCACAACCTGTTTTTGCTGTTATTTTAGATGCTGTTATTAAAATTTCATCTCCATTTTCGTGATACCATAGGTATGTTTTTACGCAGACCGTCTGAGCACCGCGAAGGAAAGGCAAGTAAAAACATACCTATGATATCACAAAAATGTCCTCAACCTATATTCAGCAACTAAAATATCTTCAATTGCTACTATTAGTTTCCGAG
>JBAVPE010000049.1:0-5104 GCA_049692775.1 Anaerocolumna sp. | reverse complement strand
CGCTTAGTTTGCAATATTACTATTACAGACCCAAGACTCGCTACTGATGGTGTGGCTACACCTTATCAGATGGGGTTCTCACCCATTAAATATTTCGCCCTTATCTAGGCGCACTGACGCCCAAATCCCAATATACTATTAATTTAGCACCAATAAAAATAATCCAGTTAAAAAACTTAATAAATTAGCTGTAAAAGCAAAACATACCCTTCTTTCCTTACTATGCTGACTTAATAATAGGGAAAAAGCCAGCATTTCAAAGAGAACTATAATTATTTCTATAGGTATGATTGCGAAGTAACTGGTTATCTGACCATCCTCAATCATAAGTTTACCAACTGCTGCCGTTAGAAATACTTGAGTTAAAATATTAATACCAATAAAAGGCTTCCAGTTTTTCCGGAGACTGAGCCGGAACAATAAAAGAACGATTCCTTCGATAAGAAGTGTAGGTACGCAGGTCATGATAAATTGCCTGAAATATGAATATGTAATCTTTAGTATTGATATGACTCCGGTATTATAATCATAATCAACCGTAAACGAAAATGTAGTTTTATGTATTTCTTCCGATACTTCTACCTGGTTATCCGGTGTTACCAAAATAATTTTAAAATCATCGGGTACTCCAAGATAACTGAAGGTGTGTACCATTTGTTCCGCTTCTTTTACTCCTGTTAATTTACCATGCAGGGGAGCCCCCCGGTACCCTGGGTCAGGCCGGGATGCCAGCCTTCTGTCGTTACAGACTCTAAAAGGGCAAGTTTTGTTTGATCATAACTTTCCCTGCCCCCTTTCATATTATCGTAATTACTATCATCTTTAACTAATAAATCTAAATAATATTCCTCTTCCGGCGGATTAATTACATAAATCGTAATCTGAGGTTTTGGCCCCATATCAGAATAGGCAGTTATCGGAAATGCAATGAGGAAAATCAAAGTCATACTTATGAGATATGTTTTCTTCTTATGAAATTTTAAAACCCTTAAGAATGACATGTTCTCCCTCCTGACCATCGGCAGCGTATAGAATACGTATATTTCATTACAGTTCTTTGATTATTACCTGTTCTAATGTACGTTTTGGAACATGATGCACCTGATTACTATCTCTCCAATATTTAACATCACCGTTCTCATTAATATCCTCAAGAACAACTTCTTCTTTAGGATAACCTAAGGCTATCACTAAAGCGATATCAAAATCATCACTGATTTCCAGTAATTTTTTTAATTGTTCCTTTTTAAAACTGCCTATATAACACCCGCCAAGACCCATCTCGGTTGCTCCAAGGAAAATACTCTGAGCTGCGATTCCTTCATCCATCGTCGTTACTTTATTAATCGAATTATCACGTAACATGATAATATAACCGGTGGGACGTTCTTGTTGAACCGGACCGTCCCAATCTTTTAGATAACCTGCCCAAGCCACGTTTTCATATACTTTTTCATTCATTTCCCTGGAATTAATCAATATATATTTTAATGGCTGTCGGTTAGCACCGCTTGGGGAAAGTCTGCCATAATCGGCGAGCGCCCTCAATTGTTCCCTTGTTATTTCTTTCTCTCCGTAAAAACGTCTGTATGACCGGCTTTGCTTTACTAAATCTTTAAACATATTTTAAACCCATCGCATATCGCAGACCAGTCTGCAATATTACCACAATCAAAAAGGAGTGAAAGAATCTCATCGTGGCAACCTTTCTTATTTAAATTTTCTTTCACGCTTCCAATCAGGATGCCGTTTCCGCGGCATCTCAATAATTAAATTCTTGTTCCATTGCAATTTTCATGAACTCTCCAGTTATTAACAGCATTCTATTATAATTCTTCTACATAAGCAGGTGCATAAAATGATTTTTGGGCTATGATATCCGATAGCATTCCATTATATTCATCAACACGAAGTATAATAACCTCATTGGAATTTTGATTCGCTGTCATTAAGCCTGTATCATCTTTTGTCAGGGATATATGTCTCGGACATTTTCCTTTGCAGCTTGTATCCTGTATCTTATTCAGGAGCCCATTCGGATTAATATCATAGACTGCTATGGTATCTGCCCCCCGGTTAGCGGCATATAAAAATCTGCCATCTTTTGATATATCCAGACCCGAGCCACAGCTGGTACCGGTAAAGCCCTCCGGGAGGGTACTGATTTTCTGCAAAAATTTTAATTTGGGTTCACCATTTTCCTTTTCATATAAAAAGGTATAGATTTCATTGGAATATTCAGTGATAAGATATAGATAGTTCAGCAAAGGATGAAATTTTAAATGCCTTGGTCCTATCCCTTGGTCCAGTTGTACATATTCACAATCTTTATTCGGTATAAGTTTACCTTCCTCCGTATCATAGATATAGATACGGTCCAATGCGATATTTGCAGTAAAAACCCTGGTACCATCCGGTTCCAGTACACAGCAGTGGGCTCTTGTAAGTCCTCCCTGTATATCCGGCTGAATCTGAAAAAAATTAAGAACTTTTGTAAAATGGTAATCTTCCACTTTGACTGCAGCCACATGGCCGGTTTCATAAAAAGATGCATAAAGCACCTGGCTTGCCGGCTGATATACGATGTGGCACAAAGCACAGCCGCCAAGTTTAAGTTCATCACAGAGAACATATTTATCATCCTGTCTCTGATAACAAAGCACAGCTCCGCTATCACCTTCTTCCCGGATCCCGAAGCAAATGTCATGATATGTACATAAAAATGATGGCGCGATTACCGTGTCTTCCCACAAAACCTTATTAAATTCTAACTGGTTTGTCATATCATATAAAGCAATTGATGCTTCCTGCCCTTTACCAGGTCCATATCCAGATATTAATATTTCTCTTGTTTTATTGTCTTTCATTTTGATCCTCCATTCAAAGCTGATATATACATCCGCACAGGTTACTTCATAAACAGTTCCCATTCCCCAAAATGGTGCCTGAACCTCTAATATAACCCTTGACGATGACTTGTCCTATAATCACAATGTTATAGTTATCTGCTTTACTTGTAACTATTCCGCCGTAACTCCTGAAAGTTATGTTAATGCAAAAAATCACATGAAAACTTGAGATTTCGCGCTACAGCCTCAGGTTTTGAATTGCTAGACATTCGCAGTACCGGAAACGGAATAGTTCCTTTCCTTTATCATCATGTTTATAATCTCTGATAATTAAGTTAGGATAAGTCTCTAATCTCTATTTTAACTCTCAAATCCTTTATTGGCAATCTTTTACTTCGAGAAAATAGAAATATTTATTAAGTTTAGTAAATTGGGTATCAAGCAGTTGAATAAATAATACATTATGAAACATTTTAATTCATAATATAACAGGCAACAGTTTCAGTGCCACGGCAAAACGCATAAAGGAATAATCTGAGAATATTTTCTGTCTGTCATATGTATGTTTTTACTTGCCTTTCCCGAACGTAGTTCGGACGGTCTGCGTAAAAACATACATATGACATCACGAAAATGGAGGTAAGATTTTATCGGCAGCGTATAACATCTTTTAAGAATCAACTAAATATTTATTCTGTGGTATAATATCTTATAGAACTTAAGGAGATTACCTACGATGGGAAGAATAGCAAGCTCAATTTTATTAAGTAGTGAAGATCGTGAATACCTTGAACTACAAACACGTGCTAGGCATTATATTTGATGAAAGGCTTGAAATGTACCTATAACAGATAAAGTTACCGACGTAAGTTTAAGATAATCTAAACCAATACGCCGGTAATATTTATGCCAGAGGACGGGTGTGGGCAGCGCCCACATTTATCTGTTATGCGATAAATGTAGGAGTTGTGAATAAAATATCCATTTAATGGATAACCTTATCGTAGGTTTTGTCTAATTCCGTAAGCTCCCACTATTCTCCTAATCCACCGGCAATGGCATCAAGGATTTTCTTTAAATCCTCTTCCTCCGTATCACCGGTACATTCAACGGTAATCTCCGTACCACACCTGATTGCAGCCGCCATAAGCATTAAGATGCTCTTCGGATTAACACTTTTTTCACCAACCCTGATAGCAACCTCCGAAGAACACTTAGATGCCACCCGCACCAACTCACCTGCCGGTCTGGCATGAATCCCTGATTTATTAACAACTGTAATTTTCTGACTAACCATATAAACTCTCCTCTCTATGACCTACGTATACTCTTCGTAACATTTTTTCAAATGATTAATTTGCTTAATAATAATATTGTGCTCATAAAGTTAAATATTGATAACTGGAATTACTATTATAATTATTGTAGTATAATAACGGAAACTAAATGAGGTTTCTAAAGATATTTTAGAGGCTGTCGATAAAATTTTACCTCCATTTTCGTGATGTCATAGGTATGTTTTTACGCAGACCGTCTGAGCATAGCGAAGGAAAATCTTTTAACAAAGATTGCAAGTAAAAACATAACACATTAAAAAACCCAAGAAAAGACTACTGACTTAATATTAAAGTTAATAGTCTCATCATTTATAAAATGGAATTTAGCGTCTATATCTGTTTTTTTCATTTTTAGATCTATCATACATATGCCAAATAAATAAAAAACTATATCCTAGCCATGCCAATGTGCACCCTACTCCTGGTTTGAACAGATCAACTATGGCTCCAATCAGGAAAGGAACCGCCCATAACATCATTCTTTTCCCATAATCTTTGCATAATTTTTCTTCGTCAAAATATTTTCTTTTATTTGCATCTTTAGAATTGTACCCAGTTAAGAAATCACTGGCTTTTCCTTTGGATTTATAAAAACACAAACCCAGAATAAATGACAGCACTGCCATCCCTAAATCAAAAATGATATAAAACATATTTGTTATTCTCCTTCAAATTCCCGTTTTATAATATATTATCTCAAAAACTACTAACTATCAATATTAAGTTGTCAAAGTTCAATCGTAGGTCAAATCATAATTTATCTACCATGTTTAATCAATTTTCTCGTCCTGTTAATTTATTATCTTAGCCTGTTTAATCTATTCTCTCAGCCTGTTTTTAAGATATTTTAGATGCTTCAATAAAGTATTCTCCAACATTTTCGTGATATCATATATATGTTTTTACGCAGACCGTCTG
>JBAVPE010000048.1:0-40924 GCA_049692775.1 Anaerocolumna sp. | reverse complement strand
TTGCAATATTACTATTACAGACCCAAGACTCGCTACTGATGGTGTGGCTACACCTTATCAGATGGGGTTCTCACCCATTAAATATTTCGCCCTTATCTAGGCGCACTGGCGCCCAAATCATATTATTTATCATCCAGTTTCAGTACACTCATGAAAGCTTTCTGGGGAATTTCTACATTACCAACCTGACGCATACGTTTCTTGCCTTCTTTTTGTTTCTCCAGTAACTTTCTCTTACGGCTGATATCACCGCCGTAACATTTGGCAAGTACGTCTTTACGCATGGCTTTAACTGTTTCCCTGGCAATAACCTTACTTCCTATGGCCGCCTGGATGGGAACTTCAAAAAGTTGTCTTGGGATTTCTTCCTTCAATTTTTCACACATCTTCCTGCCACGTTCATAAGCAGTTTCTCCATGTACAATAAAGGATAAAGCATCCACTTCTTCCTTGTTAATGAGAATGTCAAGTTTTACAAGTTCGGATTGTACATAACCTTTTATTTCATAATCAAAGGATGCATAACCACGTGATCTGGACTTAAGGGCATCAAAGAAATCATAGATGATTTCATTTAAAGGAAGTTCGTATTTTAGTAATGCCCTGGTTGCTTCCATATATTCCATTCCCAGGTAGATTCCGCGGCGTTCCTGGCACAGATTCATAATGGCTCCGACAAATTCCGTGGTTACCATAATTTCCGCACTTACCATTGGCTCCTCCATAAATTGAATTTCTGAAGGGTCTGGCAAATTGGAGGGATTGGTAATCTCTAATACCTGTCCGTGGATTTTATGGACCTTATAAACAACACCGGGTGCCGTGGTTACAATATCTAAATTATATTCTCTTTCTAATCTTTCCTGAATGATTTCAAGATGCAATAATCCTAAAAATCCGCAGCGGAATCCAAACCCCAGGGCAATGGAGGTCTCCGGTTCAAATTGGAGGGCCGCATCATTTAGCTGGAGTTTCTCTAATGCATCCCGCAAATCCGGATATTTTGCACCATCTGCCGGATACATACCACAATAAACCATGGGATTAACCTTTTTATACCCAGGTAAAGCCACCTTGCAGGGGTTTTTAGCATCCGTCACCGTATCACCTACGCGGGTATCCCGTACATTCTTAAGGCTTGCTGTTATATAACCAACCATACCGGCTGACAGTTCATCCGCAGGAATGAACTGCCCTGCCCCAAAAGTACCCAGTTCAACTACTTCGGCAACTGCACCGGTTGCCATCATTTTTATTTCAGATCCTCTGAACACCCTGCCTTCCATAATACGGCAAAAAATAATTACCCCTTTATAGGCGTCATATTTGGAATCAAATATAAGTGCCTGTAAGGATGCATTTATATCCCCTTTCGGCGGTGAAATTTTGGTTACAATCTGTTCTAGTACTTCTTCTATATTAATACCGGCTTTGGCAGATATCAGAGGCGCATCCGCTGCCTCTAAGCCGATTACATCCTCAATCTCAGCCCTGACCCGTTCCGGTTCAGCGCTTGGAAGGTCAATTTTATTAATAACCGGCATAATGTCAAGATTATGATCTAAGGCAAGATAGACATTAGCCAGTGTCTGGGCTTCAATTCCCTGGGCGGCATCTACTACCAGAATGGCGCCCTCACAGGCTGCAAGACTTCTGGATACTTCATAATTAAAGTCAACATGTCCCGGGGTATCTATTAAATTAAAGATGTACTCTTCCCCATCCTTTGCTTTGTAAACTGTTCGTACCGTTTGTGCTTTAATGGTAATGCCGCGTTCCCGTTCCAGATCCATATTATCAAGGACCTGGGCCTGCATTTCCCTGCTGGTTAATAAGCCGGTTTTTTCTATAATACGGTCGGCTAAAGTTGATTTTCCATGATCTATATGGGCAATGATACAAAAATTACGTATTTTGCTTTGGTTTATCATTTAAATTCCTCCTGCATAGGTGAGTTATTTTCTGTTGTATTATAGCATAGACCTTGCATAGTTACAAGAAAAAGCGTGGAACCTATAACGCCTGCATATACTTTTCCTTCATGACCTGCTAAAAATCTGTCTGTTCCCATATGCCGCCTTCCGCTATGAGTGGAATCTTTAGTCCCCTGACAGCGGATTTCCCGGTTATACTGAATAGTTATAATTTTTAATTTTCTCACGAGAGTACCTGATGAAGTACCTCGGACAAATAATCCATTGCATTCATGGCCTCTTCCAATGTATTCTTATCAGTCCCTAACTCGATAAGCAGGGATTTTTTCCTTAAATGCAAATTATACCGCAAATATTGCAGATAATTCTTATACATCAACCCTGGATAAATTTCCCTTCCCTTTAACTGCAGCTGAAGGCTGAAGGCTAAATTATCCTGAAGATTTGGATTTTTCAAATATGCTATTTCTCCTTTTGCATCTCTGCTTAAACCGTTAAAAAACATAACCTGCGCTGTATCTTTACCGTTTATTTTAGTTACCCGTTTATTGTCTGCCCCGTCCCTATGTAAATCAATAACAACTTCTATACTGGGATTTTTGTCTAATATTTTCCCAACACCGTCACGAGCATAATTATAAGCTAAATTTCTGTCCAGCGTTCCTCCCATTAAATCATATTTTGTCTTATCATGTATTACATTATAACCATACTTATCTTCCAATAATTTAGCCAGAAGGGTTCCTACCCCTACTACCGTATCCTCCTCTTTCCCTTGTCTGCTGTTACTATAATTCTCTTGGGAATGGGTATGGTAAATTAAAATCTGTGGCTTGTCTGAGGTGGTTTTCATGGTCATATCCTCACCCAGCAGTTTATTGGCATCAAATAAATCATCCGTTGCTACTGTTTTAGAGTCAATAATATAAAAATTATTATATAAAAACTGACGGTTTAACAATTGCTTCAAGGTAAAATTTTCCCCATTAATGGTTCCCAAGGTTGCTGCAGCAGCCTCATCCGGTACAGAGGTTTCTTCACTTTCCAAATAAACTTCCCCATTAATAATGTCTATGGGCATAATACCATCTGCTCCGTTAACTGCCGGGGCTGAAGTGCCCACCGAATCAACCGGGCCTGAAGTATTATCCGCATCTGCTGTGTTATGTATTGTTTCATTACCGGAATTTTGAACTCCGCTTAAAATCATCTTCACATACTGATTGTTATTAAAAAGCAGATTTGAATCAAAAGCCATATTTAAGGTATTATTATCTTCAATAAAATTATTTTCAGTGCCGTCACTTGCCGCGGCTATGTAACGATTAATAGGAAATGTTCCCACCATGGTATTAAGTATAAAACTTTTATTTTCGTTTTCCCCACTGTCGGAAACATAACCTAAAATGGGGATATTCGATTGCAGCATATAATTACAGGCTGCCGAAACTACTTTTGATTGAAAGGATTCTGTTGAATTACTTTCCATATCCGGACCGAATATACGAATACATTTTATCATTACATTTAAACTTAAAATCAATATTATACTCCATAGTGCCAGATGAAACAGTCTGGCAGCCCTGTATTTATATCTACGCATAAATTTCTCCCATCTGCGGTTAAGTATTAGTGACTATAACTTTACTTAGTCTATCATATGCACTATATTTCTTTATGATAACGCTTCGGATTCTATTTTATGAAATTTTTCAGACAGGCTATGCCTAACATCCCAAAACCTAAAATTTCTTTAATAAGTCTTTTTTTATTTTATTATTTTCTGATAACTTTAAGTTTTGGGAATTAGCTGTTTTAAGCAAAGCATTTATTCAGGGCTTCTGATATGGTATAACTGATACGTTTTATGGATTCATCTATATTTTTAGGAGTTACAAACATATTACTCATTGTTTCTTCATGAAGTTCATTCATAAACTGGTGAATTTCTTTATCCTCAAAGCCAAGTTTGGTCATAAACTGCTCCATGGTATCACTGACAATTGTTGCCGCATCCACAACAGTTGGAACCCCCAGGGCAATAACATTAACCCCAAGACTTTCTTTATTTAAGGCTTTCCGGTTATTTCCCACTCCGGATCCGGGACTTATTCCGGTATCCGTTATTTGCACCGTTTTATTCAGCCGGTGTATGCTTCTGGCAGCCAATGCATCAATTACAATTACTAATTTCGGCATGGTTTCCCTGATAATACCCCGTAATACTTCACTGGTTTCCATCCCGGTCTGTGCCATTACACCTGGGGAAATGGCACTAATATTTCCCATTTTATGCTCTTCTATAAAACTTTGTCCAAATTCTTTGATTAAATGTCTTGTAATAAATAAATTATCTACCACCTGGGGGCCAAGCGCATCCGGTGTAACTTCCCTGTTACCGAGTCCTGCGATAAGAATTTCACTATTTGTAGCGTCTCCTGCTAATTCCTTAATGTATTTTGCAATTTCCTTTGTTATAGGTTCATGAAAGCTTTCATCTTCCTCACCTAATTTAGGTGCTTCTATGGTAATATAGGTACCAATTGGCTTACCCATTGCGTCTGCACCTTTTTGATCCTCAATGGTCACTGTTGTTACCCGTATGTCTTTTTTCTTATCATAATCCTCTTTTAAAACCACACCTTTTATTTCAACATTATCTTCTTCGAAGGTTTCTCTTACCTCTAAGGCCAAGTCTGTCCTCGGCACTCCCGTTATATTGATATCGTCATTTTTTCTATCCATTCTTTAAGTTCAACCTTTCTTAGTTTAAAGTTATTACCTGGTCACTGTTCACAGAACTGCTGCTTTTTACAGGGCTGTGAATTGTAACATTACCTGTAACAGTACAGCCTATGGTGCTGCGAGGTGTTTTTTGTGAGTGGAGCGAAGCGAAAGTCACAGAAAACTCGAGATATACGTGCGCGAAATTATGCATTCTGCATAATTTCTGTGCATCATTTGTTACAATTCAGCCGTAAGGCTGAACTGTAACCATTACCTGATATTTTCTTCATTTTTTTTCAAATTATGTATTGACAGAATAAAAGCTTTATACTACTATATAATAGTATGTTTGATTAGAACGTCCGTGTCCGGATTTAATGAAACAAATAATTCAATTAAAAATAGAACATTTTGGAGGTGTACGATTTGGCTAACATTAAATCTGCTAAGAAAAGAATCTTAGTTAACGAAACTAAGGCTTTAAGAAATAAGGCAATTAAATCTAAGGTTAAGACTGTTATAAAGAAAGTTGATGCTGCTGTGGCTGCCAGCGACAAAGAACTTGCTAAAACAAGCTTACTCACTGCAATTTCTGAAATTGATAAAGCTACATCAAAAGGCGTTTATCATAAAAATACTGCATCAAGAAAAGTATCCCGTTTAAGCAAAGCCGTTAATACGCTTGCTTAATTAGCATATAACCGGACTTGAAACTAACCCTAATAGTCCTGTATCAATGAATTTAAATTTATTAACATTAATAAGACACCCATTTTGATTTTGGGCGTCTTATTTTTATACTTATAAGTAATTAAAAATTGAGTGAAGACCAAATTAGGACAGCTTAAGCTGTCCTTGTGAGTAATGGCGGAATTTGTTGTAAAATCCTGCTTATACTGTTATTATCTAATATCCATTTCTCCATATCATCTCTTTTTAGAACTACGGGCATACGGTTGTGGACTTCCGCCATGGATTCATTTGCCTGAGTTGTTAATATAACAAACCGGCACTCCTCCTGATAAAAGTTATAAATCCCAGCCATATAGAGGACATCCGATTCTTCTTTTTTAAACAGAATTTTTTTCTTATTCCTATCCCACTCATAAAAACCATTGGAAGGAATTACACATCTTCTGCTGAAAACACTTTCCCGAAAAGTCTTTTTATCTAATACCGTTTCTGCCCTGGCATTAATTAAAACTCCTTTGTTGTAGTAATTAGGAAAGCCCCATATGGATAATTCAGGTTCAATCTTCTCATGAAAGGCGGCCAGCATAGGTGCCGAATTGGTCGGAAATATTTCCCCGTATGATCTTTTGTTATTTTCATACTTACTCCCATTGCATTCCGCAGTCCATCCTGCGGTACTGCCTTGAATATTGGGGTGTGAAAGTGTTTTTCTTTCACACTTTGCATCAATTTGCTCCAGTATCTTGCGGATTTCCCTGGATGTTTCATCATCAACATAATAACGGCCACACATAATGCCAACCTCCTGAAAATAGATTTATATGTAATGCTTCGGATGTTCTGATACGATCCTTACAGATGTAGCAATTGCTTTTACAATTTCAAATTCATGTTCAGCAGATAAGATACACAACCGTACATATAATTCGCCTTCCTCTGTTGCAACATATTTAGGTTCCATTTGATTTAACGTGCATGCGATTATATCATTACGGCATTTGTCACATTTACAGCAATCTAATGTATCCCATAATTCAGTTAATTTATTTACTACTAATGTCTCCATAACATTATGATACTTTTCCATATATATCCCCTTTGTGGATGCCTTTATCCTATGTGTATGTTATTCTCTATCCTATATAATCATTATGGACAATACCCATAATGATATGCAAGTCATTCTATTAACTTTTATAAAATCCCATGCTTTTTTAGTATAACATGAAATTTAAATATTGTAACTAAGCTATATATACTAGAAAATAGAAGGATTTTACCCTAAATGAAAGAGGGGGCATTTACATTTGATTGTATAAATATAAAGAGTGCCCCATGAAAAACCCATTGAACAAAAAAGAGGGCATATCCTGCTTAAAATAACGCAAAATATGCCACCCATCCATGAATGATTTTTCCCGATTATATTTTAATTGATGAATTATATATTCATTATTCTATAAACTTTAATAGTTTGAAAGCCCTTCATATTTTACAAGCTTATCAAATTATTCAAGAATCACAGTTTTCTTACAGCTTATCTTAAATGTATCCGGTGTTTTACCGGTTAAGAAAACACTTCTCTTATCCGGCTGGGAAGTTCCTATATAAACTTCATAGCTGCCTGCATTCAATACCAGTTTTCCTTCTTCATTATATAAGGCAAACGCTTTAGCCGGAAGAGTTACATTTACTGCCGTATCCTCCCCTGCTGTTAAAAATACTTTCTTAATGCCTTTTAACTGATGATTCGGAGCACCTTCTGCATCCAGGGCTTTGACATAAATCTGTATGGTTTCAGACCCGTCTATTTTGCCTGTATTTTTTATCTTAATGCTGCATTCTATATTATCCTCCGGTGCAAATACACTCCGGTTTACAGAAGCTCCTTCAACAGCAAATTCCGTATAGCTTAGCCCATAACCAAAAGGATATAATGCATCCTGCTTCATATAGCGATAGGTACGTCCTGTCATATTATAATCTGTAAATGCAGGAAGTTCCTCAGAAGTACGGTAAAAGGTTACAGGGAGCTTACCTTCCGGTGAAAATTCACCAAATAACATCTGAGCTACACTACGGCCTCCCTGCGCTCCCGGGTACCAGGCCTGTACAATGGCCGGAATATGTTCATCCGCCCAGGTGACGGCTAAGGCACTGCCTGAAAGTAATATCAATACTACCGGTTTACCGCTATCAGCAAGAACTTTTAAAATATCCTCCTGAAGACCAGGAAGTTTAAGATTTGGCTTATCACCACTGGAGAATTCATTGCCCTCATCCCCTTCTTCTCCTTCCAATCCGGCATCAAGGCCTAAACAGGCAATGAGAACATCGGAAGCGTCCGCTACTGCTTTTACTTCCGCTAAACGGTCATTAGTTTTGGAAAGTCCGGAAACTTTGTCTTTAAATAAGTGGCATCCTTCTGAATAGCGGATGGTTACACCCTCTCCTAAATACTCCCTGATTCCTTCTAATACGGTTACATATTCTGAGGCGGTTCCCTCGTAATTACCGATTAAAGCTTTCCGGTTATCTGCATTTGGTCCAATTACACCAACTGTCTTGAGCTTATTTTTATCAAGTGGAAGAATGCCATTTTTATTTTTTAATAATACGATCGATTTTTTAGCTGCTTCTATATTTAGTGCCTTCTGCTCCTTATTATCCACCATATCATAGGAAATGGTGTTATATGGCACTTTCTCCGGCGCATCAAATAATCCAAGTTTCATTCTGGTGGTAAATAATCTGATTACTGCCCGGGTCAGGGTAGCTTCCTCAACTAAGCCGTCCCTTACTGCCTGCAATAAGTGGACAAATATATTACCACAGTTTAAATCACAACCGTTATTCATTGCCAATGCTACCGATTCTACAGGCGTAGACGTAACCATATGATTTTCATGGAAATCTTTAATAGCCCAGCAATCCGATGTAACATGTCCCTTAAAACCCCATTTATCACGAAGGATATCCTTTAACAAAGTTTTGCTGCCACAGCAGGGTTCTCCGTTGGTACGGTTATAAGCACCCATGACAGCCTCAACCTTTCCTTCCTGCACACAGGCTTTAAAAGCCGGAAGATAAGTTTCATACAGATCCTTCTGGGACACCTTTGCATCAAAGCTGTGGCGGATATCCTCTGGCCCGGAATGAACAGCGAAATGTTTGGCACATGCCGCCGCTTTCATATATTTTTTATCATTACCCTGAAGTCCTTTGATGAAACGTACACCAAGACGGGAAGTCAGATATGGATCTTCTCCATAAGTTTCATGACCTCTGCCCCACCTTGGATCACGAAAAATATTTACATTAGGAGACCAGAATGTCAGTCCCTTATATATATCCGTATCACCGTATTCCTGCTGCAAATTAAATTTAGCACGTCCTTCTGTGGAAATACAGTCTGCTACTTTTTCTAAAAAATCCTCGTCAAAGGTCGCAGCCAGACCGATTGCCTGTGGAAATACCGTCGCAACACCGGCTCTTGCTACTCCATGGAGTGCTTCATTCCAATAATTATATGCTTTCACTCCCAAACGCTTAATTTCTGCGGAACCGTGCAAGGTCTGATATACCTTCTCTTCTAAGGTCATTTCAGCCACTAATGCTGCCGCTCTCTCTTCAAAAGCTAATGATTCATCTAAATACTTTTTGTTATCCATTTTGTAAATCTCCTTTAACCTTATAAAGTCCATATTCTGTGTCTTATAAGTATTATAATATATTAGGATTCCAGTCTCTCATCAAATATTGCTATGATTTTTTCAGTAATTGCTAAATTTCAGGGCAATAGCTGCATATGATTTTACGTTAAAAGAATTTATCAGCCATTTACTTGATCTCATGATTTTTTTTATCAAATAGGAAAGTTATAGTATTATCCCTTTACTTTCTTAGTTCCCTATAATAAAATATAATTGTTTTAACCGCATGAAATTTTCTAACTAATAAATTAGTTTATTAATTTCTATTACTTGATTTATTATTTACTATATTTTTAGCAATATATAATTGTGTTAACCATTTTGTGAAATGATAAAAGAGGGAAATTTTATGAACGAAATACAAGAAACTGGAATTAATATTAATTATTTAGAAGTTCAACGCGAAGTTAGGGGTACCTTTGAAAAAGTAGGATATACAGAAAATTCCTCCGTTCTTCTTTATGTGAATGAAACGGATACCAATTATCCTATCCACTGGCATTCTTCCGTAGAAATTATAATGCCGCTCACCAATTCCTATTCCGTTATTATGAATAAAGTAGACTATGTTTTGCGGGAAGGAGACATTTTAATTATACCTCCCGGTGATCTTCATGAACTGAATTCTCCACCCAGTGGTTCAAGAATTATTATACTTTTTGACTTCATGGTAGTAGGTAAGCAGAAAAGTTTTTCCGGGATTTTACCCTTTTTGACCCAGCCCAATATGATTACTCTAGAAAATTCACCGGAAATCTATCAGGAGGCTCATCATCTTTTAATTCAGGCCAGAGATGAATATAAAAATGCTTATCCTCTTTGGGAGGCCTCCATTTATACCCTGATTATTCGCTTATTTATATTAATCGGACGGAACCATATGGATACCAGCAGTATATTTCCTTATGCCGGCATCCATAAACAAAGGAAATACATTGAGAAGATGAATATAATTTACGATTATATTGACCGGAATTATATGGAGAATATTACCTTAGAAAAAGCTGCCTTCGCAGCGGGCTTTTCAAAATTCCACTTTTCACGTCTTTTTAAGCAGATGACTTCCACGTCTTTTTACGATTATTTAACGCTAAAAAGAATCAAAGCCGCCGAAAGTCTATTGCTTGATCCGGATCTGTCAATCATTGATGTTGCCCTTCAATCCGGCTTTGCCAGTATTTCAACTTTTAACCGGGTGTTTAAATCATTAAAAAAATGTACTCCCACCGAATTTAAGGAGTTTTACCTCATTCAAAACCATGAGCCCCGGATTAATGGCAAATAATTTTAAAGTATAAGAAACTATCTATTAAAAATAAAGCTGAATGCAGTAAAATAAAAGGTTGCATCCTCAATTTCAGCACACTTGCTAAAATGTAAGAAATACAACCGTTCCTGTTACTTTGCTATATCTTCAGTGGGTGCAAGAGGCGCACTTTGTATAATGTCCTCCACTTCTTCAAATCCTTCCGGAAATGCATAGTTATACCGGGCAGGCAATGCAAACACATACTGTGAATTACGGCCAAGCTCACAGGGATTAATGGGTGCGGAAACAAAGGTAGTAAGGGAATTCCCATACAACTTTTCCAAAATAGATTTGCTTTCACTTTCTAAATATTCCCCTTCCCCGATAATAGGGGCGTAAATATTGTTTTATGATATATTTCCTGCTGTATAAAAAAACAGGCTTTCTGGAAAATTTCTTCAGAAGGCCTGTTTTTTATACATGTTATTTTAAATAATCAATAAATTCTTTTAAAGAATTATCTTTTTTGATTGCAGCTGTTAATTTTGAATTTACATTCTTCATAACTTTTGTAATGTCTTTTTCCTTAGAAAGTTTAATGATATATTCGTTAAGTTTTTTATTTCCAGTGTCAGAATTAATTTTTAAATCTCCTGATTCTTCTCTTATGACTGACAGGGAACTCATTCCTGGCACCAGAGTGTCAATATTGTATAATTTAATATCATAAGTCGTAAAAACTACATATGAATCTTGGTCTAAACCTGGTTTAATATAAGTTTTGATATTTTTATATTTCTCAATTATTTCATTTTTTTTATCTTCCGCTATTGAATTTTGATTTTCTGACGTTTGGTTTTTTGATACTGATTTTTCGGCCGTTTGATCATCTGCTGTCAGATTTTTATCAGACGGGGTTTCATAATATATATTAATTAATTTCTTAATTTCGGATTCAATATCTTCTTCTGGTACACTTTGTTTCTCCGTAACGGCAGTATCTTGTTCCGACGTGTTAACTTCAGCCGCTGACAGAGTATTTTTTTCAATACTGTTAGCATCAGCCTCTCCGGATTGTATATCGACTTTCACTTCTATGCTGTTTTGCCCAACAGATATTTCCTTTTTGCTGCTGTTATTATTAACAACCATACTCAGGGCCAGAATTGCCAGTCCGGTTCCTGCTGCAGCCAGGTATTTTTTCCATTGCTTCATTTAAATTCCTTCCTCATTTCTGTTCCTGGTTTCAGATCTATTTTTATAAACGGTTGCTTTCTTTAGTTAAGATAACTTACTGCCTTAACTGGCTGTCTGTAATTATAATTAGCTATCCTAATTCCATATTCCGGGCTTTTAGCACTGATTACTTTACCATTGCCTATGTAAAGAGCTACGTGGTTAATTGAGCCGTTTCTTGCATAAAAAATTAAGTCTCCAGGTTGAATATTGGACAGGGAAACGGTTTTTCCGCCTGCTGCCTGTGATCTTGAATCCCTGGGAACACTTACACCATTATCACTGAAAACAGATTGGGTAAAACCGGAACAGTCCGCTCCATGTGTTAAACTGGTTCCTCCCCATACATAAGGATTTCCTTCAAATTGCAGTGCATAGTTTACTATTTTGCTGCGGGTTGATGATGTACTTGAACTGCTGCTTGAGGTTGATATATTAACTTTTGATGATTTGCTTGAATTGTTTGATGAACTTCCAGTATTATGGGCGGAGTATGTCTTTGATTGTTCCTTGGATTTTTGGGCTTCTTCTGCTTTTTTTGCTTCTTCTGCCTGTAATTTTTCCTGTTCTTCCTTTATTGAAACCGCTTCTTTGTATTCTGTGGATAAATCCACATAATCAGCAGCAACATAACCTTTGTCTTCCTTATTTACTGTTATTTTTACCCATCCGTTTACTTCTTTTTTCACTTTGAGTTCTTCTCCGATGGGAACCAGTGTTATTACAGGTGCGTCGGTAGTGGCTTCTTTTCTTACCCTCAATGTTGCCGTATTTACAGTTGCAATTCTGGTACCCACCGAATCAGCTAATTCTGCTGCTTTTGTACCGGTAACAAGATAGTCTGATTTTATGTATCCGGTAACTGATCCTGATTTCACTTTATACCAGCCGCCTTTTTGGGAAAGAATAGTTGCAGCCGAATTATTATAAAGTTTACCAAGAATGTTACTGTTTTCATCCGCTTTACTTCTTATGTTCACATAATCTGTTACTTGGGCAAATGATATATTTGCATACTCTTTAAATAAATCAGAGGATAAATAATCTTTAATATCTTTATTATCTTTTTCATTATTCTGATAAAAATTATTCAATAATACATCTATACCTGCAATCGGCAGCTCAGCAGCTTTTGAAACAGCACCCTGGCTTGCAAAAGCTATCGTCCCTATCATACAATATGTAACAATCTTACTTATTTTTATCATTTGGAACCTCCGTTAATTTATTACAAGTATGTTAAATATGTTACAAATATATTTTAAGGTATTATGGAGCAGATTGCACTAGGGATATACTGGTAATTACATTGCATGTTTGTTTTATACCTCTTATTTTAACAAAAAAATCAGTATAATTGTATGACAAATAATGATTATTACCTCTATTATCAAACAATATAAAAGAACTTATATCCAGGCACTAAGGTTTTGGTATGTACAAGACCCGTAAGTTTTAATATAAGTTCTTTCTACTTAATAAATATTATATGTCTTACTTCATTGTTTGATATAATATTGTAATATGTTGTATGTAAATAAATTGGATGCTTTATACAATAACACATTCTGATCTCATTGTTTATATAATAAAGAAGCTGACTGTAAATCAAGCCGGCTTCTTTATTATATCTACCTGTGTAAACCTGCACGCATTCAAATCATTGCTTTTTAAACGATGCCCTACTCTTTAGGAACAACCCTGTACCAGTATATATAATATGCCACTCTATATTTCTGAAATTTGTTATTCCTCAGAAAAGCTAACGGGCGATGGCAAGATCATGGGGCTCTTCGCCTTCTGCCCAATCCATCATAAAGAAAAACAGCAAAAATTACACATAAAAGGGTAAAACTTGCATAATTTAAAACAATATGGGTATTTGTGGTATTATATAGGAGAAATATACTTTTAAGTATTTTACAAAAAAGGACGGAGATTCATTATTGCTATTTTAATAATGCGTATCTGTAAATTTAAAAAGGAGGTGAATACGTTTTATGCTGTAAGCTCACATACTTTCAATATTTTTACGACTGCTTGCATGGACTGGAAAAAATAACTCGTTGTCAAAGATTAAACATAGGAGGTATTATATGTTAAAAAAAACATTAAACAAGAAAGCATATTCACTGATTTTATCTTTATTCTTTTCACTGATAACTTTGACCAGAGTATTCGGTGCTGTAACCGATACACAAAGAGATACTATTTTTAAGCTGACTTCCATTTTTGAGAATAGTACTACCACACTTCAATACACTTATGTGGAAAATATCGGGGACGGAAGAGGCTTAACTTTTGGTTTTGCAGGTTTTTGCAGCGGAACCTATGACGGAACCCTGTTCCTTAAGGAGTACCAATCCTTAAACACCAATAATATTTTAGTCAAATACATACCTGCATTTGAGCGCATTGACAGCCTTTCCCATCCTGGCGGCCTGTGCAGTGATACCACCGGACTTGCTAACTTTCCAGCTGACTTCAGATCCTGCGGCAATGACCCTGCTTTTAAGGAAGCCCAGCATAATCTGGTTAACCGGCTTTACTGGAACCCGTCACAGGAGGCTGTGAATCAAATTGGTGCACAGTATGCCATAACAGCAGGAGAATTGTATGACTCTTTCATAAACCATGGTGCAGACGGGGCATGGGATATCATCAACCAGACCAACAGTGCTGTGGGAAAAATCAGTAACGGCACCGATGAAAAAACCTGGCTGAGTAAATACTTATCTATCAGGTATGGAATTCTTGCTTCCGATCCTACCTGGAGCGAAGCTGTCGATCGTGTTAAGGTATATCAAAAATTATTAAATACGGATAATAATGTCAATCTTTCAAGACCTATTACTGTTACCTGCTATGGAGATACCTTTACGATTTCCGGCGGTACCGAAACAGTGGCAGCCCCGGTTTTTAACCCCGCCGGCGGCACCTACTCATCTGCTTTGGATGTAACTATCTCAAGCGCAACAGCAGGTGCTTCCATCCGCTATACTACGGACGGATCCACACCAACTGCATCATCTGCCCTTTATACCGGTCCCATTTCCGTAAAAAGTACTAAAACAATAAAAGCAATTGCCATAGCATCCGGAATGACAAATTCTACTGTCACAAGTGCTGCCTATACCATCAAAACCAGCAGCTACTCTGCCTGGGCACCCTATACCTATTACAGTATAGGAAGTATTGTATCTTACAGCGGCACCAATTATAGATGTATACAGGCCCACACGTCCCTTCCTGGCTGGGAGCCCTCTGTTGTTCCTGCCTTGTGGCAGCCGGTATAATTAAGGAGGTATAAGGAATGTACCTGAGAAAGTGCCCCATTTTAAAAAAAATTGCTTTTTTATTTAGCATTATACTGATTTTTTGTTACTTAACAAGCTTTACTATGCCGGTTGTAAATGCCGCAGCATCAGGTAAACCGGGAACTCCCATTTTGGGTCATGATAATTATGACAATGATGGCAATTATACCATAACAATGAATATGTGGTGGGGTAACAACGGAACCTCCTGGACGCTTTATGAAAACGATATTCAGGTATATACCGGTGCTTTAGCAGACGGTTCCCCCAATGCCCAGACGGTTTCCAAAGCATTTGCAGAAAAGCCAGCCGGCACTTATACCTATGTATGTTATCTGAATAATTCCTATGGTTCTACCTCCAGTGTCCCAGTCTCTGTTAATGTAAATACCGGCGGGGGCATAGTAAACAGCGGTATAAAAATAACCGGAGCCGACACTGCCGCAGAAGCACTGCAGCTTACGGTTTCCCAGGGAACCACGGAGTTTTCCCTTAGCACCACCGGAGTTGCCAACCCGAATTATATTCTCACAACCAGTAACAGTTCCGCCGCAAGCTGTCAGATAATCAATGGGAATACCTTAAAAATAAACGGTTTAAAAGCGGGACGCACTTCCTTAAAGATCAATGAGACTACGAGCAATAAGGTGCGTTATGTGGGAATACGCGTAAAGACTTCTGACGGCAAATTACCCGGACTTCCGGATTACCTTTCCATAGGCTCCGTAAGTGAAGATTCAGCAGCAGATCTGGACTTTTGGAAGGATTACGATTCTGTACTTACAAATAAAAGAATGGATATCCGCTACATCTATTTAAACGGCGGCCCGGTAAACGGCTGGAAAACCTGGGGCGACGGCAACGGCGGACGTGCGGTTTCCTACATACGGGAAAGCAAAAAACTGGGTATGATACCCTTCTTTGTGTACTATAATATTCCCGATGGCAGTGAAAGCTACGAACTGGACAAACAGCACATAGAAAGTGATTCCTATATGCAGTCCTATTTCAAGGATCTTAAGTTCGCCCTGGACATTATAAGCCGGGAAGGAGGGGATGAGACGGTCGGCCTGATTTTAGAACCTGACTTTATAGGTTATATGATGCAGAACTCCGGAAAGCAGCCTGATGGGATAACAGCAAGAACTAGTGCCATTTATTCGGCCGGAATATTAAGCACTACTGCCGATCCGGTATTTCCTGATACTCTTTCCGGCCTTGTAAAAGCGATAAATTATACGATAAACAAATACGCTCCCAATGCATACTTTGGCTGGCAGTTCAACCTCTGGGCTTCCCCCGGAATTACCACCGGTATCCCCTCAACCGGACTGATGAGAATCACGGATAGCCAGGGGATTACAAACGGGCGTCAGGCTATTGTTTCAGAATCAAAGGAAATTTATAAATATTATAGTAAGGCAGGCGTTTCAAGCTACGGTGCGGATTTTGTTTCCATTGATAAATACGGTTTGGATGCCGGTATCAGTTCCCCTTCCAATCCTTCCGCCTCCACCTGGTTCTGGAACCTGGACCACTGGAATAACTACCTGTTGTTTAACAAAACATTACACCAGGAATCAGGGCTTCCTGTTATCCTGTGGCAGATTCCCGTGGGGCACATCAACCAAAGCACAAGCGAAAATCCTTACAACCATGGCACCTTTCCAGATTTAGGCAACACAAACCAGCATTACGAGGACTCTGCTCCCACCTTTTTCCTGGGAGACACCTTTACTACATCGGGTACAAGATTTAATTATTTTTCCACAAATCAGGGAAGTGATTCAAAACTTACCGTTTCAGGTAATCAAATAACCTGGAATTCCCATGCCAGGGAAGCAGCGGACGCAGGAATCATCTCCGTCCTTTTTGGAGCAGGTGTGGGAAACAGTACTGACGGTGTGGGATCACCTCCAACGGACAGTTACTGGTGGATCACAAAAGTCCAGAATTATTTTAATAATCCGGAACCGCTCTCCGGCGGCAATCCCATAGAAACGGTGGCTGCACCTGTCTTTACCCCAGACAGCGGAACTTATAACACAGCACAGTCGGTAACCATATCCTGTACCACCGATGGTGCAACCATCCGGTATACCACAGATGGAAGCACTCCAACCTCCGACTCACCTGCTTACTCCGCCCCCATAAACGTAGCTTCGAACCAGACTATTAAAGCCCGCGCTTTTAAGTCAGGAATGGCTGATTCACAAATGGCCGCCAGTACTTATACCATCAGTTCGGTATCACAGGCAGCTGCACCTGTCTTTACTCCCGGAAGCGGTACATACCAGTCTGCACAGAACGTAACCATCTCCTGCGTTACGAATGGTGCTACTATCCGCTATACCACTGATGGAACAGTTCCTACCGCCAGTTCTCCCATTTATTCAGGTGCTATAAACATATCCACAAACCAGACAGTAAAAGCTTATTCCACCAAATCCGGTATGACTGATTCGGCTGTAACAACGGCGGCTTACACTATAAATAGCAGCTGCCCCGCATGGGCTCCCAATATAGCTTATGCTTTGGGTGATCTGGTAACCTACAACGGGAAAACCTACAAATGCATATTAGCCCACACCTCCCTAACCAGTTGGGAACCACCTGCCGTGCCTGTCCTCTGGCAGCTTCAATAAGCGAAAAGGAGTCTGTTTCTCGCTGAAAAAAGAAGTCCCCGCCCAGAGGGGGGACTTCCTTAATAATATTAAATAATTTTTTTACCAGATATAAAAATACCTCCAGGAATCTTCCGAAAATTTCCTGATATTCCAGTATGATTTTCCATTAATTACAAACATGGATTTACTCTTAACCTACTTTTAACCGTAATAGGTATCATTGTAATTTTTTAAATGTTATTGCAGCTTAGATTTATTAACTATTTGATTCCCTGAAATGGAAACCAAATCCATAATATTCATCTTTTCATCAAAAAACTCCACTTCAAACATATTATCACTAAATACATATACTATGGTACCTGCACAACCAGCATTTATTTTATTATTTATTTTCTGATTTGCATATACCATCATATGCTTTTTAAACATCTCTCATTCTCCCTATTATTTAATATTTGCGTTATAACTTTTATCATACTTACTTCCGGTATCAGGAATCATCATATGATAAACCATGATTTTTTATATATATATTCCTCTTTTTTCAATTTTTTCTATCGTAAATTTTGCGGCATTACGGACATCCCTTACCTTTTTTACTAAAAATGGTTTTATAAAGCAAATATCACTTATATTACCTATATAGCCTAATACGTCGATTGCATCTATAATATCATACTGATTTCTTGTAATATCCTCCGTTTCAAGAAGGTCAATTGCTGTTTGCCGCGCCAAATCAGTATTTGACAGTTTCAATGCTTTAATAGCGGAATGTCTTATCAGCCATTTTTCACTTTTCGTACATTGGATGATTGGATTCACATTAATTTCTTCTGAAATTTTTACTTCTGCCAATCTATCCAGAATCGAGTATATTACATATTTGTCGGTTTCTATCAATACACAATCAAGAAGATAATTAATATATTCCAAAATTGGGTTTTTAATTAATATATTACCGATAATAAAATAGGCAGCATTTCTATGATTTTTTTTATTTTTTTGTCTATGCATCTCAATGTATGCTTTTAATTGAGGTAAATATTTTACGTCATCTGCTTTCTCCGCTTCCCGATATGCCAAAAACCTTATTGATTGTTCCGATGATGCCACTCTTTCCTTAATTACCATTCTTTCTATAAGTTTATTAAGATACTTATCCATAAATCGCCCCTCTATTACATGATAGTATTTAAATATTGCCTTTCTGATACGGTTAATTGATCATTGCTTTATGTAACTTAAATCAAATGACTTCCATCCTATTCCCCTTAACGAAAAAGATTAGAGCATTCGTAACTCAGTTTTAAATGTTTCTCAGTAAAATAGTATATGTCCCAAACAATTCTTCCTTGCTTTTCTTCCTGGAAGATCTCAGAATACATAACTCAACTAAACTTCTTGGATTTACACATATATCCCCTTTAAAACCAAGTATAATTGGCTGCTTTACACCATCCAATTTTTTCGGTTTCATTTTGTATCCCCAATGAACCGTAGGATTATTAAAAATCAGGGTGTCTGAAAAATAAATTGCTATATCTTCAGCTAATGCCATTGTAAGGCCAGTTATTTGTTTCGTATTTTGCAATAAAATATTACGGATCCGTTCCTGTTCACCTAAAAATTCTTCCTTCATTTCTTCTTCTGGTCTTTTTTCCCATTCTATCCTATCTTCAAACCATTCCCACAAAGGAATTAAAGATTCAGGACTTTTATCAAGAACAACACGACGCGGATCACGATTCACATATTGTTCCAATTGCTTTATCCGCTTTTCCTTTTCGAGCATATACCATATAAAATACTGTTCTGCTTGTTTTTTGTTCATATCATTAAAAGATACTAATACAAAAGGGGGTTCCATTAACGGATATTCCATACATCTCACCTACATTTCCTGATTTATATTTGTCGCGGCTTCCCTTATTATTCAAAAGTCTGTTACCGTTATTACATCTGGTTTTGATTAATCTAACTAAACTTTTAAAATTTGTATTTTGGATTTAACTACGTTTTTTATTTTATAAAACGACATAAAATGATAAGATCACACATAATATGCAATATTATACAATAATTCTTTATATTATATGTATTTATGTCATTTTTTCCGGTTTATTTGTAATTTTTACTGACTTTATCGAATGATGTGAATTTACCGGTTTTATCTGTTTGCCGCGTAATCAAGCTTTGGATTAATCAGTGTAAATTCCGGGTAGTATTCCCAGACTCTAGCGCTGACGCGCTGTCACTTCAGTGACAATCTACCTATAGCACGTCATGCGCATCCCCCGGAGGGTTTTTATCTCATAGGGGAACTTTCCTATGAGATAAAAAATAAACGGAAGTATTTGTGCTGAAATACTTCCGTTTACTATAGTGAATATTTACATGAAATTAATTCGATTACTATAATTAAGATACAATCGTATTGGCAAATGCCTGGGCTTTTTTAATATCCTGGGCATTGGGTCTTCCTTTGTGCATCAATAAAAATTCACCTCTGCAATGGAATTCCCTTTCATCAAGTTTTATACCTTTTACACTCAGAAGTTTTTTAATTTGAGCATAGGTTGAAGGAAGAATAGCAGCCGTACTAAAGTTTACAACTTTTTTCACCTGGGAGTCCAGGGAATTTATAAATGTTTTTATGCTTGTATCAACTCCGGCCCCATATACACTACTTCCAAGAAATAAAATATCTACATTGCCTTCAAGAGGTGTTTCCACAGATTCAGCCATTACTCCAAGGGTATTAGCTATAGCTTCTGCAAGTTTTTTTGTATTACCTGTTTTTGAAAAATATCTGACTTCTATCTTTTTATCAGTACTCATTTTAATAACTCCTTTATCTTCTCTTCTACCAAATTCAGGTCATCGATCGGTTCAAATCTTTTAATAACTTTCCCCTCACGGTTAATTAGAAACTTAGTAAAATTCCACTTAATACCCGGTTCATTCTTATAATTAGGATTTTCCTTTGATAACTTTTCATCCCAATGGGCTGAGAGTTCATTTTCCGGGCTAAATCCGCCGAATCCTTTTTCTTTTACCAGATATTTATAAAGCGTCGAAGCATCTTCTCCGTTTACATTGATTTTAGAAAAAATAGGAAAAGAGACCCCATATTTAGTTTCACAAAAACTGGCTATTTCCTCATTTGAACCGGGAGCCTGATGACCAAATTGATTACAAGGGAAATCTAAAATAACAAAACCTTGTTCTTTGTATTGTTCATATAACGTTTCTAATCTTTCATACTGGGGTGTAAATCCGCAGGCTGTAGCGCTATTAATAATCAGCAGTACTTTTCCTTTATAGTCTCCAAGCGATACTTCCTTGCCTTCCCTATCCATAACATTCATTTCATATATACTCATAATAACACGCTCCTTTTATGACACTCCTATTTATTTTTTATATCGTTTATCTATATTCTTTTGTTTTGTTTATGTTTCTTTATTTATGTTCCTCAATTTCTTTAAATTGCTTTCGATTTAATTTTAAGCAATTTAATTAAGAATGTCAATGGCTATTTTATTATAAAAATTTAATTAAATAGAATATTCACTGGTGATATACTATTTTAATGAGACAGGTATCCAGATTTCAACCCTGCAGATATCCGCAGCCTCATCCCATTCAACGTATTTTTCAATGGTCGGCATCCCTGATTTTTTATACTTGCTTTGAGGAAGGAATTCCCGGCTAATCCTCTGCCAGGTATTCCCGAGGACATTGTCTGTGATTCCTCCTTTTGCTTCAAAAATCAGCCAGGTGGCAGCCAGATATATATAACTTTCAAATTCCGGTATATCCTCTTTCTCCCATTCAATACCACACATATAATCATTGCTTCCATCTTCTCCAAAACCGAAACATATACCTAAATCAAAAAACTTCCCGCTTAATTCTTTCATGGCCTCCATACTGCCATCGCTTTTTACGATAGCCCAGGTGCCTCCTCCATAAGGTGTCGTTCTTCTTTCACCTATTACTTTAAATGGTTCCCGTTCAACTTTTTTATAATCCATCTTATAAACCTCCTTAATAGTGGGTGGGAAGCTTAGTCGGCAATAGCAAGCCAGCTTCACACCAGATTTTTTTGCCAGGATGGGCATGACTCCGTACAGCCATACAGATAATAACGGATGACTATTGTGTAATTCCAGCTTTTCCGAACGGGAAATATGCCATGGAGGATAAAGAATCCTCAAAGCCATATTTCTCGTAAATCGGCCTGCCCATATCCGTCGTATGCAACTGTATTCTCTCACAGCCTAATCTTTTCGCTTCTTCAACACTCCTGGATAAAAGTTCAGATGCTATACCTTGTCTGCGAAATACCGGCATTGTATAGATTCCGCCTATATATGCAGTTTTTCCGCCTGGGCACCACTCGTTTGGAGGTAATATGTAAAATGTTAAGCCGCTCATAGCAATAATTTCTCCATTAAATTCAGCAACTAAGACTTCATAGCTCTTATCCATAAATCCATTCTTCATATATTGCTTTGTATTACTGAGCAACCTATCTTTATATTCTTCCGTTAAATCAATTCCATCACTTAGCATTAAGACTCGTAGATGTGCCAAAATATCGGTATCCTCTAAATCTGCCATCCTATAATTAAACACGACGTAATCCTCCTTGGTATAATTATTGATATTATACCAAATATAGTAAAATAAGCCAACTACCTTTCAGTAATCGGCTTATTTTGCTTATGAACCTGTATTTCCCAATGTGCGAGCTGGTTTAAGCTTAGCAGCAGGTCATCGCAGAGATTTGTTAATGTATATTCGACCCGGACAGGCATCTCCATATATTGTTTTCTGCAACTATAAAACTTTTACACTCTGATTTATCACACCTTCAAGTTATGTTTAAGTATTCGTTCCATTCTTTTTCTTTGAATCCCACCAGGACAAAATCCTCACTAATCAGCAGCGGCCGCTTAACTAACATCCCATCAGTACTCAATAATTGGAGCTGTTCTTCCTCATTCATGTCCGTCAGTTTATCCTTTAACCCCAATGATTTATAGATCAAACCACTGGTATTAAAAAACCTCCGCAATGGGAGATTGCTTTTTACAGCCCAAGTTTTCAATTCGTCATAGGTGGGATTGTTCAGCTTGATGTCCCTAAAATCATAAAGAACACCTTTTTCCTCCAGCCACTTACGAGCTTTCCCGCAAGTAGTGCATTTAGGATAACAAATAAATAACATTGTATTTCACCTCACTATCGATTGGATGAGGTTCTAGTTCAGACTTTTATTCACAAATCATCTAATACGTATATCTTCACTTCGTCTGCCTACTATCTCTCTTCATCCATTAATGTAATTTCAATTTTCTATAGTAATTCTTTAAGTACAAGTACCCTTTTATAAAGTGGGTCAAAATCACATCCACAGCTGCCGCACTCTTGTTCTGCCTGTTCCGTGACTGTAATCTTTAGCTGTTTCCACATTAAGTTAAGTGATCTGGTATAAATAATAGTATCCTTTTTACTCCAATTCGTCAATTGTAAAGTCTGCATTTTTAGGCCCGTTATAAAGGAAAAGAAGTCAACCACATCAGTAGTCAACTTCTTTTGGTAAAATATTTGGTGTTAATCACTAATTAATTCTTGTAAATAACCACTTCTGGGCATCCGTGCCGTTATCGGTATACTGCTGCACCGCCGCACCATCCAACGTTGAAGCTCCGGATACATCGATTGCCAGCCCGCTGGCTTTCGAAACCAGCTTGTAATAGCCGCCACCCACATCATCAATCCTCCATCTTTGTGCATCAGTGCCATTGTCCGTCCATTGTTGTAACTGGACACCAGTGGCAGTAGAGGAACTCGGTACATCCAATACTTTTCCACTGTGGACTGCCGTAAGTTTATAGTATCCGCTACCCATATCTTCTACCCTAAACTGCTGGTTACTGGCAGTATAATTTGTCCATTGCTGCATTTTAGCCCCATCTGCTGTTGAGACATCCACAACATCCAGTACCTTTCCACTGCATTTGGCTGCCAGGGTATAAATACCTCCGTTTACAATAGTTGGTGAAGAAGCCTGGTATACACGGACATAATCAACCAGCATCTGGGAAGGGAATGGGGTGGAACTATTCGGGCTTCCCGGCCAGTTACCTCCTACCGCAAGATTTAACAGCAGAAAAAACGATTTTTGAAATTCTTCGGTATTACCGGTATTATTTGCAATATAAAATTCATTATACTGAACTCCGTCTACGTACCATCTGATGTAGCTTGAATCCCATTCAATACTGTATACATGATATTGCGAGAAATCAAGGCTTCCTGATACCTGGCCATAAGAAGCATACCCATTTGCATCCCAGTGTACGGTCCCGTTGACACTGGAATTGTTATTTACACGTTCCATAATGTCTATTTCTCCACAATATGGCCAGTTTACGGTAGTAATATTTGTCCCGAGCATCCAGAATGCCGGCCATAACCCCTGTCCTGAAGGCAATTTAATCCTTGCTTCTATTTTTCCATAAGTAAAGCTTTTATGACCCTGTGTTTTAATCCTGGCAGAAGTATAGTTCATGCCGCCATAATTTTCTTTTCTTGCCGTGATGACAAGGTTTCCGCCGGTTACCTGCAGGTTTTCCGTACGGCCGGTATAATACTCCAGTTCGTTATTACCCCATCCGCTGCTGCCGGTACCGGTTTCATAAGTCCAGTTGGAAGTATCCAGTGATGTACCGTTGAATTCATCACTCCACACCAGGTTCCAGGCAGTAGCAGCTTTTAAATTTTGGCCAGGTATTAAAGACACAACTAATACTATCATTAATAATACGCTAAGAATTTTTCCTTTTTTTAACATAATTATTTTCTCCTCTCTTGGAAATGTTATTGTAATTCAGAAAATAGCAATCCTAAAAAATATTATCATGTAACCAATGGAATCACCTCTTTTACGTTATGCCCTAAAGGCTGGAATTACAGTTTACAGGTAACCTTGCCAAAAATCTTTTCAATTTTTGACCTGTATGTCCATTTATTGTGTCCAATGATAAAAATAAATGTATTTCCATGATTTTGCCACTGATGAATATTCATGGATCAGATAGCGTTAAATAAATCACCCCCCCCTATACTTATATTAGCATATATTTACATTTATGGGTAAAGTATATTTTACATTTACATCAATGATTTTTACATCAAACCCTGGCCTTCCATTGTTTAAAATATTAAAAAGCATCTGAATTATTGCGTATGGTAAAGGGTCTGCCAACCGACAGCCCCTTTACCATGAATGAAATCTAAATTAACGGAGAAGGTGGGATTCGAACCCACGTGCCCATTTCTGGACAACCCGATTTCGAGTTATTTGAGGGCAAGTTTCGATGAGACTATCAAGGTAACTTTGAGTCACCATAGTATCGAGCAAACCCGCATGAATCAAGGATTTTCGGGCATAAACCATGAATTACCACGCTTCGGCTCAAACCCCGAATTTAACGGTTTTCAGAGCAAAGTGTAGAAAAAGCGTAGAAAAATACTTGGCGAAAAGACTTTAAGATACCTTAGTTTCACAGAAATAAAAAAACGAACCACAGCATTTCCTACCATTGACACACAATTAAATGCAACACAAGAACAGAAATTTTTCTTCTGTTCTTGTGTTGCCAATGAAGGTTACTTATGAAAACAGACTACTCGTACTTGCTGGAGGAATACCCCCCAACTATCAGTATGGATCAATTATATAAAATCTGTCATGTCAGCAAGAGAAAGGCAAAATGGCTTTTGGAACATGGCGTTATACCCTGCAGGGACAGCGGGAAAAAGACGAGACGGTTCACTATTAAAACTATGGATGTGATTAAGTTCTTCAAGAAGCAGGAAGCTGGAAAGATTAAGAATATGCCGCCACTCGGTATTTTTGCCTCGAAAAATCCAAGTAGGAAAACCAACTATGTGAAAGTAAATCCCTCGGCTTTTGTCAACCTGCTCAAGGAACAATGGCTACTTAAACCAGATGCCTTGAACACAAAGCAGGTCAGCGAACTGTTGGGATATAAAACCACCACTGTGACCAAGTGGATCAAAACCGGAAAGCTCAAAGCGGTTCCTTATCAGCGGGGCTATCTGATCCCAAAGGAATGGCTGATACACTACCTCGCCGAAACAGTGAACGACGGCAGGACTTCCAAGTCGGATAAGTACATGAAGCTGATTAATAAATGCCAGAAAAATTAAAGATACATCACCTTTGTCGGTTAAAATTGGATAACATTATATTGGGGTTGAGGCAAAGCGGTAACAAAAATATTATTTGCATATTTTATTTAATAAATTATGCAAATAATATTTTTGGGGAGTATACAAAGAGAAAATTCTTGATAAATCTGTGCCATATGTGGTATACTATTTGCATATACAATTTTTTAAAATATGCAGATATGGAGATTTGAAATGAGAAATTATGATTACAACTTTTTAGAAACAGTAGCTATTCCAAGTGACATAGTTTCTTATTTAGTGCAGATACATGAGTTTAAAGGAAAGCAGGCGAACTTTTATCGCCAGCAACCGGATGTATTATCGAAGCTGGTCGAAGTAGCTAAAATACAAAGCACTGGGGCGTCTAACCGAATTGAGGGCATTCACACCTCTGATCAGCGGCTGCATGAATTAAAGGATGAACACGTTGCTCCCGCAAACCGAGATGAAGAAGAAATCCTCGGCTATCGAACCGTGCTGGATACCATCCATGAAAGCCACGATTACATCTCTATAAAGTCCAATGTCATTTTACAACTCCACCGGGATTTATATAAGTTTTCTCCATATGGATTTGGTGGTACTTTCAAAAGTGCAGACAACATCATCCAAGAAACAGGTGCTGCTGGGGTAAAAAGGGTTCGATTTCAGCCTGTGCCTGCATATGAAACAGCAGCCTCGGTCGATGCACTATGTAATGCCTATAACGAAATTGCAGACAGGAAGAAAGCTGAACCATTGCTGGTTGACATTCTCTTTATATTGGATTTCCTTTGTATCCATCCATTTAACGATGGAAATGGTCGCATGAGCCGGTTGCTGACATTGCTTCTGCTATACCGCCACGGCTACATGGTGGGTAAATATATCAGCATTGAATCGCTCATTGAAAAAACAAAAGAGAACTATTATGCAACTTTAAAACAAAGCTCCGAGCATTGGCATGAGGGCAAAAATGACATTTGGCCGTTCGTAAGATATATGCTGGGGGTTCTTCTTGCTGCCTATCGGGATTTTGAATCACGGGTGGCCGTGGTCTCTGATGCAAAGATGACCAAGGAAGAACGAATCCGCAAATTTGCTGATGAAAAAGTTGGACTGTTTACCAAGGCTGAGATCATACAGTCTTGTCCCGACATAGCTGCTACGACGATTGAAAAGGTCTTAAGCGAAATGAAGCGTGAGGGCATCATTAAAACAGTGGGTGCCGGTCGTGGAACAAAATGGTGTAAAATTTAGGTTTATTAGCCTTGTTTTTATTACACGGTCTGCATTTTGTGGTTATTAATAGATACGGAAGGATTAGATATCTCATATGAATAAGAAGTGTCAAGTATTTACGCCTAAACATATAACGCTGAAAATGCTTGAAATAGCTGGCTATAAACAAGAATTGTTCGGGAAAAAGATTCTTGAAAATTCTTGTGGAGATGGCCAAATATTAATGTCAATTGTTGGTAGATATATTGAAAGTGCACTGCAAGAAAACCGAACCCTTAATCAGATTAAAAAAGGGCTTGAAAACGACGTTGTTGGTGTAGAGCTTTCCGAGGTGCAAACTCATGGCACGCTTTCCCCCTCTGAGCTTGCGGAGCTGGAAGAGTGGCTTTTTTCCAATTTTCTGATGGCTGGGGTGAGTCTTTGGAGCAAAGGGAAATCAAGGTGGATGACGGTGAGCTGTATCTTAGCTTTTGGGATAGGGACACAGTACGTTCTCGACTACAGCGGACATTTACTCGCATCTGGACTTCCACGCACAGATTGAATCCGGCTTGGTTATGGATGGAATGTTTGAAAGAAACCGAGTGGCTGAACCAAGCGAACTTGAACCGAGCGAATGATTTTCTACGGATGGATTCATGAAAGCACTGCAAAGCCGTATGTACAAAGGATTCAGGCGCACCCCTTTTCTACAGAAAAGAAAAAACGCCCTCAAAAGAGAGCGTAGAAATCTGGAAAAAAGGAAGAGCCTGCTGCGGACATTGACCGCAAACAGGCTCATGGCGGAGACGGTGAGATTCGAACTCACGTGCCCTTGCGGACAACCTGATTTCGAGTCAGGCTCGTTATGACCACTTCGATACGTCTCCATATTTTATTTTAACACACAAGGCCTTTCGTAGAAGTCGAGGCAAAGTGTAGAAAAACCGTAGAAATCGGTAAAAAACTAAATTTTCAAAATCCCGCAAACCCACGCAAACTCAAGAATTTCCAGCATTATCAAGGCAACTGGCCGGAGCAACACTATACTTAACAATTAACAGCTCCACACCGATTGTATCGATCATCCGTCCGGTTTTTATCTGTTCTTCAATTTCTGCACAGCTTTGCAGGGCTTCTTTTAAAGTTTTCATGGCAAAGTTCTTACCCTGGCTTAAGTATTTGCTGATTGTAAATGCCATCAGACCTGTCTTTTGACTGATTACCGTATTATTATAACCCAAAGCTGCCAAATCCTTCACCTGTATCAGGATATTAAACTGCCTGGTAATTAAGAATAAAATAGACATAGGCTTTTCTTTCAATGCTAATAAATCATAGTATAAATCTAAGGCCTGCTGCTGTCTTCTGCTTCCAATCGCATCAATCATTAAGAATATCTTGCCGCTTATCTGGGTTGTACAGACAGCATCAATATCTTTCGGACTAATAACATCCCTATCCATGGCATAACAGCATAATTTCTCTACTTCGTTCTGGATATTCTCCATATCGGTTCCGGTCTTACCCAAAAGATAAAGTATGGTATCCCCGGTAATTTTCTTCTTGTCTTTATCTAAGAGTGAGGCTATCCAAAGCTTTAAATTGGCTTCATCCATACCATTCATCTCTGATATGGTTCCGCTCTCTTTAACTGCCTTAAATAAACGGTTTCTTTTATCTATTTCAGACTCCACAAATATAACATGGGTGGTTTCCGGAATGGCTTTGATGTAATCAGCTAAATTACTCTGGCTTTTGAATAAACCGCTGTTTTCAATAATAATTAATCTTCTGCCGCTGAAAAAAGGCAAGGTATCGGCTACAGCAATTACTTTTGAAACATCGACTCCTTTTCCTTCAAAATAGGAGTAATTCATATCATCGCTATCTCCAATTATTGCAGTTTTTAATTTATCTTTATATAATTTCTTAAGATAACTTTCAGTACCATACAGTAAGTATACCTGTTTAAACTGATTCTGCCTGATATGCCCTTTAATATTTTTCATATTAGACCATCCTTTTTTTCTAACAGCAACATCTATTTTACTAAGAAATAGTAAAATAATCAAGTAAAAAATAAAAATATCTTTAAGTTATATTTAAGACAGCAAAAGAATCCGGTCAGGTAATAATTACAGGACTACCCACGCGGATTCTCATGATTTTATTATTTATTACGGAAAACAATACTTCCGTCTTCTGCGTCCATACTATCCACTATGGCTAAGGATTCTAACCTGACACCCATGGAACGTATCATTTCTCCACCGTTTTGGAATCCTTTTTCAATCACGATTCCGATACCTTCTACACTGGCGCCTGCACATCTTACCAAATCAATGAGCCCTGCCAAAGCATATCCGTTTGCCAAAAAATCATCTATAATTAATATTCTGTCCTCTGCACATAAGAATTTTTTGGATACGATAACATCATAAGTTTTCTTATGTGTAAATGATTCTATCTTTGTAGAATACACTTCGCCATCTATATTTATGCTTTGGGCTTTTTTTGCAAAAACAACAGGAGCATTAAAATATTGTGCTGTAATACAAGCTATTCCAATTCCAGAGGCTTCTATGGTTAATATTTTATTAATCTTTAAATCTTCAAAAATCTTCTTAAATTCTTTACCAATTTCATTAAATAATTCGATGTCCATCTGATGATTTAAAAAATTATCTACCTTAAGGACATTACCATTTTTCACATTACCGTCTCTCAATATTCTTTCTTGTAATAATTTCATCGCAGTAACCTTTCTTCCATTTCCTATTTGCCCATTATGTATAATTCTGACTTGTTTTTGATTATACAATATTAATGAAATGATTACAATTATTTTTCCTGTCATTTACTAAATAATCTTACTGACTGCATTTTTCATAGATTTTACATAGTCATAAACAGGCTTCCCGCTGTCCCTTCCATTCTGTGCTACTATCTTTACAATGGCACTTCCTACAATGGCACCATCTGATATAGCTGCATATTTTGCAGCCTGTTCCGTGGTTGATAAACCAAAACCAACAGCACAGGGTACCGCAGTTGATTCTCTTACTAATTGAAGCATTGCCTCAATATCTGTCTTTATCTCAGAACGGACACCGGTAACGCCCATTGAGGATACACAGTAAATAAACCCTTTTGCATTTTTTGCTATCATTTTTATTCTTTCTTTGGAAGTTGGTGCAATAAGGGATATTAAATCAATTCCATATTTATCACAATCCGGTTCCAGTTCTTCCTTTTCTTCAAAGGGAAGATCCGGGACAATGATTCCATCCATTCCTGTCTCTTTACATTTAGACATAAATTTATCTTTACCATAAGTATAAATTGGATTGATATAGGTTAAAAAAACAAGGGGTACCTGTACTTTTTTACGTACCCTGGCAATCATATCAAATAACTTATCTGTAGTACAACCCGCTGCCAAGGCTCTTTCATTGGCTTCCTGGATAACAATACCTTCTGCTATTGGGTCCGAGAAGGGTATTCCGATTTCTATTAAATCTGCGCCTGCTTCTTCCATGGCATAGATTAGTTTTTCCGTGGTGTAAAGATCCGGGTCCCCTCCCGTTACAAAGGCGATAAAGGCCTTACCATGATTAAATGCATGTTCAATTCTACTCATAAATATTTACCCCCCTGTATCTGGCAATAGCCGCTACATCTTTATCTCCGCGACCGGATATATTAATAACAATAATTTTATCTTTATCGTAAGAAACTGCTGCTTTCATTGCATAAGCTACCGCATGTGCACTTTCCACGGCCGGAATAATTCCTTCCGTACGTGAAAGATATTCAAAAGCCCTGACTGCTTCTTCATCTGTAATTGGTACGTATCTGGCACGGCCCAAATCATTTAACATGGCATGTTCCGGCCCGATTCCAGGATAATCAAGTCCGGCTGAAATCGAATATACCGGGGCGATCTGTCCGTACTCATCCTGACAAAATAAGGATTTCATTCCATGGAAGATCCCTTCACTGCCATTGGCAATGGTAGCGGCATTCTTGGGGTTATCCACTCCAAGTCCCGCTGCTTCACAGCCAATTAATTCAACTGACTTTTCATCAATAAATTCATAAAAAGCTCCCATAGCATTACTGCCGCCCCCAACACAGGCGATTACCGCATCCGGAAGTTTTCCTTCCTTTTCCATTAACTGCTCTTTAATTTCCTTACCGATGACCTTTTGAAAATCCCTTACAATTGTAGGAAATGGGTGAGGTCCCATGACAGAACCCAGTACATATAAGGTATCCCCTACCCTTTTCGTCCACTCCCGCATAGTTTCATTAACAGCGTCCTTAAGAGTCATGGTACCGCTGGTAACCGGATGAACCCTGGCTCCAAGCAGCTCCATACGAAATACGTTCAGCGCCTGACGGTCCGTATCCTCCTTCCCCATAAAGACATCGCATTCCATTCCCATAAGTGCAGCTGCTGTTGCGGTGGCAACTCCATGCTGTCCGGCTCCGGTCTCTGCAATTACCCTGGTTTTACCCATTTTTTTCGCCAGTAATACCTGACCCAGTACATTGTTAATCTTATGGGAACCGGTATGATTTAAATCTTCTCTTTTCAGGTAGATTTTAGCTCCGCCCAAATCATTTGTCATTTTCTCTGCATAATATAACAGGGATGGTCTTCCCGCATAATTTTTATATAAATCATTTAATTCACTGACAAACTGCGGATCATTTTTATAAAATTCATAGGCTTTATCCACTTCCTGTACTGCATTCATAAGTGTCTCCGGAATGTACTGACCGCCATATTGTCCAAATCTTCCTTTTTTCATTCTTCCACCTGCTTCCAGTTATTTATTTTACTTATTATTTAATTCCTTTAATTGCATGAACATACGCTTACTTTCTGATTAAGACTTCATTACAGGGTGCTCTATTGTCATGACATTAATGTTATAGTTCTAATCTTATAACTTTATTGATCATTTATCTTTACTGATAGTTTATCTTTCATGATCCACATTTCTTACTAATTCTATAATTTCCATTATTTTTTTCTCGTCCTTTTTCCCATCGGTTTCTACTCCGCTGCTGATATCCACACAATAAGGGCTGCAATCTTTTATGGCCTCTTGGATATTATCTTTATTTAAACCACCGGCTAAAAAAAAGGGCTTACAATTATCAGGTATTAATCCCCTGTCAAAAGTTACACCGCTGCCTCCAAACTGATTCTTACTGTAAGTGTCAAGCAGCAGATGATTACAGGACAGCTTCTGCATATCTTCTATCTGTCCGGCCCGCTGTACACGTACCGCTTTAATAATGGGATTAGATATCCGGTTCTTAAGCTTAAGGATATAGTCCTCATCTTCATCCCCATGTAATTGTACCATGTCTATTACTTTATCCCTGCATAACTTAATAATATGCTCCATGGGTTCATTTACAAATACCCCGACAGCCTGAATCTTTTTATCCAATAATTCCTTTAAATAAGCTGCCTGGGTATCATTTAACTGCCGCTTGCTT
This sequence comes from Anaerocolumna sp., assembly GCA_049692775.1. Lineage (GTDB taxonomy): Bacteria > Bacillota > Clostridia > Lachnospirales > Lachnospiraceae > Anaerocolumna. The sequence continues at coordinate 8,434 of JBAVPE010000048.1, read as the reverse complement.
ATCGCAAATACAAATCCGATATATTCCGGCTGATATTTATTTATATAAGTAATATCTTCCGGGCTTTTTAATCCGCATATTTTAATTTTAACCATAATTGCCCCTTAATTCATTTAGTACTTTCTTTTTGTCCGGACTGCGCATTAAGGTTTCACCAATCAATACGGCATTTACCTTCGCTTTTCTTAAAGTATTCATATCTTCTGTTGTTTTAATCCCGCTTTCTGCCACAAAAAGAATATGCTCCGGAACCAGTTTTCTGAGCTGTTCACTGTTATGGATATCTACTTCAAAGGTTTTTAAGTTCCGGTTATTGACACCGATCATCCTGGCACCTGCATTAACTGCTGATTTAACCTCATCCTCATCATGTGCTTCCACTAATGCAGATATTCCTAAGGTGTCACAAAGAAGAATATATTCACGGATTGCTTCTTCCTTTAACAGGGAACAGATAAGTAAGATACAATCTGCGCCTATTACTTTAGCCTGGTGTATCTGATAAGGTTCCAAAATAAAATCTTTACGCAGAACCGGAATTTCTACGTTCTTTTTAATCTCAGTCAAATATTCATCCCTGCCTTTAAAAAAATCCGGTTCCGTGAGTACGGAAATACAGCTCGCACCTGCCGTTTCATAATCCCTTGCAATCTCCACATAAGGGAAATCTTCTGCTATTATTCCTTTGGAAGGGGATGCCTTTTTTACTTCACATATAAAATTTATGTTTCCATTTTTTAATGCAGCCTCAAAAGGAAAATCCATATTCTTATCAAGCTTTTCCGCAATTTGCTTTATAATCTCCAAAGGCATCTGCTTTTTGTCATTTTCAATTCGGACTTTTGTTGCTTGGGCAATTTTGTCCAATATCATTATCATCATACCTTTCTCAGTTCTTTGTAATTCATTCATTGGTAAGTTTTATGAATTTCTCCAGCTGTGTCATTGCCTTTCCGCTGTCAATTACATCGGCCGCAACTGCTGCTGCCTCTTTTAAAGTAATATTGTCTTTTACCATATAGATACAGGCTGCTGCATTCATAATAACTGCGTCTCTTCTTGGACCTTTTTCTCCTTTTAAAATAGCAAGGGTAATGTCTGCATTTTCTCTTGGACCGCCACCGGTTAAATCTTCTTTCTTACATTTAGATAAGCCAAATTGCTCCGGTTCCAACTTATATGAAGTTATCAGACCATCCCTTATTTCACAACAGGTGGTAGGTGCACTGAGGGAGATTTCATCGATTCCGTCATTACCATAAACTACAATGGCACGCTTAACCCCCAGATTTGCCAAAACTTTAGCTAAAGGTTCCACCAGTGCCTCATCATATACACCTAATAACTGCATATTGGCTCCGGCTGGGTTCGCAAGGGGACCCAGAATATTGAAAATAGTTCGTATCCCCAATTCACGCCGTACCGGCGCTACATATTTCATAGCAGTATGATAACTTTGGGCAAACATAAAACATAATCCTATTTCATTTAATACTTCTGCACTTTTAGCCGGACTGATCATGATATTTACACCCAATGCCTCTAAAACATCTGCTGCACCGCATTTGCTGGATACACTGCGGTTGCCGTGTTTTGCTACGGGTATGCCAGCTGCTGATACCACCAGGGAGGCTGTTGTAGAAATATTAAAAGTAAAGGCCTCATCTCCGCCGGTTCCTACAATTTCAAGCACATCCATATTGTGAAGTAACCTGGTACAGTGTTTTCTCATACCGGCTGCACTTGCGGTTATCTCTTCAATAGTTTCACCTTTCATACGAAGTCCAGTAAGATATGCCCCTATGTGTATTCCGGACGCTTCACCACTCATAATTTCATTCATTACACCTTCCGCCATTTCGTAAGATAAATTTTCCTTGTCAGTTATCTTATGGATTGCTTCTTTAATCATTTTTAACTCCTTTCTGCGCGCCACGGCGCATACGAATCAGCATGTCAGTTTAAAAAATTTTCCATCATCTTTTTACCACCTGGGGTAAGTACGGATTCAGGATGGAACTGAAGTCCATACACTTCATATTTCTCATGCTTTACGGCCATAATATCCCCATCATCTGCTACTCCAATTACCTTTAATTCCTGTGGAATCGTGTCCGGCTTAGCTGCCAGCGAATGATATCTTCCCACTGGAATTGACTCTGGAAGGCCACGAAACAGATTGCTGTTTGTGTCTACCGTAACGGTACTTTGCTTGCCATGCATTAAAGTATTTGCATAAGTAATCGTCGCCCCAAACACTTCACAAATCCCCTGATGTCCTAAACATACCCCTAAGATCTTTGTTGTATCCTTCATCTCTTTCACTACTTCTTCACAGACTCCGGCATCAATGGGGCGTCCCGGTCCCGGTGAAAGAATAATATGCGAGGGATTTAATGCTTTGATTTCCTTTACTGTTAATTCATCATTACGGATTACTTTTATTTCAAAGTCCTCACCTTCCAACGCCTTTTTCCCTCCACCTATACTTCCTATTAATTGAACCAGATTATAAGAAAAGCTATCATAGTTATCGATCAATAAAATCATAAATCCACCTCACCTGCTCCCTTAATTGCTTCCATCACCGCACCGGCTTTACCTGCACATTCTTCATATTCTTTCTCCGGAACACTATCTGCCACTATACCTGCACCTGCCTGGACATATACCTTATTCCCCTTTTTTACTGCAGTTCTTATAGCAATACATACATCCAAATTACCGGAAAAATCAAGATAACCAATGGCTCCTCCGTATATTCCCCTTGCAACCGGTTCCAATTCATCAATAATTTCACATGCCCTGAACTTAGGGGCACCGGACAATGTTCCCGCAGGCAGCAGTGCTGCTACCGTATCACATCCATCTTTTTTATCATCAAGCTGTCCCGTCACCACGGAAGCTATATGCATTACTTTTGAAAAGCGGTGTATTTTCATATACTCTTCAACATTGACACTTCCATATTTTGCAATACGTCCTACATCATTTCTAGCTAAATCTACCAGCATATTATGCTCGGATAATTCTTTCTCATCCACAATGAGTTCTTTTTCCAGTTCCAAATCCTCTTCCTCTGTCTTGCCCCGGGGTCTGGTTCCTGCAACTGGAAAAGTGGTTAATTTTCCATCCACCAGTTTAATCATGGTTTCAGGAGATGCTCCTGCTATCTGCACATCCTCACATTGAATAAAATACATATAAGGGGATGGATTGGTAGTTCTTAGTACGCGGTAAGTATTTAAAAGACTGCTGTTGTAATCTGCTTCAAATCTTCTGGATATAACTGCTTGGAATATATCACCTTCCCTTATATACTTTTTCGTTTTTTCAACCATTTCACAATAACGGTCTTTTGAAATATTACAGGTGAATTGGGGATCAGCATCAGCTTTTAGTACTTGCAGAGGAGCCGGATCATTGATTAAATGAATAATTTTTTCAATTTCTAATAAGGCGGCATGAAATCCCTGCTCCCCGTCTTCTGACTTGTAATTAGCTACAACACTGATTTTCTGTTTTAAATGGTCAAATGCGATTACTTTATCAAACAACATTAAGTCATAATCTTTAAAATCATTCTTTTTAATATTTAATTTTGGTTCCGCATAACCAATCATTTCATAGGAAAAATATCCGACAAATCCTCCAGTAAATAGAGGCATTCCATCAATATGAGGTGCTTTATATTTTTTTAACAGGCCTCTTAAGACATTCATCGGGTCCTCTGATGTTTTTGTAATGATTTCACCACTTCTTATGATAACCTCACCATTTTTGCAGGACACTTGCAGCAACGGGTTAAATCCTAAAAAAGAATATCTCCCCCAACGTTCTCCGCCTTCCACACTTTCCAACAGATAATAGCTCTTATCTACTTGTGATAATTTCCTTAATAAATTGATGGGTGTAATGATATCAGCAAAGATTTCTTTACACACCGGTATTAAATTATAATCCATTTCATATTTCTTCATTGCCTCATAGCTGGTTGTCATCTTATATCCTCCTTTTTACATTTAGAGTACTCCCTGAAACCCTCAGAGCCTGCTTTTACTGATATTTCAGATGAAATTATCAGTCCTTTCTTATCTATCCGGTTACTATCCTTACAGCACTTAGGGTAAAATCAGATAACAAAGACTCTGGCGCGCCGTCACCTAAGTGACACTCTTCCTCTTGCACGTCATGCGCATCCTGGGTCGCATTTTTTATGTTATAGGACGCAGTTTTCTATAACATAAAAAAAGCCCCCATCCCTATTCTAAGGGACAAAAGCTTATAACTTCTGCGATACCACCCATATTGATGTCTAAGACATCCTCTCTGTTTGTATACTATCATATACACCCCGCTGATAACGGTCAGGGTTCCCGTTGACATCTACTTCCTTACGGTTTCAAGTCACCCTCACAAGTCCATTCAATAAATTCGCAGAACAAATTGTTCCTCTTATCGCTTTCACACCAGCCAGCGACTCTCTGAAAGATTTCCTTTACCTACTTCTCTTGCTCATCGGTTTAATCATTAAATTGAGTTAAGTATAACTTCAACGAATCTATTTGTCAATAGAAAAATTTAATTATTTATATATTGGATTCTACTTTTTTTTATAATTTCTTTTTCTTCTTTTCTGTGAATTTATTGTAGTATTTTTATTTACGGTTTGTTGTTCCTTGTTCTCTGACTTTAATGTCACCCACATAGAAGAACCTTCTTTTCCAATTGTTTTAATTTCAAGGAAATCAAATTTTCTTAAAAATTTAGACAATTTGGTATCACCATAATTCCTCACATCAAAATCAGGATACCTTTTAACCAGACGGCTTCCCAATTCTCCCATATTCATGCTTTGTTCTTCAGAATCCACTTCGTTCATCATTTTAATAATTGAAGTTTCAATGACACTTAAGTCTGTCATATTCTTCACAGCATCAATATTATCCTGAGCGGGTGTAACTTTAAATTCTTTATTATTAGCAATTCCTTCTTCCGTTTTCTTAATTTCCTGATTTTTTTCTCCAATGGTATTCATTAGCGGAGTCAGGCGGTCTGTTTCTATCTCAATACCATTTTTCTCAGATTCCGCCAGTACATCAAGATACTTAAACTGATTACATGCAGCTATAAACGGCTTAGGGGTTTTCTTTTCACCCATACCAACTACCAGCATACCGGATTCCCGAAGCCTGGAAGACAATTTCGTAAAATCACTGTCACTGGATACAATACAAAATCCCTCAACGTTTCCGGAATAAAGTATATCCATTGCATCAATAATCATTGCGGAATCCGTAGCATTTTTACCTACCGTATAACCATACTGCTGTACCGGTGTAACTGAGTTTTCAAGTAATACGTCTTTCCAGGAACCTGCTGTGGATTTCGTCCAGTCTCCATAAATTCTTTTATAAGTAGCGATACCATAATTTGTTATTTCATCCAGAATATTTTTTATATATTTTGCAGACACATTATCTGCATCAATTAAAACAGCAAACCGCTTTTCTTCCGTCATAGAGTGCTCCTTCTGTTTTTCTTTACAGTTCTTGCTGCCAGCCTGTCCCAAATATCACTAAGAGCGAATCCAAATATTAATTTAAAAAATAATATATATAATACATATAAGGGCAATATAATGGTCTTATTCGATTTTAGATTGTTCATGTCTAATTTCATACTGTAATATTCCATCCAATCATTAACATAAATTTATTAATTATATTCCTGACTATATCATTCCCCTTATTAATCACCATATTTATCATACCTTATTCATTTAAAAATAGCAATAATTTCATGAAAACAAATGCAAAGAAAGTAAGCAATTCAGTTTTCCCAAAAAACTATCTGTTTATAGTAAAAATCATATGCAAAAAAGAACGGGTTTGATATTTGAAGTAACACATCAGACCCGTTCTTAGCACAGAAACTTATACGGCGCATTTAGGAGGCCGCCTTTCATAAAATAATCAGTTATTACTCTTTTAACGGATAGATTCCCAATGCTGCAATATAATAAGCTTTTCCTATATCTGCCGGAATATCTCTGAAATCAGGTACTGCAAAATTTGAAAATCCATCTCCACCAAATTTATTACCAATTAAGGAATATAAAGGTATATTTTGTCTAATCGGGATAACACTTCCATTACAAGGAATCCATCCCAAAGTTGAAATGTCAGCAGGTAATAATTCAATCTGCCCTATAAATGGCATATACATATTCATCACTCCAGTATTATAAAATTATGTCATAAATTCTTATCCATTAAATTATATAATATCCGAAAAAATTTTGTTGATTTATGTATAAGAGGCAAAATTTATGCTTTTTAAGTCATTGGATTGACGTAAAATGTCAATGTGATTTTTTTGTAAACCCAGGAAACAGATATAAACTGAGATATCCATCAATTTCAATGCCTGCCTTACTCCATCAGCGTACCCATATTGGTAAGATTTTTGCAATTGGTTAATAAGTCTCCCGGTGTCACAAAATACTCTTTATGCTCAAGAAGTGATGCAATAGGATTTGATGACAAAATGTTTTCCTCATTTTTTACCAACAAGGCATCCTCATTATTGTATAATTTGTAAATAACAGAACAAAACTCGTGAACAGCCATTACAAATTCATCGCCTAACAGATCCGTGCTATTATTACGGTTTTCTATATCAGATGTTTTCTTAAGTTCCTGATATAATGCTTCCAGGAGCTTATCCGTTACCGGCATAGCATCCTGACGACCGGCCTTGATACTGTCCAAATCAGTTGCTAATTTAAGCTCCAGTCTGGATTTATTCTCATTAATATAATTCTGAACCTGCTCCAGCAGGCATTTCAAGGAAGGAATATCTCTAACAATGAGCTTATATTCTTTTCCCGCTTCTTCGTAACAATGATAAATAAATTGTGAACAGACCATGGGATGTTCTCCTGGATAGTATTTATTATCGACAAGTTCAATTAAATCCCCTATTACCAGTTTCAAAATCGGCAAAAGTAATATTTGCAATTCCTTACTGATAATAACACGTTTAAGTAATATGTATAAACCAACAAAAATTAAATTGGCCATTGGATAAGGCTCTTTTAGGTCCGCATACTTTTTCGCTACATCAAGTACCTTTTTAAGATCTGCTTCTGTATCAGAAAATCTCATGACAGTTATAGTCCTATCCGCAACCCTTTTCTTTATGGGATTCACCTGGGCATCCGGAGGTGTCTCTTCAACAATCTCATCATTCGTATAATAAGACATGGCAGAATGACTTACCGGAGATTGCGTAAGCAGTGCTATGAGTTTTGATTCCCAGTCATCTTGCAGATAGGAAAATAATAATATATCCCCCTGCTTAAGTTCATTCACTTTAATCGTTTTGTTGTCAATCATATAGTCTCCTTTGTATTTTTTTATTTATAGGGTACTTCCAGAAACTCATATGTCTATTTTTCGCATATATTCGGCGATATAAATATCTTCGTAAGCCTCATTTAGTTCCGGGGATACAATTATTAAATACTGAAATATGTTTTCAGTTCCTTTACCTTATTTCTGCTGATAGGAACAATATCCTTAATATCTTTAAAAAACATATCATAAGTATAATTAATCCTTGGTTTAAATCTGCTTATCTTCTCCAGGTTAACGATATAACACTTATGGGTTCTGAAAAATGAACGGTTTCTTAATTTATCTTCATAAAAATTAAGGGTTTTATTCCCTCTATAGGTTTTATCACCGGTATGTATAAATATATTACGATTGATTACTTCAATATAATAAACGTCCTGAAATCCCAATAACACTACATCCTCATCATCAAATCCACAAATTATATCTAATTCATATTTGTAATTATCACTTATACTTTGGATTTTATCATTATTGGCTTTTGATAAACTCATTTTTTTAATACAATCCGCTATTCTGGTTTCTAAATATGGCTTAAGAATATAATCAATCGCATTGATTTCAAAGGCCTTTACTGCAAAGTCATTATAAGCAGTAACAAAACAAATTTTTGTTTTCGGATACACATGCAGTATCTGTTCTGCCAAATACATGCCATTTATATTCGGCATCTCAATATCCAGAAATAAAGCATCCGTTTTATTTTTCAATAAATAAATTAAAGCTTCAACTGAATCGGTAAAGGTATTCTGTATTGTTACATTGTCACATTCTTTCAGTATATTTGCTAAATAATTCAGAGCATTTCGTTCATTATCTACAATTACAATATCCATGTTTACACCCACTGCATATCACAGGCCTGTCTGCGATACTGCCACTGACCACTAGTACTGCCTTGCGTAAATAACACTTAATTCAGCATCTGCTATTTACACCAGTGCTGCGTTGTCGTCAATCGGCGTAGGAACCGCTACGCCTCATTCCGCCGTCTTGCCCTGGCGCAAATATCA
>JBAVPE010000047.1:0-17803 GCA_049692775.1 Anaerocolumna sp. | reverse complement strand
ACATTATAGTTCGTAATTTTAAGTAAACAATAGAAAGCACGCTTCGCGAACTTTCTATTGTCATGAATTAAAAAGGACAGAAACCAATAAAACGGTTCTGTCCTCACATGAATCAACTTATTTTATCTAAACATTTTGAATCTAAACTTGAGCTTTTATACTATGGATTATTGCTTTTTCATATTTTATGGTTTATTTCAGAATTAAGAACTTTGATAAAAAATTCAAAATCCAAGAAACTCTATAAAGGCTGATATTCTTTCCTTGACAGTGTTTCTTGGATTTTAATGAATGAACATTAAGTTAAAAATGAGGTCCTCTGAAAACGAGTTCACACAAAATTATAAAAAATCCTGCATTTATTAATAATTATTTGTCTTTTTTATCTTCACTCACTATTTTGGACTTATCTATTAAATCATTTGTCTTTTCCAACACATTATCTTTCAAATCATCAGTTTTTTCACCGATTACTGCCTTCATACCTTGTACTTTTCCATGAAACTCCAGTTGATCATCCTCCATCCATTTTCCTGCTGTTTCTTTAAGTTTTCCAATGACTTTATCTTTTCCGTTTTCCCATTTATCAAGCATTTTCTTATCTCCTTTACTGTAATAATTATTAGGTAATTGTGAAACAAGATTATTGTATTTATATACCATGCAAATAATACAATTTCAGAGCTGAATCTTGCCAGGAGGGCAACTGAAGATATGAAATTCATATTAATTAATTGTATGGTATATTCAAAAAACTATTTAGTTTCGCAATTACCTTTGTAATAATTATGATTAATTATATATTATCTATGTTATAATATTTGCAATTCAAAGAAGATATATACAAAAAAGGACATCCGGAGATGCCTTTAATTTCTTATAGATATTGTTGATTTTTCTAATTATAATTTACATATTTAAAGTATCATTGTTTCAACTAATTCCTTTTGTTCAAACAATACACACCCTCCCTGGTGTTCACCCATAAGAATATTGCTGCTTTGCAATTTTTGAAATAAAGGCGACTTTAGTGCACTTTTTAAGGATACATTTTTAAGATTAGTATCGGAATAGGGAGAAAAAGGGCACGGCTCCGCAAATCCTGAAGCATTGATATGAAAAAACCCCCTGCCGGCTGCCAGGCATCCGCCTGATGACTTTTCATCTCCCGGAAAAGATATAAAAATCATATCATCAAAAGCTTTTCTTAAAAGTAATAATCTATTCTCCAGATATTCCCTCTCTGTATCAGTCGGTGCTATATTCCTGGTATCCCTGGTTACAGGAACGTATTCAACGTAGAACACCACCTTACAACCCCGGTTATAAAGATTTGTCAGGAACGCATCACTGGTAACTTCAGCTATATTTTCTTTATTGACAGTAATTGATGCTCCGTAAAGAATACCTGCCTGGCTCATATTCTTCATATCTTCCATCAACTTTGCATAAATACCTTCACCTCTTCTTAAATCGGTTGTAGATGAATCCCCTTCTATACTTAGTATAGGAATTAAATTTCGATTATTATCCAATAAGGATAAATATGTATCATCAAACATAGTGCCGTTTGTAAAGACAGGAAAGATAATATTTTTATATTTTGCTGCCGCTTTTACCACATCCATTCGCATCATAGGCTCTCCGCCCGCAAGGAGGATAAAGGATATACCTATCTCACCGGCTTCAAGGAATATTCTATCCCATTCACGTGTACTCATCTGATTTAAATCTTTATGATCCGTACAAGATGAATTCGCCCTGGCATAGCAGCCTTTACAGTGTAAATTACAGACATTTGTAATACTGGCTATTAAGAATGGTGGTATATGTTCTCCTGTATCTTCCAGTTTTTGTCTGATTTTTCTTGCTTTACTGCCTGATAAAGCAAATCGTGCAATAAATGTACTTTCTTTTGGATTCTTAAATGAGGCCCTGACGGCACCTTTTATTATATTTTCAATCCCATTGCTTAAATATTCTCCTAAATTAAATTCCTGATTCATATTATGCCCACCCTATTTTTTTATTTATTTTAAGGATACTTTATTGCTAATTTAATAACAAGTTACATTTGTCATATGTCCATACTGCATTATGTCATAACTTTTATTCATGTGCTTTCGCTGCCAAATTAATTAGAAACAGGCTGAACCCGAATTAACCTGTTGATAATTCGGGTTCAGCCTGTTTCTATCTATTTATTCCAAAAGCATAAGCGATTCCTTGGGAAGCTTAATATAGTCCGGTATTACTTCATTTAAGCTATTAACCCAATAAGCTTTACTTATCTTCCACCAAAGTTCACTGGAATCACTGCTTAAGATAATGTTTTTTTCAAAAGGACTGTCTGCAACCCGAAGCGGCTTGCAGGGTATCGAATTTTCTTCCGTTCTATCCTCAGCCAGTCTGATATCATGAGCACGGATACCGATATAATTAATATGATCCGACACTCTTTCTATGGTATTAAGGGTGATTCCCCACTCTAACGCTTCTATTTCATATTCTGATATCTTTTTCACTCTGGAGATATTCTTACAGCCCGTCAATCTTGCCGCTGCAAGCTTAACCGGGTTCTGAAAAATATCAGTAGTATTACCGGTTAATACCAGATTTCCGGAATCAATAATTGAAATTTTTTCACACAAACTATATATCTCATCCCTATTGTGGGATACAATTATGGTATCTCCGTGATATTCCTTTAACACCGCTAACAGCTCCTGCTGCAGATTTTCTTTCAAGTAGGCATCCAGAGCTGAAAAGGGTTCGTCAAGCATTAATACATCCGGCTCATAAGCAAGGATTCTGGCTAATGCCACCCTTTGCTGCTGCCCTCCCGATAACTGCATCGGATATCTTTTTCCTAACTCTTTCAAATGTAATAGTTCTATCATCTGATCAACCCTGGGTTTTTTATCTTTCCAATTTCCTTTTAAACCACAGCCTATATTCTCTTCCACGGTCATATTAGGGAATAGGGCATAATTTTGAAATAAATAACCTACTTTTCTTTGCTGCGGTGATAAGTCGATCTTTTTTTGTGAATCAAACAATACTCTGTCATTTAGAATAATACTTCCCTCATCCGGTTTTTCAATACCTGCTATACATTTTAATGTCATACTTTTACCGCAGCCGGAAGCACCCAAAAGACCCATTCTTTCTTTATCCATACTGAGTTTAACATCAAGTGAGAAGCCTTTGAATTTTTTCTTAATATCTACAGATAAACTCATTTAAACTCCTCCTTTACACCGTATTTTCTCTTTCGGTTTGGCAGATAATTCATAAAGAAAATTACAGTAAAGGAAATAATCACAATGATAACTACCCATATAGCCGCCCTGTCCATTCTGCTTCCCTGGACAGCCATGTAGATTGCAACCGGTATTGTCTGGGTGACCTTTGGTATATTACCAGCTATCATTAAGGTTGCACCAAATTCACCCAGAGCCCTTGCAAATGCTAATATTCCCCCTGATATAATTCCCGGGAGTGCCAGCGGCATTGTAATCTTCCAGAAAATCCTTATATCAGACATTCCTAAAGTTCTGGCTGCAAAGATTAAATTAGGATCAATCTGTTCAAATGCTGCTTTTGCGGAACGATACATCAGCGGAAATGCTATCACTACAGCAGCGATTACGGTAGCTGACCATTTAAATACAATTTGAATACCAATGAAAGATAGAAGCTGTCCCAACGGCCCGTGCTTTCCAAATAATACCAGGAGAAAAAATCCGGCAACCGTTGGTGGCAAAACAAGAGGAAGAGTAAATAAACCGTCAAAAAACCAGACCAGCTTTCCTTTCACTTTCATTACTTTCTGAGCAGCATAAGTACCCAAAAAAAATGTAATTATTGTAGCCGTTACTGCTGTTTTCATGGATATTAATAAAGGTGACCAGTCCATTCATTTCTCCTTCCTTATGTAATATACAATAGGCAATTGCGAAACTATACTTTTTTCAGATTGTATTTCACTTAAATTTTTACTTTCTTACGAAAACTTTCATGTATTCATTAGCTTAACACAGTTATTCTGTCTTTACAAGAATCGAATTAACATGCCGTAAATTTATTATTTATTAGCTGAAAATCCGTATTTTTCAAATACACCAAGGGCTTCCTCTGATGACAAATAATCTACAAATGCTTTTGCTGCATCTGCCACTTTCGTATCTTTTACAACCGCAGCCGGATAAATAACCTTGGGAGTGCTTCCTTCCGGTGCTTCCGCCACAACAGTTACATCATCAGTGGACATGGCATCCGTAGAATATACAACGCCTGCATCTGCATTTCCTGTGCTAACCCAGGTAAGTACTTCCGTTACGTCTTTTCCGTAGTTTGCCTGTTTCTTTACATCATCTAACATATTAAGGGAAGTAAACACTTCTTCTGCATATTGTCCCACCGGTACACTTTCCGGATCCCCAAGTGCGATAGTAGGAGCTTTTAAAATATCTTCAAAGCTTGTAATTCCAAGTTTACTGTCTTTAGGAACAATCAGTACAATTTTATTCTCCAGTAATTCTTTCTTAGTATCCTCCAAAATAAGTCCTTTGTCCTCAAGTGCCTTCATCTGCTTTATTGCCGCTGACATAAAGACATCTGCAGGTGCCCCCTGTTCAATCTGCTGTTGTAATGTACCCGAACTTCCGTAAGTGAAAGTTACTGTTACCTTTGGATTCGCTGCCATATATAATTTTCCGATCTCTTCCATGGAATTTTGAAGACTTGCAGCCGCAGCAACAAGTATTTCAACCGGTGCTGCTTCCTCTGTGGAAGTATTTGCCTCCGTTTCAGCTGTAGCAGTATCTGCAACAGCATCTGTACTATTATCACTGCTTTCGGCTGAATCCGTAACCGACTCAGTCGTAGGAGTGCTTGCAGTACTATCCGCCTCACTGGAATCTTTTTTACTGCAACCTGCAGTAAATAGTACAGCCATACAAATAACGAGGAATAAAGCATGTTTTAATTTTTTCATAAAAAATCTCCTTTCTTTTACCTACAATCTTAAAAGATTGATAGTACATACATTTCTTCGAACAATAGGTGTCTTGCTTATTGATAAATTTTCACTGTGGTTCTGACGGACTACGCATTTATGCGTTTAAGCACATAAAATATGCAAAAAATGCATATTTGGGCGCCGTTTAACTCGAAATTCTACATGAGCGTATTTTTACGCTCTTTTCTCGGGGATACTGAATAGTTACTAAATTTTATACAAATGTAATAGAAATTCACATAGATAGTGAAAATTCTTTCCATATACATAATTGCCAATACAGATATATCAATTCCTTGACCACTTTAAGAGGCAGTCTTATGAAAATAAAAAATGTCTAAGATTTTTAAGTCTTAGACATCTTTGTCTTACTATAGCGCTCTTTTTAACAAATTTTAGATCTGCTTATTAAGTTATATCTTATGTAGTTTTGTTCTTTAAATCAGCGTTAAGTTATGTTTTATCTATTATTGTTTTGTTTTAATCTGTTTCGTTTGTTTTGATGTTTTGTATTTTACACGTTTCAGTTCAGAAAGTCAATAATTATTTTTTTGTTTTTACAATTATTTTTTTTGTTTTTATAATTATTTTCTCTTTATAATTTTCTAATTTGGCTGATTTATCAGATAATTAAGGGCAGTAACTTAATTCAAATATTTTTTAAGTGAATAAACAACATTACGGACTTATCATGAAGACGATTATATTAATAAAACCTGACGGAAAATTAAATTTATCAGCTGAAACTACAAAATAAATTTATTATTCATCAGGCTCTTATTTATTTAATCCAAAATCTTTCCGATATCCGTTATATCATAACCTGACATCCGTTCCAATTCTTCTTTAAATTCAGTGGAATTAATAATCTGAATTAATTCCTGATACCAGTTATACCTGGTTGATTCCAATTTGATTACCAGATCATAACTCTCCATCTGAATTGGTACAAATTCAATTCCTTTTAACTCTTTGCTGATTCTTTCATTACCGATGGCAACATCCGCGCCGCCTCTTGCTACTGCTCCTGCACAGGCAAGGTGGGATGTTACTTCTTTCTCGTAACCATTTAACTGGGACGGTTTTATACCTGATTTTAAGAGATATTGATCCAATAGTATCCGGGTTCCACTACCTTTTTCCCGGTTTATCATAATAATATCATCCCTGGTTAGATCCTTAAAATCATTGATCTGCTTCGGATTGCCTTCCTTTACATAAAATCCCTGCATTCTGTTTACCAGATGTATCCTTTGATATGCAATTCCGGGCAGCATCCTTTTAACAAACTCTTTATTGTATTCACCAGTTTCACCATCCCATAAATGGGCAGTAGCCACATCTACCTTCCCTTGATATAAAGCATATAAACCGTTATAACTGCCAAGATAGGATCTGAATATCGGAAGATCCTGTAATTGACCGGACAGATAATTACATAATATCTCCAAAAGAATGTCCTGCCCGCATATAATAAGCCCCCGGTTACCATAAGACTCATTAGCGGTACCAGAATCTCTCTGACTGTTATAAACTGATGCATCAGGAGCGTTATCCACCATTGAATCCGGTTTTTTTAAACTATCTCTTCCTGAAACTATCTCCGATTCTATATTCGCATCGGATACATTTCCATTTTTTAGCATATTCCCGGTAATTACTTCTTTACCAGTATTCTGAATATCATATTCCCCACCAGATATGTTATTATCTGCTAAATTCAAATATTCTTCCAGCTCATCTTTACGGATTCTAAATTGTTTGCCTATTTTTCTACATTTCAGATCACCACGTTTAATAAGTTCATATACGGTATTCTTTTTTATTTTTAATAAATCGGCAACTTCTTGAGGTGTATATAGTTCTTCGTTCAATTTAAGCTCCTTCTTTGTAAATGCTCAAAGTCAGTTAATGAGTAATTTATAATAAAAAAATATATTCATACGATGATAGAATGCTTTTAAAAATTATAAAGGCTGAAGAAATTTTTGTCAACTGTAGAAAATTAAAATCAGCCAAGAATCCAAAGTAATACGCCAGTTCTTGGCATGTTGAAAGCAGATTTCTAAAATTTAGGTATCTGCCTTTTTGCGCATTACTTTAAATAATTCTCTATTCATAATCTATATTTAGTAATAGAAAGAAATAATCCTTTACGTCTTAAAAATAAATTACAATGTAATTCATTTAAGATAATTAAAAATTTGATTATTTATTTTTATTAATTTTATTCCTTAAAATCACAGCACGTGAAATGAAAGTAACAAAAAACATTAAATAGTAGACACTATAATTAAAATGTAACGTATCAAAGAATAAATTAAGTATAAAATAAATTAAAATCCATAAAATTAATTGAATTAAGAATTCTTTCAATAAAGCAAGAATATATTTTTTCGTCATATATTACACTCCTTTTCTTAATAGACCTTCTAAGATAATATAAAGTTCTAGTAAATACTGGGGCAAGGTTCCATTATGTAACCCGCCCCAATACAGATAATTAGGGAAATACAGCCACCTTAATAAAAAAACTCCGGCAACAATTCATTTCGCTGCCAGAGTTTTAAAGCTTAAATGATTCGCTAAACTAAATTCGTTCTGTTTAAATAACCATTATATATTGAATTTATTATTTTACATCCTTAATACTAAAACTGATTCTTCCCATCTTATCTTTACCAAGGCAAACGACTTTAACAATATCACCTAAAGAAAGGACATCTTCAACCTTGTCAATTCTTTCCCTGGAAATCTTAGAAATATGCACCATGCCTTCTTTTCCCGGAGCGAATTCAATAAATGCACCAAAGTCTTTAATGCTTACTACTTTGCCTTCGAAGATTTGTCCTTCTACAAAGTCAGTAACTATTGTCTGGATTATCTTGATTGCTTTCTGGATACTTTCGGCATCAATACCACAAACAGATACGGAGCCGTCATCGGTAATATCTATCTTAACCCCAGTCTGGTCAATAATAGCATTAATTGTCTTACCTCTTTGTCCGACAACATCACCAATCTTGGTTGGATCAATCTTAATTTGAACAATCTTAGGTGAATAAGGTCCAACTTCAGCACGTGGTTTGTCAATACAAGGAGCCATAATATCATCTAAGATATAAGTTCTGGCTTCTTTCGTTCTATAAATGGCTTTTTCAATAATTTCTCTTGTTAATCCGTGGATTTTAATATCCATCTGAATTGCGGTGATGCCTTTGTTGGTACCGGCTACCTTAAAGTCCATATCGCCGAAGAAATCTTCTAAGCCCTGGATATCAGTTAGGATAAGATAATCATCATCCGTTTCACCAGTAACTAAACCTACGGAAATACCGGCTACCATACTTTTAATCGGTACGCCTGCAGCCATTAAGGATAAAGTAGAAGCACAGATACTGCCCTGGGAAGTAGAACCATTGGACTCTAAAACTTCAGATACAGTACGGATAGCATATGGGAACTCTTCTTCCGTTGGAAGAACCGGTATCAATGCTCTCTCCGCTAATGCTCCATGACCGATTTCACGTCTTCCCGGACCTCTGGAAGGTTTTGTTTCACCTACAGAGTAGGACGGGAAATTATAATGATGCATATATCTCTTGGTAGTTTCATTCTGATCAATACCATCTAATTTTTGTATTTCAGCTAAAGCACCTAAAGTTGTAATCGTAAGAACCTGTGTCTGTCCACGTGTAAACATAGCGGAGCCATGAGTTCTTGGCAGCATATCAACTTCTGCAGCTAAGTGTCTGATCTGGGTAATTTCTCTTCCATCCGGACGTTTCTTATCTTTTAGTATCATCTTACGAACCGTCTTCTTTTGGAATTTATAGACTGCTTCATCAAGAAGTGAAAGCCAATCCGGATTCATCTCTTCATATCTGGCAGTTAATTTAGCTTTGATTTCTCTGATATTGGCTTCTCTTACTTGTTTTACATCTGTAAATACAGCCTCTTCCATCGCTTCAGGGGTTATAAAAGCAACCATATCCTGCCATAGTTCATCCGGAGTATCGCATTTAATATAATCATGCTTAGACTTTCCGCACTCTGCAACAATTGTCTCTATAAATTCAATAATTTTCCTATTTAAGTCATGTGCTGCAAAAATTGCTTCTATCATTTTGTCTTCCGGTAATTCACTGGCACCGGCTTCAATCATGATAACTTTTTCTTTTGTAGATGCAACGGTTAAAGTTAACGTTGACGTTTCTCTTTGAGCACTTGTCGGATTAAATACGAATTCACCATCAACCATACCAACCATAGTAGAAGCGGTAGGTCCATCGAAAGGAATATCAGAAATTGCTGTTGCAATTGCAGAACCTAACATTGCAGTTAACTCAGGACTGCAATCCTGATCCACACACATAACTAAGTTATTGAGTGTTACATCATTTCTATAATCTTTTGGAAATAACGGTCTCATTGGTCTGTCAATCACACGGGATGTAAGGATCGCATTTTCAGATGCTTTACCTTCCCTCTTAATAAATCCTCCCGGAATTTTACCAACGGCATATAACTTTTCTTCATATTCAACACTTAACGGGAAGAAATCAATTCCTTCTCTTGGCTTATCTGATGCAGTAGCTGTTGATAATACAACTGTATCGCCATAGTGCATAAATGCTGCACCATTTGCCTGTGCCGCAACTCTACCAACATCAATGGTAAGAGTCCTTCCGGCAAGTTCCATGGAAAAACTTTTGTACATATTTTGCTCTCCTTTGAAAAAATAATTTTGCTGGAGATGCCGAAACTACTGAAAAATCCACCGAACTGTATTTAAGGGAAGTTTAAAATCATTAACGTAATTACGATGATCTTTTCAGAAGTCTCGGAAAAATCTCCAACATACACTTATATCACAAGAAAATTAATCCTGCAATAATATATTATAGCACTAAAATTAATTAATTACTATAAATTTTTCAATTTATTCTTTCAATTATTTCCCAGGTATTATAACCGCAGGCTTCTTTAACATTATATAACTTTTTGTATTACCAAGTCAGCTTAACTAAATTCTATTAAAGGCTTTACATTAAATGGAAAACATGGAATAATTATAATTATTAAGGGGGGTGATACCAATGGAGAATTTATTTACTTATATTTGGTAAAAAGGGACAAACCTAAAATTGACGCTACTTTTCGAATGACTTGAATAAATCCAAGACTTGATATATACATATATTTCCCTTGCCGAATTGAATTAATACTATAACTACAAATAATTTATTTTTTTAGCAAAAGGAGGAAATTAAATTATGTCGAAACGGAAACATCTTATTTTATCACTTTCTATTATCATTATTTTTTCTTTATCTATAAATTCTACTGCTCTGGCAGCATCGGCAGTAAATTCCGAAAAAGTTTTTAATACTATTACCAGCAGACTTTCAACGGTAAATAAGGATATAGAAATAAAACGAGCACTGGAAGATATATCAGATGTAGAAATTACTAAAGATTTATATGACCAACTTGGAGCATATAGTGAAGAAAGTAATGGCGATAGGGAAAATCTTAAAGTACATGCTACTATTAGAGACTTAGGTTCTATTGCTTATAATGGAAAAACAGGAATACTTTATACAATGACTATGGTTACTAACGGAACACAGAAAACAGATAATAGCAATACTAGCTTAAAAGATGTGCTAGCATACGGCTCTGTAACATGGATTGATTATTTGGGCACTAATAATGAATTAGTCAGTGTTTCAGGATGATGGGATCCGGGACCTTGTACTTTAAGTGATAGATCTGTAACTTACGGTGTTATGTATGGAACTGATACATCTCATCAAGAAAATGCAACCCCCTATTCAAATAGTTTATTATGGAACAAGCGATATGGTAGGCTTCAATTTGGGACTTGATATGATAGCATATGTTGCTGAATATGATAAAAATATTGCATTATATGTTCATAGTTCTTTTCTTTCTTAAAACATATATTAAATTTCATAGGAAAATAATAAATTGGCACGGGAGGTGTAATTTTGAAACTCATTTTTTTTAATATTAGTAAATCGTTTTTCTTCTTTTGTGTTGGATATATTTTAAGATTGCCCTTTTTGGCTGTTTTATTATACTTGCAGGTAATAATATTATTTACATTATTTCTGATGTATTATTTATGTTTCTATGCGGAATATTTATTTGTACTTTCATAAATGCGAAAGCACTTAGTATAAAAATATTCCCCCCAAAAAAGAAAAAGGAATACTATTACGATCTTAAAATTCAAATAAAAACATGGGTATTAATCATGTTCCTAATCGGCATTAATGAGGTAAGCATGTATAAGTCTAACACTTTTAATAATATTATTTTAAACTTATGTAAAGTTTTTTTTCAAAATAATTCTTATAAATTTTATGTTCCATTTAGAGCAATGGCTGATATTAATATTCTTACCTTTTTTATTATCAGTGTGATGGGATTAACATATATTAGTGAAAAATATTTATTATATAAAAGTACATCATTATATTCGGCTTAGTCTCAGATAATTTCTCCATTAATTTGATAGTTAGCTATTTCCGAGCCAAAGACGATTATCGAAAGTGGGTGTAAACTTCTTTCCCGTCAAGAAGTTTACACCCACCGCTGGTGATTACCGAAACATTTACAAATTATTCCTTCTTGCATTTGCCATTTGTAGCATATCCAGTATATTATATTTTCTTGCATATTTATGAAATTTATGTTAGAATTTCGTTGGTTATGCGTTAGGTCAACATAAACATAGAAGGAGTGTCACTATGCAAAAATACGATGTAATTATTATAGGAGCCGGCCCATCCGGTATTTTTTGTGCTTATGAATTAATAAAAGAGAATAAAAACTTAAAAATATTAATGGTTGAAAAGGGAAGGCCTATTGAAAAAAGAATGTGTCCAAAACGGACGACAAAACAATGTGTCGGTTGTAAACCCTGTTCCATTACAACAGGTTTTGCCGGAGCAGGAGCATTTTCGGATGGAAAGCTCTCCCTCTCCCCGGATGTTGGCGGTAATCTTCCTGATATAGTAGGTTATGAAGAAACCATAGAGCTTTTAAAAGAATCCGATGATATCTACCTTAAATTTGGTGCAGATAACAATGTATACGGTATCGATAAAGAGAACGAAATCCATGAAATCAGAAGACGTGCGATTAATGCTAACCTTAAGTTAATCGAATGCCCAATCCGACATTTGGGTACAGAAGAAGGTTATAAGATTTATACCCGCTTACAGGAACACTTACTGGCCAGCGGTATTGAAATGCTTTTTAATACCATGGTTCAGGATATTATTATAGAAGACCAGCAGGTTAAGGGTATTATAATAAATGACGGCATTACCTATTATGCAGATGAAATCGTGTCTGCTATCGGTCGGGAGGGTTCTGACTGGTTCAGTCACATCTGCAGTAATCACGGAATCGAAACCAAAGTAGGAACTGTTGATATTGGTGTTCGTGTTGAGGTACGAGATGAAGTTATGGAATTCTTAAATAAAAATCTTTATGAAGCAAAACTGGTTTATTATACACCTACTTTCGATGATAAGGTACGTACCTTCTGCTCCAACCCTTCCGGTGAAGTGGCCACGGAATACTATGACAACGGTCTTGCAGTTGTAAACGGTCATGCTTATAAATCGAAGGAATATAAAACCAATAACACAAATTTCGCAATCCTCGTGTCCAAGAATTTTACAAAACCTTTTAAAACACCAATCGACTACGGTAAATACATTGCCCAATTAAGTAACATGTTATGTGATGGCAAAATTCTGGTTCAGACCTTCGGTGATTTCCAAAGAGGCAGAAGAACTACAGAAGAAAGGTTATGCAGAAATAACCTGATACCTACCTTAAAGGATGCGGTTCCCGGCGATTTATCCCTGGTTTTCCCTCATAGAATTATGGTAGATATTAAAGAAATGCTTCTCGCCCTGGATAAAGTAACTCCGGGTATTGCAAGTGACGAAACCCTTCTCTACGGTGTTGAAGTTAAATTTTATTCCAATAAAGTTGTGGTGAATAAAGACTTCGAAACCAGCGTAAACGGATTAAGGGCAATCGGTGACGGTGCTTCCGTAACCAGAGGTCTCCAACAGGCATCAGCCAATGGTATCAGTGTAGCCAGAAGTATACTTGCTAAAATGAACCCGTAAATGTTAGCTGAATGCATATTTTAAAAATATGTGTTCAGCATGTTCAGCATTCAAACTCCATTATTGTCTTAAATTATGTGACTTTATTTTGAAAATAACATCCTGGCAATAGACATTTTTAATCCAAGTATTTTTAGTGCCAGTAGGGTATATATTATTAAAAACATCTTCAACATTCAAACTGATAGTAGTCCGATAGTAATCAAATTTATCACCACAAATGGCAATTCCCCTAAATTCATTATCGGCAAAATCTATATATATATTTTCGAATTGGTATATTGTTAAACTTAATGATTGCAAAGCTACTTTTTCTGGATTTTTTAGTGTAATGATTAACCTCTGGTGTGAAACAGAATCAACCATTTCTAAGCTTGCATTACCATAACTCGTAAGCCCTAAATATTCAGAGTTACTGTTATTACTTAATAAATTATTTAGTTTGCCAGAATCAATAATCAATTTTTCATAAATTCTAGACCCCTCACCATCAAATACAATTCCGTTATATGGGATTGCATTTAAATCAAATGGATTTTTTACTATTTCTTTGCCAATATAATTTGTTCTTATATAGGACTGCTTTGAATACACACGGTCAGCATAATACAGGCACACATAAGTATTTAAGAGTGATGATAAAGCTTTAGCCTTGATAAGAATTCTTTGATTTTTTTCAATCCTTATTTTTTTCAGTGGTATATCAACTTCGTTTAATTGCTTGATAATTAACTTTGCTATGTCATTATTAAAAAATAGATTATCTATCATAGCTTTTCTTTTATATGTTTCATTTTCTATACATAAGAACTCTGAGCTAGTATTATATTGTTCAAGATATTCTTTATTGGTGAGCAAGCTATATTTATATAATTTGACTTTACATACTGTATTTAATTTGAAGTTTACTGCTTGTGAAACCGTATTCATTTCTTGCTTAATCCACATTAAATACTCGTTTCTATTAAAATTATGAAAGCAATTACAATTCTCGTCATTCTCAATTATCATACTGCTAAAATCATCGTCATGCCACTGCATTGACATAATCCCTGTATTCTTAATACATGATTCAATAGCCGTATCTATTATGTAGACTGATTGGCAAGCCGAAATAGTAAATCTAGCAACTCCCCTTATGGTTTTTAACAAAACTAATAAATTATCTTCATATATATCTTCAATAAATTCTTTTCCAAAATACTCTCTATATTGTAGACCTTTAATTATCGTCCGCACAATCTTATATTGCTTAATGCCCATCCCTAACAATCGTTCTTCGATTCGCTTATCTTCTTCCATACAAATCCCCCTTTACTGCTAAAGAAGAAATACTAACTGTAGGGCCACCAAGTCCAACGCGTACAGATTGACCAAATTTTCTACAATAGCTGCCAAACATGTCAAAATCCTTGCCTATATAATCAAAGGAAGAAAGATCTTTTATAATGTTTCCCGTTATTCTTAAATTACCGATAAAATTTTGCTTATCTCCATTTTTTATAACAAACCCATTGCCTATTAAACTATAGTTACCGGTTTGCTGGTCAACCCCACCTGAAAAAGTCTCGTCCACAAATATTGCATTTTCATATTTATTTAATATTTCTTGTTGATCCATATCATCAATAGGCTGAATGTATGTACCTCTCATTCTTGGAAGTATATCGAATTTGTATGATTCTCTTCTTGCTACACCATATAACTTATTGTCTAAACTATCTTCATTCTTAGTTGCCAGTATATTGTGAAGTTTACCTTGTTTAATTAAGGTCAATGGTTTTAATTTAATTCCAATATCATCATAATCTTGAATGCCTATTAATTTGCTAAAACCATCTACAGAATCGATAACTGTTAATTTTTCAGATATCTTCATATTTGCATACTTATCCTTATAATAGGAATAATAATCTCCTTCCAAAGTATGCCCTAAAATTTCATGAATAAAATAACCAGAAGCTCTAGGCGATAAAATAGTAGGTGTACGTCCAAAATCTACATACGTTCTTGTGCCCTGTGGATATCTAATATTAATATTCTTTTTCACATAGTAATTAATTTTGTCCTCAACATCATCCTGGTCACAAGATAATATTGATATATCATCCACATTCATATTGTTATCAATATCTTTAAATATCAACCTAAGCAATCCATATGAACGATTGTCTTCTTTCACATTATCAATTAAAACTTTCTCATTATGCAAACTCATAAAAGCAGAAAATCGAATTTCATGCTTTTCTAAATCTTTTTTAAAAGAGCGTAATATATCTTTCAAATTTACTAAATAAGGAGTACTAATTTTTAACTGGAGCTCATCGAATAAACTCTTACAGATATTAAGTTTTGTAGTTATTATATTTTCTTCTCTTTCTCCGCTAAAAGAATCAATTACATATTCAAAATCATCTTCAATGTATTTTAATTGTATTGTATACACACTCTGCTTATAATTCATTATATTCCACCTTTTAAAAAATCGCATAAACATAGCTGACTAATTGCCAGCTATGTTTATGTTTTTAAAAATAATTATTGTGGGATTTCAACTCCACAGTCAGTTGCAGCGAGAGCCCAAGTAGATGCAGCTATTGCCGGAACAGTACACGCTGCAAAAAGAGCAACAGCAGCTGCACCAATACCAACTACAGCAGCAGCTATGAAAACACCGCAAAGTTCTGCATTTTCACCAATTAATTCAGGTTTTTCCATTTTAATACCTCCTTTCTTGAAAAATAGAAGTGTGTGTTCTTGCAAAGCTGAATACACTCTCTCTGAATATAGCAAAGTTATCTATACCAACTTTCAAGGACATATTAATACCAGAAAGTGTTCAGAGCTTGTAAATATTGTAAGGCATAATATCTATTACACAATACAAATGTTAAAAAACTTACTATGTCACCATCTATCTTCAGTAAGAAGGTATGTATATAACCTCTTAGATTCCAATTTAATAGAATACTCAATTTATAAAGCAATAAATGCCTCAGTAGTAATATATATGATTTAATCGACAACAAGTTTATTCGCCACTTCTTAAGGGACAAAAATAAGTCAGGAATTTTATGGTTTTTTACTTAATTTGGGATGTAAATTTACAATCCTACAGGATTTCTCTAATTAACTAAAAAAGGGCTCAAACAATTTTTAATACTTTTAAACCAATGGCAGTCTTCAACTTTGTCTTTCATGTTATATCCTTGGGCAATACAGTATTTACATGTATCTTCCATCTCACAACCACTACAAAACTCATCTCTTGGAAATTTAAAGTCATGAAATACATTACCGCACTTTGACATTATCTCAAAAATAGAATTTTTATGTAGATTCCCTAAATTAAACTCTGTCATTGGACACGGTGTAACATCTAAATTTGGTCTTATTCTTATTAGCCCATACCCAGCTCCACAATTTTTCTGTTCTGTTTCTTTAGGCAACTTTATAGTAAATGTTCTGCTTGTATATTTAGAACTTAATTCATATAAAAAATCACTATGTTCTTTTGAGGACCATGTTGGTAATATTTCATTTTTTTGAGCATTTCCTTGACTACATAACATCCCTATTTCAATGTAATAGACGCCTAATTGCTTAGCCAGAACAACTAAATCTTCAATCTCTTGTTTGCTTTGACTCATTACTGTTGTGCCAACTTGACAAGGTATGCCTCTGTTACATGCTCCTTTTATGAATTCCATTGCATTATCATATGCGCCTTCATTTCTACGAATATAGTTGTGTGTATTTTTATTGCCATCAAGACTTACTCGCAAGCAACTTCCCTGTACATTTTTTAATTTAGTTAAATATTGCAGCATATCATCGGTATAATTAAATCCACTTGTTGAAACAGCTGTAATCAATCCTCTACTAATAAGCTTATCCACAATATATTCTAACTCAGGATGTGTTAGAGCTTCTCCACCTGTCACTTGAACCTGATAAACGCCCATAACATCTATTATTTTTAATATACTTTCGATATCATCTTTTGAAATTATGTGATTGTTTTTATTTGGTAAATAGCAATGTCTACAGTTCAATGGACAGTAATCTGTAATTTCCCAGCAAAGAATATCAGGATAATAAACTTCTGAACTTCCCCTAAGTATTTTATTATGTAAGATTTCTACCTTATTATCTTTTAATGCACCACATCTTATAAACGGATCCAAAAAACCTTGAACGTTTTCTTTCACTATATTCTTATCTTCTTTATATTTATTACTCAAAATAGTTATGATGTCTCCCTCTGAATGTATTCCATCACATAGTCCTAAGATGCTACTTGCACTTTCGTTTATCAGAATAGCACCGCGAATGTGATTATTAAAACTCGAATAGACGTGTGCTTTCTTATCTGGTTTTTGTTTTACAAAAGATTTTTCTGTTAATTGTGGATACATAATTTTCCCCTCCTAGCATAATTGACTATCCTTTATAGAAAGCTATAGCTATATATATTATAATTTAATTTTTAATTTAAAGTACACATTATATCCTCATAACAATTTTTCTGAATAATCCGGACTAAAATACATCACCTGTCCGGTCATTGGAAATCACCATTCTGTTTTAGAAGAAATCA
>JBAVPE010000046.1:0-9729 GCA_049692775.1 Anaerocolumna sp. | reverse complement strand
AGTTACTGTTCACCCCCCTGCCAAAAGCAGCAGTGTTGTGAACAATAACACGCTTCGCGATGCACACAAAACGCAAAGACAGCGTTTTGGCGCGGCAATTCTCCGGTTTTCTGTGACTTTCGCTTCGCTGCACTCACAAAAAACACGTCGCGTATACAGGCTGTGAACAGTAACCAGTAAAATCGATTGACAAAAAAATTTATTTATAAGTATTGACTTATCATAATATTCATGTTATCATAAAGAAGTTATTTTAGATGCAAATTTTGATTCACATATTTTTGTAAGTCATTAATATGTTTAATGATTTACAAAAATATGTGATTTTTATTTTCACCGAAAATATTCAAATATTATATTATTAGGAGGTATCTTTCATGAATAAAGGTACAGTAAAATGGTTTAACGCACAAAAGGGATTTGGATTTATCACAAACAGCGAAAATGGTGAAGATGTATTCGTACATTTCTCAGGAATTGTTACAGATGGCTTTAAATCTTTAGAAGAAAATCAAAATGTAACTTTTGATATTACTAACGGCGCTCGTGGTTTACAAGCTGTTAACGTAGTTTTAGATTAATTTTTTAAGACCATAAACGTAAGCAAATAGTCCCGGATAAAACAAATTGTTTTGTCTGGGACTATTCTTTTATCCTCACTTAGCTTTTAATCCTTTTTAGTCCTCTTTTTTGCATAATCAACTACTACCTGCTTCAATATTTCAATTGTTTCCTGTGCATCATTTAAATCACCCTTAAGACGGACATTTTCGTTTTCCGCATCCAGCAGTTCGATTGTTCCTGATTTCCCAAACATATTATAATGCGCGGATTGCTCTGTATATCCCTTCTCCAAAGTAATTTCATTATATGATTTCTCCTTTTTTTTCGGCTTCGTTTCCGTAATCATAAATCTCTCATCGGTAAGCTCATTGAATTCGCCCCGTTTAACATAGTGGGTATGCAGAAATTCATGGGATACATGACCGCAGGGCTCTTTAAGAAACTCTTTATAAATTACTGCGATATTCGGATTTTCATGAGATTTCCTGAATATTTTTCCCTCATCCTCTTTATAGAGTCCCTTCAATCGTTTCAGTCTGACGTCCGGATCCTTTGATCTTGGCTGACCTCCTCCGGTAATACAGCCTCCGGGGCATCCCATCACCTCAATGAAATGATACGGCGATTCTTCTTTCTCCAGCTGCTCCATTAATTGATTTGCGCCTTTCATACCGCTGGTAACGGCAACTTTTAAGGTAACTCCCTCCAAATACTTATATTCATCAACCGTATTCTCTATCAATATTTCTGCTTTTTTTACCTGTTCCAACCCTACAATCGGAGTCACATGAAGCTGCGTAAAGGGAAGCTCCCGTCCTGTCACAAGTTCATATACCGTCCTTAATGCAGCTTCCATAACTCCACCGGTCAAACCAAAAATATCTGCCGCCCCGGTGGACATTCCTAAAGGATGATCAAATTCCTCTTCCGAAAGAGTCATAAAATCAATTCCCGCCTCTTTTATCATAGCCGCAAGCTCCCTTGTGGTAAGTACCGCATCCACATTAGGCACCCCATTGTTCTGCATTTCCTTTCTGGCTATTTCAAATTTCTTCGCTGTACAGGGCATAACCGATACCACATACATTTCCTCCGGTTTTACCTGTATTTTATCTGCATAATAAGATTTAGCCAACGCTCCTAACATCATATGGGGAGATTTACAGGTT
This sequence comes from Anaerocolumna sp., assembly GCA_049692775.1. Classification (GTDB taxonomy): domain Bacteria; phylum Bacillota; class Clostridia; order Lachnospirales; family Lachnospiraceae; genus Anaerocolumna. The sequence continues at coordinate 7,996 of JBAVPE010000046.1, read as the reverse complement.
GAAAGATGTTCCAAACGCTCGGGATACTTATGCTCAATGAATTTTATCCACCCCGGGCTGCAGCTGGTAATCATAGGCAGAACTGCACCAATACCTTCTAATTTCCCTTTAAGCCGGTCCAAAAGTTCTGTCCCTTCTTCCATTATAGTCAAGTCTGCAGCAAAATTAGTATCAAATACATCATCAAATCCTAACGCGTGCAGGGCTGCTGCCATTTTACCGGTAACCTGTGTTCCAGGTTCACACCCAAATTCTTCACCTAGTGCAACCCTTACTGCCGGAGCTACCTGTACTACCACTCTTTTGTTTTTATCATTAATTGCTTCCCAAACCTTTTCCTTTGCATCCGTTTCCTTTAACGCACCTACCGGACATACAATGGTACATTGTCCGCAAAATACACAATTCACTTCACCCAGTGCCAGATTCATAGCCGGACCAATAACCGTATCAAATCCCCGGTTTTGTGCATTTAACACACCGCTGCCCTGAATTTCGTTACAGGCGGTTACACACCGTCTGCACAGTATGCATTTCGACATGTCACGTATGATGGATATGGAGTTATCATTATTAAATTCAGAACGCGCTCCTTCAAAACGGGTTTCCTCAATACCAAGGGTTTTACCTAATTCCTGGAGTTCACAGCTTTGATTACGTTTACAGCTTAAGCAATCCTTTGAGTGGTCTGATAATAATAATTCATATAATACTTTTCGTGCCTTACGGACCTTGTCTGTATTAGTATAAACCTCCATCCCATCTGAAACCGCAGTCATACAGGATGCCTGCAGGGTTTTTGCACCCTTTACTTCAACAACACAAATTCTGCAGGAGCCAAATTTATGTAGATTTTCCAGATAACACAGATTTGGTATGCTGATATTATTCCTTTTCGCCGCCTCCATGATAGTAATACCTTCCGGAACGGAGAGTTGTTTTCTATTTATTTTTATATTGATCATATTAACTCCCATCCGTGCGCATTGGCGCACCTATAAATCAGTATGTTGAAATGCTTATTTCAACTTGACCTCCTGTCACAATGCAGGCATCGCATAGCTTCTGCCATGGCATTTAATTTGTGGTAACCTAAAACTACCTCATCAAAGGAATCTTTTCGTTTTTCTGCCGGAAGCATTTCCATCTGAAAACGCTTATGTGAAACAATTTCATCTTCATCAAAAGTAACCGGAATATCGACCTGATTCCCTTTATTTAATTTTCCTTCGCCTCCAAGATATCTGTCTATGGAAATGGCGGCCTTCTTACCATCCGCAATTGCACGGATGACCGTATCCGGACCTCTGGCTACATCTCCTCCGGCAAAAACCCCTTCCATGGTTGTCATCAGGGCATCTCCATCAACAACAAAGGTACCCCATTTTGTAACTTCAATCTCCTTTTTACTGATAAATGGCAGATCGGAATATTGACTTACCGCAACTATAACTGTATCTACATCAAGGAAGAAGTTTGAATCTTCCATCGGAATTGATTTTCTCCTGCCACTCTGATCGAATTCACTTAATTTCATCTTAATGCATTCGATTTTTGCAACAGCGCCGTCTTTTCCTTCCACAAATCGAAGGGGGGCTGCGAGCTCAAGAATTTCAACCCCTTCTGCAATAGCCTCATTAATCTCACTTTCATAAGCCGGCATAGCATCCATGGTTCTTCGATAAAGGACAAGTACTTTCTTTGCACCAAGCCGGATTGCTGTACGTGCCGAGTCAATTGCCGTATTACCGCCGCCGATTACTGCTACCGTCTTACCAACCTGAATATCATGATGCAAATTAACATCCTTAAGGAAATTAATTCCATACATGACTCCAGTCAGATTTTCACCAAGTATATTTACCTTCTGGGGGAACTGTGTTCCTGTCGCAATATAGATTGAATCATATTTTTTTTGCAGCTTCTTGAAATCAACCCCTTTACCAATTTCCGAATTCAATATGATATTTACACCGTTATTTTCAATCAATTCGATTTCATGGGCAAGTGTTTCTTTCGGAAGACGATATTCCGGAATGCCGAATGCCAAAACGCCGCCGGCAACCGGCTGTGCCTCATATACATCCACGGAATAACCGCTCCTTACAAGATAATATGCACAGGTAAGTCCGGATGCACCAGCACCGATAACTGCAACACTTTTTCCGTTTTTAGGAAATACAATATCATTTTTAATCTGTTCTTCATGCTTATGTGCATAATCAGCTGCAAATCTCTTCAGATCACTAATTGCAACCGCCTCATCCGTAGTACCCCTGCGGCATTTTGCCTCACAGGGATGTGTACAAATTCGACCGCATACGGCTGGCAATGGATTCTCCTGTTTAATCAGGTTATAGGCATCGATAAATCTTCCGGCTGCAACCAGGGACAGGTATCCCGGTACATTTACACCTGCCGGACAGGTATTTTCACAAGGAGAGATAAATAGCTCAGAACAGACACCTGCACGGCAATATTTATCTTTAATATGCTCTTCAAATTCGTTGCGGAAATACCGGATGGTGCTAAGAACAGGATTTGGTGCAGTCTGACCCAGACCGCACATGGCCGTCTCTTTAATTGTTTCACCCAGTTCCTCTAAAAGCCCGATATCTCCTTCCTGACCTTCTCCACGTGTAATTCGCTCCAATATTTCAAGCATACGCTTTGTGCCTACACGGCAGGCAACACATTTTCCACAGGATTCATCCTGTATAAAATCCATAAAATATCTTGCCGTATCCACCATGCAGGTATCCTCATTCATGGCAATTAAGCCACCTGAGCCCATAATTGCACCCAGCTTTGCAAGTGCTTCATAATCGGTTGGCACATTTAAATTATCCTGTGTAATACATCCGCCTGAGGGTCCGCCGATCTGTGCGGATTTAAATTTCTTCTTATCCTGCATTCCGCCACCGATCTTAAATAAAATATCACCAAGGGGCATTCCAATGGGTACCTCAATAATTCCGGTGTTCAAAACATCTCCCGCCAGGGCAAATACCTTAGTACCTTTGCATGCCTGGGTACCAAAACCAGCGTACCATTCGCTTCCTTTAAATATAATTACAGGAATGACAGAAAAGGTTTCCACGTTATTAATGATAGTCGGATACTCAAATAATCCCTTCTGAAAAGGAAATGGCGGTTTCTGCTTTGGTTCCCCTCTTCGTCCTTCAATGGAAGACATGAGTGCTGTTTCTTCTCCGCAAACAAACGCTCCTGCCCCGATCCGTATTTCCAGATCAAAAAAGAACTCACTTCCAAAAAGCTTACAGCCTAAAAGTCCACGTTTTCTTGCTTCCTCAATTGCAGCTGTTAACCGCTCTACAGCAATCGGATATTCAGCTCTGACATAGACATATCCCATATTGGCTCCTATGGCATAACCTCCAATCATCATACCTTCAATCAGGGTGTGGGGATCCCCCTCTATGATACTTCGGTCCATAAATGCTCCCGGATCACCTTCATCTGCATTGCATACGATAAATTTCTTATCGCTCTTAGCCAGATATCCGGCTTCCCATTTGAAACCGGTTGGAAACCCTGCACCGCCCCGGCCTTTGAGACCGGAATTTTTTACTTCATTAATAATCCCTTCCCGGTCTTTTAAAAGAAGTGCCTTTGAGGCGGCAAAATAACCATCTCTGGCAATATATGCATCTATATCGTTATACTCCATGGCTCCGCAATTCCGCAGTGCTATTTTAACCTGTTCTTTAAAAAAACCGATATCATCGATTTTCGGTACGTGTTTATGTAAGGATTGATCATAAAAAGTATATTGTGTAAGTATCCCACCCGCAAGAATATGACCTCTTACTATTTTTCTGGCAATATCCGGTGTAAGCTCCGTATAAAAGATGCGCTCCGGTAATATAAGCATAACCGGTCCCACCGCGCAGATCCCCATACATCCTGTTTCATAAACCATAACATCATTTTCAAGTTTATTTTGACCTATCTCATCCAGGATTGCGTCTTTCACCCCACTGCAGCCGGATGATACACATCCTGCTCCGCCGCATACCAGAATCCGGTATTTATATTTTGACAGTTTTTCATTATAACCCGTTTTTATTTGTTCCAAATCCTCTATGCTTTTTATAACATTTTCATTCAATGGTTTCACCTCCCAAAATATTAGTATTTTGAAATAATAGTTTCTAATTTATTTACATTTACCTGTTTATATACTTCTTTATCAATCATCATTGCCGGTGCCAGTCCGCATGCACCGATACAGCGGGCAATTTCCAAAGTGAATTTACCATCCTTTGTAGTTTCACCAATTTGAATCTTCAACATATCCTGAAGGCGCTCTATCAGCTTCTTTCCTCCTCTTACATAACAGGCGGTCCCCAGACATACCCTGATGGTATGGAGTCCTCTGGGTTTTGTGGAAAAAAATGAATAAAATGTGATGACACCGGATACCTCCGATAATGGCTTGTTCAAAGAACCGGCAATAAATTTCTGTAATTCAAGGGGCAAATATCCATAAATGTCCTGGGCAAGATTAAGAATTTGAATGAGACTTCCTTCTTTGTTTTTATAAAGATCAATAATATTCGCAATTTCATCGTATTTTATCTTGTCGTCTTCTGCACAACAGTTGCAAATTGCTTTTTCCTCGTTCATTTTAGACCTCCTCATAATATTTTTCATTAAATTTATAGCCGGTCCCTGAATGCCCTCTCTACGGATGTTCGTTGATTATATAGTTTTTAAAAGTGTTTGTCCCTCGGGATGGAGCTGTGATAAATCTTGGTTCTTCTTTGGTATAGTCTTACCTATATAACCAGTTTGGGTACTTAATTAATTCTATTCAAGTACATGCCTTATATTACTGTTTTTATAAATTAAAAAAATCTCTAAATGAAAGGTATTTCCCCTGCATTTAAAGATTTTTTTAATTTATTATTGGCTGGTAACTTGCATCCGTATATGTTGTCCTGCTTATTTTACTATTTCATGTATTGATTCTGCACACAATTTTATGGCTTTGTCAATTTCATCTTCATTAATAATAAGCGGAGGGTTAAAATATAGTACATTTCCAAGAGGCCTTAATATCAGACCTTTCCCCAACGCTTTTTTATATACCTGATATCCCATTCTAAGCTCAGAAGGATAATCTTCTTTTGTTTTACGGTCAACAGTAAGTTCCATGGCATTTATCAATCCTAAATGACGGATTTCTCCAATATGCATATCATCCCCTAATGCTTCCATTAATTTATCATGTAAATATATTGCTCTTTTGGATGCGGCCTTAAGGATTGGTTCTTCCTTAAATATCTTCTGGACTGCCAATGCCGCAGCACATCCAAGTGGATTACCGCTATAAGTGTGACTATGCATAAATGCTTTTCCTTCCTTGTAATCAGCATAAAAAGCATCATATATTTTTTGAGTTGTAACCGTTATGGCCATTGGCATATATCCGCCTGTCAACCCTTTTGAAATACACATAATATCCGGACTGACTCCGGCATGATCAAATGCAAACATCTTGCCGGTACGTCCAAATCCGGTAGCAATCTCATCTGCAATTAAAAGAACATTGTATTCATCACAAAGCTCACGCAATTTTTTCAGATACCTGGCAGGATACATCCGCATTCCGGCACTTCCCTGCAGCATTGGTTCAATAATGACAGCACAGGTTTCATCCGCATATCTTTCAAACGCCTCCCTTGCATGTTCAAAACAATCTGTATTACAGTAATCCCTGCATTTTCCATAAGGACATTTATAACAATCCGGAGCCTTAATATGTATCGTATCCAGTAACATAGGCTGATAAATTTTCGCATATAAATCAAGACATCCTACCGATAATGCACCAATAGTCTCTCCATGATATCCATCCGATAAGCACATAAATTTTGTTTTTTGGGGCGCATCTGTCTGGTATTGATACTGAAAAGCCATTTTCAGGGCACATTCTACAGCAGCAGAACCATTATCTGAAAAATTAAATTTACATAACCCCTTTGGAATAATTTCCATCAACTGCCCACATAATTTAATCGCAGGTTCATGGGTAAAATTTGCAAAGATTACATGTTCAAGCTTATAAAGTTGTTCCTTAATACCCTCATTTATTTCCGGATTACAATGCCCAAGCAGATTGCACCACCAGGAACTTACGATGTCGATGTATTCCTTCCCATCTTTATCATAGAGACAGATTCCTTTCCCATGATCTATCACGATTGGCTGCAATTCCTCATAATCTTTCATCTGGGAACATGGGTGCCATATGTATTTTAAGTCTTGTTCTATTAAATTCATTTGAATTTCCCCTCTCATGCAAATAAATCTATCAGTTTATCCTGTTCCATATTCATATCCTGGGCATTATCTTTTACACATGCTATAACAGGAATACCCGTTTTAAATTCTATCATTTTCAAATTATCTTCTTCCATGATATTTCCTTCATGAAAATGATTCAGAATAATACCTTTCACAGGTAATTTTTTCTGGTTCATATAATGGGCAGTCAATATAACATTATTAATCGTACCAAGACCTGCCTCTGCTATAATAAGTGATGGAAGATGAAATTCCTTAATAATATCTTCAAGCCATATTTCTTTTTCATCAAAACATATGGGGCAAAGAATTCCTCCACTTCCCTCCATAACGATATAATCATGTCTGCCTGCAAGCCTCTCATAGTATTCCTTAACTACATCCATGCAAACAGGATTACCCTCAAGCCTGGATGCCAGATGTGGTGACACTGCATTTTCATATATATAAGGAACCATATTCTCTAATGGTTCCTTTATATCAGCAATTCCTGCCACATGGGCAATATCACCGGGTATTAATTTTCCGTTTTTATCTCTTACATTTCCACTGACAGCAGCTTTATAATAAGTGGAATCCATTCCTGCTTCTATCATTTTTTTCAGCAACAGACCCGTTACATATGTTTTGCCGACATCCGTTCCGGTTCCGGTTATAAATATACCCTTACTCATTTTTTTATGTACCAAATTATTTATTCCTTTCTTCTTATACTAAAATATGCATGTTCCGTAATATTGGCTTTACCCGGTAAGCCAGGAATGCTGCTAATATACAAAGCACAATATCTCCAGGAACTGCCAGGACAAAACAATAAATGAACAATGCCTTAATTCCGATAGGAGAGTTTATGACATAATTACCGATCAGGTAGTAATAAAGCATTCCAAAGCCATAAACAATTGCCAGTCCTGTAAAGTTGGCAATTAAAATTCTACTGATACAGTATTTCTTCATATGCTCCACCATGGAGCCTGTCACATAACTTGCCACAGCAAATCCAATAATATACCCAAAACTCGGTTTTAAAATATACCAAAATCCTCCTCCTTCTGCAAAAATAGGTATCCCGGTCAATCCTAATACAATATAAACACATACACATAATGCCCCAAACTTACCCCCAAGAAGCAAACCTGCAATCATTGTAAACAGAAACTGAAACGTAAATGGTACTACCGGTACAGGAACTTTTATAAATGCCCCCACTGCAATTAAGGCAACAAAAAGCCCGCATAAAGTCATTTTTTTCGTCTTTTTCATTTGTCAACCCCTTTCTGTAATATAGTTGACATTATGATGCAATTGCCTAAATTTGTCAACCTTTTAATTTTTAAGGTTGACAAATTTAGGCAATAAGACTTTGGGGAGTATTTAAAAGAATAAACTCGAACTATGGAATTACTTATGCAGCAGCACTATCACATTTGGTTCCGGCAGCCCTGCTTTGCATTATAATTGGCGTTACATTTTTTAATACATGCGGTACTGATTCTCATACTTCTAAGGAATAATGCTATAAATTTCATTATATGTTACTATTCACAACTCTGCAAAAATCAGCAGATCTGTGAACCGTAGCTTCGCAATGCACACAAAACGCAAAACCAGCGTTTCGGCGCTGCTATACTCCGGTTTTCTGTGACTTTCGCTTCGCTGCACT
>JBAVPE010000045.1:0-20595 GCA_049692775.1 Anaerocolumna sp. | reverse complement strand
AGCGATTTATGTAAATATATACGATATTACATGATAATCAGTGGTATGAAGAGCCGAATGCCTTAATTGGGCACGTTCGGATCTGTGAGGGGCTTGTTCCGTAAGGGGCAAGTCTACTCGACAAAGTCTAGGGTTGTGAAATGACAGGTGTATTCATAAAATACAATTTGTGAGGGCTTTTGCCGGGTGACCATAATATAACGATATCATAAAAATTGTCGGATTATTATCAGAATTATGACAGACCGTCTGTCGTTTTTTAAATATCAGAGGAGGGCATTTTAAGTGGCGGATACAATATTAAACGGGTTAAATGAAGAACAAACACAGGCTGTAACAACTACAGAAGGGTATATAAGAGTCATAGCAGGTGCTGGCTCAGGTAAAACCAGGGCTTTAACCCATCGTTTTGCCTATCTTGTAAATGATCTGGGTATTGCGGCATCTAATATTTTATGCGTGACCTTTACTAACAAAGCAGCCAATGAGATGAAAAGAAGAATACGGAACATGATAGGCGATAATGATACGGGATATATCTGCACTTTTCATGGATTTTGTGTACAAGTACTAAAGGAGGATATCCATGTACTGCATTATCCAAAGAATTTTTTAATCCTTGATACGGAAGATGTGAATTCCATATTACATACTATTTTTGAGGATATGGGATTAAATTCCAGGAATTACACCTTTAGTACCATCACGGATATGATTGCTGTCAGAAAAGAGAAAGAACCCTATCTTTCCTATATATTAAATACTGATAACGATGAATTAAAAGATAAGTTTATTCATGCGGTGAGCAAGGAAGAGGCCATCTTTTATCGTTATCTTTATGAACAGAAGAAGTGTTACGCCCTGGATTTTGACGATTTAATAAATTATGTGCTTTATATATTCGAGAATCATGAGGATATTAAGCTTAAATGGCAGAAAAGACTGGAATATGCTATGGTGGATGAATTTCAGGATGTAAGCCCCAAACAGTACAGACTTTCACAGATAGTAAGCGGATATCACCATAATTTATTTATCGTTGGTGACCCGGATCAGACAATATATTCCTGGCGTGGAGCTAATGTGGAATTTATATTGAATTTCGATAAGGTCTTTCCGTCTGTAAAAACTATTATCATGAATAAAAATTACCGGTCAACTCCTAATATTATTCAAGCCTCAAATTCTTTAATTGAGAAGAATAAAAGGCATATTGATAAAAGTTTAGTACCCATAAAGGAATTAGATATTCCTGTTATCTATAATCATATGAAAACTACAGGGATGGAAGCAGAGTGGATTGCCGCCCAGATAAAGCTGATACAGGAGGGGGGCAGAAGCCTAAGGGATATTGCTATTCTTTACCGGTCCCATTTTGTATCCAGGAGTTTTGAAGAAGTCTTTATAAAAGAAAATATTCAGTATACGATTTACAGTGGAATTGAATTTTATAAAAGAAAGGAAATCAAAGATGTACTATGCTATTTAAGGATGATTGGTTTTTCAGATGATATTTCCTTTAACCGAATCGTTAATGTGCCAAAAAGAAATATCGGTGATAAGCGTATGGCATTTTTAAAGGAGTATGCAGAATTAAACAGTTGTTCTTTATATCAGGCATTACAGAAAAATTTTGAGGACAACTTGTTCAAGAAAACCGGAGCAAAGGAATTTGTCCAATTAGTAGAAAAATATAAACTTCTTTATGAAGACATGAAAATATCTGAGCTATTATCGGAGGTATTGAATGACAGCGGTTACGAAGCCTTGCTAAGAACGGATGGGGAGCAGGAGAGATTAGACAATCTGGCAGAATTGAAGCAATCTATATTTGATTATGAAAGTTCAGCCGGAGAAGAATGTTCAATGACAGATTATTTAGATAAGATAACATTATTTACCAATTTAGATCATAAGGAGAATTCGGAAGCCGTTCAGATGATGACGATACATACAGCGAAAGGCTTAGAGTTCCCTTACGTATTCGTCTGCGGATTAAATGAAGGAATTTTCCCAAGTAAGCATGTGAATACGACGGATAAGATGGAAGAAGAGAGAAGGCTGGCCTATGTAGCTTTCACAAGAGCTGAGAATGCACTATTCCTAAGTGATGCCGAAGGGGTTAATTATGATGGTTCTTACCGTTATCCTTCCCGATTTATCTTTAATGTTGAAAAAACATATATTAACTACATGGTAGAATTAGAAGGCAGGCTGGCAAGTGATGCAAAATTGTATATTGAACAAAATGAAAAGAAACTGGATCAGAACAGCCGGTGTCTTAAGGTTAATGATCTGGTGATGCATCATGTTTTTGGAAAAGGTAAAATTGTGGATATTAATCGGGACAGTTCCACTTATATTATAAAATTTGAGACTATGGAGACAACGAGGAATATCAGCTTTAAAATTATGCTGGATTATATCGGGCATGAAGAGTGATATAAGGTCATGAAGTGAGGACTTAAGAAGAATTTTAGGGCGTATAAGCGGCGTTGGATTTATTGGTCATTATTTGTAAATTCCTTATACGATAAAAAAGAGGACACTATGCCCTCTTTAAAAATACGATATTCCAGCCGCGGGTGTTTTTGTAATAATCCTGTATTGTAATGGTCATAGATATCACCTCACAATAGTATATGTTGATATATCCATATAGTATACAAAACAATTAAAAATAGACAATTAAGATAAATTAATCCTGATAAGGGTAACTCCAGTTTATTCTTAGGTATACCCAAAATGATAATAAATGTTAATGTTGTTATGACTTTCTGTTATGCAGTTTTTCCGCGTGACAGAAAGTTTTTTCTTTATAGACTAACTATGTCAAGCAGTTAAATTATATTAGTTTTAGCTGTTTTGAAATTGTACTTTGAAAATACATGACAATAAAGCACCTTTATAGTTGCTTTGAAAAGATGATAAGAGAATTAATTATTTCTTTACAAAATTTTAATTTGACTTTAGTGAACACGGGAAATATAATCAAAGTAAACCAATGGTTTACTTTACGACACTGTAATGCAGGAAAGGAAAGGAAAGGGACTGAACATGGGATCAGAAGAACGGAAGGAAAAAGAAAAAATTATTCGCAGGAATGATATTATAGAAGCTGCCGAAAGAGTTTTTTTTACAAAAGGATATACCCAGGCTACTATGGATGATGTAGCGAAAGAAGCAGAATTCAGCAAAAGAACCTTGTATGTTTATTTTAACAGCAAAGAACAGATATATTTTGAAATCATGATAAAAGGATATAAATTTTTGCTTTACCGGTTACAAGAAGATTTACAGAAGGATAGTATTCAAAATGCATTAGACAGGATTAAGCAGATTGCAGATACTTTGTATCAATTTAATCTTGATTATCCCAAGTATTTTAATGCGATTATGGAATATGAAAATACAGAAATGGATTTTCAAAACAGTATACCGGACATATCCAGGGAAGAGTGCTATGCAATTGGTGAAAAAATATTGAAATTTCTAACAGATGCATTGCAGGAGGGAATTCAGGAACATGTTCTGCGTAAGGAAATAGATGTAATAAAAACAGCCCTGGTTTTATGGTCTTGCATGCTCGGAGTATTTAATACGGTAAAAACGAAGGAAAGATACATTAGGAATTATCATAAAACTACACCGGAGGAATTCGTATCAGAAGCGTTCAGGCTGATTATGCAATCTATTAAAAATGAGAAAGTGGAGGCCTAAGAATGGACAAAAGTTCAGGCATAAAAAAAATAACAAATAATAATGATCTTGAGAATAAAAATAGTTATGGAGTTATAAACAGCAGTTCAGGTATAAAAAATAAAAGAACATTTATAAATAAACTTAAACTATTTTTTATTTGTCTGGGGTCTCTAATCTGCCTTATTTTTGCAGCATTAATGTGTATCAGCGGAATTTTTATAAAACCGGTCTATTTAAAGCCTTGGGAGAGAAGTTATGCGGAAAGTTTTGAGGAGCCCAGGGTCCGTCTTGCCGCACTTGGGCTATTAGCTGCAAACGGTCATAATATGCAGCCCTGGAAGATTAAATTAGATAAGTCAGATGATAATGTGTTTTATTTATACGCTGACAGTAATAGGGTTACCGGCGAGGTAGACCCTTATGCCAGACAAATGATGGTCAGCCAGGGTACTTTTTTAGAATATGCTGCGATCGCAGGAGAGCAGTTCGGATATAAAACGAACATTGAGTTATATCCGGAGGGTAATTACAATGAATCAAAACTAATAGAAAGTATGCAAAATATCCCGGTGGCTAAAATAACCATAACAAAAACCAATCCGGTTAATAACAAACTCTATGATACTTTATTTTTACCGGATACCAACCGGTCAGCTTATCAAAAGGATAAGTTATCCGCAGATGAAATAAAAAAACTGTCAGAGATTAATTCCGATCCCTCCTTATCTTTAGAATTTTATACGGATGATGAAAATATTAAAAAAATAGGGAAAATTGCAATGGATGGGATAGTTATTGAAGCCGGGGTTGACCGTGTTATGAAGGAGTCGGGAGTGATATTCCGTCCCAATGAATATGTGAAAAATAAATACCGGTATGGTTTTTCTGTGGAAGGGCAGGGTACTACAGGAATTATGAAACATATCATGCAGGGCATGGTTACACTCTTCCCGTCAATGAATCAGGGAAAAGCAGCAGCGGATCTATTTGTTCAGGCCGGACAGGTTTCCATTGATCATACGCCCAGCTATATTCTTATAAAATCCAGGGATAACAGCCGTATTAATCAGATTAAAAGCGGTATGCTTTACAGCCGGTTAATTGCTGCCGCACATAACTTGGGGCTGGTAATGCAGCCTTTAAGTCAGGTGCTGGAGGAATATCCGGAAATGGAGAAGGATTATACAGAAATCAATAATAGTTATGCAGGTGACGGCGGAACAATCCAGATGCTGGTACGTATCGGTAAACCGGCAAAAGAAGCACCTTTAAGCATGAGAAGAGATGTTATGGATATTATATCAAAGTAAAAGTAACGGATGAAAGAGATAAAATATTACTGCCATGGAATTACCATTTTCACATACTTAAACCTCCTATTATCATAGGCTTTAGTATGGGTGGAATCCTTAGCCAGAAGTTAGCTGAAGCTTTAGCTGGGACGATACTGATTTCTTCCAGTATCTGCAGCCAGGTATCGAAAAGTCCCATATAATAATATAGAGACTCATTCACCAGGAATGGTAGTGCCTGCGCCAGCTAGGGATGCGCATGACGTGCCATAGGGAGATTGTCACTAAAGTGACAGCACGTCAGCGACAGAGTCTGGTTTGCCAGACTCTTCTTGTCCATTAAATTTATCTTTTTTTATATAAGAATACTCTATAATAAACTTTATAAAATGCTAAAAAACTGTAACAGTAATTCATACTATTGCCAATATGGTTATGCAGTAAAAAATTTGTCAGAATATTTAATTGGTTAGCAAGGAAATATATAAATAATAGCAACGCGGGATTTATAATTGGGTATATAATGATTTATTTAATATTAGGAACCGGTAACGTGGCAGAAAATACTTTAATCAATCGCTATACGCCAAATCACATGAGGGCAAGTGTACTTTCTTTGAGTTCATTTATATTATAAATAGGTGTCATGACCGCTTCGCTTTTCAGCAGCATTATGATTAGCCGGTTGCATTTTAGCGGGGTATGGATCGTAACGGGAATCCTTTTAGGCGGGTATGCACTTTTTGTTACTATCATTACATACCGGAGTAAAATGGGAGAAACAGATATCCTCAGTAGTGATGATAGAGGCTGATCTATAAATGAACTAAGCGTTGTTTATAAAAGTCAGATATTTTAAAAAAGTAATTTAGCTGCGAAGAGACTTAAAAGCAATCTATGATAACAAAATTTTACACCAACGGATGATAAATATATAATATTAGGCAGCAATATTCAAAAGAATGCTGTACCGCATTCAAATTATTATAATATTGATAAAAACATAGAGTCTTCTACGAATAAATATATAAGATATGTTTCATCAATTGACCCAGGTGTAAATGATCATATATTTACAAGAAAGCTAAAAGTAATCAAGGATTGAAGTTCCATCGTATGAATCAGGTTATTTTGTAGAATGCAATGAAAATAATAGACACAATTTTAATAAGCTTTGAATTAGTGAAAAAATTTAAAACACCTGGATATCCGGGATTATCAATATAAATAACGAAATAATATTTGTATCCATTTGAATTATGCGATATAGTAAGATTAACTATATGATAAATAATCTGTAATGGAGAGTTATTGGTATGGATATACAATTAATAAGTTCTGAAAACAGACAGCAAGTGAATGACTTAATGATTTCTCTTTGGTATTCTACGGTTATGGTTATAAGGGGAGAATTTGTGGATACGGCGGTATTAGATGGTTTTGCTGCTTATGATAACAAAGATGTGGTTGGATTAGTGACCTATCGGATTAAGGATGACGAATGTGAAATTGTGTCTTTAGCCAGTTCAATAGAAAATCAGGGTATTGGGACTAGTCTGATTCATAAAGTAAAAGAAATCGCATTAGAACAAAAATGCAGCAGGTTAAAGCTAATTACTACCAATGATAATATTAATGCATTGCGTTTTTATCAGAAATGATTCATCTTTATCATAATGCACTGGATATCTCAAGAAAATTAAAACCCACCATTCCTTATCTTGGTGATTTTGAAATACCTTTAAAGCATGAAATTGAATTTGAAATGATTTTATGGGAAGACAAGATGAGTTAGGAAGATAAAAAGCATCTTCCGATAAACTGTATTATTTGTATTTTTTGAGTAATTAAGGTAAAATAATATATATGTTTTAATATTAATTGAAAGCTAAAGTTAAAGGAAAGATTTTAATGAATAAGCATTTGCTGGAAGACTGCACTTTATGCCCAAGAAATTGTCATGTAGACCGAACCCAGGGGCAGATTGGAAAGTGCAGTGAGACAGATGAGTTAGTGGTGGCAAGGGCAGCACTTCATATGTGGGAGGAACCCTGTATATCCGGTGAGAAAGGTTCAGGTACCGTATTCTTTTCAGGTTGTGCTATGGGTTGTGTCTTTTGCCAAAATAAAAATATAGCAAAAGGTTTGACAGGCAGGAAGATTACCATAGAACGACTGGCAGGTATTTTTATGGAACTTCAGGATAAGGGCGCTAATAATATTAATCTGGTTACCCCAAGTCACTATGTTCCACAGATAATTGATGCTGTCAAGTCAGCCAGAAGAAAAGGCCTACATCTGCCTATCGTATATAATTCCAGTGGGTATGAGAAGGTTGAGACCATAAAACTGTTGAAGGATAGTGTGGATATCTATTTGCCCGACTTTAAATATAAGGCGGGGAAAATAGGTGAAAAATATTCCAATACGGATAATTACTTTCAATATGCCTCTGAGGCAATAAAAGAAATGGTTCGCCAGACAGGGGAACCTGTTTTTAATGAAGGGGGAATGATGACCAAAGGTGTTATTGTCAGACATTTGACACTGCCAGGCTATCTTAAGGATTCAAAAGATATTCTGGAATACTTATATAAAACCTTTGGCGATAAGATATATATTAGTATTATGAATCAGTATACCCCGCTCTCCTGGGTGGAACAATATCCGGAGATAAATCGGAAAATTACAGCAGCAGAATATGATGAGTTGGTGCAATATGCGCTTTATTTAGGCGTGGAAAATGGTTTTATACAAGAGGGAGAAACAGCATCAGGAAGTTTTATCCCGGAATTCAATGAAGAAGGAGTTTAACATGCCGGTAAACAGAGTGATAAGTGGAGATAAAAAGGTGCAGGTTGGTAAAAGATCTGAAAAGGATAAAAAGGTGCAGGGTAATAGCAAAATAGATGGAAATAAAAAGAAAAACGAAAATAATAAGTTATTAAAGAATAGTTCTGCAGATAGAAAAGGAAATCCAGACAGAAAAACCTTAACTATAAATAAAAAGATACAAAAAAATGATTCCTTTAACGGTAATAAACAACGAAACCGAAATGTAAAACCGGATTCCCTATGTCCTGTTATAAAAAAATGCGGTGGTTGTCAATTACTGGACATCAGCTATGAACAACAGCTTAAGATAAAGCAGAAACGGGTAGAGGAACTGCTTCAGAAATTCGCTAAAGTGGAACCGATAATCGGCATGGATAATCCCTATCATTATAGGAATAAAGTACATGCCGTATTTGATCATGACAGAAAAGGCAACCCTATTTCTGGTGTGTATGAAGCAGGAACCCACAGGGTAGTTCCGGTTGAAAGTTGTATGATTGAAGATGAGAAAGCGGATGCCATAATAGAAACAATACGAGGTATGTTAAAATCTTTTAAAATTAAAACATATGATGAGGATTCAGATTTTGGATTACTCCGTCATGTACTGATCCGAAAAGGATTTAACAGCGGGCAGATTATGGTTGTCTTGGTTCTGGCCTCACCCATATTGCCCTCTAAAAGAAATTTTATTAAGGCACTTTTAAAACATCATCCGGAGATTACAACAATTGTCGTTAATGTGAACAATAAAAAGACAAGCATGGTACTTGGAGAAAAGGAACAGGTCATTTATGGGAAAGGTTATATCGAAGACAGCTTATGCGGTAAAGTATTTCGTATCTCTCCTAAATCCTTCTATCAGGTAAACCCAATACAGACTGAAATCCTTTATGGTAAAGCAATTGAACTCGCCGGTCTTACCGGAAAGGAAACGATAGTAGATGCATATTGCGGTATCGGAACCATAGGTCTCATAGCCAGTGACCATGCTAAAAAAGTTATTGGTGTTGAACTGAATCAGGATGCAGTCCGCGATGCCAATACCAATGCCGGTAGAAATAAAATTACTAATGTTGATTTCTACAATAAGGATGCCGGAGAGTTTATAAGTCAGGTGGCAGCACAGGGCCAGTCTGTGGACATGGTATTTATGGATCCACCCAGAGCCGGTAGTGATGAGAAGTTTCTTAATTCTTTATGTGCATTAGCACCGGAGCGGGTTGTTTATATATCCTGTAATCCGGAGACATTGGAGAGAGATTTGAAGTATTTGGTTAATAATAAGTATAGGGTGGAGAGAGTAATACCAGTGGATATGTTTCCGGGGACGGTGCACGTTGAGGTGATAATAATGATGACGTATTGTGGTCGGAAGGACAAATAAGCCGTTTTGACCACAAGATGTTGTGGTTTTTGAGTGAAAATTGGGCCAAAATCGGGGCTAAAAAGTGCATTTTTGAGCCCGATTTTTTAGGGGTTTTTATAGATGACATTCGGTATTTTTGAAAATGGCACCCTAAAAACACAAATTCCACAGAGGTAAAGCCAAAGGCATTGGAACCCAAAATTCTGATGCCTTTGTTTTCATATTACACCAAAACAATTTTATAAAGCTGCCATCAAGCAGAAGTCAACACTGAATTCACAATCTATTCCGAGTCGATCAAAAAGCATTAGAACAGTACTATCTAATGCTTTTTGAATTTATAAGTAACTTAAAACGGAAGCAATTTTCTGGTTCTAATAAAAAATGTGAGCTATGTTTTTCTAAAAATGAAAAGCATAGCCCTTTTTTTATTTCACCGGATAAACTCATTATTCTAAAAAGGAGGATTCAAAAATGGACAGTAACAGATTTTTTGCAGAGATTGTCCGCAGATCAGCGGCACAAGGAATTTCTGCAGGAGAAATAAAGAATGGCTGCCTTCCCATGATATTTAGTTCAAATGGCTCCCCAATCTGCCGAGTCACTGAAGATGGCGAGGTGCAGTATCGGGAAGAGAATATGGATACCCCGGAAAAGGTGGAGGCATTGCACTATATTACCTCAGTATCCTATTCAGCATCAGAGTATGTACAGGCAATGGAAAATGCCCCACCGCTGAAGGCCGTAGACTCAAGCGATAAATATAAACTACTGCTTGAACATAATGGCGTGGTTCTGGCAGGTATCGATATGGGGCCGTCAAACGGATACCAATTCGTGACCTGGCGTTATACTTATGACAGATCAGGAGTCACCCTCGGACATTATTACCCTAATAAATACCCGGAAGCAAAAGAAGAATTTGCTATCCGTTCCGGACTGATCCCTGAGCATCGGCTATTTAACAAGGAACAGTTACTTGACATTTACCGTGCGGTAAGTCACAGCATGGACGAGAGAATGGATCTCACATGCAAGCAGGAGGATGCGCTGAAAGAAATCAAAAAACAAATTGAAAGAACCGTGCCTTCTGCCGAAGCGATATTGAAAGCTGAGCGGCAGGCCAAATTGATACAGGCACCTGGATTTACGATGGGAGGTAAGTATATGGAAAATGTTTATGCTTTGATTCGGTATCAAGGAAACAGTCTGGCGGTAGATTTTCCTTTAGACATTTATGATCTGCCGGATCATCTTGGCAGTATTGGAATCACACTGTCTCCCGGCAAGGTGACTGTTTCAGATACAGCAGATGTGTCTGTCAAACTTACAGGGTTGAATGAAGTCGGCAAAGCCGTAGTCAATAAGCTGTCCGGCAGTGACAGTCTTATTGATATCAATACACTCTGCCATGCAATAGAGGAAGCCTGCCCATATGGTTATGACGATATGGCAGACCGACTGGAAGCCAGTGATGCTAAAAGTGCAAAAGAATTAATGCAGGTGATCGATGAATTTATTCAGGTACAACAAACTCAGAGTATGGGCGGCATGTAAATACTAAATATCCAAAAAAGGAGTGTTGATTAAAATTGAAGCTATTGAAAAACCATATATTTTTAAGTATCGTTTGTATTTTCCTGGCAGGAGTAATCGCATTTATACTCCTGCTCGGTATTTTTGAAAATGACACCCTAAAAACACAAATTTCACAGAGGTAAAGCCAAAGGTATTGGAACCAAAAATTCTGATGCCTTTGTTTTCATATTACACCAAAACAATTTTATAAAGCTGCCATCTAGCAGAAGTATGAGAGGCTATGTTTTTCTTTTTTAGAAAGGATAGCCTCTTTTTATATTGCCTGATGCAGTGATTAAAAAGACTGGAGGAAACAAAATGGCAAATGAAATGATGCGTATCTTTTTCCCTCTGAAGATCATCACCTACTCCCAAAATGAATATGGTGAGTGCGGGGTGGATGATCCTCCGGAGGAAATTACTTCCGCAGAGGCCGTGGCGTATGAGGATGCTATCCTCGCTGCCATTGCCAAGAAGAACCGGCACTTTGAAAATGACCAAGGGCTTGCCGAATATCTTGATAAAGGTACCCTAAAGGGAAAGGTACATAGCCTGTATCCATCGGTAGAGATTTGCGATGGCGAGCTTTGGGGTGTCATGATCGCTGGGCTGACAGGTACTCTTTCTGGAGAAGAAACAGCCGAGCTTTTGAATTTTGTAGTTTCGCAAAACGCAGACGGCTATGGAGAAGGATTCGAGCAACAGCCCATCAAAACGCCGGACGGCGAAATCTACGTCAGCTTCTGGAACAGTGACAGCTACTTCGTTAAGCCGGAGCAGGAGCTGAAAAACAGTTCTCTCGGACTTGAATACGACGGTCCTGTGATGGGAGGGATGTAAATTGAGCAAGATATTTTCCGTCATCGGTCTGGAAACCAACACCAGTATACGCGATGTCGGACTCATGAGCGGCATTCCCGAAATGGAGGACATACAAAACTCCCGGTTGTATAAAGAGCTGGTGGATGATTGCGGCGGCTCAGAATACATCGCAGTGGTGGTGAAATCTTTCCGCTATGGCGAGGGCAAGCCTGAAGATGCCGGCGCCGAGGATCTTCAATGGCTTAAGTACCATCCCGAATTTTTGAAAAGCGAGGCAGTCACGCTTCTGCAAACCGCAAACTTTGCCATCCTCTATCCCGATCAGGGAATGAAGATGAATATGTAGCGCTCTTTGGTTTTAACAAACTGAAGGGCGCTTTTTTTATTTCAGAAAGGAGATGAATCAAATGTCAGAAAAGGAAAAGGTGATGACTGTGACACTGATGCGGTCGGACCTTTACTACGCACCCGCTTACTCCGGCGCCTACCTGAAGCTCCCTGCAAGCCAAGGCGAGATACAGGATGCAATGGACTGCGCCAGGATCAAAGACGGGCAGCCGTATAAAATCTTGGAATGCTTCAACAGTCAAGGTGATGAGCTTGCTTTCATCCCCGTCGATCCTTCCCTGGCGGAGCTGAATTTTCTCGCATACCGCATCAGTAAAATGAATGATCACGACCGAATCGCCTTCACTGGCTGCGCTATGATGGGTGACGGGCATCCAAGCATGCAATCTCTCGTCAACCTTTCCTACAGTTTGAATGATGCTCATGTTGTCTTTGTGAAGAACGACCGGGAGCTTGGAAAGTTTTATGTGGACAATGACTTCATCGACGCAGTCAACCATGTGCCACCCGAATATCAAAAGGAGATACTGGAATGGCTGGATTACGAGAAAATCGGACGCCACCAGCGGGAAGCAGAGGGTGGCATCTATCACGACGGTTATTATGTAGTGAATACTTTCGGAACTATGAACACGGCCTATGACGGCGTTCACCTTCCGGAATTGCAGGAGGAACCTCCTTATGTTTTCAAACTCCAGCTTGCCGAAGCTGATTTTGAAATGGATAACCTCTCCGAACCCGAACATTGTGTGAACCTTCTTCTACCGGCAACCGACAAGGAAATTCTTACGGTATTGGAGCAGCTCAGTGCGGCATCTCTTGATGAGTGTGTGTTCTATCACTGCGAAAGTCCCATCCCGGCACTGGAACAGGCTTTCTCTTTTAGTGAGGACATTGATAAAATGAATCTCCTGGCGAAACGCATCTGCGAACTGGATAAAAACGGTGAGCTGCCCAAGTTTAAAGCGGCTCTTGAAATCGATGACTGCTCCGACATGGATCAGGCATTGGACTTAACGCGAAACCTGAACTGCTATGACTTTTATCCTGAGCTTTCGTCCATGGAGGATTACGCCAAACAGGAATTCCTGAACCGCTATCATATTCCGGAGAGTGATTCCACCCTGAAGCTGATCTATTTCTCATGCTGTGATCCCAGATGCATGGAGGCAAGAAATGCCGTTGCTACACCCTATGGAATCATCCATCGCAACGACCAGGAAATGACGCTGGAGTATTCCAGTCCCGGACTTGGTCAGCAGATGCTATAACCCACAACATAAATAATAGAACGAAAAGGCGTTGTCTTATAAAAAAGGCAGCGCCTTTTTTGTTTTTCCGAGAAAGGAGCGTAAGTCATGAACTATGATATAACCCCAGAACAAAAGACAGGCGCGGGAGCAACCGGTCCGCCGAAAATATATACCGTACAGCCGCCAAAAGATCCCTCCCGATGCGAGGGCTGTCCCTATTCAGGTGTTGGATTTATTTGCTGGAGCGCAGACGGTTCCTGTATGAAAACCGATATGGAGAAAATCAGCCACCGAAGCAAAGGCAGGTGATGAAAATGAACAGCATCATCAGTTGGGTGGGCGGCAAGAAAGCGCTGCGGGAGATGATCTATCAGCGGATGCCAAAGGAGTTCGGACGGTACATTGAAGTCTTCGGCGGCGGAGGCTGGGTGCTATTTGGTAAGCCGCCTGATACTGCCATGGAGGTCTACAACGATTTTAATTCCGACCTGGCAAACCTGTTCCGCTGTGTCCGTGACCGTCCCCTGGCCCTTTTAAAAGAACTGAACTTCTTTCCCCTTAACGGCCGCGATGAATTTGGTGTCCTGAAAAAGTATCTGGCGAAAGAGGAATTCACAAACGAGTATCTGCGGGAGGAACTAGAGATTGCCGAGCGGTATCTCACAGAGCCGCAGTTTGAGGAAATCGAGCCCATCCTCTTGGAAAACGCGCAGATGAATGACGTGAAGCGAGCCGCTGCCTTTTACCGGCTCATCCGCTTAAGCTACGGAAGCGGCTGTACCAGCTACGGCTGTCAGCCCTTCGATATCCGAAGAACCTTCCATCTGCTTTGGCAGGGCAGCCGTAGGCTCAAGGATACCATCATTGAGAACAAGGATTTCGAGGATCTGATCAAGCAATACGACAGGGAGAACGCCTTCATCTATTGCGACCCGCCCTATTATCAGACAGAAGGACATTACGCCGTGGAATTTAAGAAGGAAGATCATGCAAGACTCCGTGATACCCTGGCAGCCTGTCAGGGAAAATGGCTGGTCAGCTACAACGACTGCGAATTTATCCGGGAGCTGTATCACGACTTTCGTATCGAGTCAGTCAGCCGCCTCAATAACCTGGCGCAGCGTTACGACAACGGCTGTGAATACGCCGAAGTCCTGATTTCAAATTACGATACCGGTGAACGGCTTCGGGACATGCCGTCCCAAATGAATCTCTTTGACGCCGACCTGTTTTCGGCAAACAACGATGACCCCACTGAGGGGCTAATTTAAAGGAGGAAATCCCTATGAAAATGATTGAAATGAAATCTGCTGTAGACAACAAAGGCTGCCTTATTTTTTCGGAGGAAACCGTAAGTGCAGCCGGGTTAAAGCCCGGCAACGAGGTGTACGTCACCCTCACGGTTTCGGAGGAAGAAAACTATCCGTACCCGATGCTTCTTATTACGACAGAGCCCTTGGATATCACCATTCACAACGCGCAGGAGATGGATGAGGAGGAAGAACCGGAAGAGGATGATGATCTGACACTGCCTTATTCCCTGCTGGAAGATGCGAATATTCCTTTGGATAGTGATCTGGACATCATCTGCGGGGACAGGGAAATCAAGATCCGTCCCGCCGATCCGCTGGATCGCCTGCCGGATGAACTGCGCGGGCTGTTTGACAACCTGGGCATCAACCCCGATACCGTTCGGGAGGTTATGAAAAAGGAGGGTTACTTCGTATGAAAGAAAAACCCATTTACAAAATCGTGGACGGCAAGGGCCGTGTCCTCATTCCCAAAGAGCTCCGCGCAGCTTCCGGCATGGATTACGGAGATATTGTGAAGCTGGGCATCCACCAGGGCATTGTTACCGCAAAGAAGGTCGATCTCATTGAAGTGGGCGACCAGTCGCCGGAGGCGGTGGAAGCCTTTGTCCATGCCGCCATCCGTGGGATGCCGGAGGACACACAGATCGCCATCGCCGCACGTCTGCTGGAACTCGTAGAGCAGAGAAAGGGGCAGCGCCATGAGTGAAAAAGCGTTATTTTCGCAGGAGGACTGCCTCCGTACCGGATATGACATGCCCATCAGCGGAAAGGTCATTGTCCTGCATCCCTCCGTACTGCAGGAGGACTGTCGGGAGGCAAAGCACCAGCTGTACCTTTGCACCGGAGTAAACGGCAGCAACCCCAATCCCATCGGCCGCTCCATCTTTACCGTCTCCCTGGCGGAAGGAGAAAAAATCCGCTGGAACCGGAGTGACGTGCTCGGCATTGCAAAGCCGGAGATCCTATCCGATCAGGCCAGACTCCAGCTCTCCCAAATCCGTCCGGCGGGCGCACTGGATTTGAAAGACCATGAGCCGCAGTACAGCGGCTATTGTTTTCTGCCGGACGGACACTATACCACCGGTGTCTGGCTGTGCAGTGCGCAGGAGGTCAAGGACTACATTGACATGCAGAAGGACTACCAGCATAAGGTCATGGTCTGCGACCGGGAGGACTTCTGCGTCTTCGAGATGGTGGACGGGAAGCTCATCTACCCCACACAGGAAGCCCTGGAAGCGCACCGCAGGGAGCAGGAGCAAAGAGGCGGCATGGAACTGAAGCTATGAAACCAATCAGGACTTAAGGCCGGAATCAGATTGCTGATTCCGGCTTTGTCATAGTCAAAATCAAAAAAGAAAGGACTGAAAACCCATGAAACAAAAAGGAAAACGCATTGGCATTCTTGCCCTTGTTCTCCTACTTCTGGTCTGCGGCGGGATCTATACGGCATACCGCCTGCATCCGGAAAATTTCATCCAAAAGGATGAGGTCATCACCCGCGGCGAGTTCGCCGCTATTATGGTGCGGGATATTCCGCTGGATACTGCAAACGCAGAGAAAGACCCGCCCAGCTTCCCTGACATCGACGGTCACTGGTCGGAGGCAAACATTGAAGCCCTGATCGAAGCCGGCATTATTGACCCCCTCGACTATCCGGACGGCTTCTTTCCGGATGACCCCATCACCCGAGCCGAGATCATCAAGATGCTCGTGCGGATCAGCGGAAAGGACGAGGAAGCGAAAAACACCCAAGGACACAGCGGCTATGAGGATCAGGACGCGATCAAAGATGAGGACAAAGGATATCTCATCATTGGCCGCGAGGACGGTATCATCGGGGACACAGAAGATAACAAGATCCATCCGAATGATCCCGTAACAAAGGGTGAAGCCGACGATCTGATCGATAAGGTCACGCCGCAAAAGCCCACGACAACTCCGGTATCTCCTTCACCGGTCCCAGGCACTCCGGACCAGCCGACGCCAAATCCGGCTCAGCCAACACCCACCCCGGCAAATCCGGACCAGCCGACACCTACTCCAACAAATCCGGCTCAGCCTACTCCGACACCTATGCCTGATAATCCGGGCAGTGGTTCCGGGGGCAGTTCGGGAGGCGGCTCACATTATTACCCGGACGCACAGGTACGATTTGAACTTCCTGCGACCGCCCATACTGACACGGAAATTCAAGTAATGCCCGTGTGGAAATACATGAGCAGCTTCACCTGGTCGTTAACCAAAACCGCCGTGGACGGTTCCCAGCAGCCTGTGGCACTGGAAGATGCCATCAGTGGTACCCTCGGATTGGAGGGCGGTACCATTGGGTTCAAGGAGGACGGCCAGTATACCCTGACCGCCACAGCAAAGAACTCCAGAGGAAAAGAAACCGTACTGTCCAAACAGATCACGGTCTATCCGGTCATCGATCTTTCCTTTGACCTGCCGGAAACGACCCACACGGACAAATCAGCCATACTTGCCTTCCAACTGGAAAAGCTCTATGGGCACGACATCGTGTGGACTGCTGAGAAGGACGGAGAAGCTGTGCAGCCAGCCGACATCATGGAAGGTACGCTTGGGAATGAAGGCGGCACCTTTGTGTTTAGAATCAAAGGCGAATATACGCTGACAGCATCTATCACCGCTGACACCGGCCGTGTCTTTACCCATACGGAAAGCACCAAGGTCTATCCGGTAGCCGGAATTGCCTTTGAACTTCCAGCCGCTTCCCATACAGATACAACACTGGATGTTTCAACAATACTGACGGAAGCAGACGGTCTGACGGTTGACTGGAGCCTGACCAAAAACAGTGAAGCTGCAGAACTTGCCGATGAGCTGGAGGGAATCCTGACCAATGACGGCGGAAAAACACGTTTTAAGGACAAGGGCGTCTATCTCCTCACTGGAACGTTAACCGATGAAACCGGCAGAACCTTTGAAGCCTTCGGCACTATCACTGTCTATCCGGTGGGCTCCGTTGGATTTTACCTGCCTGAGATCACCCATACCGATACGAGTGTTCAGGTAGAGGCATCATTCCAGAATCTTGGGACAGCGGAAATCCAATGGTCACTGAACAGAAACGGCGAATCTGTTCCCGTTGCCGATTACATGGAGGGGAAACTCACCGACACAGACAGCACTGTCCGTTTCAAAGAAAAGGGCGAATATGTGCTGAAAGCCGCCTTTACTGACGCCGCAGGAAGAAACTACAGTTACACAGCGCCGATCAAGGTATATCCCGTTCCCGGCATTACTTACAAGCTGCCGGAAACCGCCCATACCGACACCCTCATCTCCGTGATTCCAGAAACCTTGGAATTAAGCAGCCTAAAAGTAGAATGGTTGTGTGAGAACGGCTTTGGATTCCAGGATTTTGCGACATACATCGACGGAACTCTGGACAATGACGGCGGTTCTATCCGCTTCAAGCATGCTGGTACCTATGAGCTGATTGCTAGAATCACCGATGAAACCGGGAGGGTATTCCTGTTCGAAAACGGCGGCAAGATCGAAGTCCTGCCGGTGCTGAACATTTCCTTCGAGCTCCCCGAATCGACCCATACCGACCGTACCGTTGACCTTCGGACCCGCGGTAACAACAACATGCTGCCGGTGGAATGGTCACTTACCAAGGAAGGAGAGTCGGTGGAAACTTCCGGTGCTTTGGAGGGAAGCCTGAACGCCTACGGCGGTAAAATACAGTTTAAAGATGTCGGGAGCTACATCCTAACGGCTTCCATGACGGATGCGCTAGGCAGAGTGTTCTCCTACAGTGCATCCACTACAGTCTATCCGATCCCGTCAATTTCACTCAGCGTCCAACAGACCTGGCATGCCGGAGAAGCCGGAACCGTCAGTGTCAGCGGCACGGACTTGGAGAATCTCACCGCGGACTGGACAATCATCCAGGGTGACGGCGGCACACAACCGTATGACATCTACACCTCCGGTACTCTGACGAAAACAGGCGGCAGCCTGACCTTCCCGTCGAAGGGACAGTACGAGCTGATTCTCACCATGACAGACCCCACCGGCCGAACCTTTATCAGGAGCCGGAGCATTACGGTCTATCCCATTCCTTCAATTTCACTCAGCGTCCAGCAGACCTGGCACGCCGGAGAAGCCGGAACCGTTCGTGTCAGCGGCACGGATCTGGAGAATCTCACTGCGGACTGGACGGCCGTTCAGGGAAGCAGTAGTGCAAAGCCTTATTCTGACTATGCCTCCGGTACCGTGACCAAAGAGGGCGGCAGCCTGACCTTCCCGTCGAAAGGACAGTACAAGCTTATCCTCACTATGACGGACCCCACCGGCCGAACTTTTACCAGAAGCCAGAGCTTTACGGTTTATCCGATCCCGTCTGTTTCATTCAGCATCCAGCAGACCTGGTATGCCGGAGAAGCTGGGACGGTCAGCGTCAGCGGGACGGACTTGGATAACCTTACCGCGGACTGGACGGTCATTCAGGGAAGCGGTAGCGCGAAGCCTTATACTGCTTATGCCTCCGGGACCCTGACCAAAGCAGGGGGCAGTCTGACCTTCCCCTCGAAAGGACAGTATGAACTGATCCTCACTCTGACAGACCCGACCGGCCGAACCTTTGCCAGAAGTCAGAGCTTCACGGTGTACCCCATTCCAACCATGAGCATTGGCGTACCATCGCTGACCTACAGCGGCGATTCCATGGCGGTTACTGCCTCCGGTACTGAGCTGAGCGGAGCATCCGCTGACTGGCTCCTTTCAGTGGATGGCGGTGAGGCAAAGCCCTACACGGAATATGCAACCGGCTCCCTCGGAATCAGCGGTGGCACTCTGTGGTTCTATACGGATAAAACCGTTTCCGTGAAGCTGCAGGCAGTGGTCACTGATACCAACGGGCGCAGATTCACTTTCACCTCTAATGCAGGAATGGTCAAGCCCATTGCCAGCTTCCCGTTTACCGTTCCGTCCGCCGCACATATCGGCTCCGGCTTTTACGTTTCCCTGCCGGGAACCTTCGGACTGGAGGGCAGGACGCTTACTTGGTCGCTGACCAAGGGCGGAATTGCGGCCGGCTACACCGGAAGCCTCACGGGCAGCGGTGGGACCATTGCTATCCAAAGTATCGGAAGCTATGTCCTGACTGCCAGCACCACCGACAGCACCGGCAGAACTTTCACCTATTCGCAGAACATCACCATCACCAACAACGCACCGAATAAACCAACCGGAAGCGCGTCTGTAACCCGAACCGCGAAGGATGGCAAACTGTTGGTTAATCTCTCAGCCTATGCCACTGACCCGGACGGTGACGCTGTGAGCCTGGAATACTCCGGCAACACAGCGGACAGCTACTATGCTGTAGGCACCCATACCGTTCAGGTTCGTGCAAAGGATGCATGGGGATTGTATTCCGACTGGACGAGTATCACCTTTACCGTTTCCAACTCCGCTCCCTCAACTCCTGTCATCAGCCGTACTCCGGATGGCAACAGCGTTGCCCCCGGAGTGGCTATCACCATCACTGCCTCCAGCACAGACTCCGATGGAGATGCCATCACCTATGTATGGGAAGGTCGTCCTGCACAAACCAGCACCGCCTATCCTTTAGGTAAAAATGTGGTTCGTGTGAAAGCCGTGGACTCCACCGGAGCGGAATCACCTTGGGCGGCTATTATATTTTTCGTGTCCGACCCCAATAGAGGCGGCGGTATGACACTGACCGGACCGGAGTCCGTGATTTTGGAACAGGGCATTTCGGGTGCGACCATTACCAGTTACACCTTTACGGTTCCTCCTGTTTCCGGACACAGTGGTCAGGACTTCGGACGTGTCCGCGGCTACAACATCTTGACCGGACAGTGGGATCAGCTGGACTATGGCACGACCACCAACGGCATCACCTTCAGCCGCTCGCTTTCGCCCGGTCTCTACAGCCAGTTGGAGTTCTACTATTATACCAATCACGATTGCATGTACGTGCGTCCGCAAGGACTCTATAGTATCGCTCGTGTGTGAGCATTAGATTAAAGAGAAATCTAATTGGTCAGCCGACTTACCAGTAGCCGAAAGGTCAATGGGAACAAAGCACGTCG
>JBAVPE010000044.1:0-2741 GCA_049692775.1 Anaerocolumna sp. | reverse complement strand
CAGCTGCATACGTTGCCTGATGCAAAGCCAAAAGATAACGAATGGACACTGGCTCAATTAGTAAATCGTAGAGATTTATTGGTAAAAGACGGTATCCGTTTTAAGAACGGACTCCATGAACAGATATTCATGGCATATCCAAGCTACAGTAAGTTCTTCAGCGAGATAGACGGGAAATGTGCCATGTACTTCTGGAAGACCTACCCGTCCCCTGTCCATTTGCAGGAAAAGACGGCAGAAGAACTAACAATTGAATTCAAAGAAATATCTCCGATTATCAGAAAAGATAAAGCGGAAATGATTATGGACTGTATGAAACACGATGGAAATACCTTTCGGGAATATCAGGAATCCAGAGATTTTATTACAAGAAGTCTGGTAAGAGACTTGGAACATCAAAAAGAAGAACTGGCAGGCATTGATAAAGAAATCGAAAAAATCCTGCTTAGTTTTGATTATAAACTGACCAGTATGCCAGGCATAGGAACGTCGGTAGCCAGTAAACTAATTGCAGAAATCGGCGATATCCGAAGATTTCCCAGTGCAGACAAGCTGGCAAGATTCGCAGGAGTGGCTCCTGTAAAATTCAGTTCTGCTGGAAAAGGCAAGGAGCAAAGCTCCAGACAAGGGAACCGTCAGTTGCATGGACTGTTTTATTTCCTGGCAGTGACCATGGTGTCCAAACCAAAGAACGGAACCCCCAATCATCCGGTATTTTATGAGTATTACATGCGAAAAATCGGCGAAGGAAAGACAAAGTCCCAGGCATTGGTCTGTATTATGCGCCGATTGGTGAACATTGTGTACGGAATGATGAAAAATAAGACAGAATACCGGGAACCGATGCGAGAAGAAGAACAGTAATTTTTCTATTTAAAAACAGCACAAAAATGTGCTATAATTTTTTTAATTGAATACGAAAATTTCACCTTTCGTCGCATATCTCAGTACTCCACCTGAGGGGGCGGGTAAAGGAATATTTAACGGTGTTGATGAAGCGGTATTAAAAGATACGGTTAGAAAACATGTATTTTCTGATAAACATATTAAGTCAGGAATAATGGAATTAGGAGAAAGTCAAAATGATATTCTAAGCAAAGGATTTGATATCATAAAGGAGATTGATTCAAAAAATATGCTTATTGAAGGCTCTACTCAAATAAAAACATATATAAATGGCTTAGAAACAGAAATTAGAATTTTCGTAAAAGATGGTAAAGTTATTAACTATGATATGTTTAAAGGATGGTCTCCAAGAGATATGGGAACTACAATTTACCATTAGATTAGGAGCGATTTATGAATTTAATACAGGCAATAAAAAGCAATGATGTATATGCAGTTGAAGAAATTATAAAAGAACAATTGAAGCAAAGACCGAAAGATATACAATTATGGTTTAAACTCAGTTTGACTGAATTACAATATCCGTTTGAAGATTATAAAAGCGCATTAAATTGTATTGATCAAATTTCTAAATTATCTACAAATAATTTAGACGCATTAATATTAGAAACGGGAATTAAGTGGCATAGCTATGGCTTTATAGAGGATGAGTTATTTAACCGTTTAAATAAGATTAAAAGTGATAATAGAAATAAACAAGCAATTATTTATTATCTCATCTCTTTATACTTTCAATTTGGTAAAGATATAAAAAATCAAAAATTATATTTAGAAAATTCTATTACGCAATGTAGTGAATTTGTTTATCCTTATGAAACCCTTGGACAACTTTTATTGTCAGAATCTAAAATTGATGAAAGTAAAAAAATGTTTAATAATGCACTTTCTAATATAAAAAAGATTTATCATATAGATGATTTTTATGATTTTACGGATTTAGAGGTGTATATTGAGGAATTTATTACTGGTACAGCCATTTCTGAAGAGAACTATAAGCATATTAAAGAACTGGCACTGAACTGAAAAAGTAGCTGGTAACATTCACAAAATTATGTAAATCTCCAAACTGGTATAAAGTAGTTCAATAGGTGAGCGGTACATATTGGTAATAAATTGGTAAAATTTATTCGGTGTACCTACACAGACACCTTATAAACCCTTGTACTTAGCTGATTTCAAAGTTGTTACATCCACCTGACAGGTGTCTTTTGCCAAATTTACAGCCACCTAATAAAAAAGAAAGTATTTGAGAGAAATCCTTAAGCAATCGGCATTGCCGATTGCTGTAAATTGGCTAGAGCGCCGTAAGGTGCACCTGCCTTTAACCTGCATCATTTTCGACCCCATGGTTCATCCCTACTTTTGAAGCAAGATAAGGCGAGAATTTATTAGTTCAGGAATTTACAAATGGTTGCGATTGTGCGACTTGAGGGATATGAAAAACTGGTCTATATGCGACATTTTTCTGAAAAAGCAACCGGGAGACGAACAGGAGGCAATAGCAATCCAAACAGTTATTAGGTGCAACGGGAAAAGCCTATATTTTTCGGATTTGCCCAACAAGGCTTTTTATCGCCTGATTGGCATATATGTTCTACCATGGGTTTTAAAGGTCAAACAGGGGCAATTATTTGCGACACAGGGCAAAACGTAAGTGGCCTATTGATTCTGTTTCACCAGAAACTTAGCCAGATCATCTACCCTATGGTTCATGGTGAACCATGAATTTACAGGAAACTGGTTCTATGGTAAAATGGTGCTGCCGGGGGTTACAGGGGGTAAAAATACTCTTTCTGTAGCTCCCTTTTCTGTTCCTTTTTCTGCCGTTCCTTTCT
>JBAVPE010000043.1:0-1712 GCA_049692775.1 Anaerocolumna sp. | reverse complement strand
TAGCTGCCAGCCAATCCCCAAGTCAACCATATTCATCGTTTGCTCAAAAGTACTCTTTACCAGGTTGGCTGTTTGGTTTCCAAATGTTTTTACATTCTTTCCAACAGCTTTTACACTTTGGGTAACCGAGTTTCCCACTGCTTTTGCCCGTTTTCCAGCCTTACTGGCTGCAGTTTTAAAAAAGTTTGTGATATCTTTCCAGGAATGTCCAGTCGGGTCCCAGTAAATGACCGGGTTATTACTGCAATAGGTATACAGATTCAGGCTCAGCGGATCGTTCGGATTCCCGGTATAGGTATCCTCCTGTAAGAATCTTGCGGTCTTCGGATCATACATTCTGGTATTCAGGTAATACAGTCCTGTTTCTTTATCGTACTGGTAACCGGAATACAGGATGTTATTGTCTACCTCTCCTGTACTTTCTAAGATATTACCAAAGGCATCATAATAATAAGTTGCAGCTATGGTTCCTTCTCCGGTTATTAAAGCGGTTACATCGGCATGTCCATTATACATGTAATAGTAGGTCTCACCATCGATCGTTCTCCTGATGAGATTGGTACCATAGACATTTCTTGCTGTCTGGTTTCCTGCTTCATCTACTTCCAGAATAATTTTATCTGCTTCATAAAGATAATAGGTCTTATCACCGTTTACTTCTTTTCCGACCCGGTAGCCTTCTGCATTATAGCTATTGTTTACTGCGGTTCCGTCTTCCGTAACAGTCTGAATTAACTGGTTATGTAGGTCATAAGTATTGTATTCTGTTGTAACAGTGGAGGTAACAGCTCCGTCTTTATAGGTTTTGACGACTGTTGTAAGCTGGTTGCCGTTCTTGTCATAGGTATAGCTTGTTATGCCTGTAAGTACATTATTCACCTTTGTGTTAATGTCTGTCAACCTGTTTTGGTTATTATAGGCATAGGTATTTTCGGTTGTAATGGTGCTGTTCGCTGTACTGTCCGTAATTACAATGGTTTCTTTGGAACGGTTGCCTGCCTTGTCATATTCGTAGGCAGTGACTCTGCCATTAGTTTCCGTTACGGTTAACAGACGGTTCAGTGTATCATAAGTATAAATGGTTGTTCCTTTCTCTAATCCATTAATGACTTCTTGTTTCGTCAACTGATTACCGTTGTTATCATAAATATAGCTGTAACTATCCATTACACTGCCGTCAGCTTTTTTATTGACTAAGGTTTCTACCTGGTTATTGGCATAATAGGTATATTCTTCTTTCGAACCGTCGTTATAGGTGACACCTGCCCGGTTTCCGTTATCATAGTATGTGTAGGCGGTTATATCATTTCCAGCTATCACTTTTGAAAGACGTCCTGCTTTATCATAGACTTTTACCGTGCTATTTCCTTTGGAATCCGTTGCTATTTCCCTGTAACAGCCTGGATCGGTATCTGCTGTATTGTCGTATTCAAAGGATATGGTCCCGACATGAGGAACTTTCTTGGTAAGTACCCTGCCCAGTTCATCGTAAGTCCGGGTGGTCTTCCCGGTTGCATCCGTCATGGTCAGCATATTTCCCTTGGGGTCATAAGTATAGGTAATCCGGTCACTGCCGGCGGTTTCGGTTAACAGGTTCCCGTGAATGTCATAGGTATAGGACGTGGTATTACCGTTCCGGTCGGTCTTGGTTTTCATGGTTCCATTCGCATAATAGGTATAAATCTCTGCCTGGCTGACTACAGCGGCATCTT
>JBAVPE010000042.1:0-52484 GCA_049692775.1 Anaerocolumna sp. | reverse complement strand
TCATCTGCATGACATGAGAATACACGGTAAAAAACGTTATTCCTTTTTCACTATGATGATTGGTATCAATATACATCTTGATGCCCGGATTAAAAAAGCAAAAATGGATGCTGCTTAGTCACAAGAGTCAATATTTCTGAAAAGCCTGCTCACGGGAGGCTTCTTTTCCATGCCTCCTTTAAAGTATACGTACAAAAATCAGGCACGAAGTTTAATTGTATAAATTTTCATTTTTATATCTGAGTTTCCGAGAGTACTCATGTACTTAGCTTGGCAGAGCCTGTAAGGAGATTATAACATAAAATTACAAATTATAAAATTAAAGTATCAAAGCAATCTGCCTGACATGGTAGGAGGAGAAAAAGATACTTTATGCCTACCTATTTTAAATTATATAAGAGCAGCTCATGATCCGCAAACAGTAATTATTATTATTGAATAAAAAGCAGAATTATTACAAGTTAAGTTAGGTATTCCATATGAACAATTATATTAATTTAATTACAGTTCTAAATTCGATTATATGGATGATTATTTTTTAACTTATTTAATTCCGTTCCAAGAGAAGAGGCATCCAAAAAGAGTACATATTCATTTTGAGTTACACCATGATATGGATAGACAGCTCCATTTGAAAATTCAATTTCAAGTGTATTATTAGCCCATCCAACACTTTTAATACGACTTGAGGAAACAGGTTCTCTTATCAAAATATTTCTCCTTTCATAAGCATTCGGTATGCCAGTACCGTACTAACAGTATAGGATAAAAATGGAATATTTACAATAAATATAAAATAAGCAAGTTGTACAACCAGTAACACATAAATTAGTACAGGAGGTGGTTACATGGAATATAAAAACATAACAGTAAGACAAATAAACGGCTATACAGTAACATCTAAAACCTGTGTATTAACGCCTGAAGAGGAAGAGGAAAGGTTATCTAAAATAAAAACCGCTCTATGTAACCTATACAGGTCAACACAAAAGAAACCACCAACCGTTTAGGCGGTTGTATGAAAGACAGCTATCCAAGGAGGTTTATAAGCAAATGGAAGAAATTAAAATAGGACAAAGTTTTCAGGTTGCAGGTTATGGATATGAAAACAAAGTAACCGTAATCAAAGTAAGTAAAGACGATTTACTTTTATTGTGGCCTAAAAGCGGAGAACCCTTTGTAGTGGTAACAGACTACGAAATTAAGGGAAATACAATTAACTGGGTATACAGCAGATATAGAGTAACCATTGATGCAGCATTAGAATCATATAATAAGCTGATGGAGGATTAAAGATGATAAATGCAGAAAAACAGTTAGAAACAAATTACAATACCAACATCAAAGGAATGGCAAAATCAGCAATCATTACAGGTGCAGATAAAAGGGCAATGGATTACTATCTGACCCAATGGGGCGGAAGGACATACCAATCAACTGCCTCTTTTTCGACCTTGTAATGGGTATTATCTATTCAACTGGGAGGTTAATCGAATTGAGAAAATATGCTGATTATGGTGTGACATGATGGGGAGCGGTGATGACATAACTCCTGTAAATAATAGGCTTGATAGTGGACTGTGTTCTGCTTTAAAGAAGCTATACAAGGGTACTAATGGCGAAAGAATTTATGAAAATTATTAAACAGTGAATTAGTATTTAGGAAAGGAAAGAGGGTGTAAATATGCCTGATAGTACGCAGAAAATAGATGATTGTGAATGCATCTATTGTCACCATGTATTTGACGGAAGAAATGCTTGTAATGGTGATATGGATGCAAGTATTGTGGAGTGCCCGAAATACGGTAAGGAGATTGGCGTTAGTTTATCTATTGAGTATTTATGCTATTCAGTAGATTAGTATTTAACCATTTTGGCAAAAAGGCATATATTATTATAAAGATGTATTAGTGGTGAATTATGGAAACAGAAAGTTATTCAATTTCATTATTAGGACTTGATTCCCAATATTATACAAATGCTATTATTGGCGATATATGGAATATAGCAGCAGTTAGAGTTTATCAGGAAACTGGTATTAGCATTACAGGGGAGGTACATGAAAGATATTTTGTTAGTCCAGACATTGGAGAACTTAACGGCAGCATTATTTTTTTGATTGAAAGTAAAAAAGTTCCCGATGAAATAGCAACTGACCAGGATTACTGGAATGCATATAGGGCGGTTGTTGAAGAGGTTAGAGGTAGATTGGGAAATCCCAGCATGGCTTTGACAGTAGAGACAATTAATATTACTTATTTCGAAAAAATCTGACGTAAGCCGCGTGTGGTAGAAAATACTACTTAATTAAAAAATGTACAAGCAATATAAAAGCTTAGTTAGCTAAACTAAAATTTAGGAGGTAAAGGGATATGTCTGATTATTCAGAAGCATTAAAAATAAGGAGAGAGTTATTTGATAGCATGGCAGAAAGATGTAAGGGTAAGTGTAATTCATATCATGTGTGTGCTAGTGCCCTAAGGAACCTGCATTTATCCTTAGAAAACATGAAAAGTGAAGATAGTGGTAATAGCTGTAGATTTGACTATCATTCAAACTAAAAATTAGTATTTATCGGAGATGGAAATCAATGTGTAAGTGTGAAAATAAAAAATGTAAAGGATTTTATTTGTTGCATCCTAAAGAGTTAATACAAGTTCGTCAACTTAAAGAAGTTGAATTAAAAGCAGATCCAGATTGTACTTTTGATTTACGAGACAGCCCAAGCAGTGGTGAGATATTTACAAAGTTTTATGAACTCCATGTATTGGGAAGTTGACAATCTAAACTAAAATTCACCCCATGACAGAGGAGTGGCCAGTAGATTATCCTACTGGCCGGTTATGAAAAAGTTTTATGTCAGCAAGGTTGGGGAACCTTGTTTTTGGCTATGAACTAAGTATAACGTTCATATGTGTACAGGGTTTGTATGGTTAATGAAATTATTGTGAATTTTGGAAGGAGGGATGAGATTGAATCAACAGACAGCAGACGAATTAATCGAAGAAGCAGTTAAATCAGCAATTCGTGAGTATGGTAAGGAACAGAAAATGGAACGTAAGAAGAAAGCTCTGCATAATACCAAAATGCTTCTTAAAAAATACCACGCTATTAAAAGTAGTATTGACGAAGTAGTTTCTGATGCAGTTCAATTAGAACAAGACTTTTTTATATTTGATACTGCGGATGAGTTATATATCGAAAGCATTAAGAGAAGTAAGCTTAGAAGTTTAATTGTCATTGCTCACATAGATAAGGCATTGTCCATTGTGCATGATAAATGTAAGTTAAAAGGTGTTCCAGAAAAGTATGATGCTTTTGTGAGTTGTATGCTTAAAGGAATGAGCTATGACGATGCTGCAATATTATATTTATCCAGTAAGACGTCAATTAGTAGATGGATTAATGAGGTTACAAGAGAAATCAGTATTCAGATATTTGGTATTGATGGTGTTGACATAATATGAAATAAGTATGGAATAAAAACGGAATTTACAAGGTATATTACCCTGTGATATTATTAAGGTGGAAAGTTTGAAAAGTTTTCAACCTCCTTCGGCTGCCAGGTGTCAAAGCCTGGCGGCTGTCTCCCTCCATGATGGAGACTCCTATTATTTATACTCCCCAGTTAAAAGGCATTTACTGACTTAATGGCAGATGTCTTTTTGTATTGCAAATTATGGAATATGGTGGTAGGATTTGTATTATGAGGAGGTATTCATAATGAGTGAAAAACCAAAGATTTTTTTAAACCCGAAAAATATGTAGTATATCGAGGTAATCAAACCATTATTGAAAGAGTAGAGTATACGGATGATGAAGCATTAATATGTCCTAAATTAGTTGAATATGATTCTGTGACAAAAAAATCGGTTTTAAATGTTAACTTATTTGGAAAATATAAACGAAAAGAACCAAATTGACCTCCCTTTTGAATTTATATTTTTAAAAGTTAAAGATGAATATATTAATAGATTGAAATTACAAAGGGTTCTAAAATGAGTGATGCGGACAGCGAAATACTTGATTTATTAGTAAAAATTTATTGGGTACTCTTAACCCGTAGTAATCTCTACAATATTATTATGGGTTAAGCTGTTTCAATTTATTCATTATTATATAAGATATTAAACTATTCAAAATCTATTTAAGTTCATGACTTCGGTTATGGGCTTTTTTGTGTTTAAAAAGCGAATAAAACACGTTTAAATACATTGACATACGTATAAATACGTACTATAATAAATATATGATAAGGAAAGGAGATAAAAATACATGCCAATGACACCAAAGCAAATGATAAAGCTACTAAAACAGAATGGATTTTATGAAGACAGGCAAGATGGTTCACATAAATTCTTTAAGAATCAAGAAACTAATAAATGTACAACAGTTCCTTATCACGATAAAACCCTTAAGAAAGGGACAGAACAAGTAATACTCAAACAGGCGGGACTTAAATAGTCCCGTAGCTGTAAAATATATATCATGTATATTAAACAATAAGTAAGGAGGTATAACAATGAGAAAGTTATTTTATCCAGCAATCTTTCAAACGGAAGAAGAAGGTGGATATTCTGTATTTTTCCCAGATATTGAAGGATGTATAACACAGGGAAATACTATAGAAGAAACATATAGTATGTCATTTGATGCATTAGGCTTAACATTATCATATCTGCAAGATAATAAAATTGATATTCCAGAGCCTTCTAAACCACAAGATATAAAACTGGAAGAAAACCAAGCGGTTGTTATTATTCAATTTGACATGCTGGAGTACTTAAAGAAAAATGAATCTAAAGCCGTGAAAAAAACATTGACTATTCCGTCATGGTTAAACGAGCTGGCAATTGAGCAGAATGTCAATTTTTCGCAAGTACTTCAAGAAGCTTTAATAAACAAAGTAAATATACAACAATAAATAATTTAATAGTCCTTAGATAATACTAAGGACTATTTTTCTATTACGCAAGGTTGCGATTAAGTGAATACGGTAGAACCTATACGTGATAAAGCGATAGTGAAAGATATTTTTGATTTTCTGAAATTAAAAAATAGTAGGGATGCTTTAATGTCTGCTATGGGTGTTTACACCGGATTAAGAATATCTGATATACTTAACCTCCGCATTCGTGATATACGTAACAAGGAGCACATAAGTTTAAGGGAAAAGAAAACTCGAAAAGAAAAATTGATCCCAATCAATAAATTTTTGCGTGGGCAGATTGACGAATATATTTTTGATAAAAAGGATTTTGAATATATTTTTAAATCTCCAAATTATATGAATAAACCTATTACAAGACAACAGGCCTATAACATTCTTATAGATGCAGCTAAGAAGTTCGGTGTTGAATCAGTAGGTTGTCACACTTTAAGAAAGACCTTTGGTTATCTCACATACCAAAAGACCAAAGATGCAGCCATGCTAAGGGACATTTTTAATCATTCTGATATACATACAACACTCCGTTATATTGGTGTAAATCAGGATACAAAGAATAAAATCTACAATGAAGTTGATATCTTAGAATAAGTTAAAGCCTCTAGAGTTGATAAGGCTTTATTTTTTTACCTTTTTATATAAAAGATCGGAACTGATTTATTACAATATATATCACTTGACATAAAAAGGCATTGTCAAATAAGTCATATATAAAACTATTGACTCACTATAAGAAGAAACTAATTTATATAACACTTTACAGAATTATAGATATGTCAAATGATTTGGAACGATATGGAAACGATTTGTAAGAGAATCAAAAAATGCATATCACTCAATTAAAGCTTGCCCTGAAGCAAGGTGAAGTCCATAAGTCCTCTGATGTTGAACATGTCATGAAGAATATGCTTTCATCCTTTCCTGCAAGGCTGTTGAATGTACCATCCAAACTGGCTCCACTCCTAACTATGCCTTAGTATCCTTTACATATAACTGTGGTACAGTGCTCTTAAGTCAAGTACATTACTTAAAAAGATAAATGCCGGCGATCTGATCGAAGCTTCCATGGAATTTGCAAGATGGAATAAGTCTAGTGACGTTGTCTTAAATGGTTTAATCAAAAGACGTGCCGACGAAGCTGCCCTATTTTCGGATGGTTATTGCGATA
Organism: Anaerocolumna sp.; assembly: GCA_049692775.1. Classification (GTDB taxonomy): domain Bacteria; phylum Bacillota; class Clostridia; order Lachnospirales; family Lachnospiraceae; genus Anaerocolumna. The sequence continues at coordinate 46,368 of JBAVPE010000042.1, read as the reverse complement.
AGCCAATGGCTCAGGTATCAAAAACAACCGCCACTAAGGCAGAAGTACGCTGGATTCAATCAAAACTTGGCGAAGATACAGACGGGTTATGGGGATCTAAGACGGCAGCTGGAGTACGGGCCAAACGTAAGGCACTAGGGTGGCAAGAGACTAGTGGTTATGCCTGTACAGTTAACCTAATTAAAAAACTGACATAAATATAATAAGGATAGGAATTTCATTTAACATTCAATAAAATGGGGAAAATATAAAAATATTTGACTAATTTTAAATTATTGGATATAATGTGTTTAGAGGGGAAGAAAAAGCCGTAACTTTTAATAGTCAGTCGGCTTTTTCTTTTTCGCATAGAGATATAAGGGCTTAACTGCCCGGGATATTCTGGAAATAAATTAAATTAGCGATTATTATTCTTTTACTCTTACACACACCTGACCAATAATATTTCCTTCCTCATCAGTCGCAGTTACTAATGCTAAACCCTTACTTACCGCAGTTACTCTGCCATTACTTGAAACTGTAGCAACCGACGAATCCATGGAATCCCATGTTACATTAACAGTATCCGTTAAATCGTTTACTGTTAACCCACAGGACTTTCCCACTTTTAAATCAATCGCCAGTCTGTAGTCATCTGCATTTTCTATAACTAATACATTAATATAATCTGTATATGTACCGTCTTCGCTTGTTACTGTTATAACCGTATTACCTGGCGCTAAGGCAGTAACCACGCCATACCCATCAACGGCCGCAACTGTATTATCTGAGGATGACCAAGTCATTTCTGTATTTACATCTAAATCATCATCCACACTTAATTGAAGTTGTTCACCTACTTCAAGTACTACTTTTAAGATATTATCTACTGGTACTAATTCTATGGTAGCTGAGGCTTCATTAGAATCTGTGCTTTCTGTATCAAATATAACAGCACTTACTACATAATAGTATGTAGTACCAAGTGTTACATCTGTATCAGTAAAAGTAATAGCGGAGCCTGTAGTAATGGTTTCATATGGTCCGCCTGAGATTGTGGAACGCTTAATATTATAACTTGTTGCTCCATCTACAGCATCCCATGACAAATTAACATTAAATTTTTCAACTGTGGCAGTAAGATTTGTAGGTGCAGAAACTTGAGGTTTAACTGTTTCCATCATTTCTAGTTCACCAATAACAGTATAGCTTGAATTATTGTTGGCAGTTATATTTATTCTGTATTTATTAAAAAAACTAGTATTAGTAAATGTAAATTCTTTTTTAACAAGACGCTCCCAATAAGTAATATTGTTTTGTGTATCCAGCACAACCCATTCCTGCAATTCTTCATCCCAAGCTTCGAATGACCAATCCCTTGGTGAATCTACCAAAAAACTGGATGAATTTCTAGATGTAATTGTATACTTTGTTATACATCTAGCATCTTCAAAATCATATTCTAGCCAACCACTTTTTATTCCACTTTTTGTTATCCATGAATTAAATACATTTGATGTATCATGGTCAAATGCTTTAAATGCAATATAACTCGAATTGTATATACTACTTGCACTTGCAACACCGCTAGGCGCTGTATCACTTATCATAGCGGGAATAACATTATCTGTATACTGCACTTCTTCAGCAAGGCACTTAGTGTTACTTATCATAATCGTTGAAACAAATAATAAAACAAAAACTAATAACCCTTTAAATCTTTTCATAGACTGTCCTCCAATTGTATTTTAATTTTTATCTTTTGACATAAAAATTATAAAATATTACCATTCTAAGAAACAGTCTATTAATTAAAAATTATTCATTATACAATTAAAGATTGGTATATTTATTCACAAATATGGAATAAGAGATGCGTGGGGGAAATATGCTATACTAGGGGGTATAACGTTTTGATAATAACAGATTATGGTACCACGGGCAATGCAACTGATTACCATATATGGATTTTTATGGATGAATATGTATTTACATCTATGACAAATAGTGTTATTGTTACATTATAAAAATATTCGAGGGAAGAGAACCGTAGCTGCTTATAACAATGCGGTTCTTTTTTGATTAATAATACCCCATGCAATCAAGACAGAGCATGGGGTACATACTGGATGCTATACTGGGAGTGATACTATAACATGATTCATTGTGATACGCAATAAAAAATGTACTTACATTTCACGTCCAGTGTTGATCCCTTGGATTGGAAAGATTACGGCGTTGAATCCATTGTTAATACGGTACTGGAAAATAAGCATTTAGGGAATGGATCCATCATACTTTGTCATAACGGTGCAAAATTTACAAAGGATGCGTTGGATAATATGATTGCTGGGTTAGAAGAAAAAGGTTATAAAATTGTACCGGTATCCCAATTGATATATACGGATGACTACTATATGGATCACGAAGGAAGACAGTTTGAGAAATAATAAAAAAGACATGGGGCTTAATTATAATAGTCCCATGTTTATTTGTAAAACGCTAAAACCTGTAAAAACAAATATGACTATAGGTGCAAATTTAATTACCATCCATGTTGAGAATAAAATTTAATCATAATTTAACCCCAAATTTACCTTTACTTTATAGATAATGGAACGCTAAAATTATATAATGATTTCATGTTTAAACAATATTTTTTTGGAGGTTTAATATGATAAAAAAATCATTAAAAAATTTTACTTTTCCTGTATTATTCAAGAGTATAGTGTCATTTTTATTTGTTCTTGTATTCCTACAGGGAGCGGCTATTACGTCAGTGTCAGCTGCAGAAAAGAGTTCTGGATATTATCAGGATGTACCAGGAAAAATTGATATGAATACGATCGGACGTTATGATGTAGATAAGAATGATCCTGAAGGCGGATTAGAAATTGTAGCTTATGATAAGCAAAACCAATTTGCTTATGCTGTGGATGGAATGAACAGAGTTCTTATCGCAGTAAATATGAAATCGCTAAAAACTGATGAAATAACGGATTTAAATTCTCAAGTTTACCAGATTAACCTGGCAGCTGATGTAGAAGCAAGAGTTAATGATTTTACATACGGTGACCTTACTTCTGTAGCAGTTTCTCCTGATAACACCAGATTAGCGGTTGCGATACAAGCTAAAAATTATGACGAGCAGGGGGTTTTAGCTATTTTTCCGATTGATGACAGCGATGATACTTTAGGTGAACCGGTCTATTTCAGAACAGGTATTCAGCCCGATATGGTAGTGTTTGCAAACAATAATACCGCGTTGACTGCGGACGAGGGTGAACCTCGTATGGGATATGGAATAAATTCCGCAGGAGTAGAGGTTGTAGATCCTAAGGGAAGTGTATCAATCATTGATTTAGTAAACAAGACAGTAACAATAGCAGACTTTGACAGCTTTGATGCAAAACGTGATGTATTAGCTGCTTCAGGTGTGCTTATGACGAAAGGACAGGCTCCATCCGTTGATTTTGAACCTGAATATATTGCGGTAAATTCTGATGGGAGTAAAGCATATGTTACTTTACAGGAAAATAATGCAATTGCCGTCCTTGATATAAATTCAGGCATAATCTCCAATGTTTTTGCTTTAGGGTTTAAAGATTTTAGCATGGCCGGAAATGAAATTTATCTTGACGGCAGTGCAAAAACTTATGATAATCTGGTAGGTGCATATATGCCTGACGGAATCAGTATTTATGAAAATGGTGGGAAAACTTACATACTTACTGCAAATGAAGGGGATGGAAGAGAATGGTCATCTTCCGTATACCCTAAAGACCATGAAGATGCAGGTGATCCAAACAAAGAGGATACCTCATATTTTTCCGATGAAAAAAAGATTACTGTTACAGACAGGGATGGTAATGAAATAAAAAAAGTAGTTACGATAGACAGTACAACTACAGACGGCTTACCGGAAGGCAAAAATGTAATATTTGGAGGCCGGTCCTTTTCGATGTTTGAAATTACTAACAAAGGTCCGGTAAAGGTATTTGACAGCGGAAGTGATTTCGAGGATATTACCTTAAAAGTATATCCGGGATGGTTTAATGCTTCCCACGATAATGTTGATTTGAACGACAGATCAATAAAAAAGGGACCTGAGCCGGAGAATCTTACAATTGGAAAGGTTGGCAATCATACCTATGTATTTGTAGTTTTAGAGCGAATTGGGGGAATTATGGCTTATGATATAACTGATTCTACAAGTATCAGCTTTTCAAACTATATTAATACCAGGGATTTTGCTGCGAAAAACGGAATTGGCGGTGATTCCGGTCCGGAGGGTATTTGTTTCGTTCCGGCAACAGGAAGTCCTACAGGGAAAGCCCTTCTGCTGTCAGGCTGTAAAATCACAGGTACAATGCCGGTTTATGAGGTAACTGACCCGCTTGATACCGTATCCGGTAAGCTTGTCATTTTACATACGAACGATACTCATGGCGGTGATGTTGCAATAGACGGAGTATCAATCGGAACAGCAGGTGTAAAGCAGCTTGTTAATGACTACGAAGCAGCAGGGGCAGAAGTATTGTTGTTATCTGCGGGGGATGCAATACAGGGAGATCCTCTCGTTAATCTGAGCGGGGGTAAGAATGCAATAGAGTTTATGAATCTTGCCGGATATGATATGATGGTACCGGGAAATCATGAGTTTGATTATGGTTATGATAATCTTACCGGGCTTGAAAAAATAGCAGATTTTCCGTTTATTTCATCAAATATATTGAATAAAAAAAGCGGAGAAGACGAATTTAAAGAGAATATAATATTTGATACAAAAGTAGGGAAAGTCGGTGTATTCGGCTTAACGACACCGGAAACACGAACAAAAGCAAATCCTGATAATGTAGCCTCACTTAATTTTTTAGCCGGCGATGCTATGTATAAGAAGGCGCAGCAGCAGGTGGACGAATTATCTGAAGCCGGATGCGACTACATCATATGCGTGGCGCATCTTGGGATAGATGACAGCAGTAAGCCAAACAGATCGATTGATGTAATCGACCACGTTAAGGGGATTAATATTCTGATTGACGGTCACAGCCACAGTGTTATTGATGGAAATGAGGCTGATAAAACCATATTGGCATCTGCCGGAACAAAATTAAGTAACGTAGGAGTTATCATAATTGGTAATGATATCGAAGAATCGAAACTAATCTCAGCCAGTGAATACAATGGTGTTGATAAAGCAGTAAATGATGAAATAATGAAGGAATCTGAGAAAATAGATGACCTTCTTTCAGAAACTTTTGCAACAACGGAAGTAGTATTGGACGGAAATGTAACACCAGGTGTAAGAACGATGGAAACAAATTTGGGAGATTTTGCTGCGGATGCTATTCTGTGGGCCGCAAATCAAGCTGTAGGAGAAGGAAAAGTTGTCGCGGCTATTACAAACGGCGGAGGTATAAGAGCTTCAATCAACATTGGTGACGTAACTATGAAGGATATGAAGACGGTATTTCCTTTTGGAAATACAATTTCTACAGTCAGCGTAACTGGAGCACAGTTACTGGAAATATTGGAAGCAGCAACCTTCAGTACACCCGGAGCATTAGGAGGATTTCCACAGGTTTCCGGTATAGAGTTTACAATAAATACTACTATTCCGTACGCTAATGGAACTATGTATTCAGATTCGACTTATTATGCGCCGGCAAAACCGGGAGTACGTATCACGGATGTTAAAGTAGGCGGAAAAGCATTAGAGCTTGATAAGACGTATACAATAGCCACGAATGATTTCCTGGCTGCAGGTGGTGACACTTACTATGCTTTTAAAAAATCAGAAAATTTTAATACCTATGTTCCTCTTGAAGACGCTCTTGTTAATTATACAAAAGAGGTTCTTGACGGCGTAATAACTAAAGAATTGTATGGCAAAGCTGCAGGACGTATCAATATAGTCGATACTCCTGCTACGCAGGGGATTGCTGAGACATCAGATAAAAATGATACCAATAAACAGAATGCAGTAATCAAGTACACAGTGAAAAGCGGTGACTGCTTATGGGTAATTGCAAAAAAATATCTTGGATACGGAGCAAGGTATGAAGAGATATATGAACTTAACAAAGATAGGATTAAAGATCCAAATAATATATATATTGGACAGGTTCTTGAGATACCCGCAGCATAAAAGTATATATGTTACAGTTCAGCCTTGTGGCTGAATGTAACATATGATGCAGAGAAATTACGCAGAATGCATAATTTCGCGTATGTATGTCCTGGGTTCTCTGTGACTTTCGTTTCGCTCCACTCGCAAAAAACACCTTGCGGGACCATAGGCTGAACCCGACCGTATATATCTTTAAATATAGAGGCGTGTTGTAAAATGAATTTTTATAATCATAATGCGACACGCCTTTTGTGTAAGCTTAAGAGACAGACAATATTTAAATCATTAAAGCATTGTTCAAAGAGAAATTGCCATAAAACCCTTATAAACACTGCTTTTAAAGTTGTTACGTATGTTGATTCCTTAGATTGGAAAGATTACGGCGATGAATCCATTGTTAATACGGTGCCGGGAAATAAACATTTAGGGAATGGATCAATTATACTTTGTCATAATGGTGCAAAATTTACAAAGGATGCTTTGGACAATATGATTGCGGGGTTAGAAGATAAAGGCTTTCCAGGCTTCTATATTCGCTGGGAGTCAGATGGACATTGTTCTTGAAACAGATACAAAAGTTATTTTCACTCTTAAAGCCACAGTTATATGCAATATTCTGAATGGTGGAGGAGGTAGTCCTCAAATAAAATTTGGATGAGTGGATACGCATCTGCATAATGTATTGATGCGGTGTCTGCCCGGTTTCTTTTTTAAATAAACGTATAAAGTGATATGGACTTAAAGCAACCTGTCCCGAAAGTATATCAATGGTGATTTGCTCTGTAAAATGGTTGTGTATATATGACAGACTCTGGCTGATGGGTGAGGCAGACCCGGGGGTTTCAATCCTGGAGGAGGGAGGGGCAAGCAGGACAGTGAGCAAATCAGAAATGTATTTGGATAATACCACATCAGAACAAAACTCCCCATATACAAAGCAATGAAACAGATATGACAAAATGGATGAGAAATTTCGTAAAACAATCTTATCAGTTAAGGTAATAACATTTCCGTATTCTTTTACAATCAGATTATAGTAGGAGCGGCATACCGGTCCGTCTATATGAATCCATAAGATATCCCAGCCGGTTGGTGTTTGGTAACTATGTTTCTTGTAGCAATCAACAATAGCAGTCTGACCTTGTTTTACATGGAAAACAGTGCCTTCAATTGCAATACTTCCTTCTCCCTTCATGACATACAGGATAAGAAAGCTTTCATAGCTGTTCCGGCTTACTTTATAAGTGTGGTCACAGAAGAATTGGCCAATACATAAAGGATAAAAGAATGTATCTTTTGCTTCCTGACTTGGATTGTGAAAGAAAATATCTGATCCCGGTAAAACTCCTGGAGAATACTTCTGCATAAGTAAAACACCTCCGATAAATTAAACTTAGTATATCAAAAAATTAAGCAAGATACAATATAATAAAGAGCAATTTTTTTATATAATAAAGCAATAAGCGGAATATATAATTGTGTCTGTAAATGATATGATATAGTAAAGTAAATGGGAATTTGGTTGATGGAAAACGTTTATTAACGGTGCAAAGACTTATGCGGAAATGGAGAAGAATATGAAAATTGAAATTAAACAGGACGATAGGATTATAGTAAGGGAAGTTGCTAAACAACAGTTAGAATATGCCAACACTGAAACTAATAAGAAAAGAATGGAGGAGTGGTATCAGCATAACAGCCTTTTTGGGGAAAAACCGCTGGTACATTTGGAAATGTGGACTTTTTCCCAGGAAATACTTCCTGCTTATTTAAAATGCAAGGGAGATTTTGCCAGGGAAGTTGAAACAAAACTATACTGCAATTTTTTAAATCAAAAATTATTAGATGATGACAGAGTCACACCGGATTGTTATGAATTGAATTATGATACCTATTTCAGATTGTTTGATATACCGATCGACGTTGAATATACGAAAAATTCATCAGATAATGGCAGCGTGGGACGGCGTTTCATACCGAAGGTGAAGGATTTAGAAGAGGATTATGACAAGCTTAAGAATACGGTTTTTGGGGTAGATATGGAGACAACCCTATGTAAAAAAAAGGTGATTGACGAAGCCATAGGGGATATTCTGCCAGTTAAATTACAGATGGATTGTCTGTATAGCGTACCTACACAGATGATTGTACACTTTATGAGTTTGCAGGATATGATGTTTAATTTATACGATTATCCGGAGCTTTTTAAAATAATGATGGACAGGATTGCAGATGATACATCAGCATATTACCGGTTGCTGGAGGAAAAGAGATTGATCCTACCGACTGTACGGCATGAAAGCTTAGGGCAGGGAACCTGGTGTTATAACAGAGAGCTGCCGGATTGGACAGAATATGAAAAACGGCCGTTTACTACAAAAGATGTATGGGGCTTTATGGATTCCCAGGAGACGGTAGGCATATCACCGGAAATGTATGAGGAATTTATTTTTCCATGCTACCAGAAAATTTCAAGCCAATATGGCTTGCTCTCCTATGGATGCTGTGAACCAGTAGACACGATTTGGGACAGATGCATCAGTAAATTGAAGAATTTAAGAAAAGTCTCTATTTCTCCCTGGTGTAAGGAGGAGTTTATGGGAGAAAGGCTGCAGGGAACAAAAGTGATATACCATCGTAAGCCGAGTCCTAATTACCTTGGGATAGGTTCTGCGTTAGATGAAGATGCCGTGAGAAAACATATACGTAAAAGTCTGTTAGCAGCCAGAGGCTGTAATATGGAAATAACGCAGAGAGATGTATATACGATTAATCATGATATCCAAAAAGCACACAGATATGTAGAAATCATACGTGAAGAAATAGAGAGTTACTGGAAATAGTAATCAAGACAATACTTGATTCAATGCGTATAACATGCGGAGTTTTTTATCTCATAGGAAAGTTCTCCCTATGAGATAAAAACCCTCCGGGGGGACGCCCATATACCACGATATCCCAAACTCATCAATAGCATTGGCATAACAAGTACTCCAAGGAAGTGGGCCTATAAGCAAGATAATAATTTTAATTATATTTTACTAAGAGATTCTAATTGAAATATAATGCATTTAAAGAAAAAATAATATTGTTGTAATTGACATTTCTTGTAATGGATATTAAGATAATTAGAAAAGATATCAAATAGGAAAGGCTTGAAGGGGTAAATGAAGAAAAACAAAAATTTTACGTTGTACTGGTTGGTTATACTTGGTGCATTATTGACGGTACCTATAGCCTTTGTTATAATAAAAAGATTTACGGATACGTCTGATTTTTTAAAGGCGCTGCTCATAACAATAATTTTTCTGATTATAACGGGGGCGATTACTATCATGTACAACCGTATCTTTGGTGTAACGATAGATGAGATTGCCCAAAGCAAAAAGGTAACTGAATTGGATAAGAAACTTTACTGGCTGCTGGCATATACTAAAAAACATAACAATGCAAGTAAAAGTATGCAAAGGTTACGGCTGAATATAGATAAAGCAATTACTCAAATCGAAATTATTAATCGAAGGAAAGAAGTATTTTTAGGGCTGTTAGATTCTGAACAGCGGGAGAAAGGGGATGCACTTTCGGAACTGGTAAATACAGTGGAGGATGCGTTGGATTTTAATATTGATAAGGTAATCGACCGTATCAATATTTTTGATGATAAAGTTCAGGTCAGTATTATTAACCGGAACTTAGAGTACATAGAAAGATATGTTGACAAGAACGAAACGATACTATTCGATTTTGAAAAGCTTATTGCAGAAGTATCCAGTATGGGGGATGCATCGGAAGAAATAGATATTAGTAAATTAACTGATATGATACAAGCTATGGAAAGTCTTCGCACGGAAAAGGATGATGAAATGGACAGTCTACTTAAAAAATACGAATAAAGGGGGATAAAATGGATAAAAATAATAAAATTTTTAAATTTATAGCAGGAATCGTAGTTGTATTTGTAGTTGTATTTATTATCGTAGGTCTATTAAGTAATAATTCAGGAGTCAAAGAGGTAAGCCGGAAAGATTTTGATGAATATCAAAGCAAAGACCTGAATAGTAAGATGGATTATCTTAAAGATAAAATTAATCTAACCACATCTACACCAAGAAAAGCATCGGTTGAATTAACTTCACCAAATCTTTATGATGAATTGCCTGATATTGAGAAATACCCGTTAACCGTAGAGGGTACCGGAGTTATTAATATTGAAATTTTTGCCAGTCCGGAAAAAGCAGGTTCTGACAAAGACGGCTGGATCAATGAAGCAGCCAAAGATTTTAATGAACAGAAGTATGAAGTGGATGGTAATATCATTTCTGTTTCCATCAGAAATGTATCTTCCGGGCAAGGGGCGGATTACATTATTTCCGGTAAATATTTGCCGGATGCATTTACTCCCTCTTCTGTGTTATGGGGGAATCTCATCACTGCCCAAGGCGGTAAAGTATCTATAGAAGCAGAAAGGCTTGTAGGTAATGTAGCAGGCATACTTGTCAATAAAGATACAAAAAGTAAGTTAGAAGCGGCCTATGGTAAGGCAGACCTTGGGGCTGTGATAAAAAGTGTTGTAAATAACGAAATTGTAATGGGATATACGAATCCATTGGCAAGTTCTACCGGTTTGAATTTCTTATTAAGTACCCTTAATTATTATGATTCCGGTAATTTATTGAGTGAAACAGCTAAAAGCGGCTTTACGGCATTTCAGAATAATATCCCATTTGTAGCTTATACTACCATGCAGATGAGGGATAGTGCCTCATCGGGTAAGCTGGATGGAATGATCATGGAGTATCAGACTTATGTGAACGATGAAGAATTATCGAAATACGAATTCATACCTTTTGGCATCCGGCATGATAATCCCATTTACTCTGTGGGAAAATTATCAGCGGATAAACAATCCGTACTGGAAGAATTTATAAAATATTGCGAAAGTACAAAGGCACAGGAGTCAGCCGCAGGTTATGGCTTCAATGGTCTTGAAGATTATAAGGGTGAGATTTATGACACTTCCGGAAGTACCGTATTACAGGCACAGAAGCTTTGGAAGGAAAATAAAGATGGCGGGAAAGATATTATTGCTGTTTTTGTGGCGGACACCAGCGGAAGTATGGATGGTGATCCTTTATTACAGTTGAAAAAAAGTTTAATAAATGGTGCCCAGTATATAAATGATAATAGTAGTATCGGCTTAGTAAGTTATAGTTCTGACGTTGTTGAAGAAGTACCGGTTGGCAAGTTTAATTTAAATCAAAGAGCATATTTTCAAGGAGCTGTTGAGGACTTACAAGCCGTTGGTGGTACTGCCTCCTATGACGGTATCACAGTGGGGATCAGTATGTTACTGGAAGCGAAGCAGAGCAACCCAAATGCGAAACTTATGTTATTTCTGTTAAGTGATGGTGCTACGAATGAAGGGAATACCTTGGAATTTGTGGAACCAATTATAAAAGAATCAGGAATTCCTATCTATACCATAGGATATAATGCAGATATAGACGCTCTTCAGACAATATCTGATGTCAATGAAGCTTCAAGTATAAATGCTGACTCAGATGACGTTATTTATAAAATAAAAAGTTTATTTAATGCACAGATGTAATTTGGGATACTGTTAATACGTAGATTAAATAATAAGAATAGCTGCTAGAATATTTTGGCGTCAGGCGTTTATTTGTCTGGCGCTCTTTTGACGAAAAAATTCGTCCTATCTGTTAAAAAAGTTCCGCGTTGGAGGTACGCCCATCCGAAATGAATTATCCGGTTTGTTAAAGTTGGTAAGAAATTTATAGATAATGGATATTTTATTAAATTACAAAAATTGGGAAGCTGTGTTAAGATAAATTTGTTCAATGAATAACACGCATCGAAAGGGGGATTAGATTATGAAATTGAAAAAATTGGTTTCACTAATACTGGCAGCAGTTTTCATGGGTGTATCACTCATGGCTTGCGGAAAAGGAGGAGATACAGCAAAGACTTCTTCCGCGCCGGCACAGACTGTGGCGGAAGACAAAACGGATACGGATACGGAGGCTGATACAACAACACCGGAGGTTACAAAGGAAGCAGAAGCAGCAGATGAGGCGGCAGCAGGAGATACTTTAGAGGTACCGGATAAAGAAATGACAATTACTTTATGGGATATTGCTACGGAAGACCCGGCTAACACCAATCAGCAAGGTGCCGTTGACCGTTTTATGGCAGATCACCCGAACATTAAAGTTGAAACAACACATATTCAAAATGATACCTACAAAGAGAAATTAATCATTGCCATGAGTTCCGGTCAATGCCCGGATATGTATATCCACTGGGGCGGCGGACCGATGAACGAGTATATTGAGTCCGGGTTTGCCGTACCGGTTACCGACTTAATGAATAACTATTGCGATATCGATTTCCTGGATGCTGCGATTGCACAAAGTTCTTATAAGGGCGATATTTATGCGGTTCCATTTGGCGGTATCGGCGGAAGCGGTATATTTTATAATAAGACTATATTCGGTAAATTGGGTTTAGCAGTTCCCCAGACGATTTCAGAATTGGAAACAGTCTGCAATACACTGAAAGAAAACGGATATATTCCTTTTTCTTTAGCAAATCAGAATAAATGGACCGGTTCTATGTATTTTATGTATCTGGTTACCCGTTATGGCGGTGTCGATGAATTTAATGCAGCGGTAAGCGGTACAGGTTCCTTTGAATCCGAAGCATTTCAGTATGCAGCAGAAACCATCCAGAAGTGGATTAAAGCAGGATACTTCCCGGATGGTGTAAACAGCTTAAATACAGATGACGGACAGGATAGGGGACTTATGTATACGGAAGATGCAGCAATGATGCTTCATGGTTCCTGGCAGGCATCGTCCATGAGAAATGATAATGAAGAATGGTATACCCAAAATATTGGATACTTTGCATTCCCTAAATTAGAAACCAGTAAAGCAGATCAGAGCATTGTAGTCGGTACCTCCATTGGCAATGGATTTACATTTAACACAGGTGAGGACCAGGATAAATTAAAAACATGTTTTATACTTGCAACCAGGTATTACAACGATGATATCTATAACCAGGCGCAGTTAGATTCCGGTACCATTCCGTCCATTAAAGGAATGGGAGATACCATAAATGACCCTTGCATGCAGCAGATTTGGAAAGATTTCTCCAGTGCAAGTAATGTACAGTTATGGTATGACCAATATTTACCGCCGGCAGTTAGTGAAGCCCATCAATCAACCTGTCAGGAAATATTCGGTCTGACGATGACACCTCAGGAAGCGAATGCAACACTTCAGGCAGCGATGACAAAATATTTAGCCGAATAAACACAAAAAGTAAATATATGCCCACAGTGAAGTCTGGAATTAATTTACTGTGGGCAGTCTTATAAAAGGAATTATTTACATGCTGCTTTTTTGTGTGTTGCAATATAGTATTGGGGGAATTAACATTGAAAAATAATCTGAATAAATCATTATTAAAATATAAACAGAGAAATACACGCAGAGCTGCCGGCGTATTTTTAGCGCCGGTTATACTAATGATGCTGATATTTATTGTATATCCTATCATTTCAACCTTTGATACCAGTTTGTTCGCATGGAATGGTATCTCTTCTGATAAAATCTTTATTGGATTTAAGAACTGGAAAGATCTCCTTGCAGATATTAATTTTTGGGTAGCATTTAAAAACAATCTGATTATTATGATATGTTCTATTTGCATACAGATTCCGATTGGAGTAGCACTTGCAACCTTTTTAGATGCAGGGGGAAAGAAATTCAACCTGTTTAAGGTAATTTGGTTTCTTCCCCTCTTGATGTCCTCTGTGGCAATCGGTTTTTTATTTTCCTATGCATTAGCTACTACGGGAGGGATTTTTACCACAATTTCCCAAGCCTTCGGAGGAGGTAAAATCGACCTGCTAGGTCGTGCCCCACAGGCACTTTATGCAGTAATCGGTGTTATAGCCTGGCAGTATACCCCTTTTTATATGGTCTATTTTATGGCAGGTTACAGCGGTATGGATGCGGATATTTATGAGGCAGCCATTATTGATGGTGCGACAAGGGGAAAATACTTCCGTTACGTAGCATTGCCTCTATTAATGCCGATTGTCCGGACAGCCTGCATTCTTTCCTTAATAGGGTCACTGAAATATTTTGATTTAATTTATGTTATGACTGGCGGCGGACCAGGTTCAGCGACGGAATTAATGGCAACCTACATGTATAAACTGTCATTCACCCATTTTAAGATGGGTTATGGTTCAACCGTGGCTGCGGGTATGTTTATCCTGGTTACAGCAATTGCTTTAATCATTCAGAAATTAATTAATAAGAAAGAAGATATATATGGATAATTATAAAAAAGAAAAAGTTAAAAGCAGAATTGCCTGGAGCATTGCTTTTGTTTTTGCCTTAGCCTGGGTGTGCGTAACAGGACTTCCATTTCTATTTATGGTACTAAACGCGTTTAAAGGACAATTTGAAATGCTGCAGAAAGGTGTTTTCCAGCTGCCGGATTCCTGGTATCCTGCAAATTTTATTGAAGTTTTAACAAATGGGTTTTTAAAATATTTTTTTAACAGTGTATTTGTTTTGGTACTCTCTCTTTCCATTCTCCTGTTTATAACAGCTTGTGCAGCTTATCCACTTTCCAGGATGCAATTTAAATTAAGAAATCTGATTTATGTATTGATTGTTGCCTGCATGTCTGTTCCGATGCATGTAACACTGATACCTGTTTTTAAAATGATGACAAAATTTAAGATTTATGATTCCTTATGGGCCCTGATCGGTCCGAACATTGCCTTTGGTATTCCGATTTCATGTTTTATACTGACTACGTTTATGTCTTCCATACCAAGGGAAATAGAGGAATCCGCTGAAATTGACGGATGTGGTAAATTCAAAAACTTTTTCTGTATTATTTTACCACTGTCGAAAGCCGGTATTTCAACCCTTGCGATTTATAATGGAGTTGGAATCTGGAATGAATTCTCTTTCGCCAATACGTTGACGCAATCTAAGACTGCTAAAACACTTCCGTTGGCAATTTCGGCTTTTCAGGGAGAACATTCCATGAACATTCCGGTTATTATGTCCGTCCTGGTGCTGACGGTACTTCCCATGATTATTATGTTCATTATTTTTCAGGATAAATTAGTTAAAGGCATTATGGCTGGAGCAGTGAAGGGTTAACTTTTTGGTGAAATATAATTTTTCGCCATACTGATATGTTTACGTGCAGGGCACATATTATAGTGAAACTAATAAAATGAATCAGTGTGTATATATTCACACAGTAGGAGTTAATATGAAATGTAATAAAGAGTATAGGCTATCTTATTCCGATAAGGCGAAAGAAATAGTGAACCGACTTACGCTGGAAGAAAAGGTTTCTTTAATGGGAGGAAACTGGAGTCTCGAAAAGATAATGTCGGAAGCTATGGCAAATGAATCGGATAATCATTATAATAAAGTTCCTTATCCGGCAGGGGGAATAAAAGAAAAAGAAATTCCACC
Organism: Anaerocolumna sp.; assembly: GCA_049692775.1. Taxonomy (GTDB): domain Bacteria; phylum Bacillota; class Clostridia; order Lachnospirales; family Lachnospiraceae; genus Anaerocolumna. Next base: position 30,717 of record JBAVPE010000042.1, on the reverse strand, counting down.
CATGTTATTTGTAGACGGTCCCCGTGGTGTTGTCTGCGGAACCGGAGAGAGTACCTGTTACCCGGTGTCCATGCTCCGTGGAGCTACGTTTGATACGGACTTAGAAGAACGAATCGGTCAGGCTATTGGGGAAGAAGTAAGGGCTTTTGGTGGAAATACATTTGCAGGGGTATGCATAAATCTTCCCTATAATCCAGGCTGGGGCCGAAGCCAGGAAACCTATGGCGAGGAATCCTTTCATTTGGGACAAATGGGTTCTTCTCTGGTGAAAGGGGTGCAAAGTAAAAATGTAATTGCCTGCGTGAAGCATTTCGCATTTAATTCAATGGAAATATCAAGATTTAAAGTGAGCGTTGATTGTGATAAACGTACGGAACAGGAAGTCTTTTTGCCTCATTTTAAAGATTGTATTGATGCCGGTGCCGCAAGTGTCATGAGTTCTTATAATTTGTACAAAGGGTTACAATGCGGTCATCATGATTATTTACTTAATCAGGTTTTGAAGGGAGAATGGGATTTTGACGGCTTTGTCATGAGCGATTTCATCTGGGGTGTTAAGAATACGGTGGAAGCAGCAAATGGCGGACAAAATATGGAAATGTGCTGTACCAGGTTCTTTGGGGATAACTTAGTGAATGCGGTAAAAGAAGGTCTGGTACCTCAATCTAAAATTGATGATGCTGCTACACGGATTATCCGGACATTGACAGCTTTTACGCAAGCGGATGATTTAGAATATCCCAAAGGGAAATACATTGGAAATGCAGAACACATCGCGTTGGCAAAAGAAGCGGCATGTAAAGGAATTACCTTACTTAAAAACAGCAACAAGGTTCTTCCTTTTGATAAATCAACTGTTAAGTCGATTGCTTTAATAGGTAAACTGGGTAAAAAAGAAGTAATCGGTGATTGGGGATCCAGCCGTGTATTTCCGGCATATGTGGTTAATCCATATGAAGGTTTAAAAAGGATTATGCCGGAAGCAGAAATCATATACTGTGACGGAAGTGATATTGAAGAAGCAAAGGCTGTGGCAAAAAAAACGGATGCAGTTATTTTGGTAGCCGGTTATGACCATGATGATGAAGGAGAGTACATATCTGAGGATGACAATTCCGGGTATACAGGGGCAATAGGCGGTGACCGGTTAAATCTTGGTTTACATGGGGATGAAATTCAACTGATAAAAGAAGCAGGTTCCCTGAATGCAAATTCAGCTGTTGTTTTAATGGGGGGGAATATGATAATGATGACGGAATGGGAAGACAGTGTCAGTGCAGTCCTGATGGCTTATTATCCGGGGCAGGAAGGCGGTAATGCAATCGCTGAAATATTGTTTGGGGAAGTAAATCCCAGCGGCAGGCTTCCTTTTGTTATACCTTACAAGGAAAGTGATTTACCTCAGGTTAACTGGGATACGGCCTGCCAGTGGTATGACTACTATCATGGTTACACGAAACTGGAAAAGGAAGGAATTAAACCCCTTCTCCCATATGGCTTTGGATTATCTTACACGGAATATGAAATGACTGGACCTTCCTTTTGGGCAGACCAAGAAAAGGTATGTGCTAGTTGCAGGGTTAGAAATTCAGGTTCTGTTGATGGAACACAGGTTATCCAGATGTATGTGGGATTTAAAAATTCGAAAGTTGACAGGCCGGTAAAAATTCTTCGCGGATTTCACCGTGTAGATTTAAAGTCAGGGGAAGAAAAAGAAGTAATGATATCCTGCCCGATTGATAAATTAAAATGGTATGATCCACAGGCTGCTGCCTGGGAACTGGAACCGATGGAATATGGGATATATATAGGATCAAGCAGTGATAATAAAGATTTACTGGCAGGAAAAATAAGACTTTAGATATACAGTATATTAATAGGAAAGGTTGATTAAAACATCACGGTTACAATTGAAATGGTATAGCGTGCAATTACTTCAAAACAGTTTTGTGTCGGGTTTTGTATATAAGTAATGTACAAAATAAGGTAAATAATCATGCCATAAATAAATGTGATATGGTACAATGGATAATAAGAAAGAATGAGAACGTTAATAAGCGGGTAACACAGTTTTGACTTTGCCATGTAGAAAGCCTGAAATAATTAAATATATAAATTTTGAATAGTGGGGCATGTATCCTTTCATATCATGCCCCCTATTAATAACACATAAAATGCAAATAGCATATTTGACTGCTTAGCAGGGATGTAGGCATGCGTGCCGGGGCACGCGGACGGGAGTTAAGGTGAAGTAGTGAAAAGAAATATGAACAGCTGGAATTTAGATAAAAAGATATTTTTCATAATAACCAGTTTAATATATGGGATTTCAGTTATTATACTTACTATTTTTACTTTTTTTTATATTACATCTTTTATTAGGCAGTCTAATAATATATCTGAGAATCAATTATCTGCATTAGCTTATAATTATGAAAAAACTTTGGATGATTACCAGGAGTTTGCAGTGGCATTGGTTATTGATGATTCCATCCAGGAGTATTTAGAAAGCTCAGGTAAGGATGATAAGAGTTACTTTAATCTTGTGAATAATACAAAAAAAACCTTGCAAAATGCCATTAATATGCATTCTAACATGAACTTTATAGCATTAATAAGTTATAATTTTAATGATATGGTATATAAGGGAAATAGTAAAATTGCAAATAATTTTATACAAGTATATAAGGATGACTATGCAGATAGTTTTTACTGCTATGAATCAGGAACAATGAGGATGAGTTTTAATGATATTTATCTGGATAGGGGCAGGGATACACTAAATATCTATTTTCCGGTTTATTCCATTACTAAGATGATAAAAGAAACTGGTTTATTATGCCTGATTTTTGATAGCAGCTTATTTGAGGAACTTTCAAAAAACAGTATTACCGAATACGATTCGGAAGTATTTCTAGTGGATAGCGCTAATATGGTTATTTCCAGTACGGATCATAATTCCATTGGCACAAGATATAAATATTCAGAAAAATTTGAAAGTAATAAAACAAACTTTCGGGTTAAGAATAATTTATTTATCTTTCAGAAATTAGGTAAGTGGAATTATTATCTGGTAAGCAGAATTCCATTAATGAATATGTACAGAAATAATATTATTGTTGTGGCACTGCTGATTATGATATCCGTTGCAATTACTTTTTTAGGGCTGATTATCAGTAAAAGAATATTAAAAAAAACCTATGAGCCCCTTAATTATGTAGTAAAAGAGATGATATGTGCAGCAGAAGGGAAATTAGATGTAAGAATAGATATGGAGAATGTGGGAAGCGATTTTAAACAACTGGCTTTTGGCTTCAATTATATGATGAAGGAAATAAATTCCTTAATGGAACAGGTTAAGTTAGAACAGGAGCAGATGAATCAGATCCGCTTTAATGCTTTACAGTCCCAGATTCAGCCTCATTTTCTATATAATACCCTGGACTGTATCCATTGGCAGGCAATGGCGGAGGGAAATGAAGAGATATCCATTCTGGTAAAAGCCCTGGCCCAATATTACCGGTTGTGCCTTAGCGGGGGAAAAGACATCATACGTTTAGAACAGGAGATTGAACATGTAGAGAATTATCTGATCATACAGAATATACGCTATGATAATATTATTGAAAGCGTAATTGAAATAGATGAAATTTGCAAAAATATATTAATACCTAAGATAACCTTGCAGCCACTTGTGGAAAATTCCATTTATCATGGGATTAAAGTGAAAGAAGGAAGAAAAGGCGAATTAAGAATTTCTGTCAGAAAGAATAGGGAGGATGTTGTAATTATTGTTGCAGATAACGGAACCGGAATGACGGAAGAGGAGATTATGGAAATGAATAATTCTATTTCGGAATATAACAAAGACTTTGGCTATGGAATCCGGAATGTAAATAAACGAATTGAAATTTTATTTGGTAAAGAATACGGGCTTCATTATGAAAAAAATGACCGGGGTGGAGTAACTGTAACAATAAATCTGCCATGTAAGACTGTTCGGAAATACGAAGAAATCTTAAGAGGCTAGTTGTGTGCTAAAGCACACAGACGGGAGTAATGTGAAAAAAGATAGAGCTATTTTTCACGCATCTTGATTATAATGTGTGCTAAAGCACACAGACGGGAGTTTTATGTATAAAGCTATTATTGTTGATGATGAAAAATTGATAAGAATGGGTATGCGTAAGGCCATTCCATGGAGTTCTATTGGGATTGGGGAAGTTTTTGTGGCAAAATCAGGGAAAGAGGCTTTGGAGATTATTAAAGAGAATAAGCCTGAAATTATGATAACTGATATAAATATGGATGAAATGTCAGGATTGACTCTTATTGAAGGGGTGCAGGAAATAATACCGGATATAAGAGTACTGGTATTAACCGGCTATGATAAATTTGAATATGCAAGACAATGTATAAAACTGAAGGTGAATGATTTTTTTCTAAAACCAATCGATGAAGAGGCTTTAATGGAAGCCGTTAAAAAACAGGTTTCTTATCTTGAAGAAAACAGGACTGTGAAACAGGCAGACCTCAATTTAAATCGGGCCAAAGCCGTAGCGGAACAGTTGAATATAGAGAAATTTCTTAGAAATCTGGTGCATAAAAGGATACTTAATCAAGACGAACAGATAAAAATTTTCAGCTGTAAATATAATTATGATAAGAATCAGCCGATGCAGGTTGCTATCATCGTACCTACCCTATATCTGGATAATGGAAGAGCAGAGGGAAATTTTATTGCACTATCCATAAAAAACATCTGTATTGGAATGGTGGATGCCCAAAACAGGGGAATGACTTTTGCAGACGATTACGGAAGGATTGTAATTGCGTATTTTCTAAATAAACAGAAAGGGAGCATTCTGGAATGGATACAGGAATTAAACGAAATTTTAAATGATGAATATAATAAGAAACCCAAGGTGGTTGTAGGTAATCCAGTGACCGGAGTTGAGTTTTTAAACTTTTCCTATAACGATGCCGTGAATTTGCTTAAGTTTGAAAAAGAAGAATTTAACGATATAATACAAACAAAAAATGCGCAGAGAAGAGATAATCTGTTCAGGGAAGTATTTGCGGAAATGAAAAATGCCATGTGTGTTAATATAGGAGACTCTGAAAAAGTATTAAGTATATTTAGCCGATTTTGTCAGGCAACGGATTCTTATAATCTGTCAGATTCCTATATCCGCAAATGCTGTTTTGAAATGGCATCCTCCGTATACTATGTATTTATATGTAACTCCGGTGAAGAGGCAGATGTCAGGCTTAGTGTATTAATAAAAGGACTGTTGAATGTAAAAGGTGATGAAATGTTTGACCTGATAAGACTTTTTTTAACGAAATTATTAGGCGGCAAAGAGGATCAGAATGTCCACGAAATTGTAGATAAAGCAAAGCATTATATTAAAGAACATTTAGCTGACGAATTATCCGTATCGAATTTAGCCTCTGGTTTATATATAACACCAAATTATTTTTCCAGGTTATTTAAGAAGGTAACAGGTGAAGGCTGTAACGAATATATTGTCCGAAAGCGGATTGAGAAAGCAAAACTATTATTAGAAACTACAAACCTGAAAACATATAAAATAGCGATGATAGTTGGGTACCGGGATACAAATTACTTTTCTCTGGCGGTTAAAAAGAATACCGGCATGTCTCCAACGAAATATCGGGAAGAGTTTAAAAGAACCTGCAATGGTTTATAAAAGCTTGTCCTAGGTAACCTGTAAAATTAAAGCCTGAACAGTTCCTGATAATTATGGATAGAATCTTCTAATTTTATGTAAACTTAGTGTTAAGTAATTATCTCTTTAATATATTGCTTAAATTGTATGTTTTGTGATAAAATTTGATTATAGGTCAAGTTTTTATATTAAAAATGACAATTAAATATTAGGGTGATTAAAACAATTATGATATTTCAAATAGTAACCGCAATATCCGCAATTATTAGTTTACTGCTTACCATTTATGTATTTAATATGAAAAATTCTAAAAATACGGTTATATTTGCTATGCTTATGTTACAGATTACTATTTTTACTTCAGGTTCGTTTATGGAATTATGGGTAAAAGAAACAACGGCAAATATAGTATGGAGAAATATCAGCCAGGTAGGTTTTTTGTCAGCAATACCCACATTATTAATTCTGATTATAGTCTATATCGGAAAAGAAGAAAATTTAAAGCCGGTTAATATCATAGTAATCTATATTTTCCCAGCATTCAATATAATGTTAAGATGGACAGATAGATACAGCCATCTGGCAAGGGAGGATATCTATATTGAAAAAGGGCAATTAGTGGTTATTAGTACTCCGTTTGCTTTATTTTTTATGTTGTCAGAGCTTACTATTATTCTATTTTCTGTTGTCTTACTATTATCTTATTGTAAAAAAATTAATGTACAGTACAAAAAGCAAACGTTTATTATGGCAGCCGGTATTTTAATTCCTTTTTTAACATCCATTCTGGGTATTATCAGACCAGGTTCAAATTATAATTCGCCTCTTATCTCAATTGCTTTTACACTAACCGGAATAATAATATTTTGGGGTATTTTTCGCTATCAGCTTTTTTCAACGGTACCAATTACGCGGGATAAAATTATGGACTGCATCCAGGAAGGTATTATAACGGCTGATAAAGCCGGTATTATCATTGATAAAAACAATGCAGTGGATAAGTTTATTTCAGATACGTTCGGAGAAAAAATAAACCTTATGGGTGAGAAGTTGGAGGATTTCCTTTTTGCCTGGCCGAGATGGTATTTAGCCTGTAAGAATATGCAGAAAGATGAATTTGAAATAGATACGCTAAAATGGGGAAAACAGAAGTTTTATTATGTAAAAGTTTATCCTTTATTTGAAAATGAATTAAAAAAGCAGGGTACGGTTTCCGTCCTTATCGATATTACGGATAGAAAAATCAGAGAAGAAAAACTTTTTATTACATCGAAATTAACGAAAGATCAAATGGAAGACCTTACAGGTGAAATAAACAGGCAGAAAAAACAGATGGAGACAATCGTTAGCACAGTATCCGATATGGCATATTTATCTATTTCTGACAAAGCTGGCAATTTTTTATACCATAATAATGTTGGTAAAGGATTGTACACAAATCATATACAAATAATTAGTAATAAGTTAATCACTACTTATCAGAAAGGACTTTATTACTATCAGGACGGAAGTGAAATAGATATAAAGGATATGCCGGTATTTAGGGTGCTCAGGGGGGAAAAGCTGGTTAATTTTCATTTCATCATGAAAAATTCAGGACAAGACAGTCATTTATTATTTAATGGAACTCCCATATATGATAAAAATGGAAGTTTGAGCCACGGAGTATATTTTATTTTAGATATTACCGATAATATAATGCATCAGAAGTTAATTTCCATTACAGAACATCTGACAGAAATGAATGCTTTAAAAGATAAATTATTTACCGTATTTACACATGATATAAGAAATCCAATTGCCACCATGGTAAGCCTGGTTGATATGATGGAACAAGATAAGGAATGGTATAATCAAGATTTCAAGGAAATTTTGGACGAAGTTAAAAAGCAGGTTAATTATACTTACAATATTATAGAAAACTTACTGGAATGGTTGAATAGTCAGAGAGATGGATTGGTATTTAAACCATCTTTATGGCTTTTAGCTCAAATTGTTGGGGATACCGTATCTCTATATCTTATTAATGCCAGTGTTAAGGGAATTTTAATAAACAGCAATATAGATGAAAAGATTAAGGTTTATGCAGATAAAGAGATGCTTGAACTAGTTTTGCGGAATCTTCTTTCGAATGCCGTAAAATTCACGGAGCAGGGAGGCAGCATATCTATTGAGGCTTATGAAACGGATACGGAGACAATAATAGCGGTTAAGGATACGGGCATTGGAATGGATAAAGAGAAAGTTCAAACTCTCTTCCAGGAATGTTATGCAGGTACAACTTTAGGGACAGCAGGTGAAAAGGGAATTGGATTGGGACTTTTAATATGTAAGGAATTTATTATGAAAGGCGGAGGAAGAATATGGGCAGAAAGTATACCAGGTAAAGGGAGCACATTTTATATATCTTTATTAACTTCCAACAAAAAATAAAAGTAAATTCTATTATATGATATTTAAAGCCGGTGTTTCTATGCATTAGATTATATAAAGGAGGATTTACCGTCGAGGGTACATATTTATGCTTAATAATTATTATTTAAGTGCGGCTTTGTTTTTTTCTGTGTGTATTATGCTTTTTATTGCATATAACTCATGGATACACAGAAAAATACCAACTTCTTTAAAAATATCAATGATTATGCTGGCCGCTTCTTTATATACCATAGGTTATTCCCATGAAGTGACTCTTTCAGACCTTTTAGAAATTAAGGCCTGTCTTAGGGTGGAATATCTTGGAATACCATTTATACCGTCTTTGTGGCTATTATTAATTATTGAATATACAGGTTTACATTCTGTTAAAAAATGGTTTTACGGGCTTTTATTTATAATACCATCCATAACTTTAATGCTGCATTATACCAATGACTGGCATCACTTGTTTTATAAAGATATCTATTTAGACTATAGTACCGGTTTTCCAATTGTTTGCCTTAAGAAAGGAATCTGGTATTGGGTGCATATTACATATTCTTATCTTTTATTGATATACTGTACTATATTATTATTTATAAAATTTGTGAAAGAAGGGAGTTTACACCGAAAACAAATAATTGCTTTAGGTCTGGGATTTTTTATACCATGGGTATGTAATATGATTTATTTATGGAATAATAAAAATATTCACATTGATTTAACACCATTTGGCTTCGTGTTTTCCGGAATCCTGTTAACTTGGGCAATCCATCATTATAATCTTCTTCGGTTCACACCGGTTGCCTATGAAAGAATATTTGAGTCATTGTCTGACGGCGTGATCGTCCTTGATTTTAAAAATCAGATAATTAATTTTAATGAATCTGCCGTTATCATTATACCTGAATTAAGTAAGATTACAGATAATGATTATAATTTTGAAACAGTATTACAAAAATACCCAATCATTAAAGAAACCTTAATACACGATGTATCAGGAGAAATTCATTTTACGATAACAAGGGAAGGCATTCTTAAGTTTTATAGTTTGAAGCTATCATTAATTTATGACAAAAAATGTATTGTGGGTAAGATTATAGTACTTTCAGATATAACAGTGATTGAAAAAAGTATGGAGAATTTAACTGCAACTTCAGCGCAATTGGCGGCACTTAATACATTAAAGGATAGACTTATCAGTATTGTTGTAAGTGACATAAGAGAACCACTTGATATGCTTATTAATCTTTCCGATATAATTAATAAGCAGGAATTTAATAAAGGAAATAACAGTTTGTTAATCAAAGAGATACAAAGGCATGTTAAAGCTATCTTTTTAAGAGTAGATAATATGCTGGAATATTTTCAAAATAAGCAATTCAGTATAATCTATTCACCGATGGAATGGAAACTTTCCCTGCTTGTGGAGGAAGCAGTAAAGACGATAAGGGAAAAAGCAGAAAAGAAAAATATTCATATTACATGCGACTTAGAAGATAATTTATCTTTATTTGCAGATAAAGGAATGGTAGATATTGTATTAAGGAATCTTTTGACAAATGCGGTTAAATTCACAAATCGGAATGGCAGTATATATATTTCTGCGCAAGAAGAAAATAATTTTATTATAATATCTGTTAAGGATACGGGAGTAGGAATGAAATCAGAAAAAATACAACTGCTTTTTCAGGATGTAGAATGTGATCCTTCCATAGGAACAGAAGGTGAAATGGGTATAGGCCTGGGGTTATTACTATGCAGGCAAATAATTAAACGTAATCACGGGGATATATGGGTTGATAGTACATTTGGTGAAGGAAGTAATTTTTTTATATCTGTTCCTTCTTCAATTGAAAGGTATATTTTTTAAAAAACATTACTAGGTAAAATGGTGAAAAATCGATAAAATATATTTTTTCACCATTTTGACTTGTATGTACGCTTGTGCGTGCAATGGGAGTCAGGTGGTAAAACACATTTTTCCACCATCCTAATTATATGCGTTTCGGGGCGCGCAGATGGGAGTTAAAATGAAAGTAATACTTTTAGATGACGAGAAGTCAATGTTGATGATTATGGGAAAAATGCTGTCTAAAATCCCGGATATTGAATTGGTAGGAAGTTTTCAAAGTCCGGGAGCAGCATATAAGTATATTAAAGAAAACAAAGTGGATATGGCATTTGTGGATATTAATATGCCGGAGGAAAACGGGCTTGATTTTGTCAGAAGGGTTACTTCCGAAGTTAATGATATAGCAATCTTTTTTCTTACTGCGTATAAAGAATATGCCCTGGAAGCGTATGGGATGTATGCTTTTGATTATCTGGTAAAGCCGATTACCCAGGAAAAATTAGAAAAATCGATTCAAAAAGCGAAGGAAAAATTAATTTTTTTACAACCTTATAAAAGCACAGTTACTTTATATAAAATGCATTTCTATTGTTTGGGCAGTTTAGATGTAAAAAGTATAGAAGGTAAATCTGTTCAGTTCACTTCATCAAAAAGTTCAGAGCTTATGGCTTATTTAATTATGCACAGGGGGAGATTGGTTTCAAAATGGAGGATTATGGAGGATGTTTTTGCCGGTATGGCACCGCAGAATGCCGAGACATATTTAAATACAACAGTTTATAAATTAAGAAAAGCTTTGGAACCTCACGGCATGAAAGCAATCATTATATCGGCAGATGAAAGCTACAAGATAGATTTGAAAGATATTTATGTTGATATGATAGATTTTGAGAATCGCAGTTTAAAAATAAATCAATTAGATTCATACAATCAAGAAGAGGCTTTTAATACGGAAAAACTTTATTCAGGTGAGTTATTTGGTGAAAAAGATTACAGATGGTCTTTACCTGAAAAAGAAAGAATAACTGAAGTATATTTTTGCTTTGCAAAAAAACTGGTTCGGTATTTAATTGATAATGCCCAGTTAATGATTGCATTGCATATAACAAAAAAGTTAATTAATTTTAACGAAATCGATGAAGAAGTTAATTGTTTGCTTATGAAAATTTATACATTACAAAGAAATAGAAATTTATTGGAGCGGCAATTTGAGAGATATACTATTACATTAAAAAATGAACTGGGTCTTTATCCGGGAAATCTGGTAATTGATTTATATTCAATGTTAATAAAATCCTTTGAATAATAATAAATCAGTCATCCTGTTTAGGAATTTCTCCTGTAAACTCTTTCTTGTAAAAAATTTGTCAGAATTCCGTCAGTACGATTCAGTAATATAAAATCATAAATTGTCATTATTATCATAATACATCGAACAAGATTGTGAATAAAAACACGTTAATGGCATATTTATATTAATAATATTACATATTATTCATTTTCTACAAGGAGGACAAAATTATGAATAACGAAAGTTTAATGAGAAATACTTACAGCGGGGAAATAGCAAATAGAATTACAAAACCTAAAGTTCAAATGTTAAGTTTGGAAAAAGTAAGATTAGATTTAAATAAATTGATTAGTAATTGTGATGATTTAATTGTAAATCCAGAAATTAAAGAAAAAGGAAAATATTTTGATGACCTTATGAATTCATATTATGATTTAGGTGAAATTTAAAAGTTCTAAGCCGGTATTTAACAAAGATATCCGAAAATGATGCGCATTGCGAAAGAACAAAATAAGGAGTTGTTGCGGGTTATCTGCAATAACTCCTTATTTCCTTAAAACAACGTATCGTTATTAACTATTTTTAAAGGTAACAGTTGTATTTTTTCTCTTTTTCCACATAACCCAGAGAGGATCAGCGATACAGATGGTTGAATAACATCCGCTGACAGAACCAACAGCCATGGGGAGGGCAAAGCTCTGTATCGAATCACTACATTTAAGCAAATCTAATTGACATAACCGATATATAATGCTACACTTATTTAAACAATTTTATATGAAAAGGTGCTTGGAGCAATTAATATTGCAGACAAGATAATAGGGAAATGGGTGAAAAACCCATACGGTCCCGCCGCTGTAAAGGAAGAGTAACAACCTGGCTGTGGATTATTGTTAGTTTTTTTACTAAAAGTAATTTACTGTTATAAAATCACTGTGAATAACGGGAAGATTGGTTGCTGTGAAGAAGCCTAAGTCAGAAGACCTGCCTTTTGATATGCAAGTTTACACGCTTACGGACGATACCCGTGTATATTAAATATAATTCCTGATTGTAATACAGAGTGTATTTATAACTGGATACATAATTGCATATGAATATCAAATAGCATATGTATAGTAAATTACATTCATAGCTGTAAATAGTGGAATTGTATTTATACAGGCCTTTTTGTTAACCGGGATCGTTCATATTTTTGAAGATTGCCGTTTAACAAAAAGGCTTGTTTTATTATATTTAAAGACTGGGAATCATATTCCGGCTGTGAGGTCAGGGAATCTTATTCTTCAGGAGATTAATTTGAGTATATTAGAAACAGAAAACCTAACATATTTATGTGAAGATGGGACTTCATTAACAGCATACTATCGGTTCCAAAGAAATTAAAAACTTAAGATAATATACAACCGACAGTATCAGTAGCAGGGAGTAAGTATATGCAGGAAATATGGAATGGACAGAAAATACGGAATAGGGAAGAAATATCAAATAGGCAGGAAAGACAGAACAGGAAAGTAAATCAATATAAAAAAGCAATACTTGTTGTCAGTTTTGGTACAAGCCATAAAGAAACCAGAAGTAAAACGATTGAACAAGTTGAAAAGGATATTGGAAAGGCGTATCCCGGGTATAAAATTTACCGTGCATTTACCAGCGGATTGATTATAAATGTCCTAAAGAAACGGGACGGTATCTTGGTAATGACTGTAAAAGAGGCCCTGGAACAGATGTTTAAAGAGGGAATGGAAGAGGTTATTGTACAACCGACCCATATTTTAAATGGTCTTGAAAATGAAAATATGATGAAAGAGGTACAAAGCCATGAAAATTTGTTTCAATCTATTAAAACAGGATATCCTCTTCTTACTTCAACACAGGATTATCATAAGGTGATCACTTGTCTCTTAGAGGTGTCTCCTGTTTTACAAAAGAAAGAGGCAATTTTGTTTATGGGACATGGAACCACACATTATTCGAATACAAGCTACGCGGCTTTGGAATATATGTTCCGGGACTACGGATATGAAGATATCTATGTGGCTACGGTAGAGGCTTATCCGGCTTTAGGGGATGTTATGAAACAATTTAAAAAAAAGGATTACAGAAAAATCAGATTAATACCCTTTATGATAGTATCCGGGGATCATGCCATAAATGATATGGCAGGTGAAGAAGACTCCTGGAAGTCTATATTGGAAAAGGAAGGGTATGAGGTAAGTTGTTCCTTAAAAGGTCTTGGCGAATATAAACGTATACGGAATATCTTTGTCGAACATATTGCAGCAGTGATAGGAACTGGGACATGATGATTAAAGGTAAGTTTACAGAGTTCAAAATAAGAGAATTTTATTTATATTATGGATTGGGGGATTTATTATGCAAGGTACATTATATGGCGTAGGGGTTGGCTCCGGGGATCCGGAGTTGCTTACTTTAAAAGCTGTGCGAATTATAAAGGAGTGCGATATTATTGCTATTCCAACAGCGGATAAGGATACCTGTACCGCTTACGATATCGTGAAACAGGCATTGCCGGAGGTTGAAGGAAAAACGGTACTTCCGGTTGTTATGCCTATGACAAAAGACAAAGCTAAGCTGGAAGAAAGCCATAGAAAAGGGGCGGAACTTATTAAGGGATATTTAAAAAAAAGCCTTTCTGTAGCTTTTTTGACGTTAGGGGACCCGACGGTTTATTCTACTTATATTTATGTTCATAAAATCATAATAGAGGATGGGTATACGGCTGAAATTATTAATGGTATTCCTTCTTTTTGCGCTGTGGCAGCAAGATTAAAGGAAGGCTTAGTGGAAAATTCAGAGCAGCTTCATATAATTCCAAGTTCGTATTCCCTACAAAATGCCCTGACCCTGCCTGGTACCAAAATACTTATGAAGGCGGGAAAGAAATTGGGTGAAGTGAAAGAACAATTGAAGACTTCGGGAGTTCATGCTGCTATGGTAGAGAACTGCGGTATGGAAGAGGAGAAGGTTTATCATACCCTCGAGGAAATTCCGGAAGAAGCGGGTTATTATTCTCTTATTATTGTAAGGTGAAGGTAAAAGTTGAGGTTAAACTATGTTAGAACGTTATGTTTATAAAGGCAGTCAGAAATTAAGATGCGGATACACTACGGGTTCTTGCGCAGCCGCCGCCGCAAAAGCCGCAGCTTCCATGCTTTTTACAGGAACTCCCCTGGATTGGATATCCATTTCAACGCCAAAAGGAATACCACTTACCCTGGAAGTAAAGGAAGTTATCCAAAGGGAAGATTTGGTTACTTGTGGAATACAAAAAGACAGCGGGGATGATGCAGACGTAACCAACGGTATGTTGGTATTTGCTGCTGTAAGTAAAACAGAAAAGGGTATATTTATAGACGGGGGCACGGGAATCGGCAGGGTAACAAAACCAGGGCTTAATCAGGATATTGGTCAGGCTGCAATTAATAAAGTCCCCAGAAGAATGATTTACGATGAAGTATTAGGGGTTTGTGAAGAAGCAGGGTATACCGGTGGATTAAAAATTATAATTTCTATACCGGGAGGAGAAATACTTGCTAATAAAACGTTTAATCCCAGACTTGGGATTGAAGGTGGATTATCGGTATTAGGAACAACCGGCATTGTCGAACCTATGAGTGAGATGGCTTTGGTGGAAACAATCAGGACAGAGATGGGAATGCTGGCTGCAGAGGGAAAGGAATACCTGATTGCCACGCCCGGAAATTACGGTGAAGCCTTTGCAGACAGAACACTGTCACTTCCCTTGGAGCAGTCTGTGAAATGTAGCAATTTTATCGGTGAAACCATAGATATGGCCTATGAATTTAAACTAAAGGGATTATTACTGGTAGGGCATATCGGGAAGTTAGTCAAACTTGGGGGAGGTATTATGAATACCCACTCCAGATATGCAGATGGAAGAATGGAAATTTTATGCAGCTGCGGTCTCCTGGCAGGCGCAGGGACAGGACTATTAAAGAAAATTTTAGATTGTGTTACTACGGATGAAGCCCTATATTTACTAAAGGAGGCTGGATTATTGGAAGGGGCTATGGCTGCGCTGATGGAAAAGATCGATTACCATTTACAACACAGGGCATATGAAGGATTATCGATTGGGGCGATAGTATTCTCAAATAAATTTGGGGTATTGGGTGAGACGGATAAGACGGGAAAACTTTTAAAACAACTTAAGATAGGAGTTTAATTATGATACATTTTGTAGGAGCTGGATGCGGCGCAGCAGATTTAATTACAATCAGGGGGCAGAAATTACTAAGTGAAGCGGATATCGTAGTATATGCCGGCTCTCTGGTTAATCCTGAGTTATTACAAGTTACAAAAGAAGGATGTCTGATATATGACAGTGCCCATATGACACTTATGCAGGTGATGGAAGTAATGATAGGGGGCAGCAAAAATGGTAAAGAAGTCGTGCGGCTTCATACCGGAGATCCCAGCATCTATGGAACAATACGGGAGCAGATGGACTGTCTTGAAAAAGAGAGTATTAAATATGAGATATGTCCTGGTGTCAGCAGTTTATTTGGGGCTGCGGCAGCATTAAAAGCTGAATACACCTTGCCGGGTGTGTCACAGACTGTTATCATTACACGGATGGCAGGAAGGACGCCAGTGCCGCCTTTGGAAGAGATTGCATTACTTGCAGGTCATCAGGCCACCATGGTTATATTTTTAAGTA
Organism: Anaerocolumna sp.; assembly: GCA_049692775.1. GTDB lineage: Bacteria > Bacillota > Clostridia > Lachnospirales > Lachnospiraceae > Anaerocolumna. The sequence goes on along the minus strand of JBAVPE010000042.1, from coordinate 14,758 downwards.
CAGGTCTTTTAGTGGATTTGAAGAATGAACTCTTAACCGGTGGCTATAAAGCGGATACTCCCTGTGCAATAGTGTATAAAGCGAGCTGGGCAGATGAACAGGTGATTCGGGGTGTGGTAGCAGATTTACCGGAAATGGCAGAAAAACACCAAATTACGAAAACGGCCTTAATTGTTGTCGGGGAATTTCTGGGGGAGGATTATGAACTGTCAAAGTTATATGATCCGACCTTTACAACCGGATATCGTGAAGCTTCTGGTACGGGGGTACGTGATGGGAGTTTATATGAAAGCAGCTATCCTTTCTTTTACAAATAGAGGCGGAAAACTAAATGAAATAATCTGCACAGGACTTAAAAATCAAGGTATGACAGCTAACGGATATACAACAGTTAAATATGCTTACGGTACATCATTAAAAACTTTTAACAAACTTAATGATTTGATGAAGCAATTATTTGAAACCATGGATGGGATAATAATTATCGGAGCCTGTGGTATAGCAGTGAGGGCAATTGCGTCCTTTCTAAAAAGTAAGTCTGAAGATCCTGGGGTGTTAGTAATAGGGGAAGACGGAAAATACGTAATATCCCTTTTATCCGGACATATTGGAGGGGGCAATGAATTATGCAGATGTGTAGCCAAATTGATAGGGGCGGTACCTGTTATTACGACGGCAACGGATATCAATAATAAGTTTGCAGCCGATAGCTGGGCAATAAAAAATAATTTAATTATAACGGATATATCCTTGATTAAGGAAATATCAGGTGCGGTAATTAACGATGAAAAAGTCGGTTTCTACAGCGAATATCCCATTAAGGGAGAGTTACCCACAGAACTGACAGGGAATGATAAATCGGATATAGGTATAAGCATTTCAAAGGATGTTACCTTTAAACCTTTTCCGAAAACCCTTAATTTAGTACCAAGAAATATCGTACTGGGTATTGGTTGCAGAAAAGATACGGAAGAAGCTGTAATTGAGGACATGGTTAAAGATATCTTCTGTCGGTTTAACCTGGAGGAAAGGCGCATATGTAAGATTTGTTCCATTGATGTAAAATGTAAGGAAGAAGGAATCCTGAAACTTTCAGAAACATTGCAAGCAGAATTTGTAACTTATACGGCAGAAGAGCTTAAGAAGGTTCCGGGGGATTTTAACGGCTCCGAATTTGTCAGGAAAACAGTTGGTGTAGACAATGTATGCGAAAGAAGTGCTTTTATTGGAAGCGGCTATGGCAAAAGGCTGATTCCTAAGACTTCATTTTCAGGTGTAACCCTATCTGCATATGAAAAAAATTATGAGGCATCTTTTTAATAAGACTAGTCTTATTACACTAAATAGACTGGGTAATAGCCTGTTATGTACTCTCGGAAACTAATAGCAGCAATGAAGATATTTTAGTTGTTGAATATAGTCTGAGGACATTTTCGTGATATCATTTTATTAACAGCATCTAAAATATCAGCAAAAACAGGCGGTGAGAGTTTCCGGGAGTACTCAATTATCAAAAGGAAAAATATTAATACTAGTACTCTTATTGTAGAAAGGAATTAAATCATGAAATTATACATAGTTGGATTTGGTGCAGGCGGTTACGGATATATGACCCTTCAGGCTAAAAATGCATTAGAAGACAGTGAAGTGATTGTAGGTTATTCAGTCTACGTTGAGTTAGTCCAAACATACATGAAAGGAAAAGAGTATTACAGCACTTCCATGAAAAAGGAAGAAGACCGGTGCAGATGGGCCATAGAACAAACTTTGCAAGGCAAAAAGGTAGCATTAATTTGCAGCGGTGACAGCGGGGTATATGGGCTGGCCAGTCTGGTATATGAATTAGCGGCTGATTACGAAGCCTTTGAAATTGAAGTGGTTTCCGGTGTAACGGCGGCTTTAAGCGGTGGTGCGGTACTTGGAGCTCCTTTAACCCATGACTTTGCAGTTATCAGTTTAAGTGATTTACTGACTCCCTGGGATTTAATTGAAAAAAGACTGCAGTGCTCTGCCATGTGTGATATGGTAATCTGCCTTTATAATCCTTCAAGCAAAAAGAGAGGGGATTATCTTAAAAGAGCATGTGAACTCATCCTGAAATACCGGAGCAAAGATACGGTATGCGGTTATGTCCGTAATATAGGACGGGAGGGAGAAACCAGTATGGTTACTACACTGGCAGTATTAAAGGAGATGACCGTAGATATGTTTACCACCGTATTTATAGGAAATTCAACCACAAAGAACCTGAATAATAAAATGGTAACTCCAAGAGGCTATCAGGTGAAAAGCAGGCAGTTTTAAGATAAAGTTATGACTAAATGCTGTACTAATCACGGAAAAGTTAAGAAAGGCAGGGATTTATGGATAAAATACTCATCTTTGCAGGAACTACAGAAGGCAGAGTCCTATGGGAATATTGTTATGACCACAATATTCCGGTAACCGCAGCAGTTGCCACAGGGTATGGGGAATCCGTGCTTTCCCCTAATGATTTGTCAGATATCTTAGTGGGGAGAATGGACAGGCCGCAGATGGAGGAATTACTCTTTGGCAGTGGGTATAAGCTGGTTATTGATGCGACTCACCCTTATGCAAAAGAAGTTACGGAAAATATTAAGGCTGCCTGTATGAAATGTCAAATACCGTATATCCGCGTTCTCAGAGAAAGTGTTAAGACACCTGGGGTTATCTATGTAGAAACCTTAAAAGAAGCGGCAGATTATTTAAACAGCCGTGAGGGAATAGCCCTTATTACAACAGGAAGTAAGGGGTTAAGGGTATTTTCTGAAATTAAGGATTATAAGAAAAGGCTTATGGTCAGGATACTACCGGATTATGAAAATCTTAAGCAGTGTACGGAACTGGGATTTACCGGGGGTAATATAATTTGTATGCAGGGGCCTTTTTCAGAAGAATTTAACCTGGCTCTTTTAAAGGAGTTAAAAGCTTCTTATTTAGTTACCAAAGAAGCAGGTTCGGCCGGAGGGTTTATGGAGAAAGTACAGGCTGCAAAAAAAGCAGGGGCAGAGGTTATCGTGATACGGCGTCCGAACGAGGCGGCGGGGTTTACCTTACAGAAAGTTATGGAAGAACTAAAGGAACTGTGCCGGGGCACGCACATAGGAGTTTAATATGAAGCAGATTGCAATTATAGGGTTAGGCATGGGAAATCAGGAGACCTTGACCCTTGAAGGGAAAAAAATGATTGAAAAGGCAGATATCCTCATAGGATCAAAGCGTATGGTTGAGGCAGTTAATGCCTCTAATAGGCCGGCTTATATGACCTTTGACAGTACATCGATTAAGAATTATATTGATTCTTCCGATTACCTGACCTTTGCTGTCCTTATGTCGGGAGATACCGGTTTTTACAGCGGTGCCAGCCAGTTGATTCCGTTATTAGGGGAATATGAAGTCAAGGTGGTACCCGGTATTTCAACGGTGTCATATTTTAGTGCAAAGTTACATATATCCTGGGAGGATGCTTATCTGTTAAGCCTGCACGGACGTAAGGAAAATATTATACAGGCAGTAAGGCAGCATAAAAAGACTTTTGCACTGACGGATGGGAAAATCAGTGACTTATGCAGAAAACTTACCCTGGCAGGCCTTGGAAGTGTCCTTGTATATGTGGGAGAAAACTTGTCCTATGAAAAGGAGAAAATAACAAAGGGAGCGGCAGAAGAGCTTATGAATCAGGAATTTGTCCCCTTAAGTTCTGTCTTTATCCTGAATACAGAGTATAGTACGGAATTTCGGGCCGGGATTCCTGACGATGAGTTTATACGTGGGAAAATTCCCATGACTAAAAGTGAAGTCCGGGCCATATCCCTAAGTAAGTTAGGGATTAAGAAAGATTCCATAATTTATGATATCGGGGCAGGAACAGGTTCTGTTTCTATTGAAATGGCCCTCCTTGCTAAAAAAGGCAGGGTATATGCCATTGAACAAAAGCAAGAAGCCATAGAACTGATTGATAAGAACATAATAGAATTTGGTTTGGAAAACATAGAGATTATTCATGGCACTGCTCCGGAAGCGTTAGAAAACCTGGAAAAGCCGGATCTTGCATTTATAGGAGGAAGCGGTGGTAATCTGGAAGCTATTATAACTTCATTGCTAAATAAAAATAAGACGTTACGGCTTGTAATTACCGCAATTGCCATTGAAACCCTGACAGAGGGTTTAAGACTTATGAAAGAGCTGGAATTTGAAGAAGTAGAACTGGTACAGGCAGCAATTTCAAAAACGAAGGAAGTCGGAAGTTATCATATGCTTATGGGGCAGAATCCTGTATTTATTATCAGCGGCAGGGGGGGTCATTATGAAAAAGATAAATCGGATTATGATTGCAGGTACGAAAAGCGGTTCAGGTAAAACAACAATAACCTGCGGCATATTACAAGGCCTGATGGATAAAGGCTATGTTATCAGCTCCTTTAAATGCGGCCCGGACTATATAGACCCAATGTTCCACAGTAAAGTCATAGGTACAAAATCCGGTAATCTGGACAGCTTTTTTACCGGGGACACCCTCCTTAAGGATTTGCTTTATAAAAATTCTGGGGATACGGATATCAGTGTGATTGAAGGGGTTATGGGCTACTACGATGGAATTGGTTTTTCTGAAACGGGAAGCAGCTATTCCATAGCGGCAATGACCAGGACACCGGTAATCTTAATCGTGGATGCCAAGGGTATGAGCGGTTCCATTGGGGCATTATTAAAGGGCTTTGCTTCTTATAAGGATGAAAGTTACATAAAAGGGGTTATTTTTAACAGACTTCCGGACATGTTATATGATAATGCTAAAAAACTTGCAGAAGATATGGGGATCCATGCCTATGGTTATGTTCCGGTAATGTCGGAATGCATCTTAGAAAGCAGGCATCTTGGGTTAATAACGGCTGGTGAGATTAAAGATCTTAAAAGTAAAATTAACATCCTCGCCCAAAAACTCTCAGATACCGTTGATTTTGACGGCATCTTAGCGTTAGCGGATGAGGCGGAACCGCTTGATGTTTTAGAATTATCACCGGTAAATAGAAAAGATAAATTAACCATTGCAGTTGCACAGGATGAAGCTTTTTGTTTCCTTTATAAGGATAACCTTGAGTTGTTAAAAGCTTCAGGGGCAACCCTGCTACCCTTCAGTCCCATAAGGGATAAAGAACTTCCAAAGAACATTGACGGATTATTGTTATGCGGCGGGTATCCGGAACTGTATGCCAAAGAATTATCTGAAAATACTTCCATGCTGGCAGAAATAAAACGGTCTATAGAAAGCGGAATGCCTGCCATTGCGGAGTGCGGAGGTTTTATGTACCTCCACGAAAGTATGGAGGACAAGGAAGGAACGGACTATCCTATGGCAGGAGTTATTTCCGGCAGGTGTTTTAAAACCGGCCGTTTGCAGAGGTTTGGATATATTTATCTGCATGGAACTGAGGATAGTTTAATTGCGAAAAAGCATGAGGTTATCAAGGCCCATGAATTTCATTACTGGGACAGTGAAAACGGCGGAAAGGCTTTTCGTGCCATAAAACCGGGTGGTGCAAGAGAATGGGACTGTATTCATGCAACAATGAATCTGTACGCCGGATTTCCCCATCTTTATTTTTATGGTAATCCTTCTATAGCTGAACGGTTTCTTGAACGGTGTATCCAATATGGGAAGAGCAGTAAGCGCTTTGCATAAAAGAAAGGACAGGAATGGGTATGGAACTTATTATGAATAAAACAGATAAATTGAACATAGATCATTCTGCCATGGATGCCTGCAAAAAACATTGGGATAGTATTGCAAAACCGATTGCGGGCCTGGGTCTGTTTGAAGATATTATAATAAAAATAGCGGGTATTCAGGGCAGCGATTACGTAGATATCAGTAAAAAGGCCGTTGTAATCATGTGCAGCGATAATGGTGTGGTAAAGGAGAAGGTAACCCAGACAGACAGTTCCGTTACTGCCGTGGTAACCGAAAATTTTGCAAAAGGGATTGCTAGTATCAATCAGATGGCCATGGCGGCAGGAGCTTTCGTAATACCGGTGGACATAGGAGTTGCAAGGGATTTAAAGCTGGGGGGTCTCTTAAATAAGAAAATCAGTTACGGAACCGGCAATATCGCAAAAAAGCCTGCGATGACCGGGGAACAGGCAATAAAGGGCATTGATACCGGCATTGAAATAATGAAAGAATTAAAAATAAAAGGGTATCAGATAATCGGGACAGGTGAAATGGGTATTGGCAATACTACCACCAGCAGTGCAGTTGCAAGTGTCTTATTAAACATGCCCGTAGAGGAAGTAACAGGAAAGGGTGCCGGATTATCCACGGAAGGATTAGGGAGAAAAATTCAGGTTATCAAAGAAGCAATCCGCATTAACCGGCCGGATCCGGCCGACCCGGTAGAAGTACTGGCGAAATTGGGCGGATATGATATTGCGGGAATGACAGGCCTTTATTTAGGAGGAATGCAGTATGGGATTCCCATTGTCATTGACGGGGTAATATCAGCTGTAGCCGCTTTAATCGCAGCCAGGATTAACAGGGAAGCCGTAAATTACATGATACCTTCCCATATGAGTAAAGAACCTGCCAGTATTAGAATTATGGAAGAATTGGGATTGACCCCAATCATCCACGGTAATCTGGCATTAGGGGAAGGAACAGGCACTGCTTTATTGTTTCCAATGTTAGACATGGTATTAAAGGTATATCATTTTAATTCGACCTTTGACGATATAAAAGTTCAAGCATATGAGAGCTTTGAAACGAATCAGATAGTTAGGGGACAAGGTGTAAAATAGTTAAAATATTATTTCTTGATTTTAAATAGATAACCCTTATTTTTACACTATCCTGATTTGAGTGTGTGCGGGGCATGCAGATTGGAGCTTTAATGATTATATTAATTACGGGCGGCAGTGGAAGCGGAAAGTCAGAATTTGCAGAAAACCTGGCTGTAAAATTAAAGAAAAATGATTTGTTATATATAGCAACCATGATGCCCCAGGATGAGGAAAGTGTACGAAGGATTATCAGGCATCAGAATATGCGTAAGGACAAAGGATTTCGTACCAGGGAATGCTATACCAATTTAAAAGATCGGAGTATAAATAATTCACCCACTGTTTTATTGGAATGTATGTCTAACCTGCTTGCCAATGAAATGTACAGTGAGGAAGGTATTATAAAGACTAAGGTTCATGTACCGGTCTGTGAGGAAATCATGGAAGGTATCTCTAATCTGGAACGGACATGTGAACATGTGATTATTGTATCCAATGAAGTGTTTTCCGATCATGGTTCTATCTATGAAGAAACCGCAAATTACATAAAACTTTTAGGTGAAATAAATTGCCGTATTGCTGAACGGGCATCCTGCGTATACGAAGTGGTGTGTGGGATACCGGTATGCCAGAAAGGAGCGGGAATAGTATGACGTTATTAAAATCAATGATTATATCATTCTCAACATATTCCAGATTACCAATGCCATGGGTTGAATGGAATGATAAGAATATGAAATATTCACTCATTTTTTTCCCGCTTATCGGAGCAATTATCGGAGGGGTACTTTGCGGCTGGTGGTGGCTTTCCAGGAGTTTAGATTTTGGAATCTTTATGAAGTCAGCCGTAGCCATGTCAATTCCGGTTTTTATAACTGGAGGGATACATCTGGACGGTTTTCTTGATACAATAGATGCCTTAAGTTCATATCAACCCAAGGAAAAGAAACTGGAGATCTTAAAGGATCCTCACACGGGGGCCTTTGCCATAATTGGATGCGGTGCCTATTATATCTTATATTTCGGGGCTATGACAGAACTTACAAGTTTAAAGGCCTATGTACTTTTAAGTTTGGGATTTGTCCTGTCAAGGGCTTTCAGCGGAATTGCATTAGTACTGCTTCGTTCTGCTAAAAAGGAAGGACTTCTATACACTTTTTCCTCCGCGGCCCACAGGAAAATAACAGGTATTATGTTAGCAATATTAATTTTAATATGTACAGGTGTTATGCTTTATATTGATATTGCAGCAGGAACTGCACTAATTCTGACAGCAGTAATTGTATTTTGTTATTACAAATGGATTTCTTACAGACAGTTTGGTGGAATAACGGGAGATTTGGCAGGATTTTTTCTTCAGATATGTGAGCTGGCCATCGTAATTACTGCGGCAGTATTCATTTAAAGGATTACAATATAGAGTACTCATATAACAAAAGCACGCAGAGGGGAGTAAGGTGAAAAAGGAATATTTTCACCATCCTGATTTATATGCGTGCTAAGGCACGCAGAGGGGAGTTTAGTATGGAGTTATATATTGGCGGTATCAGCCAGGGAAAGCTTAATTATGTATGCAGTAAAAAGACGATTTCAAAAGACAGTGAGGAGATTTGTGATGGAATCAGCTGTACACTGGAAGAAATATTATCAAAAAAGATAATAAATCATTTACATCTATTCATAAAGCGGTTATTAATGGAATGGACCGGAAATAGCCAGGAATTATCTATAATAGATTTAACAGGGCATCCTGACCTGAAACCTGGATATACCGCCGAACCACAGAAAATGATGGAAGTGTTTATTAAAGAATTGATTCATAAAAATCCATCTGCCGTCATTATCTGCAATGAAGTCGGATATGGAATTGTTCCTATGGATAAGGCAGACAGGATATTCAGGGAAACTGTTGGGCGGAGTTTATGTAAACTGGCGGAATATTCTTTCAGTGTAGAAAGAATTGTATGCGGATTGGGGATGAAGATAAAATGAAAATAATTCTAATCAGGCATGGAATGACAAAAGGCAATACAGAAAAACGGTATATCGGTTCAACGGATGAACCTCTATGTACTCAGGGTATCAAACAAATCCTAACTTACATAAAAGCAAATAAATATCCGGAAGCAGAAGTAATATACACAAGTTCATTGCTTCGATGCCTTCAAACATCAGAACTCATTTATCCGGACAAAAGACCTGTTCTTTGTGAAAATCTCAGGGAATGTGACTTTGGGGAATTAGAAAATAAAAATTATCCGGACTTAACCGGCAATGAAAAATATCAGGAATGGATAGCCAGTAACGGTACCTTAGAATTTCCATCCGGTGAGAATCAGCAAAGCTTTCGGAACCGCTGTATAAAAGCCTATGAAACAATAATAGACAATAGTAAGAATGACAGTATCACATTGGTTGTCCACGGGGGAACCATTATGTCTATTTTAGAAAAGTACGGATTACCGAAGAAAGGTTTTTATGACTGGCAGTTAAGCAATGGGGATGGTTATATGTGTGAACTGGAAGAGGATAACAGGAGCTTAAAAGTTTTAAGAAAATTATGTGATACAGGAGGGCAGTTATGATTTATTATTCAATTGCCGCATTTATAACCGGCTATATATTAGACCTTATCTTCGGGGATCCCTATCAGCTGCCCCATCCCATAAGACTGATAGGAACCTTGATCAGTAAAATAGAAAAACCGGTGAGAAAATATTTTAATAATTCCCCGAAAAGTCTGATTACAGGAGGTGCAGTCCTGGTAATCCTGGTTCTTACCATATCAACCATTATTCCTTTTCTCTTATTATATTTGCTGTACCATTATAACCCCTGGCTGGGTCTTATAGCAGAAAGTATAATGTGTTATCAGATTTTGGCAACGAAATGCCTTAAGGTAGAAAGCATGCGGGTGTATCATTCCCTTAAAAGGGGTGACTTAAAAGAAGCCAGATATAACGTATCCATGATAGTTGGCAGGGATACGGATAAATTAGATGAAGCAGGAGTCACCAGGGCGGCAGTTGAGACGGTTGCTGAAAATGCTTCGGACGGTGTAATTGCCCCTATGATTTATCTTGCCATCGGAGGACCGGTCTTAGGGTTTTTCTATAAAGCAGCCAATACAATGGACTCCATGATAGGATATAAAAACGATGCTTATTTGTATTTGGGGAGGATTGCAGCAAAGTTAGATGATGTTGTAAATTTTATCCCGGCACGGACATCTGCTGTCCTTATGATAACAGCCAGTTTTTTTACCGGTTTAAATAGGAAAGAAGCAATCAGGATTTTCCGAAGGGACAGACATAACCATGCCAGCCCAAATTCTGCCCAGACAGAAGCGGTTTGCGCCGGGGCACTAGGGCTTTTGCTTGCAGGTGACACCTATTATTTTGGTAAACTACATAATAAACCAACCATAGGTGATAACACCAGGCCAATCGTAGCAGAAGACATAAAAAGAGTGAATAAACTTATGTATGGGACATCACTCCTGGCGGTTGTATTATTAACTTTAATGAAACTACTGATAGCAGCTTTCCTATTCAGGTAAAAAAGAAAAAGGAATACGTACTTTTTACCACTATGGATTATATTTATGTAAAGTACGCAGATAGGAGGAATCAATGAATCAATACCGGCACGGTGGTGAAATTTATGATAAAAAAGTATCCTTGGACTTTTCGGTCAATACGAATCCACTTGGATTACCGGAGGGTGTTAAGCGTGCCCTTTGTATGCAGCTGGAGGAATTTGCATTATATCCGGATAATAATTGCACTGAATTAACAACTGCCATAGCTGAATATGAGAAAGTCAGCAGGGATTCTATCATCTGCGGAAACGGTGCCTCAGACATCATATTCCGGTTATGTTATGCCCTAAAACCCAAAAAGGCAATGGTAATGGCACCTACCTTTTCTGAATATGAAAAAGCCTTAAAAGAAGTGGGGAGCCAGGTGGAATATGGTTTATTAATTGAAGGGAATGATTTTAAAGTAACCGGTCAATTTATTCTGCAGCTGGAGGAAACCCTGGACATATTATTTTTATGCAATCCCAATAACCCGGTTGGCAACCTTATAACCCCGGAAATATTAAAAAAAATAATGGAACAATGCATAAAATATAATATTTTCCTGTTCGTGGATGAGTGTTTTATGGATTTAACAGATGAGGCAGAAACGAATTCCCTTAAAAAGTATCTTAAGGGAAATAATAAGTTATTTCTGTTAAAAGCTTTCACTAAGCAATATGCCATGGCAGGGTTAAGGCTTGGTTACGGCTTATGCAGTAATCAGCAGCTGGTAAAACTGATGTCTGGTATTGGTCCTGCCTGGAATGTATCCGTACCGGCACAGATTGCAGGAATCCAGGCATTAAAGGAAGATTCATACCGTCTGGAGACAAAAGAACTGATCAGACAGGAACGGGAGTACTTATATCAAAACCTGAAAGATCTTGGGCTGAAAGTATTTAAACCTGCAGCTAATTATATATTCTTTAAAAGCAGTAATAGCCTATATAATGCCTTATTAGCCAAAGGCATTTTGATACGGCAATGTGCAAATTACAATCAGTTAAACCATGACTTCTATCGGATAGCTGTCAGGACACATGAAGAGAATGAACTTCTCATAAAGGAAATAGCAGAATGTATAGTGTGAATGTTTGGATTAGTGCTGGAACGAAGCGGCAGAATACAGGTTGAGGTGAAATAGATCAGGTGAATACACTATCCCGGCATACCGTAATGAATTTGAATGAAAAGAAAGGAACCTAAGTATGGCAAAAGCAATTATGATTCAGGGAACTATGTCCAATGTAGGCAAAAGCTTACTCACTGCAGGGCTTTGCAGGATATTTAAACAGGACGGATACAAGGTGGCACCCTTTAAATCCCAGAATATGGCCCTTAATTCGTTTATAACGGAGGAAGGGCTGGAGATGGGACGTGCCCAGGTGATGCAGGCAGAAGCTTGCGGGATTAAGCCCTCGGTACTTATGAATCCCATACTGTTAAAACCTACGACAGATGTAGGCTCACAGGTTATTGCTAATGGCGAGGTACGGGGAAATATGAAAGCGGCGGAGTATTTTAAATATAAAAAAACATTAATTCCCGATATTATGGAGGCCTACAAAAAGCTGGGGGAAGAATACGATATCATTGTAATTGAAGGTGCGGGAAGCCCTGCTGAAATCAATTTAAAAAGTGAAGACATCGTTAATATGGGTATGGCAAAACTAGCAAAAGCGCCGGTAATTTTAGTAGGGGATATTGACAGGGGAGGGGTATTTGCCCAATTAGCAGGAACACTTATGCTTTTAGAGGAAGATGAAAAGGCAATCGTAAAAGCAACCGTAATTAATAAATTCAGGGGGGATAAAACAATACTGGAACCCGGTCTTGCCATGTTAGCGGATATCAGCGGTAAAGAGGTAGCTGGGGTAATACCTTATGTATATCTGGATATTGACGATGAAGACAGCTTATCGGAACGCTTTGACAATAATAAGGGCACTGGCATCATAGATGTTGCTGTCATAAAATTACCACGTATTTCTAATTTTACGGATTTTAATTCCTTAGAACGTATGGAGGGGGTATCCCTGCGTTATGTGACGAACAGTGCCGGATTAAAGGATGCTGATATGATTATCCTGCCCGGTACCAAAAGTACCATGCAGGATTTGGCCTGGATGAGGCAAAATGGACTGGAGGCAGCAATTAAACAAAAAGCAGCCAAGGGTAAAATTATTATGGGAATTTGCGGCGGATACCAGATGTTAGGAGAAAAATTAAGTGACCCCGACCACGTAGAAGCCTCCGGCAGCATGGAGGGCATGGGACTTCTTCCGATAGAAACTGTGTTCGAAGAGGAAAAAGTGCGTACCAGGGTGTCAGGTAATGTTTGTAATATAACCGGTGAACTAAAACTTTTAAGTAAGATCCCGATTGAAGGGTATGAAATCCATATGGGAGTTTCCCGTGCAACAGGTGATAACCTTGGGAGTTTCTTTTCCCAAATAGATGACCGTGTAACAGACCGGAATGATAAGGAAGGGTCAGGGGAACGGAAAATGAAATCTGATGGGTATATTTTTCAAAATGTACTGGGAACCTATGTCCATGGAATTTTTGATAAGGAAGAATTCGTGGAAGGAATTGTAAAAACCCTTTTCAAAAGAAAAGGACTTGAGTATAATCAGATTAAATCGGTTGATTTAAAAACTTACAAGGAACGCCAATATGATAATCTGGCGGAGACAGTCAGAAATAATCTGGATATGGATTTCATTTACCGGATTTTAGAGGAGGGCATATGAATAAAGGATTAATACATGTTTATTGCGGGGAAGGAAAAGGAAAAACAACGGCAGCCATCGGGTTAGCGGTCCGTGCTGCAGGCAGTGGGATGAAGGTTGTTTTATTACAATTCCTGAAAGGGAGAATGGTAAGTGAACTTAAGAGTTTGGAACTGCTTCCCGGTATAACCGTTATCCGGAACAAGATTGATTATGGCTTTTATAATAAAATGACAGACCAGGATAAAAAGGAAATTACAAAACTCCATAATGAAAACTTAACCCGGGCCCTTAACCTGGTGAAAGAAGGACAGTGTGACATGCTTATACTGGATGAAATAACTGCGGCATATAAGTATCATTTGATTGACAGGACAGAAGTCGATAATCTGATCGTAAATAAAAAAGCAGAATTGGAGCTTATACTTACCGGACGGGAGCCTGACCCTTTGTTTCTTGACAGGGCAGATTATGTTTCAGAAATCAAGAAAATAAAACATCCTTATGACCAAAATATAACAGCAAGAAAAGGAATTGAATTATGAAAATACATTTGGATACCCAGGTACCGGAAGAAATAGAAAAAAGAAGTTTTGAATTGATTGAAGCAGAATTAAAAACAGAATTGGACCCGGATCAAAAACCAATCATAAAGCGGGTTATCCATACCACTGCTGATTTTGATTATATCAATAATTTATGCTTTTCAAAAGAAGTAGTAGAAAAAGCCAAAAGAGCAATTGAACATGGTGCCTGTATTGTTACGGATACGAATATGGTGAAAGCTGGAATTAATAAAAAGTCCTTATCCAGGTTTGGCGGAGAAGTATATTGCTACATGGCAGACAATGATGTGGCGGCCATGGCGAAAACGAAGGGAATAACCAGGGCTGCGGTCAGCATGGATAAAGCAGCGGAATTAAATAAAGAGTTGATCTTTGCCATTGGTAACGCCCCCACTGCCCTGATACGGCTTTACGAATTGATTCAATCGGGAAAAATAAAACCGGAGCTGATTATTGGGGTGCCGGTAGGATTTGTAAACGTGGTAGAAGCAAAAGAATTAATTATGGAAACGGATGATATTCCTTATATTGTAGCCAGGGGCAGAAAAGGCGGAAGTAATGTGGCAGCATGCATCTGCAATGCACTTTTATATATGATTCCATGATAAATCCTATATTCTAATTAAATTAAAAAATTCCCGGATAAAATAAATCTGGGAATTTTTAATTGGAATTATCATCTTTCATAAGATTCGTTTGTTTTAAAAATAACTGAATCATCTGTCCCTTGATATAATCCTTATTTTCGTCCTGTAAACGGTTATAATAATTTAATACATTCCATTCATCCTTACTTAAAACTGCTGGGTCCGGATGATTATAATTGGAAGATTCTTTTGCTAATTCGGTTTCATGGTTTTCTCCATAATCAAATAAATAATCAATACTGACATTAAAATAATCTGCCAGTTTAACTAAAATATCCGGATCAGGAGTACTGTAATTGCGTTCATAGTTGGACATAGTAGATTTACTTACCCCAATAATCTGAGCCAGGTCATTCTGCGGAATATTTTTTTGTAACCTTAAAAACCGGATTTTTTTACCTATATCCAAGTCAACACATCCTTTTCTACATAAAT
>JBAVPE010000041.1:0-66738 GCA_049692775.1 Anaerocolumna sp. | reverse complement strand
ACTGCCGGGTGGATTGGGGACTTTCACCCGTTAGAACGTGTGCCCACTGGGCACACCGAAATAGGAACTGTCCATTTCTGGACAGCTCCTATATTTTTTAACAATTTATAATTCTGAATAAATTTATTTAGAGATCCTGATACCATTATTATCTATCTGGAATTCGCCTATACTAGTATTTACAGCCATAGAACCATCAGAATAAAAGTAATACCAATTATTATTTAAGTTCTGCCAGCCGGTCAAAGCCTTGCCGTCTTTATAATACATTTTCTGGCCGGAATCACTTAATGCCCATCCTTGTGCAGTCTGAGGATCAATCACAAGTTTTGCATAGCGGTGAAGGATCAGTGCTGCTTCAGCATAAGTAACTGATTTTAAAGGCTTAAACTGATTAATTTCTACCTGATCCATAATACCTGCCTGCTGTACGGATTTTATTGCTTCCAGTCCTGTCAGGGATATACTTCCGGTATCATTAAAGCTGATTGCCTCCCTTGTTTTTGGTAACACAAACTCTGTTGCTTTCGCATAGTTTTCCATAATAACCGCAAACTGTTCACGGGTTACAATCCTATCCGGTGCAAACTGCTTTTTTCCTTCACCGGCCATAATTCCCTTCTGGTATGCCCATTCTATGTATTGCTTATATTGATTATTATCTAAATCGGTAAAACTGCTGTCCTTATATATACTGATATCAACGCCATCTAATACTACAAGGGCTTTCGCTAGGATTCCAAAGGACAATGCAGTGTTGGGACTAAAGATACTATTGGCAGTACCTTTTAAAATGCCTCTGCTTGTTACAAAATCAATGCTTTCTTTAGCCGGATGATTAACAATATCTGTAAATGAGCCGGCTTTATCCTGATATGCCACGCCATACACTGAGAAGTGTCCCGTTGTGAAGATAATGCTGGAAGTATTGGCATCATAACTTGAACCGGCAAGCATGTTTGCTTTGCCTTTGTCATCTACATATACTGCATATAATTTACCGGTATCTTCACCCTTGGCCGGTGTATAAGGAATGCTTATTGAAACGATTCCTTGTCCGAGTTTGGTGATTTCCTGTGTTTTTTTACTCTTTACATAAGTTATGTCAATATCATATACCTGTCTGTCTTTTATAACCGCTTTGGCTTCTTCCGATAAACTCTCTACCGGTTTAATATTAATTTTAACAGTTCCAGTACTTTGTCTTCTGATTTCTTCTAAAGCTTTTTGATTAAAATTTAAGGAAACTAAATTGCCGTCTACTTTAAGTTTCTGTACGTTATTTTCTGCAATTTTACTTAATATAGGCTGTGTCAGGACAATATCCATAGAATTAGCCGTATCCGGAGCATCCACTTTAATGGCTATTTCAACCCCATCTTCTGTCTTTCCCTGTTCTTTAGCTGTGGAAACTGCTTTAGCAATGGCATCTGTAACTGCTGTTTCAGATACATCTGCTGTTGCAAGTCCATTCTTATCCACTGAGGCTTTTGCCGTAACATTTTCAGTTACTGGTACATCTGCCTGATTTTGCGTTGCAGACCCGTTATCTGAATTGCTGTTTCCAGAAGTGCTTTCCCCTGTACTGCTACTACTACCACTATTACTGCTGCCGCTGTTTGAGCTGGCTTTCTTCTTTACTGAAACACGAATGAAAGTAGCAAGATCAATATTATCTGTATTTACAACATCTTCCGGCAAGGTAACTTCACCGGTTACAGTAAAAGTTTGAGCTTTCTTATCAGATGTAATATAGGAACTGGAAACCACATCCCAGGTAACCTGCGCAGCCTCATCCCCTTTGTCTGTTACCAGAATTACAGTCTTTGGAAGCTTTAAGGCATCTGCCGTTTTTGCTGTTCCATTCTTAATACCGGTTACTGCTGACGGTGCCTTGATGCTTAATAATGTTTTTACATCTTCTGCTGCCTTATTTACCGTAACATTTATGGTAACATCTAAACTGATATTATCTGGATTTCCTACTCCATCCGGAAGAATTACGGTACCTTTTACGGTAAAGGTCTGTTCTTCTTTTACTGCTGTATCATAAGTGCTGGAAGCTACATCCCACTGGACATCTGCCTGGAAATTTCCTTCATCGGTGGTTAAGGTAACGGTTTCCGGAAGTCCTAACGCCTGTACGGTTTTTTCTGTTCCGTTTGCCACACCGGTAATATCCTCTGGTGCCATAACTCCTGTTAATTCCTTGGTATGTATAATTTCAAAGGTATCTACCGTACTCATATCATTTACACGGTAAGTTGTAATTTTAAAACTTGTAGGTGATACGGAAACATTTGAAATATTAGGTACATTTTCCTGGGACTGTACTGCTGAATATGGGAATACCTGATTCTGAATAGTATAGAATTTACTTCCGCTTGCCGAATTAGCCGTTACATATAAAGTACCGTCAGGATCCGTCACACTTGATAGCGGCGAATTATCTGCATTTCTTTCTACTTCCGGTGTCAGACCGTCCATCATGTAACTTCTCACATATACATGATCATGTCCCATCAGGACCACATCAATACCCAGATCTTTAAAAACAGGTGAATATTCTTCCCTTCTTTGAAGGATGTCGCTTTCAGTGGCATGATTTGCAACACTATAAATGGAATGGTGGAATACAACTACTTTCCAGGTAACATCCGGGTTAGCACTGATTGCATCTTCCATAAATGCCCTATGCTCCGCCGTACTTAAGTTGTTGGAATTTAAGTTTAAGAAAAGGACATTGTTATAAACATACCAGTAATCACTGCCTGCCGCAGATACTCCGTAAGAGCTGACATTAGGATTATTAAAATGCTGGCTATAAGAGGAACTTGCCGTATCATGATTACCGACTATGGTAGCTATGGGAATAGAACTTAATGCATCATGATTTAAATAACCGGCATACTGGGATTCATCGGCTGCACTGTTTACCTGATCCCCTGCACTGACAATAAAATCGGTTTCAGGGAACTGATTAAGACCTTGGGTCAGTGTATTGTCCCAGCCATTTGAATCATTGGAGTTAGATCCACTTGCACCTATTTGCGGGTCACCTGCAAATAGAAAAGAAAAATCTCCTGCATCACCGGTTTTAAAGTTATAAACTTTTGACACGGTACTTTTGTTTATCAAACGATAAACATATTCCGTATTTGCCGTAAGATTGTCCATTGTCAGCTGATTGCTGTAAAAGCCCGTGTCATTGGCTGACTGTACTTCTGCAGTAAATTCCCGGTAATTTTCTGTTGGAAATTCTTCCCCCGTCATATCGCTTTTTAAAGCCAGCTCTAAACTGCCGGGATCAGTATCGTCCGCATACCAGGTTATATTTCTTTTTGTTTCATCCTCACCTATTGTTAAGGAAACTGCCTTTTGCGTTACGACTTTAGCGGTTTTATTAAACTGGATATAATCTAAGTTTATGATATAGGGATTTGGATCGGTTGTTGTTCCCTTCATAACGAAGCAGATATTGTGTTTTCCTAAATATTCATCCGTATTGGTAAGGTCTACGGTTTTTACGGAATAAGCATTCCAATTTGAGCCGGTTGCCGAAAGTTCTACCGTCTGTAACAGCTCACCGTCTGCGCCGTCCAACCTGAGTTCCATTCTTGCATCAGAGGCACACCTGCTGGAATTATTGACATAGCGGAAGGTTATGGAAGAGGGTGCTTCTTCAAAATACCTGTCATTGTATTGAAGCCAGGCACTGTCATAGGTGCCTCCCACATCTGTCAGGGCTCCTCCCACAGAATCAGTGCCTCCCTCTGTTTTCAGACCTCCGCCTGACCAGGAATCAAAACCTTCTGCCTCCATGGTGTCAAATCCATCCGTAACAAGAGTGCTTCGGATAAGTTGAACACTGTTAACCTTAAGGAATATATCAGAACTGCTGCTACGTCCCTGATGAAGTTCTACTGCCATTACGTTCTCACCTTCAACGAGAATGGGCGAACCTGCTTCTATGGCAGAACCTGATACAATGGCCGGTCCTGTTGCTACATCATTACTTGATATGGAGAAATTTCCGGTTCTTGGATACGAGTCATTGGATCCGCCATAAGACATATTGCTTGGGTACCCGCCCTCCGGAACATCAAACTCAGCAACCTTAACACCGTTAATGTATACAATAGCAGCGTCATCATACTGCATTTCACCTGTAAGTTCTTCAAAATCATCCATACTGTCAATGTTAAAAGTAGTCCGGAAAAAATATGCCGGAATATCCGTACTGGTTCCGTCTATATACTGCTGTAATAGATTGTCAGCTACAAATCCGCCACCCAGGTCTTTGGAATTGCCGCCTTTGGAACCAAAGCTTCCTTTCCCTGTTTTCCAGGTTTCGTCATTATAAGTATTTAATGTCCAGACTGCAGGATTCTCAGCTTCTGCAGGATCTGTGTTGTCATCTAAGTATTTCCATGTAGTATCACTGTCTGCCAGTACAGTTTTATCCTGTACTGCTGCCGCTTTTGTTTTCACTGACGGAATGGAAATGGTCGTAAATACCATAATTGCTGCCATTGTCAATGAAAGAAATTGTTTCATTTTCTTCATGATTTTCCTCCAATATGATGTCTGGTTATCTTGTTAAAATGCGGGTAACCCAGTGAACAAAAGGCAGAAGCAACCGGCACGGTAATAACTACCGCGGCACTTCCGGCAATTGCCTGCCCAAGTTCGATTGCCAAATAGTCAGAAGATAACAGCTGCTGATATTGTAAGCCATAGGAAATAAATATCAGCAGTGTCATCAGGGAACTTCCTGCATATGCCAAAATCAGGGTATTGGTCATGGTGCCAATCATATCTTTTCCTATATTCATCCCGGATTTAAATAATTCCCTGCCGGTAATATCTGGATTCAGACTGATAATTTCATAAAGTGATGAGCCTATTGACACTGCTACATCCATTACCGCTCCCAAGGATGCAATTAATACCCCTGCAAAAAGTATACCTTTTATCTGTAAACCAGTTGACTGAGATATAAGAATCAAAGATTCTGCCTCGTCTGTCTGGTAACCGCTGATAGTTAATAATTCTGAAATAACAAAAAACAAAATTCCGGCAATGATGATTCCCATCGTAGTTGAGAGAATTCCAATCAATGTTTTATAAGTAAGCCCATTTAAATAGTATAAGGTCACTGCCGTACTTAAAGCAGCCGTGATTACGGTTGCAAATAATGGGGAATCACCCCTGTATAATGCCGGAAGCAGATAACATAAAATCACAAAAAATGTAAACAGAAGGCTTATCCCACTTTTCACGCCCTTTTTGCCGCCAATCACAGCAATAATCCCCAGGAAGACCAGAACAATAAACCATATTACCGGTGCACGGTAATAATTGTATACGGTATAATAACTTTCTGCATTTTCCGGTACATCGGAACAGATGATAAGCGTCTGCCCGGGCTTGGCTATTACATTATGGGTTGCCGTCACTGTATTTTGAATTTGTGTTTCTTTTCCTTTTTCTTTTCCTCCTGTAAACTTTACCGTAATATCCTGATACCCGGTTATGTATTCACCCGTGTCATCAACGTCTAATTCCTGTGTGTTTATTTTCAATACTTCAGCTTTATTATAGGTACGGGTTGAGGTTTCATATCTTTTATACCCTATTTTCTGATTCAGTAGTCCCCATGTTATAGCTATAATAAGCAAGATTATGACAACATTTATTAAAATATTTATTCCTCGGTTTACCTGCTTCATTCGTTCGTTTTATCCTTCCGGTCTCCACTCAAACTTCGTCTCATCGCTAGGAGTATATCAAATGAAAGTAAATAAAAAATAATGTCCTGGTAATATTTACATTTAATTTGTGTAAACCCTAATCCGGTGTGCTTTGAGATTAATCCTGCAGAAGCAGGAAAAAAGGAAGATCTGACTGATTTCGAAATATCAAATAACAGCCGGCGTATAGATTTTATATAATTCAAATTAATATTAGTTGTTTTATCATTATTTAATTGTAAACTTAATCCATACAGCTTCCTCCATAGCAGTACCATCATCATAGTTTACACCATTAATAATGATGTAATATGTATTTCCGGTTTTATATTTAATCTGGGATTTTACTTTTATATAACTGTCTTTTACCACGGAAGAATCCGCTTTAATCTGATTACAGTACTGGTCAACCACCGTAACATATTTAGTTTTATAGGTATCGGTATTTATCTGTTTACCTAATTTTATAGACCAGACTTTTGTTGCCGGCACATTTAAGTATGTATTCATTTTAGTACCACTTAAAAGTACATTGCCAATCGTAAATGTATACTTTCGCGCTGTTTTGATTGATGTACCCGTTTCATACCTTACATTTTTTGTAATATAAAAGTTATAGGTTTCCCCAAGGCTGTAATTGCTTATCGGAATCACTTTAATCTTATTCGTATTACACTCTATGGTTACATCCATCTTGTTTCCTTTTGAATCTAATACATACACCGTATCCTCCGTAACCGATTCAGGATCCAGATTATTATCAAACTTTACATTCAGCTCTTTATCCGGCATCTGTTTATTTTTAATTACTTTTACTGTTCCGTCAAAAGTAGTTTTTACCAAAGTAAACGTACTGAATTTATCCACCCAGATGGATATACCCGTTGGTTTTCCATCTTTATCATATTGTATGGTTCCTTTTTGCAGTCTGTTTTCCCCATCGCTGTGTTCTACAAGCACTGCCAGGGAAGCAATGAATTCCTCAAGCTGGCTATTATCAGCCGGAAGATTGCTGCTTTCTATAGGGAGCGTTATCTGGGTCTTTAAAGCATAATTGGTTTCGATATTGACCGGTGAATGCAGCATCTTAATCCCTGTTCCCATCTGTGAAAGCAGTTCTTCCGTCCTTTCAATCTGCTGTCCGTCTTTTACTTCAAAGACATGTATGGAGGCCTCCTTACCGGCCGCACCAGTCATTGTTTCTGCCGGAAGCAGGATACCTGCCTGATTGGTTACAATTTCAAGCGTTATATTATTTTGTCCAAATAAAGCTGCCGCTGCCCCGAATAACTGTATCTCTGTTTTGTCAGCCTTATCGGCGGTTTGATTGGTCATATCAATGGATGCTCTGGTACTTTTGGTTTCCAAGGCATTTTTTACTGTTTCAGCCGCCTGATCCTCATTCAATTGCATCGCATCCTTTACCGTTCCGTCACTGCTCATTGTCCTTGTTATGGGAATACGTACTGTGGTTGTCTGTGATGTCCCATTGTCAGTCACAACGGAAGTCTGCCTTTCCACAACAGTTGCACCGGAAGAACCTGAAGTACTGGAAGAACCTGAGGAATGGGAAGAGGAGTGTTTTGTATCTGCAATACTAATAGCCAGATTCTTTTCCGCACCTGCACTGAAAACAAATGTCAAATTAGTCTTTCCTTTCAGCTGTTTATCTAAATAAGTGGCATATATTGTAACTGCACTGCCGCTTACCGTATAGTCCCTTCCCTCTGCTAAATCCACTGTTTTGTTCTTGATACTGATTAATGTATTTCCGTTCAAAAGCATGGTTACAGGGACATCTTTATGATTTCGGGATTTTATATACTTATCAAAAGCTGCCGTGACCGGGCTGATATCCGAATCCTTTTCTTCTTCTGCCGGTGTTGAATCGGTTACTATGATTGATAAAGTTTTAGGCGTTCCTTCCATAAACTGGAACGTTAATTCCGTGGCACCCTTATCTAATGTCTCAAAATACGAGGTATTTATTGTAATTGCACTGCCGGTTACTGTATAATCGGTATCTATGTTCAAAACAGCCTCTCCGTTATGAATATCGGTTAATGCAATTCCATCTGTGATTGTTACCGTTTTGTCCCCGTAGTTTACGGAGCCTGCATATCTATCGAAGATAACATGATCAGGGGTAATGGTTGGACCTTCCTGAGGCTCCAGGAGAACAAGTGCCGCTTTCTTTTCCTGCACTAACGTAATTGCCTGGCCTACTTCTTCACGGGTTGCCTGGGCAGAATCCAATACTTCCTTTGCATAATCCATTGCTTCTTTAAACACAGCAAATGAAGCTGCTTCATATAGACCTTCCTGATTTAACAGCTCTGAATAAGTATCATACAAGGACTGTAATCCAGACTTATCAATACTATCATTTTCTGCTTCCATAAAGGAGAACCAATCCAGATTTGCAACGAAAGGGTTTGAACCTGTTGTCGTCGCACGCATCACCAGATATATATCATGCAATCCGGTAATTTTCGCGGTCAGCTCCTTTTCAGTGGTTACATAATGTGACCAGTCCCCATTCGTTGGTATAATGGATATCGTATCAATCAATTCCCCTCCCGGCGAATCAAGATGAAGTTCAATGCGGGCATCCGCTCCGCACCTGCCGGTATTGCCAGCATAACGGACAGCAATTTCCCCAAGGCCTTCCCCATTAAATAAAATCTGATTATAGGATATCCAGGCCCCATCATAAGTAGCACCTATGTTAGTTAAACTTTCACCTTCACTTGTCGTACTGGATTCTGTTTTTAGATTTCCTGCCGACCAGGATGAATAGTTTTCCGCCTGATAAATTCCATATGTAGTAGCTGCATTGAATTTCACCCAGTCCAGATTAGCAACAAACACTTGTCCGGAACCACTGCCAACTGCGCCGGTTCCCTTTAGTACCAGACAGACATCTACCATTCCGGTAAGCTTTTCAGTATTATTAAGTTCCTCTGTTTTTATAGTATATGCATTCCAGTTACTTCCGCTTGGGTCTAAGGTTACTGTTTGCAGGAGTTCCCCCTCCGGGCTGCCCAAATGAATTTCCATGGCGGCATCCGGGGCGCACCGTCCGCTGTTATTCACATAACGTACCGTAAAAGAGGCTATGTTACTGGTACCAAAATCCAGTTTTTCAAACCCAATCCAGGCTCCGTCATAAGTTCCGCCTAAATTGCCAAGGGAAACCCCGTTACTGTCCTGACTTGTTTCTGTTTTTAAATCGTTTCGGCCTGACCATATGGTGTAATTTTCCGCTTCCAGCTGTTTTATTGCATTTTGACTGTAAACCAGATCAACCAGGGCCTGAACGATGGCATCATAGGCTGCACGGAACTCACTTTCCGTTACTCCTTCCCTGTCAAGGACTTCCTGCCCATTTTCCAAAGCATCTGTTAAAACAGCAAAACTGCTGGCAGTAACATCCGTCCGGTTGATTTGCCTGCCTTCCTCTATTTTCTGTGACAGGCGTTCGTTCCAGTTAGGCTTAAAATCAAGCACAAGGGATTTCATGCCTCCATAATTGGAACCGTTGATTTCAGAAGCTTCTGCTCCTAAAAAGGCTGAATCTAAAAAAGTAATTCCCAAATCATCCACATCAGCATCATTTTCTTCAGCTTTACCATCAAAACTAAGTTCAAGCTGACTCTCTCCTGTTTTCACTGCACTGGCCGTTAAACCGACAGGAAAATTGGTTAAATAAAGTTTCCCATCCGCAATAAAATCTTCCCCGGCACTGCCGTCAAACGTACTGGTTCCAGACAGGTTTATGGTTACATTACCCTCTACGGTACCGTCATTTTGGGCAGACTCATATAATCGGTCTTTATTTAACGTGATGGTATCATCATCAAACATAATTTTTATATTTGATTTTTCTTTCCGGCTGCTTGAAATGGTTTTACTGAATAAAGAATCTTCAAGTTTAACGGCTAAATCCCCTATACTGTCTTCCCTGTTATGATTCAGGGCATTTCCTGAAAAACTGATCTGAAGGCTTGCAGCATCTATCCTCTTTGCCATTGCAGTGAGGCCTTCCGGTACATTACTAACCGTCACTTTCCCTGAAGAGATCAAATCTTCATTTTCTTCTCCCACCATTGTTGCATCCGTATTTTGCAGGGATATGTTAATGTTATCGTCAATGGAACCGTCATTTGTATCGGACTCAAAAAGTGTGGTTGCAGAATAGTTAAGCATATCTTTTGTATCATAAGTTCCCGTATCTGCAAGGTCGGAGGAAGATAACGCCGTCACACCATTAACTGCCCATTCAGAAGGAGAAGACCCCATCTGGAAATTTAAGGTGCCGCCCCGGATAATTTCAGAATAATCAATCCAGGTCCGGTCAAAACTTTTTCCGTTTAAGGTTGCGGACTGTATGTAATAATTATCAGAAGATACATCGTCGGCTTCAATGACAAACTGCTTGCCATTTCCAACATCAATGGTTACTTTATCAAAGAAAGGCGTTCCGATCTGATAAGTGGTATCTCCAGGTGCCATCGGGAATAATCCCATGGCGGCAGCTACATACATGGAGGCCATTGTTCCGGCATCATCATCCATGGTCTCCAAAAACCCCTGGGGATCCAGCTTGTAGACATAGTCATAAATGGGAGGATTATATTCTCCTGTTCCACTATAACGGTTCCAGGTTTGTCCGGTATAGATCTGCCTTATCAGGTATTGGGTATTATAAGGCTCCCCGACAAAATTAAATAAATAAGGTGTCTGCAAATCGATTTCATTGGAATTGGTGTGTAACATACGGCTTCCATTATCCGGATCCTGCATTCCGTACAGATACTGTAATTCCTGAGCCATTTTTTCTTTACTGCCGATTAAGTCCAGTAATCCGTTCACATCATTGGAATCCCACCAGGTATACTGCCATAAGGTTCCCTGATATAAGCCGTTATTGCCATAGGCTTCCGGATTGGCACTCATAAAATTACCGGCAGCATCTTTGGGCCACAATAATCCCATGGTTGTAGCTGTTCCATCAATGGAAGCGGTAACTGCATCTTCTTTATAAAGATTCTTATAGAAAAAGGAGCGTTTTAAGTATTTATTATAGTCTTCTGTATTACCCAGATTTTTGGCCAACAGGGAAATGGCCCAGTCATCATACGAATACTCCACGGTTTTATCGACCCTGCCCTGAATGTAGCCTAAGCTTTCTGCGGTACTGTCTACTGTACTGTCTGCAATTTCTTTTGCTGTTTCATAGGCACTTTCTAAATTATCGATATCATCAAATCCTTTTGCCACCCCATCCGCTAAAAGTGCCACGGCATGCTCGGTCCGGACTGTCGGCACCGTCTGGGTATCCAGCCCCCAGGTCCCGATTCCGTAATCCATGGTATCGGCTATGGAACGGATATAATCCTTATAGACTTCCGGAAGGACAAGTCCGATAATCGGATATTTCCGAAAGTCATCCCATAAAGTCCAGGAATCATAATGGGTATAATCATCTGCCCCGTAGACATTTAAGTCGGTTGCACGGAAGGTATTGTCCGTACTCGTGGCATTTACCGGTGTTGTAAACATATGATATAAATGGGTATAGAATAGTTTTTTCAGTCTTCCGTCCGGATCACTGGCGGCAGAATTCTCTACCTTTACTTTCCCAAGCACATCGTTCCAGGCAGCCTTGGCCTCACTGTAAACTCCATTAAAGTCCCAGTCCGGCATTTCTTTATACATATCTTTTTTCGCCTGTGCGCTGCTTACCGGTGAGACACTGACCTTTACCTCCAGGGGAGTTGATGTATTGACATCAAAGGACAAAACAGCGCCTATATCATTTCCCGACTGGCTTAGTTCATCTGTCAGGGCGGAATCAAGCCAGGTTTTCACTTCAGACGCCGGCTGGCTGGTCTCCATATAAAAATACATCGTATATTTACCATGACCGGATACGTTCCTTCCGCTGAATCTTCCTGATATGGCAGTGGTATCACCAGACTGTTCCACATTCATCACCGCATTCCGGATATCTGTACCATGATAGGTATAGTTAAGGTCTGCTACCAGGGACACCTTCCCATCCTTGGGAAAAGTATATTTATGATAGCCTGTCCTTGTATTGGCGGTTAATTCCGCTGTAATGTTTCCAAACGTCGTATCCTCTTTGTAATTTGTCCCTGTTCCGGTCTTAGGTGTAAGTTCCACCGAATAATACCCGGGTGTGGCAGACTCGTTGTCATGACTGTAGCTTTGCGCCCTTGAGGCTGCTGTTGGTTTACTGTCGTATTGGACATAGGTCGGCGTGATTAAAATATCCCCGCCTGCACCCTGTCCTCCCACCCCTTCGATTCTCGTATGGGAAAATCCTTCAATCTGGGTTTTGCTGTAATCATATCCTGCATGGTCATCCGTATTATGGGGGTAAGTATCCGGACTTAATTTTACGAGTCCATTGGGTGATACCGTACCCGGAAACAACTGTCCATAATCAACGTCCGTTCCGACAAACGGATCGACGTACTGGGTATAATCCTCTTCACCGGAAGAATCACCTGCCCCTCCATTTTCTTCTGCATAAACCAAAGATGTGCCGTTAATCATTAAGCCGCCCGTATTCAGGCTGGTTATCAGCATGGCGGCCGTCATAACACCAGCCAGTATTCTAACCTTCTTTTTTTGCATATTGCCTCCTTGTACTTCATGAATGTCAACTTTGTTGCTCTTATCCAATTTATTTGAATTGGAACGCATTTCAAGTTTAGAGAAATTCTCCCTGATCTGCTATCGCAATTCTGTAATTTTTTTGTCACAAGGAAGTAAATTAAATGTAAAACAGCCCGGCATAACGTATTCTAAATAACCGGTCAGGAAATTCAGACAAGTTTACTGATCCAGTTAATTTAAATACGTTATACCAGTACCTTCTTATAATGCCTGACTGCGCTTACTGATTCTGCAAAATCTTTTGTTTAGTTAAAAAACCCGAGTATTCCCAGTAGTAAAACCAGTACAGCAGATATTATCTCTAAAGACTTAGAAAGTTTTGGGGAAGTAATCGTTCTGCCAAATACACAGCCTGTTTTTATAAATATAAAACTTGCTGCGGCACATATAATGGGAGTGATTGATATAGACATACCGGCAATACCGGCACCGATTCCCATTCCCATATTATTGATGCTTAATAATATTCCAATCAGTAAGGATTCCCTGATTTCAATGACTTTTGAATCGTCTTTATCAATGGCAGCGGGATCCTGGGTAACTTGATGTATTTCATTACCGCCGGAATACAGAGCATTATATAACATATATATGGCAAGACAGACAAGTATGATACTGCCTAAAATATCCGCCAAATAAACGGGAATAAAGCCGCCAAGGTTTTTTCCTATAAACATGGAAATCAGGGTTCCGCATAAACAAAGAAGTGAAATAAAGAGATTAGAAGAATTACTGATTATAACTTTTTTAATACTATAGTTAAAAGCTATAATAAAACTATCGGCAGTTGCCGCTAATGTCAAAAAAACAATCATTAACATTCCCATATGAAAACCTCTGTTCAATTAGTCATGGTTTATCTTATGCGAAAGCTGTCGATTGGTTTATGAAATGATAAATAAATTCCAAAGCCTATCATACTTCTATCATATTTGCTTTATATAATCGAATTGTAGAGAAAATCTACAAATAAATTAATTAGGAGCGTGAAATATATGAAAAGATTTGTAAAGGTAACGGTTATAATTGCTGCAATTTTTATACTGGGTACGGCAGGAACTGCTTTCGCAGCTACCTACAAAACTCCGGCAGAAATCGTATCCGGGCTTACCGGCAAGACGGCAGATGAGGTTAATACAGAAAAGGTTGCCGGGAAAACATATGGTACTATTGCAAATGATGCAGGAAAGCTTGAAGAATTTAAAACGCAGATACTGGAACAGAAAAGAGCTTATCTGGATCAAAGGATAAAAGATGGTACACTTTCACAGGAAAGAGCCAACGCAATGTATGATACCATTGAGGAATCTCAGGCAATATGCGATGGTACAGGCAGTGCCTCACTGAGAGCGGGATGTGGTGCAGGCTTTGGGGCTGGACGCGGAACGAATGTTCCCAAGTAACTTTATCACAGAAACTTTATTATTTGTCTGCTATGCTTTTTTTATAAGAGTACTCCCTGAAACTAATTAAGGGTACTCTACTAAAATAAAGGAGGTACTTGTTATGAAAAATATTGGCAGGATAGATAAAATTATTAGAATCATCATTGGGCTTGCACTTTTAAGTTTGCTATTTATATTGGAAGGAAATTTAAAATATCTTGGACTTATTGGAATTATCCCTATCGTAACTGCATCTATCAGTTTTTGCCCCTTATACACAATTTTTGGTATTAAAACAAGTAAGTAGATGCTAATTTTACCTTTTAACAGCATCATTCAAAATGTGAGCAGTTGGCAATAGAGTATACAAAACAAATTTGTAAAACACCAATTAAGGTCTCACCGGAATTGATAAAGGAGAGGAATGCAAATTAAAATAAAGTTTGCACCAAAATAAAGGCAGCGTAAACAGTTGCACCGGTTGTAGAAATGGTAATAAATAAAAGTCAAAGACAGGGTCCCCTCCCGGCTCTGTCTTTTTTATGATATAGGAAATCACATACTGCAATATAAAAAATGCTCCGAAGGGACACATGGCGGGGCTGTCGCAGAATAGCCTGGTAAGCCAGACTCTTACTTGTTGTAAAAGCCGGCTCAATGATATCTGTGTATTCGGGATTATATACCAAGCATACGGTTCTGTGATATAGTTACGGTTAATATTAAAAAAATATATATAATTATAAAACATCGGCAATAAATGTGGTTCATTTTTAAATTTAATAACTCCATTTATTGTATTGATTAAGTAAATAAAAGCAGGGGAGAAACTGTAATGAAAAAAGTATTAAAGTTGTGGAAAAAGTATTCGTTTTTAGCATTAATTGCTTTTGTAATTTTAGGTTTATTTGACTTTAGAATTGCAATTGCAGCAATTATCTGTATGGTGGCACCTGTTATTGTTTCTATTTTTAACGGAAGATTCTGGTGCGGAAACTTGTGCCCAAGGGGAAGTTTATATGACAATGTTATTTCTAAATTCAGCAATAACAAAAAGGTGCCAAAATATCTAAAGTCCAATTTATTCAGAGCGGTTATGGTAGTCTTTATGATGTCTATGTTTGCCTTTGGAATTCATAAAAACTGGAATGATTTTTATGGCATAGGGATGGTATTTTACCGGATTATTGTGGTTACAACTATAGTAGGTATCGTCTTGTCTTTCGTCTATAATCAAAGGACCTGGTGTCATTTTTGCCCGATGGGAACAATTGCTTCCATAATATCAAAATTCAGAAAAAGCAAAAATGTATTACAAATATCGTCAGACTGCGTATCCTGTAAGATATGTGAAAAGAAATGTTCTTTAGGAATAGTACCTTATGAGTACAAAGAAAACATTTTAAGCCATCCGGATTGTATACAATGCGGCAAGTGCATCTATGTGTGTCCTAAAAATGCAATCGGATATGACAAAATTAATTTTACATGATTTTATGATCAAACAGATAACTACGGTGAAAAGGCAGCGTTCACCCACGCTGCCTTTTCATCATTATTGATATAAGTTCCCTTAACTTTTCTTTGTCAATGATGTGAATTAAACCTCTTGACTGTTCCAGAATTCCGTCTGACTGAAATACTTTCAGCATACGTGAAACAACTTCCCTTGCACTTCCAATGTATTTTGCAATTTGTTCCTGTGCAATATGAAGATCAGTTGAATTTGACTTTGCTGTTTCATCTAACAGAAAAATAGCAAGTCTTTTATCAATACTTATAAAAAGAATCTGTTCCATTGCCCACATAACATCGGAAAATCGCTCAATGGCATTTCTGTATACAAAATTTTCTACATAAACATTTTGATTGCTGAGTTTGTTAAATGCGCCAATATTTATCAGATATGCATCTGTGTCAATTTCAGCATCAATATGCACATTAAAGGTAATGTTATTTAAAATGCAGGAAGCAGAAAGTACACAAACATTACCTGGCGAAAGCCTGTATAAGGTCACTTCACGTCCAGCCTCCGATAAGATATAGGCGCGTAATCCACCTCTCTTTATCAGAAAAACACCAAGACATTTGCTGTCAGTACTGCGAAGGTTATAACCTTTTTTATAAGATACTTTTATGATATTATTTTCAAGTATATTCATTTCTGCGCCGATTAATTTGTCCCAGAAATCGAGACGGGATCTGATATATAGTAGTTCTTCTTTTTTAATCATAATTATATCCTCCAATCATACGCATCCTGCGGGGTATTTTTAATGTTATAGGACGCAATTTCCTATAACATTAAAAAATAAAGCAATACCAATTCCGTATTACTTTATCTGACACATAATAGAATTTTACTCAGTGACGATATCATATTCCCAGTCGGTGATTCCACCAAAATCATACACCTTGGAGTATCCAAGTTCGACAAGATCCGCAGCAGCAAGGGCACTTCTCCGACCACTGCGGCAATATACCAGGATAGCAGCAGATTTGTCTGTCAAGGTTTCTTCCGCTTTATCTGAGATTTCGGTGTCTGGAATGAGTATTGCTCCCTCAATATGTCCGGTATTATATTCTTCTTCTGTTCTAACATCTAAAATAGTAATCGTACTGTCCTGATCCATCATTTCTTTTGCTTCCTTGGCAGTTATTTTAGTATAACCAGAATCAGAAGAATCTTTGTCTGTGCCACATCCGCTTAGTGTGATTATTATAAGGATCAGTAATACTATCAATAAATTTTTATATTTCATTATGGCAAACTCCTTCCCGCATTAAGAGCAGTTGCTTTATAGCATTATATCAGACTAATACCAATGCATTTTGAGGACAGAAATTAGTACATTTTCCACAACGGATACAGGTATCAAGGTCTACAGTGGGTGCATCAAAACCATCTTGTTTTAAAGAACCTGCCGGGCAGATGGATACGGATGGACATGGATGGTTTTGCGGACAGTTTTCTTTTAGAACTACTAATGTTTTTGTATTCATTATTATAATCCTTTCGAATATTAATAATTTCTTATTTCATTATATAATTATAAAACTGTATTATCTGTAACACAATCACATATAAGGATATTAAGTTAAACAAATTTTGTTATATGGCATTGCATAGTTTTATAATATGATTCGAGGGTCAAAAACCTTATTTGGGCCATACCTATGGTCATTAATAATCACTTAAATACCAAAAATATCTTGATTCTATATTTTATAATAATAGATAATAGTTGCCCTATACCAAACATAATGTTATAATTTTACTATTCTAATACAAAGAGGTATACATAATGTCACAAAAGAAACCATTTGATCTATTTTTATCAGGTGAACTATCCATAGATAATTTCAGTATCATAGCATCCAAGCTAAAAGAGGACGATTTTTCTTATAATACCTTGGGATTATCCGAAGAAGAGTTCACTTTGTATAAACGTCTGGGATCTGAAGCAATCCAAGATATTAAAAAAGCCCGGGAACAAAAGAAAGATATTATTGAAAAAGCCAAAACTTTCTTCAGGGATGAAATTGCAGAAAGCCATCGGCAGAATACAATGAAATTAAAGAATTTAAAAGAATTTAATTTAAATCCATTCTTAGATAAATATAAGGCTAACTTTTTAGCTGGGGATAATTCTCCTGTCAGTATCGCAAAGGCACTGGTATACCCCAGGGTACTTGGTACATCCATCAATACAACTTTTGGTAATAAGCTTCAAAAATTCTGTAGCACCGTCCTTGACGGATATGCTTCCACAACCTCTGGAATTGACATTGAATTTGTAGATTTATTGGATGGCAGGCGTAAATACTGCCAGATTAAAGCCGGACCAAATACCATTAATAAAGATGATGTAAAAACTATTGATGACCATTTTTCCGCCGTAAAAAACCTTGCCCGTACCAATAACTTAAATATTAGTTTTAGCGACTTAATTGTAGGTGTATTTTATGGGGAACCCAATGAACTAAGCGGACATTACAAAAATATACAGAAAAATTATCCGGTATATATCGGAAAAGGCTTCTGGCACCGGTTAACCGGGGATGAAAACTTCTATGCTACCCTTACCAATGCAATCGGGGATGTCGCCAGCGAATACGATGGCAGCCAATTAATAAATGAAGTAATCGTGGAACTTGCGAAAGAAATCGAGAAAACATTGGAGGATTAATTAATCCTCCAATTGATTTAATACATGTACCAGGGACAATCCAACTGCTTTAGCTAACTCAACCGGTACTGCATTACCAATCTGTTTATATTGATGTGCCATAGAGCCTGCAAATTCCCATTCATCGGGAAAGCTCTGGATCCGTGCATATTCCCTGACCGTAAATGGCCTTGTTTCATCGGGATGACATCTCTCGGTCTGTTTTTGGGCAGGGCTGCAAGTCAAGGTCAGGCTTGGTTCATTCCAGGAAATACGTCTGGCCATTCCGGTTCGTCCACCACCGGAATAATAACTTTTTCCCATATATTCCTTGGCTATATCTTCTGGTAAATCCCTCCAATATCCGCCTTGTGGTACCAGTTTTAATACATTTCTCTTTTTCTCCGGGTATTTCTCACCAATGGATTCCGGAACATCTTTTAATACATCCCTTAAAACAGGTTTATATTCATACGGTTTCGGTAATTTATACTTTATCTCATACTTATTATGTATCCCGACAATGATAACCCTCTCCCTTTTCTGGGCCACATTATAATCCGTTGCCTTTACGATATGGTAGGCAACATGATAACCTAATGCCTCATATATTTCGATCATTGTCTGTAAGGTCTTCCCATCATCATGGGTGGTCAAGCCTTTCACATTTTCAGCTAAAAAGACTTTAGGCTGTAACTGTTCCACTACCTGGGCAAAATAGTAAAACATAGTCCCCCGTACATCTTCAAGCCCTAACTTATGTCCTGCATAACTGAAAGCCTGACAAGGGTAGCCACCGGATACAAAATCAATTTCTATATCTTTAGGTAAATAATTCTTTATTCCGTTTTCTGATACCTTAATAATATCCTCTTCGATTACATTCCAACCCGGTCTGTTATTTCTTAAAGTCTGGGTAGCATACTTGTCAATCTCGACCAATCCCCTGGCATGAAAACCTGCTTTTTCTAATCCCAAGGCCAATCCACCTGCACCGGCAAATAATTCAACCGAGTTATAAGCTCTTTTAGGTTT
The DNA here is from genome assembly GCA_049692775.1 of Anaerocolumna sp. Classification (GTDB taxonomy): domain Bacteria; phylum Bacillota; class Clostridia; order Lachnospirales; family Lachnospiraceae; genus Anaerocolumna. Next base: position 47,688 of record JBAVPE010000041.1, on the reverse strand, counting down.
TATTGCAGATACATCTACATGTTCGATTTTATCATTGCTTGTATCCACGGCAGGTTCCAGGTTTATATCCTTTTCGTTCTTCTTTTCCGTAAGAAGATCAATTGGGGTTACTTGCAGTGTGGAGCATAATTTGTTAAATGTACTTTTAAATGGACTTCCCTTCGCAGATAACATTACCGACAGTTGGTTTTTCGTTATTCCCAACAATTCGGCTAATTCTTGCTGTGTTGAAATGTTATTGGCTTCCATTACTTTATGAACCTTTGATTTATCTATTATGTAATCCATAAAAACCCTCCCAGATGTTATGAAAATATATTAACACACAGGAGGGTAAATGTAAACATATATTCGGTTTTTTAGTAAAGAAAAATTGGAACTTTGCTTTCTATGTACTGTTGTAAAAGCATCTCGATTTTTTTCAACAGCAAATACCCCTTTTAAACCAGCATTATGTAAGCCTAATGATAGTCCACCACAACCAGCAAATAAATCTATATACAATACTATCACCTTCCCCTCACATAATAATCCATAGTTATTGTACAATACTATGGATGCAAACGTCAAATTATTTTTTCCAAACTTTTCATCTTCTACTATTTTTGGCACATTTCAATAAAACATATATAGACTTACATTACTAATGTCTATCAAAATAAATACACAACCTTTTACTTCCAAATGTTTCGCTATAAATAAAAAGTTACTCGGTTTTAATCGAATGATTAAAATAGATGTTTATACATATTTAAAAAACATATGTGACTAAGCCTGTTTAACCATCTGTTATAATAAAATGAGATTATTATATAAAATATCTATAAATTTTTTATCCCTTCCTAAATCTTCAAATAGTATATTAATATTCAATCTGACTATTAGGATTTATCATTTGCTCATATATCTTTTAAAACTTCTATCATAATTAATGCACCATATTTAAACCCATATACAAATGCATTTGTCGCTTCAAGTGCCCCAGATTCGGTATGTATTTCCATTAGATTAGTAATCACTTTATAGTCTTCTTCTGTTACTTTCTGTTTTAGCAATTCCATAACTTCAATTAACTGGTCATTAAGTTTGCGATATTCCGTATCTTTTGCATAAAGAACTTCATCCGGGTTAAGATTACTATAGTATAGCTTTTTTAGTATAGAATTCATTTTTTCTCCTTCTTTCATCAACATATGCAAATTAATCAGTTCACGTTGTTTGATACTTTAATAACTGCTGCTTTTTAAATGTCAAATTTAGTTTAGCGATTAATTCGCTAAATGCCAATAGCGAATTAATCGCTAGGATATAATTAACAAGAGGTGATTAATTTATGTATGAAAGAATTCGGAATTTAAGAGAAGATAGAGATTTAACGCAAACTCAAATGGCGCAGTATCTAAACTGTAGCCAAAGGATTTACAGCAATTATGAACGTGGTGATGTAGATATTCCAACTCATATTTTGATTAAACTTGCCGACTTTCATAAGACAAGTACTGATTATTTATTAAATAGAACCAGTAAAAAAGAACCTTACCCTCCAAAATAGTTAAATTTCATCATTAGTTATAGGACATTTATCTATCAGCGAGTCAAAAATCGTTTCTTCTATGACCCTGACACATTCATCTGTCCGTTTTAAGATATCCTCCCCCCAGAACCTAATTACAGTCCAGCCTATAAATAATAATTTTTTGTTTACTTCATCATCCCGCTCACGGTTCCTAGTAATTTTACGGATCCAAAAATCACTGTTTTTTCCTCTTTCCAGCCTGGGTTTAAGGACTTCCCAGTCTTTACCGTGAAAAAAATCACTGTCACAAAATATGGCTATCTGATATTTGGTCAGCGCAATATCAGGGGTACCCGGTAACTTCTTATAGTTCTTCCTATACCGGTACCCTTTATGCCATAAAGCCTTCCTGAGTTTCAATTCAATACTGGTATCCTTACTTTTAATACGGCTCATATTCTTATGCCGTTGTTCACTTGTAAGATTATCCATCAGCTCATCTCCAAAATCATATAAAATCTTTTTCCAATTCAATTATTATTTATCTATATACTAATTTAATCCATGCTTACTTCAGTAATTAAATGAATTACTTGCCAAGATAGATATACCTTATATTTCATGTAGCTTATATACCTTACATATGGTCTACCTTCTACATCAATCCATCCAACTTATTTTTATTTTCTCAGCTTCCCCGCTCCCCGTAGTTGGCAACCTTAAGACCGGAATCTTATATTTTCCCAAAATTACATTCTTCATTTTATCTTTTTCCAGTTGCTTAGAGTTATTCTCATAAAAAGCAAACCCCTCTACTTCAATAATTATAACAGTGCGTATATGATAATTAGTTCTCCGTCTTTTTCCCGCCTTCTATCACCGTAAACCCATGCCCAACTGCATTTAATGATTTCATAACCATATCGATTCGCTCCCTTACCTTACGTACTTCAACCATTTTCCAGGCCTCCAGAAGTACAAGAAAACTCTTATCCCTGCTTTCCCGTATTTTATCCAATACCCCAAATACGACAGTTCGGTTTACATCTTTCATCTGAAAAACAATAGAAGGATCCTTTGTATTGACGGCATCAACAAATTTATAATAGATCTCCGTAGTAAAAGTATTTTTCTCTATCTCCCAGCCCTTGTCCGAAAATACCAGCATAGGAAGCCGTCCACTATACTCTATCCGTAAATATCCTTTTTGTATCATCCAGTCAATTCGTTTGGTAATCTCCTCAATGCTCAGTTCTTTGTAGTAGCCATAAGAAGGGCATTCATCTAATTTATGTTCCAAAACTTTTTTATCTTTGGACCCCTTTAAGGTTTTGGCCAGGATGCTTCTACCGCCAGTTGAAATAATTTCGTCAGCTGCCCTTAGTATTACTACAATTTCTACAGGATTTAATTGTTTGATTTCTCCGCTGTCCAAAGAATACTGTACTCTAGATTTTTTGCTCATTTCAACTCCTATCTGCCCACTTTTGCAAGTGCTCAAATCGCAATTACCATTAATTGATCTCCTTCAAATAAACCTTATTCAATTCCCCACAATTCCTTCAGTTCCTCTTCACCAATCTTATTCAAAAAGTTTTCACCCGGCTGTATAATGCTTTCAATCAGATCTTTTTTCTTTTCCTGGAGCTGTGCAATTTTTTCTTCGATGGTGCCCTCCGTCAGTAATTTATAGACCTGGACTACATTCTTTTGTCCCATTCTATGTGCCCTGTCACTGGCCTGGATTTCCACGGCGGGATTCCACCAGGGGTCAAACTGTATTACAATATCTGCTTTGGTCAGATTAAGCCCGGTACCCCCGGCTTTTAAGGATATTAGGAATACAGCCTCCTTGTCACTGTTGAAGTTGTCAATTTCCATAAAACGCTCCTCAGGATTCATGGTTCCATCTAAATAATAATAATTAATATGATTTCGTTCCAGCTCTGTCCTGATTATTTTAAGCATTTTTGTGAATTGGGAAAATAACAGGATGCTATGACCGGAAGGAAGTGCCTCTGTGATTATCTCCATTGCCTGTTCCAGTTTACCGCTGCCCCCGTCGTAATTATCGATAAACGTGCCGGGATGTGCACATATCTGCCTTAATCTGGTTAATGCTGATAGTATTGCAATCTGATTACGTTCGATTCCGGACTGTATGATTTTTATCTCCAATTCCTTTTTTAAATCCTTGTAGTATGCCGCATACAGCTTTTTCTGTTTTTCTGTCATTTCCGATAAAGAATTGATTTCTATTTTTTCGGGAAGTTCACTTAATACGTCTTTTTTCAGTCTTCTAAGAATGAAAGGTTTTACCAGGTTAGACAGATCCCCCATTTTAGCCTGATTTTTGTTTTTCATGATCGGTTCCTCGTAATTTAGTGCAAATTCATTCCGATTAAATAAATATCCAGGCATTATAAAATCAAAGATGGACCAAAGCTCCATCAGTCGGTTTTCAATTGGTGTTCCCGTCATTGCAAAGCAGCACTCTGCCTTTAAACTTTTTACTGCATTTGCATTTAAGGTCATTGGATTCTTAATGTTCTGGGCTTCGTCCACAAACAGGTAAGAAAAATTTATTTTCCGGTATTGTTCCAGATCATTTTTAAGGGCACCATAGGAGGTTATAACCAGGTCATATTGATTACAGGTGTTAATCATGAGTTCCCGTTTTTCTTTCGTGCCTGTTATTGCAAGTACTTTCAGTTCCGGTACAAACTTTTTGGCTTCCTCCCTCCAATTGTAAACAATTGATGTCGGCACCACCGCCAGACAGGGCAGGTTTTTCCTTTGGTCAGATATAAAGACCAGCACCTGAAGCGTCTTGCCAAGTCCCATATCATCTGCAAGGATTCCCCCAAAGGAATATCCTGCCATGGTTTTCAGCCACCGTACTCCCTCCCTCTGATAGTCACGTAATATCCCATTGACCGACTCCCCAAGGGTAAGCTGTACCTCTTTTGTATCTGAGATTCTTTTTATAAGTCCTCCAAGCCTGGAATCAATTTGAACCTGTTCCAAACCTTTTTCTTTCAGATATTGATTGATATACAGCCCCCGGTTGAGGGGTATTTCAAATATACCGTCATGTATGGACTCTTTATCGATTTGCAAGCTGTTTATCAAGTCGATGAACCGGCTGCTTTCAACTGTATTTAGATTGACAATGGAGCCATTCTTAAGCCTATAATATTTCTTCCCGGACTTTATGTCCTCTAAAAGTTCTAAAAGTTCTTCATCACTTACATTTTCAAGGTTGATATTCATATGGATCAAAGACCCGTCTTCCGACAAACTAAAACTTTCGATATTTAAATTCCTGACATGTAACTTTTTAAAATCTGCCGAATAATAGATCTGGGATATTTTTTTCAGTGCCTTAAGATCACCGGTAAGCAGATTAATTATTTTTTCAACGTCATCCAGTAAAAACAGCCTGCCGTATTCCCGGAAACCAAACGTTTTGAGTGCGGTGGTAACTTCTTTTTCACCACTGTATTCCCGGAAGCTGTTACTGCTGTTTTTATCTTCCAGGGGGTTAATTATCTGTTCCCCATAGCAAAATTCTATTTTTGAAACAATTCCTTTTTCCGCTACATCAAAATAAACCCGGCTTAAAAGGGTGTTGTCCATCATTTCCTGCTCTACGGCACTGTCAATTGTAATCTGGATTTCCCTGCGGTATTTTTCAATAAAATTCTTCTGAAACAATTTTTTATCCTTAGGTGCAATTTTAAAAGCCACTATGTTTTCTTCGTTTTTACAGGGATATAAATTTATAAATATCTCCCTTTTGTTTTCAGGCAATTTTGCAATAAGGCTGAAATCTTTACAAGCGATATATTTAAAATTAACCGTAACCGGAACAAAATCACCATATTCCGAATAATCCACATATAATAAGTTACTGTCCTCTTCTTTTTCAACAGATAGGGTAAGGGGTACATCCTTTTCAAAAAGAATTTTATTCTTTCCTTTAATAAACCTGAGGTTTCCGATATCCTCCCAGATTAAATCAAGGAACATTTCCCGCTCCGGTTCGGTCAGATTGACGGTATCCGTGTGCAGCTCCAAATTCCGGGAATCTAAACCTTGATTAACCGATACCCGTCTCTTCCCCAGATTACTGATAAACTCAAGAATTTTCTTATCCTCCGGCTCAAAATACATCCTATCCGGTTCAAATATAAAATTTTTTCCAAAATGGATAGGCCGCATCTTTTCCAGGGCTTCCAGGAAATTTCCAATGTCACCAATCCGGTACATTTTATCCATACCAGTAAAAAGACTCAACTCCATGAAATGTCCCTCTTCAGAAAAATCCAGACAAAGCGCAAGCTTTATGGGCGTTTTACCATAAGTTGCACTCCAACCGTTATAAAAAGAGGTATGATTAAATTCTACAGGATTATTTTTCATGGTAAACCACCTCCTAAGGTCCTATCGTAACCATTTCAACACCCAGGACAAATACACCAATTTTAGCAGCGGAATCAAAAGTGCTGCATGCTACTGCTTTTCGCCACCCTGAAAGATTTAATTCACCCGCTCAAACCTTGTCCTGTCTTCAATTTTAAACATGGAAGCCGACAATATCTCATCTTCCTGCTCCTGGACATCTTTCTTAATTGTCTTTAGTTCAATATATTCTTCTTCCCTTCCGACTTCACGCTCAATATTCAGGGAATAAATCAGGTTAAAGCGGTCAAAAATAGTATGTTCTTTCAGGTCCGAGAGGCAGATCATCTGGGTATTATATTTTTTCGCAATTTCGAACAAAGGTTTTAAAAGGTGCTCTGAAGTAATCGGTCCAAAAGGGTTGTCCATAATTAACACCTTGCTCTCCGTATCTTCACTCAGCAGGTTTTCACCTCTCATATAGGTCATCAGGGAGATAAAGACCACAAAAGCACTCACAAATTTTTCACCGCCCGAATTTTCTTCAATCACCTGTTTCCAGGCCTTTTTCTTAAGTCTGTTTGGTTCAATTTTCATTAAGTTAATATGAATTTTACTAATACCTGCCAGCCTGTCAAAAAGGTAATAGGTACTTATTTCATTCAGCAGAAGGCTATCTGTGGTTTTACCCTGCCGGTACAAGTTCTCACATTTCCGGATGGTTTCCTTTAGATATTCCTTTACGGCTATGGTTTCCAGGGCTTCCTTTTCCGGCAGCTCAATCAACAGCATTTTACACTTTCTGCCGTTAATATCAATGGCTGAATTTCTGTCTATACTGTTCAGCTCGTCATAAAAGTTCATCAGATAACTTATGGTATTATCGATAATGCATCTTTCCATATCATCTATTTTCTTAAGGTCAATGGAATGCTGCTCTAATTTTCTTTCAATCTGTAAATTCACCCGGTTGAAGGCATTCTTAGCATGGACCGGCTGATATTTTTTCTCCCCGTCCAGTATGGAATGAAACAGGCTTTTAAACATCTCATTTTTGTCCGTAAATTCAGTTTCGAGTACTAAGTAGGCGGCACTTAAGGTATTTTTAGCGTCACTTATCCGTACTCCATATTCCTTAAAGGATTTGATAAGCCCTACTATCTGCTCCTGTAAATTTCCTTCTTCTTTAAAAGGAACCTCCGATTTAGAAGCCGCATAGATACCATACTCTTCCAAACTGAACATGGCTTTCTGCAAAGCAGTATCTTGTATTTTTACCTGGGATAATTCTTTCTCCAATTTTTTCTGAATCGCCAGAATCTTCTCCCTTTCCCCTGCAAAATCCATCTTCCTTACGGCGTCCTTTGGCATTGGTTCTTCATAACCATACTGTTCCTTTATATTACTTGCTGCATACTTTAAATCAGATTGTTTTTCGGCAATGGTAAATTGCAGCCCGTTTTTTTCTTCCGTCAGGCGGATGAGCTTCTGATTGGTTTCCTCCAGTCCCTTTTCTACGGTTTCCAATTCATATTCATGATATTCCTGCCCAGTATAGTCTTGTTCTTCTATCTGTAAAGCTAAAAGCTCTTTTCCTTTTTCACGCCTTCTGCTCCTGTAATCTTCCAGGATTTCTTGAAGGTTCTGAATTTTGCCATTGGAATCCGAGGTAAGGACACGAAGCCTGGATTCTAATGGCCCTATGTCTTCTTCCATCCGGTTACCGGATTCTGCGTCACGGTATTTTTCATAATTGTTCCTGTCTTTGTCTAAGGCCGTGGCAATATTCATGATAAGCTGGGCTTTCTCCTGCACCTTTTCTTTCGCCCTATCAGTTTCCAGTTCCAAATCCTTGATTGCAGCCTCCAAAGCCTCCTTGTCTGCTTCCTTTTGCTCCATCTCCCCTAAATCACGGGAATAGCCTTCATATCTGCCAAGAAATCCCAGAATATCTTCCTTTTTTCTTTGGAATCCTGATTTTATGCTTTCCAGTCCGTTTCCTATTTTGTAACTCTCTGCAATTCTTTCTGATAGCTTCCTGATTTTTTCCTGTAGATTTCCCGTATCCCCTTCATTGGTTTTTGCTTCTGAATCAATTGCCCTGCTATCTTGTTCCAGCTTTTCTACATACTCCCTGGTATAGGAAAACCCTTCCACCTTAATAATCCCAAGTTCTGTGTTTCTTAAGGCCCCCTGGGCTTTCTCAAGGATTTCATAATTTTTATTTACCTTTGCTTTAATTTCCTCCAGAATTTCTATCAGATAGTTCTTATTCAGGATGCGGTCATCAAAGCTGATTAAAAAATCTGCCGTACCAAGGGAATAGACATTCTTTCCGGTTTTTGCCGCAAGTATTTCTTCCAGTTTTTCCTTTTCCAGGATCGGGAGGATGACCGGAATCGTTCCTTCGAATTCAATATTCCGGATTCTTGCCATATCCTCCTTTGCTACAATAAGGGAATAAGGTAAAAAGGGATTGTTTTTCACCAGTTTCTGTTTTTCCCTTTTGTTATCCTCCTGACTTCTGATCCATTCATATCCATGCTCAAAAAATATATCACTATCTTCCAGTTTTTTAAGAAAACCCTCCGGCAGTTCAAACGCCTTTCCAGACTCATACAGCTTCATTTGCTTTGATAACAGGGAATTATCCAGGTTTCTGTCACCAATCAATTTGTTATACTTTTCTAAATCCCCGTGCAAGCGTTCCAGTATTTTTTCTTTATCAAAAATATCCGTTAATTGATATGCCGTAAGAATTTTTTCTACTGCCTTTTTTTCTTGGTCAAAGGCCTGACCGATAGCTTGTAATCTATTTTTTTCGATTGCCAGGATCTGGGATCTCTCTTTTCGCTTTTGTAACTCTTTTTCTAATTGCCCTGCCTCTTCCAAGTCAGATTTTTGATTTTTTGCAAATTCTAAGAGTTTATCCCCTATCTCCTGTTCTTCCATATCCAGTCTGCCCTTATAATCCGTTTGCCGGCCTGCCGTATTTATTATGCCCTCAGCAGAAAGAAACTCAGGATAAGCACTCCTTAATTCCTTCTCCCTTTCCTGAAAGACAGCAATACGGCTTCTAAGGGCAAGGATTTCCTCCTGTAGGGAATGCAGATCCGACTTGATTTTTTCATACTGGTTTAAATTACCGGATAAGCTGTTTTTCTCCTCCGTCAGCCGCTGATTCTCCTGATCCAGCTGTTCCTCTAACTGAAGCACCCTTTCCCCATACTTTTCCTTTAAGGAGAATAAAAGGTCTGTTATAATGCCTTTTCTATCTTCCTGTTCCAGGTTTTCTTTTTCCAGTTCCATTTCGAATTTTGCAATCCTTACACCCAGTTCTGTTAATTCTTCTTTCAGACGGATACTTAAAGTTACCTTCTTTTTATATTCAAGCTCATCTAGATCTCTTTTAAATCTCTCTATTTCCAGATCAATTGATTTCACCTTTTCTTTCAACTGCCACAGATTCCCGGCAACTTCATGATATTCGCCGGACTTTTTTTCATACTCAAGTGCTTTTTTATCCTCTTCCCTCTGTTTTATCAGGTCCAGGATTTCCTCTTTTTTACGGTTAAGCACTTTTATCTGTTCCCCTGCATAAAGATAAGCATTTCCCAGTTCCGATTTGTTTTCTTCTGCTTTTATCAGAAGTTTTTCATAAGTTTCCAGGTTTTCATAAAGTCCTGCGGCTTTTACCCTGAAACGGTCATATACCTCCCGCTCTTTTATCATGGCTTCATTCTTAACCAGCTGCAGGGCATGATTTTGAATCAGTTCTTTTATATTATCAATGAAGTTACCGTTTTTGTTTAATTGTTCTTCTATGGTCGGAATGAACCATTTTTTAATCAGTGCATTGGTGGTCTTGCAATCGTTAAAGAAAGAATTCAACCCAGCCTCCGACTCATTAATTTTAACCATCAGGTTCTTCCATTCTATAGGATTGATTTTATAATCCAATAGCCTGCGCGTATATTCTTTTTTATCATCCGGCAGATCCCAGCGGAAGAGCCAGACCTTATTACCGTTTTTTTCACCCTCAGACAGATTTCTGATCACTTTGTCATATTCGATTAGTTTTACGATTCCTTTTTCTTCTTCTAAAAGTTCCAGCTTATTTATATCAAAATCACTTTCTCCCTCATATTCCGAAAGAAAAGTTATTATTTTAAGACTGTCACTCTCATCCTCTATGTTTTTACTTACAATCCTTTTAATACCGATTCCGGTCAGTAGCTTTTCCTTTTTCCCGTCAAGTTCCCACTCAATCAGAATATAGCAGGGTGCCTTAGCATTGGTAAAATAATTTTTAAATAGTCTGTCCTTTAATTTTTGTTTCGGTACAATGGGCTGCATCATCATCTGTACCAGTACTGTCTTACCCCCGCCATTCTGGAGATTTAACAAGGTATTTTCTCCCTTATATAAATCCAGGGTCTGGTCGTAAATATGCCGATTGTCATTATAGGTAAAATTTACGATTCTTATCTTTCCTATCTTTGCCATTTCATTTCTCCTTAAAAAGCCTTTCAATTTCCGACAAGCTTACATTTCCTCAGTCAAACCGGATATTCCGGTTCAGTAAATTCTCTTATAGAAAAAACTCTGCTGCCCTGCTTTCCCTCAGCTTAATATTCGTTCAATTGTTTCTATTCTTGAACCATCTAAAAATTGATAAGTCATCAGATTAGTAAATTTATTGGTCGGTCTTACCTCTTCTTCCGTAGTGTCATAGATTAAAAGATCATGCTTTGCCATAAATGCGCAAACACTCCGGATATAGCCATACTTCGTTTTTCTTTTCCCGGGTTCATCAATGGGAAGGGCACTCCATTGTTCAAACATGGCAGTAATATTAAACCTGGCATCTTCCTGTTCCTTCTCTATATTTTTCTTGGTTACGGCATAGTTAAGTCTTGTGGATACCGTTTCTTCCAACTCTCCAATCCGGATAAAATCCCTGGATTTTACAAAACTGCCTTTCCCGCTGAAAAATGCCATAATAAGAATCGTTATGATATATTGGGATATATAAAAATCAACCTTACGGGCATCATAGCTGATAATTTTCTGCAGATCCATATCCTTTATCCCCAGGACATCATTATCTTCATCCGGTATCAGGTATATGGCCTGATTATACCTTTCTATGGAAACCTTACTTTCCCTTGCCAAAACCTCCAGGATGTCCCTGATTTCACTATCGGAGTAATCCAGATATAACTCCTTATTATTATCAAAGGTAAGTTCCCCTTCCTTTAATAAGAAATAATAGATTGCCATCGCCTTTTCAATATTTGTTTCAATCAAAATTCATTCACCTCGACCTTAAATAATATATCCGGACAATTAAGTCCCAAAAACATTCCATCCTCTTCGGAGTTTCCTGGTTTTTCAGGAATAAATACCTTTTCCGTCCTGGATAAATGAATTTGCAGCCGGTTGATCCTGTTGAAATCAGCATCCCTGTTTATTAGTTCCAGCACGCAGTACTTTATATCAAATTCTTCCGAAGGATGAAATACGGTTTTACCTTTTTGTTCTTTTATAACGCTAAAATCAACTTCCTTTACATTGCTTAATTGAAGCAATACATTGGTTAAAATCTTTAAATCCGGCACCAGCTTACCGTACTCCTCTTTTTCTGTTTGTATCAATTCTGACAGTAAGACCTGACCTTCTATTTTTAAAATCCCGCGTCTGCATATTATTTCAAAAATGCCCAGATATTTTTCATTCATCTCCCGGATTTTAATATCATTTTCACTTTCCTGCCTGCTGAAATATTTATCAGACATTAAAATATTACTGCTCTCACTTATAACCCCTTCGTTCTGGATTCTCTGCTCCTTCAGTGCATTTTTCAGATTAAAAATCTTATTAACTTCCGGTTTAAATAAAGGCCTTAAGATACTGATCAGGGGATAACTCAAATCGGGGTTTTCTTCCAATCTTTTTAAAACACTCTCTTCAAAATTCAATCGATTCTCAAATCCGATATATAAAATATCATCTACCGCCTCGTTGTAAATTTTCTGGAGTTCCTGTTGTTTTAACAAAAGCTTGGACTGTTCACTGATAATGAGATTAAGCTTGTTTTTGATATATAAAATATTTTCCACTTCTTTTCGTAAAACTTCTTTATCTATCCTCGCCTCACTGCTGCCACGTATGGAGGTTTCTGCATTTGTGATTAATTCATATAGATTGTCATAGCCTTGTTTTTGTTCATCGATAGAAGAAAAGGTGCTGTTATAAATCTTTTCATATTCCCCAATGCCGGCACTTCCGATATCTTCTTTTATCTTTTTAATAAAATAATTAATTTTCTGTATCTGGGTCTTACTGATATTAAATAAATTGTCCACGCTGTTTCTGGCGGTGCCAAAATTTCTCTTTTTAATTGACAGGCTCAATTTAAACTGTTCAATGGAAACCTGCATGGCATCTTCAATTTCTAAGGTATTAAACATGAATTTATACCCCTGTGGTGTCATATAATAAGAATAAACCATATCATTTCCGAGCGTAATCCTTTTATCATCAATTAATTTCACATTAATCTTTTCTTCTTCCTGCCGCTCGAAATTATAGGTTGTGAAATAATGGGGAACCCCGCCATTTTGCAGACAGTCCTTTATCAGATAATCCGCTATATCTAAATATTCCTCATCCTGTATATTTTTTTTAATATAATCAATATCCAGCCTTCTTAAGAAACCCGCTATGTCATTTTTCGTACAGGCTTCTTCCATTAAAGATTTTTCCATAATAAAGCACAGGGTCAGCATTACCAGATTGACTGCTTCCGAACTGTCAAAATCATAATCCCTGAACTTCTGTTTCCTGGATATCCTTGTTGTTAAAAACTCTACGATTGCAACAATTTCCGCACGCCTGTGGAAATCCTTCAAAAAGTCATATGTCATTAATCTCTCACGCTCCAGACCTTACAGGCACTATATACCAAGGAAATAGTGCCTTGAAATGTAATAACTTATATCATATTTATATAGGATAACATAAGTTTTTAGGATAAGCAATTTGATTTTGCAACAAAAGTTTCTCTTCTTTTCCCAGATATCAAGCCTTCAGGCCAAAATAATCGTACACCCTGTATTTTCCTTAAATTCTTCCAGCACCCCGGAAACCTCCTCATGTCCGCTGCATATCTGAAGGGTAATTGTTTTATCGCCCGGCTGGTAAGACGGATTCTTTTTTAAGGCCACCTGATGTTTTTGGCATAACAATAAATGCCATATTCCTAACCGTCCCAGAACGGTACTTCGAAAATAAAACAAGTTAATTTAACTTGTTTTCTAATCATAAACAGTATATAATTCCCATGTGAAATATACCACCGGGAGGTTCATTATGAATTATGGAAATAAAAAACAGCAAAACCTGCTACTTATCGTAGTTGTATTATTCTGGTTCGCACAATATGTTTACATACCTTTTCAGACTACCTATCTGACTGCCAGACAGGTATCAGAGGCTTATATCGGGGGCATCCTGGGGGCTTATGGGATATCCCAGTTGGTTATGCGGCTTCCGGTAGGTGTATTGGCTGATTCTATGGGCAGGCATAAGGTATTTATCATAACCGGGACTATCGCTGCCAGTCTGGCTTCCTTAATCCGTATCCATATGCCGGGAGGTACAGGTTTCTTTATCGCTAACTTATTCTCCGGGTTTGCTTCTTCTATGTGGATTTCATTTATGGTTATGTATACCGGATTTTTCCCTTCTGAACAGCAGCAAAAGGCCACCAGCAGAGTCATATTGTATAATAATTTAGGTATACTTCTGGGATTTGTCAGCAGTACTTATTTTTATAAAATCTATAGTATGTCCTTTTTATGCTTTTTAAGCACTGCCTCCGGGTTAACCGGTACAATCCTTGCCTTATTTATTCTGGATGCTCCTAAAGTTTTACATACCTCAGGCTCTCCTATGAAATCCTTACGTGTCTGCCTGAATAAACGGCTTATCCTGTTTGCCCTCCTCGCCCTGATACAGCAGGGGATCCAGATGTCAACCACCATGTCTTTTACGACTCAGATTTTAAAAAATCTGGGAGCATCTTCCACTTTAATCGGACTCTCCTCCATTACATATATGTTGGCTGCAGTTGGGTTCTCATATCTGGCATCCTTCAAATGGTTTTCAGCAAAAGGCACGGCATTCTGGATTCCAACCGTTTTCGCCCTCCTGGCTGCCTATTGTCTCCTTATTCCATCCGTTACATCCTTTGCCCTTATCATGAGCTTGCAACTATTGCCCGGTATGGCTACAGGAATTTTATTCTCCTATCTTACCTCAGAAGCGATGAAAGGGATTGCAACGCAGGTTAAATCCACTGCTATGGGATTTTATCAGGCTGTATATGCAATCGGTATGACCCTGATTCCTATCTTTACCGGGAATCTGGTACATGTTTTCTCCATGAAATCAGCTTACTTCTCTTTAGCCGGGCTGGCATTAGCAGGCAGCTTAATTGCTTTTTGCTATTATCGTCCCTCAGCCGGAAACAGTCATACTGAAAGAAATTAGTTCGTTATTATATGAACTATTCAAACCGTTTATGAACTCTGCAGATAAGCTTCCATCTCCATCTGTAGAAATTATGATGGTAAAGCCTAATAGTAATCATTTCCGTGTACATCCGCAAATATCTGAAATTCCCCGCTCCTTACCACTTGTTCGATAGCACAGAAGGAGTCAAGTTTTTCCTCTAAGGAATTGTCAGTATTCCAGGGAAGCAATCCATAATTTCTCCGGGGTTTATAAATGCAGATACCGGTTCCTACCGGCGCATAGGCAGGAAAAACCAGAATAGGAGATAAAATTTCATGGAAGATCCCCATTCTGGGAATTAGTTCCAGCTCCTGTCCTGAAAAAGATAGATGACTGACAATATCAAGGAAGGATTCATACCGGAAATGAGGTACCTTATAATACTGCCTGAAAATATCATCCCCTACCCTAGGGGCACCAAAGGTATACACAACAATTTTATTAGTAAACTGCTGCTGCAATACTTTAGCCATAATTGCAGCCATTGCGCCGCCTTTGCTGTGCCCGGTAATGTAAATGACCGGAGAGTTCTCCTTATTCCCTGCTTCTTGCAGCAATTCCCTGGTTTTCTTTATAATAGCGTCCTTTATACTTACCACTGCACCTAAAAAACCCAGATGGACATTGCCCTTACCATAGGGTGCAAAGGAGGCCTGCATTGCAAGAAAGTTATTCATCCAGTCCAGAAATTCACCAATCTCCGTATCATTTCCATCCGTTCCCCGAAGGGAAATAATAATCCCCCCTTTTGAAATACCGACAAGTCCTGCATGGATGCTTTCGATTCCTCCGGTATAGGAATAAACATCCCCTTTAAATTCTGCAATCTGATAACAATTACCCTCCACTTCCTTGTATTTGTAATCGATTCTGGTTTTATAATCTTTCGGTAGTTTCCCGTCTACAATGCTAAAGGCTAACTTGGAGGCTGCCCACATTATATTTTTTATATGTTTTTCTTCACTCATTGTCTCTCCTTTTATTTATAGGAGTGCTCTCGAAAACTCCCACAGCCTGATTTTACTGATATTTCAGGATAGACAGAAAATCTTCTCAGCCCATAATCAGCACCTAAAATATCTTGAATAGCCGAATTAGTTTCCGAGAGTACCCTTATAGAAACCCGTCAAAGTTATATTGGCGCCAGCACCGGTTATCGCTGTATTAGAGATATATCCTGCTACCACTAAAGGGACTTTTTTCTTAATTTCAAAAGAAAATGTCCTGGACTGGGTGTCTTTAAGCTCTATCCATCCTATCCTGCCATCCTTATGTATTTCCCCATTGGAAATCAGTGTAAGCATACACCCTGTATTCTTATTTTCATATCCCTCTATGTAAATTTCACATTTTTCCCAGGCTTGTGTACCATATAGACATAAATTATCAATGCAGCTTGTTTCATCCGTTATCCCACCCCAACGGATAGTTTCACTATCAAATTGTTCTGAGGGATTATAGATGCAGGTAACCTGTATACTCCCTCCGGCTTTTAAAGAACTGTTATTCCTAAGCTGTCCCTCCACTTCTATACTGCAGACTTTATCGATTCTTCTTTCCATAACCCTTATTTCATCCTTTCTCAGGCTGAATTCTTCTTTTGCAATTATCACATCATCAGTCTTTATTATAATGGAAAAGCTCTGGATTCTCTTCGTTCCCCTGACTTCCACCAGACAAGCCTCCCATTTTTTATCCCCGGGGAAATGCAGTTTATTTATATTTATTACGTTCTTCGTCTCAGCTTCCCAATATGCGTTTTTCACATTATTTACTGTTTCCAGAAGACCTACTCCCCTTATTACTTCCGTATCCCCTTCCGAAGGCATAACTTCCTTGATTGAACCCGAATCATCCACATCAATCAAATAATAATTTCCATGAACTCCGGATAAAATAAAAACCGCATATCCCTCCGGACTTAAGTCTAAAGGAACAGTATCACCTTTAAGGGTTTCTTTTGTTGATAAATTTTCACAATAAATCACCAGGATAACGCTGTTTTCATCTCCCCTTGCCTGTACCTGAAAGGTATCTGTAGTTCCCTCCAGATGATAAGTTGATACTCCGATATTATCCCCCGTATAATGAATTAAACCAGGTTCCCATTCTACATATACGGTAGCCGTCGTGTCTGATTTGATACTATCCGGTAAATTCCAGGTTATCATTTCGAAGGAATGACTATCTGTCATTACCCATTCGTATGGTGTGCTGTTAACTAATTTAAGAAAACGACCCTGCTTCACGCTTTTTTCTCCTTAACGAAACCAATCTATTATCTTAATCCATAAACTTACAACAATCCCAATCATTGTTGAGACTAAATTTTCTAAGTCAGGACAGAAATAGATTAGTTGATTATCTGATTAATATTATGCATTATATATAGCAAGCATTCCAGCATTAACAAAGACAGCCATTTAATACTATAAATTAAAAAAGAACCGTCAAAGTCAGATTTTTGTCTGCACCTTGAGGTTCATATAATTTTTTTTAACTCTTAAGACCTTACTTCTTTTACCCTGCCAACAATGCCATTTTCCAGCATTACCTTTATCCCACGGGGATGCTCCTATTGCTAATCCAAAAAACTTCAGATATTGCCACAACCTAACACTCTTACCTTATATATTATATACTTTCGTTACATTTTTACAAGCAATTATAAACCATATCAATTATGGCCGGTAATAGAAAGGAATAAAATACCATTTAAAAATTTCCTTGATTTTATTTACATTAAAGTAAATATAGGGTAAACTGTATGTTAAATTGACATTACATAATATACAAAATGGATGAGCGCTGATTCTGACTTTTATATCAGTGTTAGAGAGGGATTATAATGAACAAAAAAATTTTCTATGCTTTTATGCTGGTATTTTCAGTATTTCTTTTATTTCACCAACCAATTATCGCGAAGGCTGAGCAGACAGATATGGTAGTTACAGCACAGCCCGGTGACACATCCGTCGAACTCCAAAGCATGCTTGATTATAATAAAAACGGCAGTTATGACTTAACAGTTAAAATACCTGCCGGTACCTATATTTTAAAAAGTGAGCTTCATATATACAGTAATACAACAATTATAGCCGATCCTAAAGCCAAAATAATGAAAAGTCATATGAAAGGCTCAATGATAGCCAACGATTTAACGACCGATAAAGGCGGTTATACGACTACTGAAAATATTACGATAGACGGTGGTATATGGGATTCCTCCAAAATAGCCAATCAGGAAACCGGCACGGAAAGTTTCCGGTTTATCCATGCTGCTAATGTAACGGTTAAGAATGTAACGATATGTAATGTTCCGGATAACAGCCATTTAATTACCTATGCCGGAATTAAAAATGGCATCATCGATCATTGTACTTTATACGGTTATATTGGTACAACTCCCAAAGAAGCGATTCAGCTTGATATTGTACATGATAATGTAGTCGTACCTTCCATGCAGGCTGAATATATTAAATATGATGACTTACCCTGTAACGGTATTAAGATAACCAATTGCGAAATCTATGATTACCCCAGGGCAATCGGTTCCCACACCTCAATAAAAGGTGTTTTTCATAAGAATATAACGATTTCGAAAAATAATTTACATAATCTGGATGAGGTGGCTATTAAAGCATATAATTATGTTAATCTGATAGTAAGCGATAATACAATTCATGATGCCGCTGTCGGGGTATTAGCATATACCTATATCGGAAATCAACAGTACCATTATTTTAGCGCCCTGAAGAAAACAAAAAAAGAGACACTTCCAACAGACTACCATATTGTTATTAAGAACAATAACATATATAATATATCAGCGATAAAATCCGGCAAAACTTCCACCTGGGGTCATGGAATCCGTACCATAGGCAGTGAACACCGCCCTATGACCGGAGTAACGATTGAGGACAATACCATCGAAAATACAGATGGCATGGGTATCCTTATGCAAAGGACTCCCAACACAGTAGTTACAAATAACACAATTAAGTCAACGGCAAATAGCGGTATTTACCTTATAAAAGGCAGTAATTACTGCGAAATCAGCAAAAATAACCTGACACAGGTTGGAAGTACTGCTGTAAGCCCCTCCGGCGGTATCGGGTTATCTGCTTCCACAGATACACTGATTTCAGAAAACGCTCTATCTTCTTCTGCTAAGGATGGTATTTTTCTAACGGATAAAAGCAAGACCTGTACCATTACCGGTAATACAATTAACAATTCAAAAAGCAATGGAATCGCTTTGTATAACCAAAGTAATGAAAACTCTGTTCAAGACAATACCATTAAGAGCTATAATAATTCAGGGATTTATACCTGCAAAATAAATTCCGCAGTGATCAATTCCAATAATATATATGGAAAATCCGGCAGTAGTGAAGATGGAATATATATCACAGGAAATAGTACGTCAAATAGTAATTTTACATTAGAAAATAACTATATAGATACTTCAAAGCGTTATGGTATCTATATCAGTAATGCACCTAAATGTTATGTAGCCAGTAATACGATTATCAATACTGCTAAAAATGCCATATATCTTGATAAAGGAAGCGATGGCAGTAAGATATATTATAATATCATAACTTATGTTGATAATTCCTTAGAACGTTATGATAGAATTAATGCCACTAATTGCAAAAAGGTTGTACGGTATGATAATATCATATATAAAGTATAATCAATTTTTTTAGAATAAGAAAACAATAAAAGTGAAATATAAAAAACCCCGTCTTAAGAACAATCTAATGTCTTTAAGATGGGATTTTTGTAATCTTATTATAAAATCAGGCACCACAAAGGTATCGTAATCATGGAGACTAATGTGGTAAATACCACACATTTAGTAGCAAATATATAATCGCCATCATATTTTGCTGCCAATATGGCAGTGGTACTTCCTGCCGGCATACCGGCAAGGAGTACCGAAACACCGGTTAACAGTGAATTAACCTGAAACAGTCTGCAACCGGCAAGGACCAGAAGCGGAATTAGTATTAATCGTATCAATGCATAATAAATTGCGATTTTATTGATTGTAGTTCTCATATTTACTTCAGCTAATATAGTTCCGATTAATATCATAGATAAGGCTGTTGTACATCCGCTTATACTTTTTATGGTATTTTCCATAAAAGGCGGTAGGGATATGTTAAAAAGCATAATCACCAACCCTATATACACTGCCACGATACAAGGGTGTGTAATTACCTTTTTTATAACGGTTTTACGGTCAGGGCTTTCTGTAAAATAAGAAATTCCTGCAGACCACATGACGATTCTCTGAGGGATTAAATAGATCGATGCCATTAACAACCCTGCGGAGCCAAAAACACCTTCCGCGATAGGATTTCCCATAAACCCGGCGTTGGAACATACCGTTCCATACTGCAGGACTTTCTTCATTCCAGGTTTTTGTTTATTGTACAAGGTATTGCTAAGAATCAGACAGCCTAATTGTATGGAACAGGAAATTAACAATATAATTAGAAAGTTTTTAAGTAATTCAAGATCAAACTTTATAAAAAAAGAGTTAATAATATTACACGGAAGTACTATGTAAATAACTAAATCAGTAAGAATTGTCGTTCCTGCTTTGGGAAGGATATTTTTCTTTCTTAATATAACCCCCACTGCTACCAATAAAAACAACATTCCCTGTAAATTTATCAAATCACTTAATTCCATCACTATTTCCCCCTAAATACTGTCTTTTATCTTTCACGATAGACTACATTGTATAGGAAAAATGATTCCTTGGATAGAGTAATTTACATTATCTTTATAATTATTTAATTGTTTTCCCTTTTTCCCGCTAAAATTAATCTTTTGAAATATTTTCAAACGTTTTGCTAATAGCATCATCAATTTCCTGATTTTCTTTATATCTTAAATAAATTTTCTGTAAGATAGATATTGCCCTCTAAATCTTTCCAGATAAATTCATCATCCACTATCATATAACTATTTGCACTATTTTCTTTAGGAATGGAAACCGATCCGGGATTCATATAAATAAAATTCCCTATCCTTTCACATTTCGGTATATGTGTATGGCCGTTTAAAAGAATATCACCTGCTTTTAGTACCGGTTTATCTGTTGGATTAAATTTATGACCATGTGTCGCAAATATCATCCGGTTTTTAAGATAAAGGATGCAATATTCAGCCATTATAGGAAAGTGCAAAACCATTTGGTCGACTTCCGTATCACAGTTTCCCCTGACACAAAGCAGTTCTTCTTTCATACCATTCAACATTTCGATTACTTTTTTGGGTTCATACTCTTTTGGTAAATCATTTCTTGGTCCATGGTATAATAAATCACCTAATAAAAGCAATTTATCTGCCTTTTCCCTTTTATATGCCTCAATCATCTTCTTACAATAAAATGCAGACCCATGTATATCAGATGCAATCATTAATTTCATATTAATTCCCTTCTACGTGTCCTGGCACACGGTGGGCGTACTTTCCTATTATATGTTATTTCATTTTATAAAGCGTTAACACCACGTTCCCTGGTTCTGATCCGAATACAATCGATTACATCTGAGACAAATATTTTACCGTCTCCGAATTCTCCGGTTTCAGCAACGGAAATGATGGCATCAATAATCTCTTCTAACCTTTCGTCCGGTACAACTATCTTTATTTCTATTTTAGACAAGGTATTCATAATAATTGTATTACCTCTTACGTATTCGGTAAAACCATATTGTTTTCCACAGCCGAATACCTGATTAATCGTAATACCGTTAATTTTCATTTTCAGTAATACATCCTTCATTGGTTCTAACTTTTCCGGTCTGATTATAGCTTCTATTTTTTTCACTTTAACTCCAATCTGCGTGCCCTGACACGTACTCAAATCATGATCACTTTATCACACTTCCAGTCATTAATCTAATCCGGTAAAAGAAGGATAAGCTAATTCACTATGCTCCGTTAAATCAAGTCCCTGTGCTTCTTCCTCCTGGGTTACCCTGATTGACATGAACTTTTTAAGTATAAATAATATTACAAATGTTGCGGTTGATGCAAATGCAATTGTGATTACTATACTGATAATCTGTGCAACAAAAAGTCTTGTACTTCCGAAAAATAGTCCATTCCATTGTGCTGCCGGATTAATTGATTTTTGTGTAAATAATCCGGTTGCAATACCACCCCAGATACCACCGATACCATGACAGCCAAAAGCATCCAATGCATCATCATATCCGAATTTTGCTTTTATCTTAGTCATTGTAAAATAACAGATCGGGCTAACCAATGCACCAATTATCATGGATGCCCAGACCGGAACAAATCCCGCTCCCGGTGTGATTGCTACCAATCCAACTACAGCACCGGTTGCCGCACCTAAAACGGTAGGTTTCCCATGAATAAGCTTTTCTAAAAGCATCCAGGAAAGTAATGCCACAGCTGCTGAAGTATTGGTAGTCAATATTGCATGAACAGCTAAACCATCTGCTGCTAAAGCACTGCCGCCGTTGAAACCAAACCATCCAAACCAAAGGAGACCTGCCCCAATAATAACGAAGGGAATATTATGGGGTTTATAGGAAACCACTCCAAATTCCCTTCTTTTCCCTAACATCATACATGCTACAAGTCCTGATATACCAGAACTGATATGAACTACATTACCACCTGCAAAGTCTACAGAACCAAGTTTCCTTAAGAATCCCCCGTCTCCCCATACCATATGGGCCAAAGGATAATAAACAATAAGTGACCAACAGATAATAAATATAAACAATGCTGAAAATTTCATTCTTCCTGCTATGGAACCACATATTAAAGCTGGTGTAATAATTGCGAACATCATCTGAAATGCTGCAAATAAGGTTTCAGGAATTGTACTTGAATAGGCTGCATTCGGGTCTGCACCTACTCCATTAAAGAAAGTATTGCTTAAATCGCCAATCACTCCGCCGTGATCTGCTCCAAAAGATAAAGAATACCCAACCGCAATCCATAAAATAGACCCCACTCCACATATAAAAAAGCATGACATCAAAGTATTCAATGCATTTTTTCTTCTCTCCATTCCTGCATAAAATAAAGCCAAACCCGGTGTCATAATAAAAACAAAGGCTGTACTCATTATCATAAATGCGCTGTTTGCTAAGTTAATTTCCATCGTTTTTGCAACCCTTTCTTGGTTTTTTGTAAAAAAAATAGACGATAAATCCTTATACTTTTACGCATAAAGATAGATCGCCTTTGACATAAGAAAATTATATATGATTTTTCTTAAATGTCAATTCTTTTTTCTTATTTTTATTCCTTTTTATCTTTTTTTTATTCTTTTTTTCTATTTTTATATTATTAATTCCTAAAATAAGTAAAATTATTTCATTTATTAACATCATTATTTACTATTAAATAAGTACTCCCAATTTTCTAAATCAAATAGTTGACAAGTCAATTAAATTAGCTTATACTAGTTGACAGCTCAACTAATTAAACTCCTTATTTATGCAATCTTATAGCTTTAATTATAATCAGAAAGAAGGATTTAAATGTATCATAACAAACTATTAACAAAACGGATTTCACATATCTCTAAGTACAATCAGTATCATATGGATGAAGTACTAAAGCCTTACAATTTAAGCAGCGGAACTTATCCTTTTTTACTTGCATTATGGCAGGATGAAGGTATAAATTTAGAGAAAATTAGCAGAAAAGTCAATGTTGATAAAGCCCTGTCTACACGTACCATTCAAAAACTTATTGAACTTGCGTATTTGGAAAAATTAACCAATCAGCAGGATTCCCGTGCATGCAGGCTTTTTCTTACAGAGAAGGGTAAAAATGTAATTCCTATTATAAAAAAAGAGATTGACCTGCGGATTGACAGTATTACAATGGACCTTTCACAAGAAGAAAAGGTTTTATTGGATTCAATGCTGGAGAAAATACTGATAAGAGCTGAACAAAAGAAACTATAAAAGAGAAGGACGGTTTAATATGAATTCTAATGATACAGAAAATACAATACATTCGAAACAACGATGGAGTATTTTATTAATCGTTGTTTTATCAATTTTTATGTCGGCATTGGATGGAAGCATTGTAAATGTAGCACTTCCTACCATGGCTAAAAGCTTACAGGTAACATCCGGAGCCATTGCCTGGGTAGTTAGTGTTTATCTGATTGCTATTTCAGCTACCATGCTGCTTTTTGGAAGACTTGGTGACATTTGGGGGAAAACCACTATATTTTTATTTGGTATTGCATTATTCACGTTAGGTTCTTTTCTCTGCGGGGTAACTTATTCCTTAAGCATCCTGCTTATTGCCAGGATTATTCAGGCAATCGGTGCTGCTGGTATGATGGCTAACAGCCAGGGTATTATAACTCACGTATTTCCGGCAGAAGAACGAGGAAGGGCATTGGGTTTATCGGGAACCTTCGTAGCTTTAGGTTCTTTAGCAGGACCTTCTATAGGCGGTGTAATCGTGGATTACTCCAGTTGGGAATATATATTCTGGATTAATGTTCCCGTGGGTGTCATTGTATTCTTACTTGGACTAAAATTATTGCCACGTACAGGACAAAGTATTGAAGAAAAAGTAGATCTTTTAGGAGCCGTTCTTTTTATTACAACAATCGTTTTATTATTTGGTGCTTTAGGACAAATTCAGACCGTCGGCCTTAATTCACCTATTGTTTTAGTCTGCCTGAGTATTTCAATTATATTATTTATTATTTTTCTCAGGGCTGAAAATAAAACTGCAATGCCTTTACTGGAATTAAAACTGTTTCGGAATAAATGGTTTTCCGTAAGCATAGTTTGCAGTTTTATCAGTTTCATAGCTATATTCTGTTCAAATATAGTAATGCCTTTTTACCTGCAGGATATTCTGCCGTTTACACCCGGACAGGCTGGGGCTTTTTTATCCATCTACCCTTTAGTTTTAGCACTTACTGCACCTGTCAGCGGATTTTTATCAGATAAAATCGGTTCGGAAATCTTAACATTAGGAGGACTCTTTCTTACCAGTCTGGGGCTTTTTCTTATGTCAACCCTGACTGAACATCCCTCCTACGCTGCCATGGGAATCTTCGTTGCTATTATGTCATTAGGAAACGGTTTATTTCAGTCCCCAAATACCTCTCTCGTTATGTCAACCCTTCCAAAGAACAAGCTGGGCATCGGTGGAGGTATCAGCGCCTTTGTACGTAACCTGGGTATGATTTGCGGTATCACCTTGGCAACCACTCTTCTTTATGGCTGTATGAGCAGTCAATTAGGCTATCGCGTTACGGATTTTGTAGCAGGGAGAAATGACGTTTTCATTTATGGAATGCATATCGTTTATCTTACGGCTGCAGGGATCTGCCTGATAGGTGCCCTGATAACGGCGTTCCGGTTATTTTCAAGAAGGAAGGAACAACTCGGGTAAATCGTTATATATAAAATAATACTCCATCCAGAAGCATACTCTTTATATGCACTGATCGGAGTATTATTTTTATGTGATTTTTATATACTATTAAATTTTTATTATAACTACTGACTTCTATTACCCGTTTTAGTTTACCATGATCTGTCTGTAAATGATACTGTAATAATCCCCCTTACTTCATTCATAAGTTTCGACTTTAATCCAAGTCTGTTTACAGCCTATAATTTACCTTACATGCGTCTTTCGTATCCATAGCCAGACATTTTAGTAATAGAATGTACCTTCCCATAGCATAAAGAAAGAATCTGCATATAAGATTAACTTATATGCAGATTCTTTCTTTATAGTCATTTTTATCTTATGCTTTTAATCTGCCTTCAAGTGCATCAAGCTGATTAGAAAGTTCTTTTGGAAGTTTTTCACCATAATTAGCATAGTGTTGTCTAATGGATACACATTCTTTTAACCATTCATCTTTATCAACCTTAAGTAATTCTTTCATATCATCTTCACTTACATCAAGGCCGGAAAGTTCAAGTGCATCACTTGTTGGCATATAACCGATCGGTGCCTTCACTGCTTTGCCTTCACCGGATACTCTCTCAACGATCCATTTAAGGACACGGCTGTTTTCACCAAATCCCGGCCATAACCACTTACCATCTTTATCTTTACGGAACCAGTTTACATAGAAGATCTTAGGTAATTTATCTTCACTGGACTTTTCTCCGATATTTAACCAATGCTGTAAGTAGTCACACACATTATATCCAAAAAATGGAAGCATTGCAAATGGATCACGGCGAACCTGTCCGATTTTATTGGATATGGCTGCTGCAGTTATCTCAGAACCCATAATAGATCCCAAGAAAACACCATGTTTCCAGTCAAAGCTTTCATGTACTAATGGTATTGTGCTTGGACGACGTCCGCCAATTAATATTGCAGAAATAGGAACGCCAGCTGGATCTTCCCATTCAGGTGCAATCGCAGGGCACTGCTCAGCAGGTGCAGTAAAACGTGCATTTGGATGAGCTGCCGGAGTTTGGGAATCTGGTGTCCAGTCATTGCCTTTCCAATCGATAAGATGTTCAGGTGCCGGTGTACCAATACCTTCCCACCAAACATCACCATCATCTGTTAATGCTACATTTGTGAAAATGGTGTTTTTCTCTGTACTGTGCATCGCATTCGGATTGGAATCATAAGAGGTTCCAGGTGCAACTCCGAAGAAACCTGCTTCAGGATTAATAGCATATAAACGTCCATCACTTCCAAACTTCATCCAAGCTATATCATCACCGATTGTTTCTACTTTCCAACCAGGGATAGTTGGAACGAGCATTGCCAGATTTGTTTTACCACAAGCACTTGGGAAAGCACCTGTAATATATTTCTTATTACCCTTAGGATCGGTAAGACGAAGAATTAACATATGTTCAGCTAACCATCCTTCATCACGTGCAATTACAGATGCAATACGAAGTGCAAAACACTTTTTACCTAGTAATGCATTACCACCGTAGCCGGAACCATAGGACCAGATAAGTCTTTCTTCTGGGAAATGACTAATATACTTCTTGTCAATTGGTGCACATGGCCAGGATGAATCTTTCTCACCTTCTTTAAGTGGAGCCCCTACTGAATGAAGGCAAGGTACAAATTCTCCATTACCAAGTGATTCAAGAACTTTTTTGCCCATACGGGTCATAATACGCATGTTAGCTACAACGTAAGGGCTGTCCGTTAATTCAATACCGATCTTGGAGATTGGGGAGCCGATAGGTCCCATTGAAAAAGGAATAACATACATGGTTCTTCCCTTCATGCTTCCTTTATACAGCTCTTTCATAGTGGCTTTAAGTTCATCCGGATCAACCCAGTTATTGGTAGGTCCAGCTTCTTCTTTTGTTTTGGAAGCTATAAATGTCCTATCCTCTACGCGTGCTACATCTGATGGATCACTACGGAATAAATAACTGCCCGGACGTTTCTTTAAAGGTTCAGCCATACCGGTTTCAACCATCAGCTTAAGCAAACGCTCATTCTCTTCTTCAGATCCGTCACACCAGTAAATATCATCTGGTTGACACATATCTGCCATCTCTTTTACCCATTCTTGCAACTTCTTGTTTTCTGTCATAAAAGTTCTCCCTTCAAATAGATAATTTATGTTATTGCGAAATTGCAATAGCAAAGCTTTTGAACCAACACTTTAAGTTGATAAAGCATTAATTTCAAAAAATTCCTTCAGTGTATATGCTATCAGAAAAGCGGGAAAATATCAACCTTTCTTTTTAAATTTCATACTCTTTTAAGTTTTCAATATAAATAACTGCTTTATTTGACACTATTTTTTAACTAATTCTGCGCATCCTGCGGGGCATTTATATTATCTATGTTAAAGCACTTTATCAGCAAATATACGTACAAGTACCGGATCATATTTAATACCTGCGTTATTGATTAATTTTTCAATTGCAATATCTTTTGGTAATGCACTGCCATAAACCTTATCGCTGGTCATGTCATCATAAGCATTTGCTATGGCTATGATTCTTGCCGGCTGGGGTATTTCTTCTCCTTTTAATCCTTTGGGATAACCTTTACCATCCCATCTTTCATGATGGTGTAATATGCAGTTAGCTATTTCCGACATGTCGTCAACCGTATTAAGCATCCGGAATCCAATTTCGGAATGTCTCTTTATTTCACTATGCTCTTCTTCTGTTAGTCTGCCCGGTTTATTAAGAATCGCCTCATCGATTGCAATTTTTCCTATATCATGCAGTAATCCGGCTGTTTTAAGTAATGAAATATCGCTATCCTGTAATCCCAGGGCTTTCCCCAAACCTATACATAGTGAGGATACTCTTAATGAATGTTCCTTTTCCCGCTGATTTTTTTCATATAGTGTATTTATAATAACTTTAATCGTTTTTCCTCTCATGTTGGGACCTTCAAATAATTTTTTCTTATACATATCATCTTCTGCATTTTTAAATATTTCTTCGATGTTTTGCTCATTATGATATTTCGTGTCACAACCAAAAGAAATTGATATATCAACGGAGTCAACTTTTTCATTATAGGAAAGGTCCGCGATTCGTTTTATAATCTGTCCAGCTTCAAAGCTATCAGTCTTAGGTAAAATAATAACAAATTCATCCCCTGCCAGTCTGGCAACAATATCTTCAGCCCTGGAACCCTTTTGCATGACTTCCGCTACTTTCTTTAGAAGATTATCACCCATAACATGTCCAAAGGAATCGTTCACCAGCTTTAGCCCGTTCACATCACCCATTACTAAGCTTAAAGGTAGATTTCTTTCTGTATCAAGCCTTTTTAATTCTTCTTCATAAAACCTCCGATTGTATAAACCCGTAAGTTGGTCACGATAGCTTAAATTAAAAATTTCAGCTTCCTTTCTCTTTCTTTCTGTAATATCAAGTGCTATACCGGTAAAATATTGCCTGTTTTCTAAAGTAAAGGCACTTGCAGTAAAATACATAGGGACTATCGTGCCATCCTTTTTCTGAAGATTAGCTTCAGCATCCCCAAATCCCTCTGTCACTGCCTTTCCAAGTCCCTCTGTCACTGCTCTTTGACTTAATTCATCACCCTTATACCAATCATAAAGAGTCATCTCAGATAATTCCTCCGCGGAATAACCTGTAACTTCCTCATGTTTTTTATTCCAACGAATTAATCTGTTTTGATCATCGTAGAGGTAAGCCATTCCTGGAGTACTGTAAAAGATAGCATCCAGAAGAA
Source organism: Anaerocolumna sp. (assembly GCA_049692775.1). Classification (GTDB taxonomy): domain Bacteria; phylum Bacillota; class Clostridia; order Lachnospirales; family Lachnospiraceae; genus Anaerocolumna. The sequence goes on along the minus strand of JBAVPE010000041.1, from coordinate 18,971 downwards.
TTTTTTCCTTTAACAACGCATCCTCTGCTCGTTTTCGAGTAATAAAAACGGCTAACTGCCTGGTGTATACTTCCGCCAGGGTATCCTTATCAAAATGCTTATCCTTCTCCATAAATAATATAAAATTACCCAGTATAGTATGATTCATTACTATATTGATTACAACAACTTCGCCAATATAAAACGTCTTTTCCAACAATGCAATCAGATCTTTGGATATGGCCTTTCCTGTTAAATCCCTTAAACACCGAAATCTTGTAATCGTTTTGGCTTTTGTTTTCTCCGTAAATTCAATATCATATTCCCACTTCTTTTCTTCAAATTTATATCCGATGATATCAACTGCTTTTTTAACTATTTCTTTATCTCCTGTAATTGCTTTGGTAGAAAAATAGTTACCATCCTCATTAAACAGATTAAAAACGGCATATTTAGCTCCGGATATCTTTAAGAAATCATCTGAAATTTTTTGGTAGTCATTTTTTGAATCTTTATTTAGTAATAATTCTTCGGAAATATCAATTAATCTTTCCATCTCTGCTAACTGGCACATTTCTTTGGTTACATCAAGAATATAGGTAATAACATAATATTTTTCCGGTGAATATGCCGTGATCTTAAACCATCTCCCGAGTGGTCCACAATATTGCGCCCGTTCCATTTTTCCACCATGTAATGCAATGTTCCCCAATAATTTGATCCAATCAAATTCACTGGTTTTAATATCTGGTAATACTTCTGTAATTCTTTTGCCAACAATATCTGAAGTCTCGCGGTCAAAAAGTTTTGCATAAGCATTATTAATATTCAAGATTTCACAATCACAAGGATAACCATCCTCATTTAAAAGGATCCTGTTGTAAGCAAATGCAGTTGGCTGCTCTTCTATTAATTGCCTGTAAAAAATGTCGTTCATATAAGCATTACCTCCAGTCTTAATGTGCATTATAGCCAAATCAATAACAGTAACTGATATTATCATACCCTTTTTATTACTTTTAGTCTAGAACTTTTGTTAAGTTTTCTTGTTATTTTATATAATAAATTGCAATAAATTAAAATCTGAATAGGTATATAATCTAAAAACCATCTTTCCGATAAGAAACCTGGATTCTTAACAGGAAGATGGTTTTTCATGTTGGAGGATGTGTAAACCCATATTTTTTCATATAAGGCCGGAATACACAAAGCCTGATGTTCTGTTTCGTTTGGTAAAACCTTATTTATGGTATTTCCCATGATTGCCCAGTTCAAAAGAACCACCGGCTGCCAGGGTAAAATGAGTCTTGGCGATTCCCAGATCAATTAAAAACCTCTCATCTTCAACGAAGGCACTGATTTCTCCATTTTTAAATTCAAATTTGACGGGCTGTTTATTTACTGCGGCGGGATATTCTTTGCTCAATAGCCTCTAAATAATTCATGGCAATCCTCCTAACAGTTTATTATAATTATTAATCTAATTATATTTTACTTTAATGTACTGTGGACCTTGGGCATCCATTCACTGATTAAAATTCCCTGCGGACATTTTTCTTCACATATTCTGCAACTGATGCATGAGGAAGCACGATTTTCTTCATTGAAGAAGTTATTGTATGTAACACGGGCACCTTCCACATCATCATGCGCCACACTGCCGTTATATAATTCAAAGTTTCCGGGAATATTTACATTATTGGGACATGGCATACAATAACTACATCCTGTACACGGAATTACTGTTCTTTCACTATATTTCTGTCTTACGCGTTCAATCACATCCAGGTCTTTTGTATCCAAAAGTCCAATTCCGGAATAACCGGCTGAAGCTAAATTCTCCTCTACCTGTTCAAGATTACTCATGCCGCTAAGTACTACGGAAACCTCCGGCTGATTCCATAACCATTCAAGTGCCCAATACGAAGGAGAACGGCCGGTTCCGCTTTCATCAAGAATAGCCTTAATGTCCATGGGTGGATTAGCCAGCCTTCCGCCTAATAAAGGCTCCATGATAACAACTGCAAGTCCTTTTTCTGCTGCATATTTAAGACCTTTCGTACCTGCCTGCTCATTAATATTCATATAGTTGTACTGGATCTGACAGAAATCCCATTTATCATATCCATCTACAATTTCAAAAAATGCATCCTCTCCGTCATGGAAGGAAAAACCGATATGCTTAATTTTACCTGCTGATTTCGCAGCTTCGGCACGTTTTAAAACGTCATATTTTAAAATTGTATTTCTCCACCGGTCCCTGGACAAAGCATGAAGCAGATAGAAATCAATATGATCTGTTTGAAGCTTCGTAAGCTGTTCTTCTAACAGTCTGTCAAAATCCTCTGGTTTCTTGATCAGCCATACCGGCGATTTAGTAGCCAGTTTTACTTTATCACGATATCCGTCATTTAAGGCTTTGCCAACCAGGATTTCACTATTTCCTTTATGATAGCCATATGCCGTATCAACGTAATTGACTCCCTGATCAATGGCATATCGTATCATTTTGATAGCTTCCGATTCAACAATATTATTACTGAGTCTGTCCCCGCTTTCCACGCTTCCCTCTGTTGGCAAACGCATTGCCCCAAAACCCAGGGCTGAAACTTCGAAATCAATTTTACCAAATTTTCTGTATTTCATCACTATTCCTCCGATATATTTATTTGGGGGATATACATACAATTACCGGTATATATGCCCTGATATATATCTATTCTATACCCTAGAGTTAACTGTAAGGCAATACTTTTTTTATATTTTGCCACTTAATGCCTGTCAATATATGCCTCTCATTGCCAATACCACAAAACCGTATCGTAAACCTTTGGTTCCGTTGTTTCCCCCATAAGTAAGTGTATTAAAAAATATCAGGCTCCTATCTAAATCCTTTTCTATATACTTTCAAACACTTACCGCTTTACAACAACAATTTGCTTAAATTAAACCACATCTTAAAGATGTAATTTAACCCGTATCCTGCCCCATACAAACCTTTGAAAATAGTCATAAGCCTTATCATAAATAAGTAAAGCGACCTGACCCCCAAAAAAAAGCACAACCGACAGCCCACTATTTAATTGTCCCTGGTAGAACAGCTTCGGTAAAAAGATCATAATCGGAATATACATAATATTAAAAACGATAAACTTAATAATCCATAAAAACAACTTGCGTTTATTCGTATTCCATTTAACAAAATTCAGTTTATTAAATGTAAATTCTGCCATAACCAGATAAAAACCCATGGCTGCAAATGTAATACAGTAAAGCTTATTAGGGGCAAGCAGTAAAGTAAGCAATATACTGGCTATGTAGAAGCCAGCACCAATTCGAAGTCCGTTTTCCCTGATTGCAATTCCTACACTAAAAGAGGCTCCCGCCAAAAGAAACAGTGTATTGAATTCCAAAACGTTCCCAAGTATTACCAATATTACGGCACAAGCAAGTAAAAGGCCTAAAAACGACAGCTTTTTAGCATTTAGAAGCATGAACACAAATCTCCTCCCATACATTCACATAATGAGTCCGCACACCACAAATCACAGCAGAAATTACCCATACCGTAACTATTATTCCCCACGGTTCCCCTGGTATTCTGATAACGTTGGTTCTGCCATTGGAATTGATTTAAGAAATTATTATATTCCACATTATTTGGCTCCATATTAACGGCCTGTCTGGCATGTTCAGAGGCCATCAGGTTGTTTCCGATTCCTGCATTGGCAACCGCACTGTAATAATACCATCTTGCGGAACGGCTGGCAATTCCGGATAACACAGTAAGTGCTTCTTGAAAACGCCTGGCTGCCAGATAATTATAAACCGCTGTCATATGGGCATTATCCTCTTTTGTACTGCCAGAAGAAGTTTGTCCGTAAGCCGTACTTCCACCGCTGTAACCATTCTCCCTTTCTTTCATAATCTGTTCGTAAGCTTCCTGGACTTCTTTAAACTTTTCTTCTGCAAGACCGGAGAGCGGATTATTTATATAAGAATCCGGATGGTATTTTCTGCTTAGTTCTCTATAGGCTTTTTTAATTTCATCATTGCCTGCATTCGGTGATACTTCAAGTACTTTATATGGATTCGCTATCATTTTTATGTTCCTTCCCTTTCATTTCTCTTAATTTAATAGTATCTAATTTGGTCCAAACACCCTCATAAAGGATATTACGAAGTATATCTATATCCAGCAGACACGGGAGCTTCTCAAACGCTCTGGTCGTTTCAGCCATCATCATAGTTAACATAGACTCACATTTTTCTTCATAGGACTCATCCTTATAAATTCCTATTAGCGGATTATAGCTTTTGTTCTTAATATCTTTTTCCAGGTCATCATAGGCATCCAGGAGATAAATGAATTTACCAAGGTAAAAACCTGTCTTTCTAAGACTCTCCTCCCACATATCCTGATGATAAACAAATATTTCCGACATAAGTTCCCCAAAACACCGTGCTACGATATCAATATTAGTCTCTTTATTCTCCTCGCACTCCAAAAGGCGGTTAAGGGATTCCCTGATAACATTACACTGTCTCGGATATTTCTTGCTGATTTTATTATAAGCTCTTTTAAGTGCCGTAGCTCCTGCAAGACCCGGTATACTTTTTTCATCCTGCCAGTCATCCAGGAAATGGTAATAGGACAAGGCAATGTTCATATCCGCCACATATTCCGTAATCTCATTATACAAAGTATCATGTTTCTTAACGGGGTGTATCACACACCGGTTTTGCTGCCTCACCGTATTGCTTTCATACAATGATGTGAGTAAAAGTATAAGAAAAGTCATGTCATAGGATAAGGTCATTTGTCCCAGTGGTCCGTATCTATCTTTTAAGGTTTTACATAAGCCGCAATAATAAGCTTTATATTTATAAAAATCCTTCATTTTAAGTTCAGGTTTATAAATATTTACATAACCAAACATAAACCCTCCTGTTATATATTAGAATTCATATAGTATATCATAAATTTATGAAAAATAAAACGGCAATGACTAAAGCAATCCTTAAGAAATAATGATATCTTTATAAATTTTATACAAAAAGTTTGTATTGGCAAACCCTGACCGACGCCTGGCTGCATTTCGGCATAACATCTTATATATGCCGTATGCATCCAAACAGCCGCTTTTTTCCTTAGGACATTCCTTTTTGCCTCTCACAAAAAAAAACAAAAAAAGCCATCTGGTTACCCAAAATGACTTATAAAACCGCCTGTACTCTTAAATCAGTGAATCAGGTAACTTGAAAACAGCATAATATTTAAAACTGACAGTATAACCGCAATAGCCCAAAGAGTTATATTATGCCATAAAGAATTCTTGTATTTTCCCATGACTTTTTCCGAAGAAGTTAAATAAATCTGAAGAAATACGGTAATCGGGAGCTGAATACTTAGAAGCATCTGGCTGTAAATCAAACCTTTAAATGAGTCGCTGACAAGAAAAATTACGATAGTAGCCAGGGATAAAATTCCTATAACCCCGATTTTAGTATGTCTGTCTTTTATATCATAAGGTTCTCCGAACATTCCCGCAAATATGGAACCGCCCGCCATTCCAGCCGTCATAGTTGAGGAAATACCGGAAAAGAGCAAAGCGACACCAAATATAAGTGCTGCCAGATTACCTACTATAGGAACTAACATCTGCTGTGCCTGACCCAGTTCTTCTACTTTGACATGGTTCACAAAAAAGGTGGTAGCTGCCAGGATAATCATAGAACTGTTGATTGCCCATCCTATAATCATTGAAAACAGTGTATCCATAAACTCATACTTTAATTGTTTTTTAATTACGGCATCCTCTTCCAGATTCCATTGCCTGCTCTGAATGACTTCCGAATGCAGGAATAAATTATGGGGCATTACAACTGCTCCCAGAACCGACATGATAATTGGCATAGAACCGGCAGGAAACTGAATTACCGTCCAGCCCCTGGCTGCTTCTCCCCAGTTTACATTTACCCGGCTTAACTCATAAAGAAAGGCAATACCAATTATAGATACAAAACCAATAATCCATTTCTCCAACTTTTTATATGTATTGGAAAACAGTAAAATTATAATTAAAATTAAAAGCAAGACCGCTCCCAGTTTAACAGGCAGGTGAAATAATAGGTTTAAAGCAATGGCGCCGCCTAAAATCTCAGCCATTGCCGTTGAAACAGCTGCTACAATTCCCGTTGACAGGACGGTTTTAGACAGCCAGGGTTTTAGATGCTTTTTAGCAGCTTCTGAAAGACAGTCCCCTGTAACAATACCCAGATGTGCCACATTATGCTGTAAAAGGATCAGCATAATTGTTGAGAGTGTGACCATCCAAAGAAGTGTATAACCATATTCGGACCCGGCTGCAATATTGGATGCCCAGTTTCCGGGATCAATAAACCCTACTGTTACCAGTAATCCGGGTCCTATATACCCCAGTAATTCGCGCAGCCCTAAATTAGGGTTATGTCCTTTGGTATTTAATATATTTTTTAAATTCATAAATCGCTCCAATCAAATATTTTCTTAAATCTGAAATTTATATGTATTATATTTCAAAAATTTGTCACTATCTTCTTCGGCTTCTTGCTTATATGTATTATATCACTATTTTGCCATATATTTCAATTTAATATTACAATTCAAAACTTCATACTGTTTTTATCAGTATTTTTCTAGTAGTTACCCAGGTTGCCATGATATCTGGTATGCTTAATCCGGGCCTGCTTACTTCTGGCGGAGCCGGTATGCAGTAGTTTATGATTATTCCTTCCGTTTTTAAATAGACATAAAATCAGCCCGCAAAGGATTAACCTTGACGGGCTTTATTATTTAATCTTACATAATGAAACCACGGGTCAGATTCAAAAGGAGGTCTGAACTCTCTTTGACCTTGGCAGTTTCAGATATCACCTCTTGAGATTTAATCATGATATCACCAGCCTTCTGAGCTATGTTTGTTGTCCCCTGTGAACCTTCATTCGCTGATGTTGTTATCTCAGAGATCGCGATTGCCATATTTTGGATCGATGCATCAAGCTGCTCAGTTGTGGCACTTAAATCGGTTACAAGCTCATCAACAAAGGCAGCATCTTTACTATACTGATCTCCTGTTAAAACCATATCCTGATAATCTTTAATTACCTGTCTATCAATAAAATCCAGTATATTTTTAGAATTTAATACTAAATTTTCAACCGATTCAATCACTGTCTTTGTAATATTTTGTATTTCATTTACAGTATTTTTTGAATCTTCCGCAAGATTTCTTATCTCATCGGCAACTACTGCAAAGCCTTTGCCTGCTTCCCCTGCCCTTGCCGCTTCAATCGCTGCATTCAGTGCAAGGAGATTCGTCTGGGAGGTAATCTGGAGTATTACATCTGAAAGTACTCCAATCTGATCAACCGCTTTTGACTGTTCGATTGCTTTTTTGAGATTTAAATTGGTAGCTGAATATACCTGGTTTGCCTGGCCTTGCGATGAGAGTGCGTTCGTTTTAAGCTCGTTTGCCCTTTTACTTATTTCTCCTGCGGAAATTACACCATCTTGAATCTTTTTAGAAATACTTTCTATTGCACTTTCGATTTCTCCGGCAGTCGCATTCATTTCCTGGGCTGATGCTGCAGTTTCTTCCATACCTGCAGAAAGCTGCTGGGTTGTGGCAGATATATCTTCTATACCAGTATTTAACCCATACATATTCTCATCAGCCCGTTCAACCAAACCTACCATATCTGTTGATGAATTCTGTACGCTCAATACTACATTTCTCATATTTAAAGCCATTTTTTTAACATCTTCCGATAATTTACCAAGCTCATCTTTCGATTTTATATTTAAATCCGGAATTACATATTCATTTGCTGCCAATTTTCCGATAACTTTTTGTATCTTAACAATTGGTAATGTAAAATTCTGTGCAACGTAAAATGCTATGAATGGAATTAGTACTATAATTATTATTAATATGATACCCAGTGTCTTATACAGCGGATATAGTTTGTCTGTGACCTGGGAATAAGGTATTTCTTCGCATATAATCCACTTTGTTCTTTCATTTGTTGTATATGCAACCAATCTCTTCGTCTTTCCGGCTCCTACATACATAACACCAGTCTTACTATCTATTACCTTTTTTATGTACGTCAGGTTTGAAATATCTTTTCGGTCAACTCCCGGTTGAATATCAGGAAAGTCCTTCTTATCTTCTTCCGCTGCTAGTAATCCATCCGGATGAGCAACTACTTTTCCTGTATTTTCTATGATATATACCTTAGAACCGGTTGTTTCTGATAAATCGCTTACATAATTGTTTACTTTTTCCAAAAGTAAAGATGCCTGCATAATGCCGACCACTTTATCCGACGTATCCTTTATGGGTGTTGCTATGGCTACTGTTAATTTTCCATTGGATTTGCCCACTAAAATTTCAGATATATTTTCCGCATTTCCTTTCAGGGCACCTTGAAAATAAGACCGGTCCCCTACATATACTAAATTACCTCCATCGCTTCGAATTACCTGATTTCCTTCCATATCATCAACAGCAAAGGTTGCATCCGGATCGTTTTTCTGCATTTCTTCAATAAATGGTTTTATTTTGGTTATATCCATTGCCTTAATATCTGTATTTGCTACTGCAACCTTTAACTGTAAAGTAGTATCTGCTAAATAATTGTCTACTTTGAAATCTAAATTTGCTATTTGCTGCTTTCCAATATCGGCTATACCGTTTTCTACATTTTTTATTAATATTTTCGCTGTGAAAATTGAAATAATGATTATTGTAATTAGTGTAATTGATAACATAATAATCGTTAATTTAAATTTGATTTTCATATAAATTATCCTCCGTTTGAAATTGGGATCCTCGAAAACATCCCCAATAGTTTACAGCTATAATTTATATAACCCATTATTATTTTCTAGCAATTTCTTCATTTAAGTTTCTGAAGTTAGCCAGGTCATCCTGTACCTCCCAATAAAGGACACTTTTTCTAAGTCATTTCTTTTTGCCGTTAGGATTTTTGTTTCCCCTCCTTTTGTCTGGTAACTTCCTGCTCCAAAATCTTCAAACCCAAATAACTTATTTTAATTTTCGACACACATCTTCTTATATCGACATTTTATTGCAAGGTTATTAGGTTTTTATAAATATTTTATAAATTTGATAAAATTTTCGTAAAAAACTGTACTCAAATTTAATCATGCTGACTAATATTTGAGTACAGTTTCTCTTAAGGATTCATAAACTGTATTATTGTTCTTGTAGTATAATTATTCTAGTAATATTTTCCCCATCTGGCTGATTACCATATCGTAATACTCTCCCTTTTGATCCATTAAGCTTCTATGATTTCCTTTTTCTAATATTTTTCCGTCCCCGATTACCATAATGTAATCTGCATCCCGTATTGTGGACAGCCGGTGTGCAATTAAAAAGCTGGTCCGGTTTTTCATAAGACTTAGAAAAGCATGCTGGATATCTTTTTCCGTTTTTGTATCAACGCTGCTGGTTGCTTCATCAAGTATTAAGATAGGGCTGTCGCATAATACTGCCCGGGCAATGGCGATAAGCTGGCGCTGCCCCTGACTCAAATTATCTGCTGCCCCGGATACCATAGTATGATAACCCTTGGGTAATTTATTAATAAAATCATGGGCATGGGCTATTTGGGCTGCCTGTATCACTTGTCCGTCAGTTGCTTCATTTTTAGAGTAGCGGATATTGTCCATAATGGTTCCGGTAAAAAGACAGGTATCCTGAAGTACAACTGAAAAGCATTTTCTCAGGCTGTTTCGTTTCACATGGGTAATGGGTTCATTATCAATTAAAATCCTGCCGCTGTCCGTATCATAAAACCGGGTTATGAGATTGACAATCGTCGTTTTACCGGCTCCGGTTTCACCGACTAACGCAACCGTGTCCCCTGCCTTAACGTTAAAACTGACATCTTTTAAAATGGGATTGGATTTATCATAAGAAAAATATACATTTTCAAAAGTAACATTTCCTTTCGGATGCTCCATTAGGACAGCCCCTTCTTCGTCAGCTGTCTCTTCCTTATAGTCTAAAATTTCAAAAACACGTTCTGCTCCGGCAAGTGCAGACTGTATGGTATTAAACATGCCAGCAACTGCATTAAGGGGCTGTGCAAATTGCTTGGAATAACTCATAAAGCTGACAACGGTACCAACAGCCAGACCGTATCCTACTGATAATACACCGCCCACAATTGCAACTACTGCAAAGATAAAATTGTTGATTACATTCATAAGCGGCATCATATAACCGGACCAGACCTGGGCTTTATTACTGCTTTCAAACAGCCGTTTATTAATCTCCCCAAACTCATTTAACACATCCTGCTGCCTGCCAAAGGCTTTTACCATCTTAAGACCCAGGATATTTTCTTCAATTACTCCATTCAAGGAACCGAGACTTTGCTGCTGTGCCTTAAAATAAGCCCGGCTTCGTGAGGCAATACCCCGTGTCAAAAGTACTACCAGTGGAACACATAATAATACGACTAAAGTTAAAGGTATATTAAGTGTAATCATGACCGCAAAGGAACCCGCTAATGTTAAAATACTGGAGATCAGCTGGGTCGTTGTCTGGGCAATCGTGGAACTGATGTTATCAACATCATTGGTAATCCGGCTCATGGTATCGCCATGGGAACGTGTATCATAAAATCCGAGAGGAAGCCTCTGCATCTTTAGAAAAAATTCCTGGCGGAGTGTAAAAACAAGCTTTTGTGAAACCTTAAGCATTATAATTCCATTGATCCAGGAAATAAGCCAGTTTGCTACATAAAGGGCCGCTATAATCGTTAAAATGCCAAGAAGGGCTTTCCTATCCACTGTCCTGTCCGTAATATGAAAAGTGTTGAAAGACTTACCGATATAATAGGGAATAGAAACGGAAATTATGGAGGAAAACACAGTAAGTAACATAGCCAGGAAAATAGTTTTCGCCCACCGCATATATATTTTAACAATACGCAACAAGGTGCCTTTCGCGTTTTTAGGCTTTGCTGCCGGGGCAAAACGATTCCCGCCGCCCCCAAATCTTACGCCTACCGATGGTACTTTTGCTTCTGATCCAGTGAAAAGCTGCGCCATGATTTATGCCTCCTTACTGCTTTCAATCTGCGTTTTATATATATCCTGATAAACTTCACAATTTAACATAAGTTCTTTATGTGTTCCATATCCGACTTTAACTCCATTGTCCATAACTAATATATAATCTGAATACATCGCCGTCCCACAGCGTTGGGTGATCGTTATGACTGTCTGGTTCCTGTTTTTGGAATTTAAGTTATCCCGGACCTTTGCCTCCGTTACGGCATCAAGGGCACTGGTTGCATCATCCAGGATAAGTACGGATGAATTTTTAAGTACTCCTCTCGCTATGGAAATACGTTGTTTTTGTCCACCTGATATATTAACCCCTGCACTTCCTAAAAGGCTGTCCATCCCCTCCTGCATCTGTTCTATAAAACCGGCCTCTGCCTTAGCTGCTGCCTGATGCAGCAGTTCTTCATCTGCCTCTTGATCCCCCCATCTGATGTTCTGGGCAACAGAGCCTGAAAACAGCATGGGTTTTTGTGGAACAATGGCTATATTGTCCCGGACCGAGTTAATATTTAAATCCTTTATATTACGGCTATTCATCAGAATCTTTCCGCTATTTACATCATAAAAGCGTAATAGCAGCCATGCAATGGTAGATTTCCCGCTGCCTGTAGGCCCGATAACAGCAAGACTTTGACCGTTTTTGACCTGGAAAGAAAGATCTTTTATAGCGGATACCCCGCTTCCATTGGGATAAGCAAAGGTGACAGATTTAAATTCAATATCCCCATTTAATCCTTTTGTTTCATTATTGCCTGCAAAATCCCCGTCACAGTCAAATATTTCTTTAATTCGTGCCGTGGAAGCCTTTGTTCTCACAAAGGTATTAAATATATTCGTAATCATAATTAAAGAGGTAAGAATTTGAGCCATATAGATTGTAAATGCCGTTATATCACCCGGTGTTGCAAGGCTTAAGGTAAACAACCGGCTTCCGGTATAGATTACGATTACTGTGCCGATTCCTACGGTAAGTGTCATGAGAGGTGATATTAAGGTAATAATCATTTGTGAAGATACCCCTTTTTGCATTAAATTTGAATTAGCCTCCCCAAACCGTCCGGTTTCCTTATCATAAGTTCCAAACGCCTTAACCAGCCGCACCCCAATCAGATATTCCTGTACGTTTAAGTTAACCTTATCCATTGCTTTTTGTAATTGATAAAACCTGGGATAACTTAATTTCATACTGACAATAATTAAAACTGCTACCACTGCTACAATACCGTAAATTATAAGGCTTAACTTTAAATTAAGCAGACTTGCTAGTACGATACTTCCCACACAGGTAATCGGCGCCTTAAAAAAAATACGCATAATCCCGTTTACGAACTGTGTTATCTGTGCCGTATCATTCGTCATTCTGGTAATTAGGGATCCACTTTCAATTTTATCAGCACTAACTTCCGAAAAAGATACAATTTTTTTAAACAAATCATACCGCAGGTCCGCACCCATCCGTTGGGATACTTTACTTGCCAGGATATTGCGTGTAACCGCGAAACAGGCTCCGACAGCCGTAACAATTAACATCAGTGTCCCCCAGTAATGAACATGGGTAAGGGAGCCCTGCTCAATACCGGTGTTAATAATATTAGACATTAATGTAGGTCCAAGCAGATCACAGACCGCCTCCAGGGCAACACAAAATACAGCTATTAAAAACGGAAATTTATACAACTTAAAGTACTTACTGTATAATTTCATATCTGATATTCCTTCCTTTTATCCAAAATCTTATGTTTTATCTTTTTTCGGCTTAACTTAATACCATGTTTCTATAATATCCCTGCTTTCCCATCAGCTCTTCATGATTACCGCTTTCTACGATCCTGCCGTGATCCAGTACAATAATTTTATCAGAATTACGTATGGTGGAAAGCCTATGGGCAATGATGAGCGCCGTCCTGTTCTTTGCCATATTTTCAATGGCTTTTTGAATCAGTACTTCCGTCTGGGAATCAATATTGGCAGTTGCTTCATCTAATACAATGACTGAGGGATCATGGGCAATTGCCCTTGCAAAAGATATGAGCTGTCTTTGCCCCGCAGATAGGGTATTACCTCTTTCCATCACAGGTTCATTGATTTTGTCCGGGAAACTGTCTACAAATTCCATGGCATAGGAAGCCCTTGCAGCGTCTTTTATTACGTTAGCAGCGATTGCATCGTTTAGTGAGATGTTTTTACTTATAGTTTCTGAAAATAAGAAGACATCCTGGAGGACAACCGCAATATTCCGTCTTAAGTCCCTTTTTTTAATATCGTTAATATTAATTCCGTCAATCAGTATTTCACCCTTTTGTATTTTATAAAAGCCGCTGATAAGACTGATGATTGTCGTCTTACCGGCTCCCGTCTGTCCGACGAACGCGGCGGTCTGACCCTGGGGGACAATAAAACTTACGTCCTTTAAAATCCAGTCCTGCCCATTGTACGTAAACCAGACATTCTTAAATTCAATCGCTCCCTCCAGCCGTTCCATCTCCATGCCTTCATCCAGATCTTCCAGATTCTCTTTCTGGTCCAGCAGCTCAAAGATACGGTCAGCTGATACAAATGCAGACTGGATATTGGTGTAATTGTCGGCAAGATCCGAAATTGGTTCAAAGAACTGCTGGATATAAGTTGTAAAGGCATAAAGGATGCCGATTTGCAACGTGTTTCCGGCAATTTTATCCATACCATACCAAATTAAGATTGCCACCGTTATATTCCGAAATACATTGGCAGCCGGCTTTAAAAAGCTTTTCATCCAGACCTGAAAGGAGGTAACTTTATAATATCCGTCATTCAGTTCTTTAAAATCCATTTTTCTTTCCGCTTCACCATGAAAAATTTGGATAAGTTTCATTCCCGAGATATTTTCAGCCATAAAACCATTAATCCTGCCAATCAGGGTTTTCATTTTTCTAAAATTCTTTTTTACCTTCGTCCGCAGCAGAAATATAAAGAGAAACATAACAGGGATGACACAAAACGAAACAAGTGTAAGCTGCACATCCATTATAAACATGGCTAAGACTATACCCAGGATTAAAAAGATATCTTTAAAGAAGTTCATAAACACATCGGTATATAATTGGCTGAGGGCTTCCACATCATTGGTTGCCCTTGTGATCAGACTGCCGCTGGAAGTCTTGTCAAGGTAACTAAGAGGAAGCAGCTGAATCGTTTTAAAAACCTGACCACGTAAAGTATGTAAAATTTCCTGTCCGGCTTTATTGATTATATTAACCTGAATAATGTTTAAATAACCGCCAATCAATACAACGGTAAAATACAGGATTCCCATACCGGTCAGAGAATAAAAACCTTTTTGAACTACATTTTGTGTAAGAAAATCATCGATTACAATTTTTAAAATATAGGGCTTTGCAAGCATGGCTGCGTTAACTAACAGCACACATAAGGCGGCTAATATTATTTTTTTTATGTGGGGCAGATTGAGTGTCATAAGTCTCTTGAAACTCTGCTTTTTATAGGATGGATTAACAGATGGCTCCTGCTTTTCCCGTGACAAATTGGTATTGATAGATTTCACTGTAAATCCCCCCTTTCAAAAGCAGCTCCTCGTGTGTCCCTCTTTCACGGATTTTACCCTTGTCAAGGACAAGAATCTCATCAGCCTGCATGACAGCAGAAATTCTACTTGCAACGATGATGGTTGTTTTATTGCTTCTAACCTTCCGTATATTATTAAGAATCTCTGATTCCGTAACTGTATCAACTGCCGAAAGTGCATCATCAAGGACTAGTATTTTGGGGTTTCTTACCAATGCCCTTGCAATTGAAATTCTTTGCTTTTGCCCTCCTGAGATGTTAATACCCCGTTCACCTAAAATAGTTTCAAATCCACCCGGAAGTTCCTTGATATTTTGATAAATACAGCTATTTCTAGCTGCTTCTTCTACCTCAGCTTCTGAATATACATCCTTAAAAAAACCTATATTATCTGAAATGCTTGCATTAAACAGAAAATTATCCTGGGGAACAACCCCTATTCCATTTCTTATTGCCTCCAGCTTAAAATCATTCATATCAGCGTCTCCATAATAAATCTGACCATTTTTAACATGATACATTTTAAGCAATAGATTAATCAGCGTACTTTTCCCGGATCCGGTTTTACCGATAATCCCCAGGGTATGGCCTTTGGGTATCGTCAGATTGATATTTTTTAATGACTCTTTTTCTGCTCCCTGATAAGTAAAGGATAAATCCTTTATTTTTATTGACGTTTCTGTGAGTTCTTTGATAGAACCCGTGTCATTTATCTGCGGTTTAACTCCCATAATTTCATTTAACCTGCCAAGGGAGGCCATACCTCTTTGAAATATGGTGGTCACCTGCCCAATGGATAAAACCGGGCCTAAAATCATGGTAAGATAACCATTAAAAGCAATAAATTCTCCCAGGGAAATACTTCCCTTAAGAACCATATTCCCACCCCAGATAAGATTAAAGACAAAACTTACTGTAAAGCACAATTCAATCAGGGGTGATAGAAACGCTGATACCCTTACCATGCTTAGATTAGTTTCCACCATCTGATGATTCAGTTTTTCAAACTTTTCAACTTCTTTATCTTCCTGCACATAAGCTTTGATTACTCTCACACCGTTTATATTCTCATTTACACGGTCAGAAATTAAAGCAAAGGTCTCCTGAACTCTTTTAAAACGCTTTTTTACTGCCTTCCCAATATAAATCATAATATAAACCATAACAGGTACCGGCAGTAAGGAAAGAAAGGTAAGCTGCCAGTTAACCGTATCCGCCATGGAATAAACCGATATAACACAGACAACTATACCGTTAATTGCCATTGATAATGCCGGCCCTAAGGTTTGCCTTACTGCATTAATATCATTAATTGCATAAGCAATTAAATCTCCCGTTTTCCTTTGGCTATAGAATTCCGGGGAAAGGATTTGTAAATGGTCAAACAGCTTTTCCCTTACATGGCATTCCAATTTTCTTGCATTACCGATAACTAAATTTCTCCATAGGTAAGTAAAGGCAAAGGTACCGGCAGCTATCAGCAGAATATAGCAAATATTGGCATAGACACGTTCCGGTTTAAATTCCCTTACTTTTAAAATATCAACCGTATTTCCAAGTACTTTGGGAAAGAGTGTTTGAACATAAGAAGAAAGGAGCATAAATACCAAGCCGGTAAAATAGGAAAACTTATGTTCCTTTATAAAACCAATTAAAATATTTTTTTCCATTTGTTGTCCCTCTAAACTATTCTTTGATTAACAATTATGCTTAACTTTATAATATTTTGAAGATCACCTCATATCAGGATTATATTAAGTTTTTTACGGAATCCCGTTCTATCAGTGTACTGTCAATCAAAATATTCTCACTGGGTTTATCCGGTCTCCCCAGTCTTTTTAAAAGCAGGGCAACCGTAGATTCACAGGCATAATCAATATATATTTCCATGGTTGTAAGTGCCGGAATACAAAGTGCCGACATCTCTGTATTACCATGTCCGATGATGGATATATCTTCCGGTACTTTTATCCCATGGTCATGCAGGCTTTTAATTAATTTCATGGCCGTATAATCCCATTGGCAGATCAATGCGGTAGGACCTGAAGTTTTTTTAATCAGTTTAATCATTCTTTCTTCATAATCATCTTCCGAATAGACAAAAAATTGATTCTGTGCTGTTAACCCATGGTCTTCCATGGCAGAAATAATCCCTAGTATTTTTTCTTTACTCACATAACCATTATGATTACCCAGGTATCCAATCCGTTTATGACCCTTTTTAATCAGATATTCACATTGCTGATATCCGCTGTTGTTAAAATTATACCAGATGCCATCACAGTCTTTCGAAGGTGAATATCCGGTATAACACACATAATTACTGATCTTTTTCGTTATAAAATCAACATAGGAATTATCAAAGCCGCCTATAAAAATTATTCCGTCATAATGTACCCCTTTTTGTAATTTATTAGGGAGGCTTAATTTAACCTGATTATTTTTATCGGCAAATTCCATATCATATTCACAGCCTGCAGCCTGCAGGGCTTTCTCCATTCCCTGCATGATATGGCTGAAATTGCTGTTATCCTGGATGAAAGGTTTCTGATGAAGTACCAACACTTTATTTTGCTCAAGGTTTTTTGTTCTTAAATATCCCATTTCATTTGCCTTACGTAAAACTCTGTCCCTTAGCTCATCACTTACACCCTCCTGTCCTGAAAGCGCCCGACTGACTGATATTGTTGATATACCCATGATTTTTGCAATATCTGACAGTTTTATTTTTTCACTTTTCATTTTTTTATACCCATTGCATACCGCAAGCCTGCTTGCGGTACTGCCACAATATAATAATGTGAAACAAGTTTCACAGGTTAAAAGAATCTATAAGTGGCATCCTTTCAATATTTATATTTTCTTTCAACTTCTTAAGTTATTTATATTATATCTCATTACGTTATTTAATTGCAATATATATCGTTACTATTTTAATTTTATTACGTTATAAGGTATGGTACCACTGTCCGCAATGCACCCTCCAAACTGATGAAGGAGCTGCATTACGGCGAAGGGTATGAATATGCCCGTGACACAAAGTACCAAACTTACCACCATGCAGTGTCTGCCTGATTCCCTGCGTGACCGGCAGTATTATTTACCAACAACCCAGGGCAGCGAAGTAAAGGTCAGGGATGGATGTAAAAGATTGAAGCATGGCATAGGCAGAATCAATAATGACAACTATAATATAACCAAATCATCTCCCATGCCAGGCACGCAAAAAAGGATTAGGGCTTTTAGCTCTAATCCTTTTTTATCAATTTAATAAATTATTATTTTCATCAAATAATTCTAACCTTTTACCATCCGGTGAACTTTCAATATGTGCATTTGGTTTTTATAAACATCTATGATAAATTCTTCATTCTGGATTATTTTATTATATGTGCTATCTCCATTATCCAACGTGTATTTATATGCTTTAAATTTTCTGTTATCAATAAATACAACAATCGTAGCTTCTTTCGAATTTTCAGTTAAACGAGTACCAAATGAATCAGAAGTATATTTAGATCCTTCGCCTAATATATAACGGTTACGAAAGAAAAAATCTTTTCTGCCTATATGAATACATGTCATATTGTCTTGTGTAGTAGATAATGTATACAGCAAATCATCTTCTTTATAAGTTTTTAAAATGGTACTGTTTGATACATTTTCTCTTTTTTCTAATTTCGATAGTAATTTACTCTCATCATTTATATTTATAGAAATATGCCAGTGATAATACAGTAAAATAATTACAATAGCAATAATGAATAAAGCTGCCATTTTATACCATTTTATATTTTTCATCATAGACTCCCTGCCATTTATATTATCAATAAGGAACTTCATCTCCTACTAATCCAAATATTACTACTCATGTACTTATTTTACAATACTATTTGTCTATTCTACATGTTTTTTGTCTATTCTACAAATTACATTAATAATAATCTGCTAATTAAAGTAGACCTATATTATTATACTTAAACTCCTTTTAATCATTAGAGTACTCTCGGAAACCCTCACAACCTGTTTTTGCTGATATTTTAGATGCTGTTATTAAAATTTCATCTCCATTTTCGTGATATCATAGGTATGTTTTTACGCAGACCGTCTGAGCACCGCGAAGGAAAGGCAAGTAAAAACATACCTATGATATCGCAAAAATGTCCTCAACCTATATTCAGCAACTAAAATATCTTCAATTGCTACTATTAGTTTCCGAGCGTACTCTTATAGTCACTTCCTACCGTAATATCCTGGTTGGAACCTAAGTTTACAATTGAAT